>NZ_JBVIVP010000034.1:0-65158 GCF_055595445.1 Streptomyces sp. NPDC040432 | reverse complement strand
CCCCCCCCCCCCCCCCCCCCCCCCCCCCCCCCCCCCCCCCCCCCCCCCCCCCCCCCCCCCCCCCCCCCCCCCCCCCCCCCCCCCCCCCCCCCCCGGCCCCCGTCGACCTACGATGCGATCCGGTCATCGGAGGGGGCGCAATGGAACACAAACCTGTACGCGGACGCGGGGTCGGGATCGCGGCGATCGTCCTGCTCGTGCTCGGGACGCTCGTCCTCGTGGGGGTGACGGTGACGAACGCCGTGGCTCCGCCCGCGCGGTACACGGAGAGCAGGCACGTCGGCTGGACCATGACGCCGAGCTGGACCGACGGGGACGGCATCCGCCTGGAGCCGGTCGCCGCGGGGACGCTGCGGCGGGGTGACGTCGTGCTCGCGTCCGTGCCGTGGTCCACGCGCGGGACGCAGATGAACCGGGTGGTGGCGCTCGGAGGGGACCGCGTCCAGTACCGGACGGGCGGCAAGGTCACCGAGTACCGGCTGGTGCTGAACGGGAAGCCGTTGGACGAGCCGTACCTGGAGCCGTGGCAGAACCCGTCCACGGTGGCGTTCGACGTGACGGTGCCGAAGGGGCACGTCTTCCTGATGGCCGACAACCGGCTGAACTCGGACGGCTCTCAGTTCGCGAACAACGGTCCGGTGCCGGAGGACCAGGTCGTCTCCCGGGTCGTGGCGTACCCGGGGGCGCTGCTGATCGGGTGGGGCCGGGTGGCGGGCGGCCTGTTGGTCCTGTTCGCCGTCGCGGCGGCCGTCGTGGCGCGGCGGATGCGGGGGCGGGCCACGCGGCACGTGGTGGTTCCGGTCCGGGTGGCCGCACCGGCCCCGACCGACATGGTGGTGGTCCCGGAGCCGGCCGCCCCGCCCGCGGCCTCCGGGGAGCGCTCGGACGCCCGGTCGTAACCCGGCGGGGGCCGGACGCGCGTGAGGGCCCCCGCGGCCGGTCGGCTGCGGGGGCCCTCACGCGCGTGCGGTGCGTTCCGGGTCACTTGCCGCCGGTGGTCGCGGCGGCCGGGTCGAAGATGTCCGGCTCCAAGTAGATCACGCGGGCGATCGGCACGGCCTCGCGGATGCGGGCCTCGGCGGCGTTGATGGCCTTGGCCACCTCCGTCGCGGTGTCGTCGTGCTCGACGGCGATCTTCGCGGCGACCAGCAGTTCCTCGGGGCCGAGGTGCAGGGTGCGCATGTGGATGATGCGGGTGACGACGTCGCCGTCGACGATGGCGGCCTTGATCTTCTCGACCTCGTCGACACCGGCGGCTTCACCGAGCAGCAGCGACTTGGTCTCGGCGGCCAGCACGATGGCGATGACGATCAGCAGGATGCCGATGCAGAGGGTGCCGATGCCGTCCCAGACGCCGTTGCCCGTGGCGAGGGCGATGCCGACGCCGCCGAGTGCCAGCACCAGGCCGATGAGCGCGCCGAGGTCCTCCAGCAGGACGACGGGCAGTTCGGGCGCCTTGGCCCGCTTGATGAACTGGCTCCAGGTCTGCTTGCCGCGGACCTCGTTCGACTCCTTGATCGCGGTGCGGAAGGAGAACGACTCCGCGATGATCGCGAAGACGAGGACGCCGACGGGCCAGTACCAGGCCTCGATCGCGTGCGGGTGGTTGATCTTCTCGATGCCCTCGTAGATGGCGAACATGCCACCGACGGTGAAGAGCACGATGGACACGAGGAAGGCGTAGATGTAGCGCTCGCGCCCGTACCCGAAGGGGTGTTGGGGCGTCGCCTCGCGCTGGGCCTTCTTGCCGCCGAGGAGCAGCAGTCCCTGGTTGCCGGAGTCGGCCAGCGAGTGGACGCTCTCCGCGAGCATCGACGACGAGCCGCTGAAGAGGAATGCCACGAATTTGGCTACGGCGATGGCGAGGTTGGCGGCGAGTGCCGCCACGATCGCCCTGGTACCGCCCGACGCGCTCATGGGTGCTGGATGTCCCTTCCTAGCCACTGACTACGGCGGCACATTGTGTCAGGCGATCGTGGCGGCGACGCCACGTCAGATCACCACGGTGGCACGGAAGACGGTGCCCGATCCGGACAGTTCGACCTTTTCGCCCGCCGGGACGAAGACCGACTCCCCGGGCGCGAGGGTCAGTTCGCCCGCCTTGGGGGCGCCCGCCGTGCAGAGCAGGATCTGCGGGGTCGCGTCGGGGAGGCGCTGGGGGGCGCCGCCGGGTGCCAGCAGGAAGCGGGAGAGGCGGAATTCGTCGATGGGGGTCTCGTAGACCTCCTCGCCGTCGGCCTCGGGGCGCAGGATGCCCGGGGCGCTCGGCTCGAAGATGACGACCTTGAGCAGTTCGGGGACATCCACGTGCTTGGGCGTCAGACCGCAGCGCAGCACGTTGTCCGAGTTGGCCATGAGCTCGACGCCGAGGCCGTCGATGTAGGCGTGCGGGATGCCCGCGCCCAGGAACATGGCCTCGCCGGGCTGGAGCCGCACGTGGTTGAGCATCATGGCCGCGATCACCCCCGGGTCGCCGGGGAACTCGTGGACGAGGCCCGCGTACGGGGCGTACGGGCCTCCGAGGCGTTCGGCGGCGGCCGCGGCCTCGGTGACCGTACGGGCCATCTCGGCGCGGTCCGCGGTCAGCACGGCGGTGAGGACCTCGCGCAGCGCGGCCTCCTCCGGGTGGGCGCGCAGCAGGTCGGCGTACGGCTTGAGGGAGTCGACGCCGAGGCCTTCGAGCAGCTCGGCGGCCTCCAGCGGCGGGCGGAAGCCGCACAGGCCGTCGAAGGGGGTGAGCGCACAGATCAGTTCGGGCTTGTGGTTGGCGTCCTTGTAGTTGCGGTGGCCGGCGTCGATGGGGACGCCGCGGCGCTCCTCGTCCGCGAAGCCCTCCTTCGCCTGGGCCAGGTCGGGGTGGACCTGGACGGAGAGGGGGGCGCCCGCGGCGAGGATCTTGAGCAGGAAGGGCAGACGGGGGCCGAACTTGGCGACGGTCGCGGCGCCGAGTTCGCCCTCGGGGTCGGCCGCGATGACGTCCGCGAGGGTGGTGCCGCCCGCCGCGCGCTCCAGGCGGGAGGGGGCGCCGGGGTGGGCGCCCATCCACATCTCGGCCTGCGGTTCACCGGTGGGCTCGATCCCCAGGAGGGTGGGGATGGCGGTGGTGGATCCCCAGGCGTAGGGGCGGATCGTGTTCGTCAGGCGGTCCATCGTCGTCTTCCTGGATCTGGAGTGTGTGCGGGCACGGGTCCGTGCCTCAGCCGTGGCCCCGGCTCGTCAGCGCCAGGTAGGCGGTGGCGAAGTCCGTGACGGCGAGGAGTTCGGCGAGCTGTTCCAGTTCCCCGCCCTCCTCCGGTTCGAGCTCGCTGATGGCCGTGTCGTGGCTGAGGGCGAGCTCGCGCGCGGCCGGTGCGGCGGTGAGTCCGCCGGTGGGCCGGTCGCGCAGCAGGACGATGCGGGCGCGGAGGGTCCGGGGCTCCTCGACGCGGTCACGGAAGAAGTCATCGGGGTCGGCGCCCGCGGCGAACGATCCGGAGAGCAGGACTCCGTGGGCCGGCAGGGCCTCGGGGAGCTCGGCGGCGATGGCCGGCCGACCGGCGAGCTCGGCGAGGGCGGCGGCGAAGCGGCGGCCGGCGGGGCCGGCGGCGACTCCCTCGCTCCAGATGAGCGGGAGGGAGTCGGCGAGCTCGGTGGCGAGGGTCTTGGCCGGGTTGGAGTAGGTGACGATGGCGGGCCCGCAGCGTTCGGCGGTGCGGTCCAGCCGGTCGGCGACCCGCTGGAGGGAGTCGGGGGCGGCGGCGATCAGGCCGAGCTTGTCGAGGAGGACGAGCAGCGGGGTGAGCAGCGCCCAGAGGGCGCCGGGGCCGGCCGCTGCGGACTCGTCGTACTCCTGGTACGGGGCCTTGGCCATCGGTACGAGGACCCCGTGCGCGCCGTCGACGGCCTCGCCGAGCGGCGAGCGTTCGGGGGCGACGGCGACGACGCTGCTGCCGCGCCGGTAGGCCTGCTCGGCGAGGAGGGCGAGGCCGGGTTCGGTGCCGTCGGTGGTGACGATCAGCAGCAGGTCCACGGGGCCGGCCCAGCCGGGGAGCGCCCAGCGCAGGGCCCCGGAGGCGTGCGCGACGCCGGTCGGCTGGAGCCGGATGACGGGGGCCGAGGCTCCGGCCAGGGCGCCGAGGAGGTCGGCGACGCCGGTGGCCGCGGTGCCGGGGCCCGCGATGAGCACCGCGCGGGGGCGGCCGTCGGGCCGCAGGTCGGTGAGGCCCGCCTCGGTCGCGTGCCGCACGGCGGTACGGACTCTGGCGCCGGCGTCGGCTGCGCCGCGGAGCAGGCCGCGGCGGTCGGCACGGGCGAGATCGTCCGGTGCGTCGAGGAGTGACTCGTCGAGCATGGCGGCCTCCGGCGGTGTTGACGGGTCCGGGGTGGTGGAACCGGTCTCGGCGCCCGCGGTCTGCGCGGGGGGTGCGGAGCGGGGTGCGGCTAGGCGGGGCGGCGGGCCTCGTCGACGAGGAGGACCGGGATGTCGTCGCGGACCGGGTACGCGAGGCCGCAGTCCTGGCCGGTGCAGATCAGCTCGGGTGCCGTCTCGTCGGCCGACTTGTCCTCAAGGGGCGCGTGGCAGGCGGGGCAGGCGAGGATCTCCAGGAGGCCGGCTTCGAGCGGCATGGGGCGGTTCCCTTCGGGATGCGGATCGGGCGAGGTCAGCGTACCGCCGACCGACTCGCGGCGCGGCCCTGAGGGGTGCTCCGGTCGGGCCGTCCCACGGGCCCGACCCCGGGCCCGTGGGACGGGCCCGGGGTCGGCGGGTCGTGCGGTCAGGCGCGGACGAGCGCGAGGACCTCGTCGCGGACCTTGGCCAGGGAGGCCTCGTCGCGGGCCTCGACGTTGAGGCGCAGCAGCGGCTCGGTGTTCGAGGGGCGCAGGTTGAACCACCAGTCGGCGGCGGAGACCGTGAGGCCGTCCAGCTCGTCGAAGGTGATGCCTTCCTGAGCGGCGTAGACGGCCTTGACGGCGGCGGTGCGGCCGGCCTGGTCGGCGACGGTCGAGTTGATCTCGCCGGAGCCGACGTAGCGGTCGTATTCGGCGACCAGCTCGGAGAGGGTGCCCTCCTGGCCGCCGAGGGCCGCCAGGACGTGGAGCGCGGCGAGCATGCCGGTGTCCGCGTTCCAGAAGTCCTTGAAGTAGTAGTGCGCGGAGTGCTCGCCGCCGAAGATGGCGCCGGAGGCGGCCATCTCGGCCTTGATGAAGGAGTGGCCGACGCGGGTGCGGACGGGGGTGCCGCCCTTCTCGCGCACGACCTCCGGCACGGACCACGAGGTGATCAGGTTGTGGATGATCGTGCCCTCGCCGCCGTTGCGGGCCAGCTCGCGTGCCGCTACCAGGGCGGTGATCGCGGAGGGGGAGACGCCCTCGCCGCGCTCGTCGACGACGAAGCAGCGGTCGGCGTCGCCGTCGAAGGCGAGGCCGAGGTCGGCGCCCTCGGCGATCACGCGGGCCTGCAGGTCGACGATGTTCTTCGGGTCGAGGGGGTTGGCCTCGTGGTTGGGGAAGGTCCCGTCCAGCTCGAAGTACATCGGAACGAGGTCCAGCGGGAGGCCCTCGAAGACGGTGGGGACGGTGTGGCCGCCCATGCCGTTGCCCGCGTCGACGACGACCTTGAGCGGGCGGATGGCGGTGAGGTCGACCAGGCCCTTGAGGTGGTCGGCGTAGCCGGGGAGGCTGTCGAGCTCGACGACGGTGCCCGGGACGGTGCCGGCCGGGATCGCGGGGGCGCCCTCGTCGGTCCACTTCTCGGCGAGCTCGCGGATGGTGGCGAGGCCGGTGTCCTGGCCCACGGGCGCCGCGCCGGCGCGGCAGAGCTTGATGCCGTTGTACTGGGCCGGGTTGTGGGAGGCCGTGAACATGGCACCGGGCAGGTCCAGCTTGCCGGAGGCGTAGTACAGCTGGTCCGTGGAGCACAGACCGATCAGGGTGACGTCGACGCCGCGGGCGGCCGCGCCGCGGGCGAAGGCGGCGGACAGGCCGGGCGAGGAGGGCCGCATGTCGTGGCCGATGACGATCGCCGTCGCGCCGGTGACCTCGATGAAGGCAGCGCCGAACAGTTCGGCCAGGGGCTCGTCCCACTCGTCCGGTACGACGCCACGTACGTCGTAAGCCTTGACGATGTTCGAAAGATCTGCGGCCACTGCCTGCCCTCCTGAAGGTTCTGTGCGGTGGAGCAAACCTACCTTGTGGGGGAGAACCGCTGTTCGGACGAGCCTGCCGTCAGGAGTCGGGGGAACGCAGCACGCGCAGGTGTCCGCGGCGGGTCTCGCCGGGTGCCTGCGGGCGGGAACCGCCGGCGCCGCCGGTGTCGGCCGGGCGCTCCGGCGGGCGGGCGGCCTCACGGACCGCGTTGGCCAGCGCTTCGAGGTCGTCCCCGCTGGGGCGGGACGGGCCGGAACCGTCCGAAAGGCGCACGACGTCCCAGCCGCGCGGGGCGGTCAGGCGCTCCGAGTGCTCGGCGCACAGGTCGTAACAGTGGGGTTCGGCGTAGGTGGCGAGCGGGCCGAGAACTGCGGTCGAGTCGGCGTAGACGTACGTCAGTGTGGCGACGGCAGGGCGGCCGCACGCAGTGCGCGAACAGCGACGTACAAGGCTCACGACGTTGGACGGTACCGCACTCTTGACCGGGCCGCGACGACTCTCCCGCTGGTCACTCACCCGTGTCGTGCTCACCGGGCCCCGGAATCAAGGGGCTTCGCGTTCTCGGGGGTGCCCGATCCCGGCCGTACCGGCGGGGCCGGGACGCCGGCGCGACACCCGGTCGTGGCCGGATCGAAGCCCTGCCGGGCGGCGGGTCGAGGGCTACGCTGCGGGGGTGACGGACAGCGCCCTTCCTCCCCGCCCGACCCCTTCCGCCGAGACCCCGCCCGCGCCGGGTCCGCGGCGCCGAGACCGGCACGGACGGGGGATGCGCGGGCCGTTGGCGCCGCCCCAGGTGCCGCTGGCGGCGAGTCGGGCGGAGCTGTTCGGTGATCACGTACGGGACTCGGTGGAGCGGCTGGAGCGGCGCTGGCCGCAGTTGGACGAGGTGGAGTTCGTCGTCGCCGACGTGCCCGGCCCGCCGGGCGGTCCGGAGAGCGGTTGGAACGACGAGGCGGTGCCGCTGGGCGGCCTGATCGAGGCCCGCGACGGGAAGCCGGCGCGGATCGTGGTGTTCCGGCGGCCCGTGGAGATCCGGGCCAAGGCGCGGGACGAACGGGCGCTGCTGGTGCACGAGATCGTGGTGGAGCAGGTGGCGGAGCTGCTCGGGCTGTCGCCGGAGACGGTGGACCCCCGGTACGGGCAGGACTGAGCCCGCACCGGGTGGGGCGGGCGGACGTCCGGGACCCGGTGGACGCGCCCCGGACGGGCGGGGCGCGCGGCGGAGCCGGTGGCGGCTCGGCGGGGCCGACGGACGGCCGGCCGACGGCCGGCGGACGGTCAGCGGACCAGGATCGACGGGTCCTCGACGGCCTTCGGGACCGAGACCGTGGACTGGTCGTCGGAGAACGTCTGCACGGTGAACATCGGGATCCCCTCGTGCGGCACGCTCAGGGTGCGGGCCGCGTGGACGGGCCCACCGGAGAGGGTTTCGATGGTCAGGGCGTAGGAGCCCTTGCCGCCCGAGGGGACGGGCGGTGGGGTCACGGCGAGGGTGGTGCCCGCCTTGACGGTGAACTCCCGGACCTCCTGCGTGCCTCCCTCGGTTCCCGGCGAGGCCGTCATCCGGACCTTCGCGTCGGCGCCGACGGCGGTGAGGGCCGGCGCGGTCGCCCGGTCGGTGGAGTCGGACCGGTTGTCCGCGACGGTCGCCCGCGCGCCGACGGGGGCGCCGGCCGGGATGAAGCCGAGCTCCTGCTTCGTGCCGGTGCCGCGGACCACGCGCAGGGCCGCGACCACCGGTACGGCCTTCTTCGGGTCCGTCGGGGTCAGCAGGAACGAGCCCGCCTCGCCGCGCGTGACGTCGCCCAGGTCGACGCTCGCCGTCATGCCGGCCTTGAGGTGCAGTTGTTCGTTGCCCGCGGGGCTGATCGGGCCGGTCGGCCCGGCCAGTCGCACGTCGAGGTCGGCGTCCTCCTCGCCGGGGGCGAAGGCGACGAGCCGGACGGAGGTGGCGTCCGCGGGAATGCCCGGCAGGACGAGGCTGCCCGCCGGGCCGGCGGAGGCGGGGAGCCAGTCGGCGCCCACGCCGTCCTCGGCGACCTGCGCGAAGGCGCCGACCCGGCCCGAACTGGTCGTCACGTGGGCGGTGACGGAGGCCAGATGGGCCTCCTGCGCGAGGGAGGACAGCAGGACCTTCACCGTGGAGCGGGGTTCGACGGCGATGACGGTGTCGGCGGTCCCCGGCTTGCCCTTCACCAGCCCTTCGGGGCCGTACAGCTTGATGTCGACCTCGGCGACGGTGTCGTCCGGGTTGGTGAGGTGGACGTAGTCCTGACGGCCCTTGGCGGTGCTGACGCCGGGGAACCAGAAGTCGGTGCCGGGCGCGGTGCAGGTCACGCCGAGCAGGCCGCGGGCCTGGCCGACGGAGACCTTGGTGGTCTGCTGGGCGGTCCAGCCGGGTGCCAGGACCCCTTCGGCGACTCCCGTCAACGCGGGGGCCTCGGCGCCGGAGGCGGTCGCTCCGACGGGCCTGCCGGGCTCCTTCGGTTCCAGGACGGCCTTGCCGTCCTTGGTCAGCAGCCGGGCCGAGCCGTGTCCGCCGGGCTTGCCCGGGGTGAGGGAGGTGTAGGCGGTCTCGGCGATGTCCGAGGAACTGGGCGCGGGGCACACCAGCAGGGACCGCTCGACCGGCATGCGGGAGGCGGCCTCCTGCCGGGCCGCGGCGGCCGGGGCCGGGGCGGGGGCGGTCAGGAAGGCCAGTCCGGTGAGGGTGGCCAGCGCCAGCGTCACCGCCGCCGGCGTCAGGAGGGCGCGCTGCTTCACTGCTGGGGGCTCCCGTCCGGACGCGGCTCGTGCTGTCCGTAGGTGTCGTACCGCTGGTCGTACTCGTACGGGTGGGGCTGCTGTTGCTGTTGCTGCGGGAACGGGGGCTGCGGGTACGGCTCGGCGTACTCCTGGTACGGCCCGGGCTGCTGCTCGTCGTACGGCTGGGGCGCGTCGTAGGCGTACGTCTCCTCCCCGTACACCGGCTGCGCCGGGATCCGGGCGTACGGGTCGGCGACCGCTTCGGCCGGCGCCGGCTGCGCGCCGGGCCCGGCCCCGGCGCGCAGCCGGCGGGCGCGGCGGCCCTCGCCCGGCCCGGCCGGGCCGGTGCCGACGGCCGCCCCGACCATGGCGTCCTCGTCGGGGAGGTCGTCGTCGAGGCGGGCGCGGCGACCCGGGAGGGCCATGACGAGCAGGACGAGGGCGAGCAGGCCCTGCGCCCAGTGCCAGGCGTCGCGGGTGAGGGAGTCCTCGTGGACGAGGTCGAGACGGCCGCCTTCGCGGGGCAGTTCGAAGCCCTGGGCCCAACCGTCGAGGGTGGTGGGGGTGAGGGGCTTCCCGTCGAGGGTGGCCCGCCAGCCCGGGTCGGCCCGGTCGGCGACGCGCAGGGTGCGGCCCTCCTCGCCGGCCGGGATCTTGGCGTGGGCCTCGACGGGGCCGGCGTCGACGGCGATCGGGGTCCGGCCCTCCTTGCCGTCGAGGACGGTGACGCGGGCGGGCAGCCGCTGGACCTCCCAGAGGGCGGTGCCGTCCTCCTGGTGGCGCTGCTTGAGGCCGGGGGTGCCGTCGAGGACGCGGCGCATCCGCTCGGGGCCACCGGCCGGGATCATCACGTAGCGGACGGCGAAGGCGCCGAGTTGTTCGGAGTGGTTGGCGCCGGAGCCGGAGACCAGGCCGGCGACGGCCTTGGCGAGGCGGGGTTCGCCGCCTGCGGCGGCGAGGAGCTCGGCGTCGCCCAGGCGGGCGCCGGAGCCCCGCACCAGGGTGTAGGAGACGGTGGCGGGCGAGTCGCCGCCGAGGACCAGGGTGCGGGTGCGGTTGCTGTCGGCGGACTGCTCCGCGACGACCGCGGGGACCTGCACGGGGTCGCGGCGCCGCAGCGGTCCGTCGGCGCCGGCCGCGCCCCACACGGCGGCGGCGCACAGCGGTCCGGCGGCGGCGGCGAGCGCGACGAGCGCGGCGAGCGGCTGGCGCCAGCCGAAGCTGCGGGAGGCGACCCGTTCGCGGGCGCCGTCGGCGCCGACGGCCGCGGCGGCGAGGATGCCGAGTCCCTGGACGAGGCTGCCGGGGCCGGCCCAGCCGCCGCGGTTCAGGACCACGGCCAGCAGCAGCCCGGCGAGGGCGACGGTCCAGGCGGTGGCGACGGCGAACCGACGGTCGGCGCGGAGCAGGGCGGCGAGGGCGGCCAGGACGGCGCCGGCGAACAGCAGGGCGGTGCCGGTGCCGGGCCCGCCCGGATGGGCGGCGAGGAGGTCGAGGGGCCCGGCGGCGCTGCCCGTGTCGGGCAGCCCGGCCTCGTCGAGGAAGCGACCGGGGTGGGTGAGCAGGCCCAGGGACCAGGGGGCGAGGACGAGGAGCGGTACGACGAGGGTGACGAGGAGCCGCAGGGCGTACGTCGTGCGGCGGGCGCGGCGCACCAGCAGGCCCGCGGCCCCGAGGACCGCGGCGAGCGGCCACACGACGGGGGTGAAGGCGGTGGCCAGGGTCAGCAGCAGGGTGTAGGTCCACAGCGCGCGCCGGCCGCCCTGCGGGCCGGCGCCCCCGGGGCCGTCGGTGAAGCCGGCGGCGGCCACTGCCGAGCGGGCGATGAGCGGGAGCAGGACGGCGAGGACGGCGGTGCCGAGGCGGCCGCCGGCGAGGGCGCCGGTCACGGCGGGGAGGAAGGCGTAGGCGACGGCGGCCCAGGCGCGCAGCAGTCGGGATGCGACGAGCGGCCGGGACGCGAAGTAGGCGGTGAGTCCGGCGAGCGGGACGGAGCAGACGAGGAGGAGGGTCAGCGCGGCCCTGGTCGAGTCGAACAGCAGGACGGAGAGGCCGCCGAGGACGGCGAGGTAGGGCGGGGCGACGGCGGTGGTGCCGATGCCGGCGGGCTGCCAGTCGCCGGTGTAGCCGCGCCACAGGTCGAGGCCGCTACCGGGGGCGGGGAGCAGGGCGCCGCCGCTGAGGGATCCGCCGCCGAGGAGGGCGCGGCAGGCGACGAGGGAGACGAACAGGAGCAGGGCGAACAGGACGGGGGCCGGGTTGCGGGCCGCCCGTCGGAGGAGGCCCGCGGGGGCGGGCTCCGGGTGGTGGGCGTCGTCGGAGCCGGGCCCGGCGCCGCCGTGGCGGCCGGCGGCCGGCCGGTCGGTGTCGCGGTCGGAGCCGAGGTACCCGAGGAATTGTTCGGCATGGGCGCGCAGGGAGGCGCCGGGGGGCGGGAAGAGGGGGCGCAGTTCGGCGGCGGGGACGGCGGGCTTGCGGCGGGCCTTGCGGGCGGCCAGGACGCGGCCGGGCCGGAGCAGGGTGGCGAGCAGCCCGGTGATCTCGTCGACGGCCTGGCCGGGGGCCTTGCCGACGAGGTAGCCGAGGGTGCGCAGGAGGGTGCCGACGAGGAGGCGGAGCAGGACGTAGGGCAGGGCGCGGCCGGAGGCGTTGGCCAACACGGTGTGGACGGCGCCGGCCTTGTCGACGCGGTGGGCGCCGACGGCGGAGCGGCCGGCGCAGTCGACGGTGCGGCGTTCGCGGGCGGCGGCCTCGGCGTGGCGCAGGACGGCGTCGGGGGCTACGAGGACGCCGAAGCCGGCGCTGTGGGCGCGCCAGCAGAGGTCGACGTCGTCGCGCATGAGGGGCAGCCGCCGGTCGAAGCCGCCGAGGGCGTCGTACGCGTCGCGGCGCACGAGCATGCCGGCGGTGGAGACGGAGAGGACGGGGCGGACCCGGTCGTGCTGGCCCTGGTCCTGTTCCCGGCGGTCGAGGCCGGTCCAGCGGCGTCCGCCGCGGGCGATGGTGACGCCCGCTTCGAGGAGTTGCCTGCTGTCGTACCAGCCGCGCAGTTTGGGGCCGATGACGGCGGCCTCGGGGTTGTCGTCGGCGACGCGCAGGAGTTCGGTCAGGGCGTCGGGTTCGGGCGCGCTGTCGTCGTGGAGCAGCCAGAGCCACTGGACGGGTTCGCCGTGGGGGTGTTCGGGGAGGTCGTAGGCGTCGTCGCGCCAGGTGCGGCTGACGGGGTCCCAGCCGCTGGGGCGCTTGAGGTAGGGGAGGTCCTCGGGCGTCAGGACGCCGGCGGTGCGGGCCGCTTCGTCGACGGCGGCGCCGAAGCCGGTGCGGCGGGCGAGGTGCAGGACGCGGTCGCGGCCGAGGGCCTCGGTGAGCAGCCGGACGGATTCGTCGGCGCTTCCGGTGTCGGCGGCGACGTGGTTCTGCGCGGGGCGTTCCTGGGCGAGGAGGCCGGCGAGGGTCCGGGGCAGCCAGCGGGCTCCGTCGTGGGCGACGAGGACCGCGGTGACGACGTGCCGGGGGAACTCGGGGGTGGCGTCCGGCCGGTGGGAGGCCGTCGAGTTGCTGTGCAGGGACATCGCGGTACGGGCCCTCCGGCCGGGGATCCGGGGGTGTTGTGCCCTCGGAGGCTGCTGGACAGCGCCCCACACTAACGGCTGGAAAGACGACGGTCCGCCTCCTGCGGGGAAGGTGCGGGAGGCGGACCGTTTGCTCTGCTGACGTCCTGCGGGTGGTGCGGTTCGATATGGAGTCGGTGGCGCTGCGGGTGCCCGGCCGGCCGTGCTCCGGGGGGTTCAGACCGCTGCCTTTTTCAGGCGGCGCCGCTCGCGCTCCGAGAGGCCGCCCCAGATGCCGAATCGCTCGTCGTTGGCGAGGGCGTACTCAAGACATTCGGAGCGGACTTCGCAGGCGAGGCAGACCTTCTTGGCCTCGCGGGTCGAGCCGCCCTTCTCGGGAAAGAAGGACTCGGGGTCGGTCTGGGCGCACAGAGCGCGCTCCTGCCATCCGAGCTCCTCGTCCGCCTCCTCGACCAGCAGTTCCTGAAACAGCTCGGTCATGTGCGCCCCTCGCTCTTCTGTGCGTCCCCGTGGTGTTGTCGTCACTGATAGCTACGTAACGACACGAGTGAAATTACAAGTGTGTGGCTCCTGCGCAGTCAAGCCGGGATCTGCTATTGGGCCCCTTATTCACTCTGCGGAACCAAGCCTATGCAGAAAGTGTTCATATCGCCAAAAATCGTGACACAAGGCACGGGCACCACAATGTTGCGCTCTTGCCCCTTGATCGACGCGTCACTCCGAAGGAGGGGTTGCGATTCCACCGAACATGCGGCGCGGATCACATTCCGGTCACGAGTCGAGGGGGTGGGTTTGAGGGCGGTTTCGGCGGTACTGGAGCGGCACATCCCCTGGCGCGGACTGCACAAACCTTTCTCCGCGCACGGTAACCGGATGAGGTGAAACTTTTCCCTTAAAACGGACATTGGGTTGACAGTCCGACCCTTCCCCCGTTCTCCTTGTCCTCATGTCAGCGCCCGCAGCCGCCACCCGGACCCCCATTCGTGGGTTCCTGCGCGCTGCCCAGGTTCGCTGTTGCTGTTGCAGCTGTTGATGCCCCAGGAGCTCCGGCTCCCGTTGAGCACCGGCTCCCCCACAGCAACCGCCCCGCACGACTGACATCCGTCGAGGAACCCCCACGATGAACAGCGCAGCCGCACCCCTCACCGTCGCCCCCACCGCCGTGGCCCCCACCACCCCGGCCCCCGTCGAGAGCGACCTCCAGATCGCCGGCGACATCCTCGCCGTCCAGCACCTCCTCCAGCCCGCCCGCGAGCACCCGGCCACCATCGCCGAGTTCGTCGGCCTCGCCCGCTCCATCGCCGCCGACCGCGCCGGCTGGGAACACCTCGTCCAGTACGACGCCACCACCCGCTGGTACCACCGCCTGCGCACCGGCCCCGGCTACGAGATCTGGCTGCTCAGCTGGGTACCCGGCCAGGGCAGCGGCCTCCACGGCCACGGCGGCTCCTCCGGCGTCCTGACCGTCCTCGACGGCGAACTCACCGAGCACAGCGCGCGCGGCCCGCTCGCCCTCGGCCCCGGATCCCAGCGCGTCTTCGCCCCCGGCTACGCCCACGAGGTCGTCAACGACACCCTCGAAGGAGCGGTCAGCCTGCACGTCTACTTCCCCGGCCTGACCGAGATGCCGATGCACAGCTGCTCCCCGGCCCACCAGGAGCAGGTCACCGCCTGACAGACTGCCGGCATGCGCATTGTTGTTCTGGCCGGCGGCATCGGCGGCGCCCGTTTCCTGCGCGGCCTCAAGGTCGCGGTCCCCGACGCGGACATCACGGTCATCGGCAACACCGGTGACGACATTCACCTGTTCGGGCTCAAGGTGTGCCCCGATCTGGACACGGTGATGTACACCCTCGGCGGTGGCATCAACGAGGACCAGGGCTGGGGCCGCACCGACGAGTCCTTCACCGTCAAGGAGGAACTCGCCGCCTACGGCGTCGGACCCGCCTGGTTCGGCCTCGGCGACCGCGACTTCGCCACCCACATCGTCCGCACGCAGATGCTCGACGCGGGCTACCCGCTCAGCGCCGTCACCGAAGCCCTCTGCGACCGCTGGCAGCCCGGCGTCCGGCTGCTGCCCATGTCCGACGACCGCGTCGAGACCCACGTGGCCGTCACCGACCCGGAAACCGGCGAACGCCGCGTCATCCACTTCCAGGAGTACTGGGTCCGGCTGCGCGCCTCGCTGGACGCCGAGGCCGTCGTACCCGTCGGCGCCGAACGGTCCAAGCCCGCACCCGGCGTCCTGGAGGCCATCGCCGCCGCCGACGTCATCCTCTTCCCGCCGTCCAACCCGGTCGTCTCCGTCGGCACCATCCTCGCCGTACCCGGCATCCGCGAGGCCGTGGCCGCGGCCGACGCCCCCGTCGTCGGCCTCTCCCCCATCGTCGGGGGCGCCCCCGTGCGCGGCATGGCCGACAAGGTCCTCGCCGCCGTCGGCGTCGAGTCCACCGCCGCGGCCGTCGCCCTGCACTACGGCACCGGGCTGCTCGACGGCTGGCTCGTCGACACCGCCGACGCGCGGGCCGTCGCCGACGTCGAGGCCGCCGGCATCACCTGCCGCGCCGTCCCGCTGATGATGACCGACCTCGAAGCGACCGCCGCCATGGCCCGGGCGGCCCTCGAACTGGCGGAGTCCTCCCGGTGACCGTTCCCTCGTACGAGGTCGTCGCCGTCCCCGGAATCCCCGAGGTACGCCCCGGTGACGACCTGGCGGCGCTGATCGCCGCCGCGTTCCCGGGCCTGCGCGACGGAGACGTCCTCCTCGTCACCTCGAAGATCGTCTCCAAGGCGGAGGGCCGCATCACCCGGGCCTCCTCCCGCGAGGAGGCCATCGACGCCGAAACCGTCCGGGTCGTCGCCCGGCGGGGCGCCCTGCGCGTCGTCGAGAACCGGCAGGGCCTCGTCATGGCCGCCGCCGGCGTCGACGCCTCCAACACCGCCCCCGGAACCGTCCTGCTGCTGCCCGAGGACCCCGACGCCTCCGCCGCCACGATCCGCGAGGGACTGCGCGCGGCCCTGTCCGTGGACGTCGGCGTCATCGTCACCGACACCTTCGGACGCCCTTGGCGCACCGGACTGACCGACGTCGCCATCGGCGCCGCCGGCGTACGGGTCCTGGACGACCTGCGCGGCGGCACCGACGCCCACGGCAACCCGCTCGGCGCGACCGTCGTGGCCACCGCCGACGAACTCGCCGCCGCCGGTGACCTCGTCAAGGGCAAAGCCGCCGGACTGCCCGTCGCCGTCGTCCGCGGCCTGGGCCACGTGCTCGGCGACGGCCCCACCGCCCGGGACCTCGTCCGCGCCCCGGCCGACGACATGTTCCGACTGGGGACCTCCGAAGCCGTACGGGAGGCCGTCACCCAGCGGCGCACCGTACGGGCCTTCACCGACGAGCCCGTGGACCCCGGCGCGGTCCGGCGGGCCGTGGCCGCCGCCGTCACCGCCCCGGCCCCGCACCACACGACGCCGTGGCGGTTCGTGCTCCTGGAGTCGGCGGGCGCCCGCCTGGAACTCCTCGACGCGATGCGCGACGCCTGGATCGAGGACCTCCGCCGCGACGGCAAGTCGCCCGAGTCCATCACCCGCCGGATCAAGCGCGGCGACGTGCTGCGGGCCGCGCCGTACCTCGTCGTCCCCTGCATGGTCACCGACGGGGCCCACGACTACGGGCACGCCCGCCGGGACGCGGCCGAGCGGGAGATGTTCGTCGTCGCCATGGGCGCCGGCGTGCAGAACTTCCTCGTCGCACTGGCCGGGGAACGGCTCGGCTCGGCCTGGGTGTCCTCGACGATGTTCTGCCGGGACGTCGTCCGCAAGGTGCTCGGCCTGCCCGAGCACTGGGACCCGATGGGGGCGGTGGCCGTGGGCCACGCCGCCGAACCGCCCCGCGACCGCCCGGCCCGCCCGGTGGATGCCTTCGTGGAGGTCCGCTAGATCAGGCCGATGTCCCCGCGCGGCATGCGCGGGGTCCGGCGCGGCGGGGTCCGGCCCGCCAGCAGGATCAGACGGGCCGCACGATGACGCTGGCCCGCGTACGGGGCGAGGAGCTCCAGCATGACGGCGTCGTCGGCGTCCCGGTCGCCCGTCAGGGCGTAGCCGACGATCCCCGGCAGGTGCAGGTCGCCCGTGGTCACCGCGTCGGGGGCGCCGTTGCTGCGCTGGAGCGTCTCCGCCGAGGTCCACGGGCCGATGCCGGGCACGGCCTCCAACCGGCGCACCGCCTCCGGCAACTCCATCGCGGCGGCCTCCTCCAGCCGGGCGGCCACCCGGGCGGCCCGCACGATGGTCGCCGACCGCTTGGCGTCGACCCCCGCCCGGTGCCAGTCCCAGGAGGGGATCAGCGCCCAGCTGCGGGCGTCGGGCATCACGTACATGTCGAGCGGCCCGGGTGCGGGCTCCCCGTGCTGGCGCACCAGCCGGCGCCAGGCGCGGTACGCCTCGTCGGAGGTGACCTTCTGCTCCAGCACGGTCGGCACCAGCGACTCCAGGACCAGGCCGGTCCGGGTCAGGCGGAGCCCCGGGCGGCGGCGGTGACTGGCGTGCAGGAGCCGGTGGCGGGGCACGAACGCGGCCGGGTCGTCACCGGCGCCGAGCAGTTCGGGGAGCCCCGCGAGGACCCGGTCGGCACCCGGACCCCACGCCTCGGCCTCCACCGTGTCCCCGCGGAGGGCCACCCTGAGGGTGGCGGGGCCGTCGGGGGTCCGGGTCGCCCGCCACACGGAGCCGTCGGGGGTGGTGCGGAAGGTGGGATCGGCGGGGCCGCGGCGCAACGGGCCGAGGACGAGCCCGAGGTCCAGCGGGGCTCCGGGTGCCCAGGTCCGCGTCCTGGAGCCGGCTCCGGCCGGCGTGCCGGGGCCCTGCGGGACGGCGGTACGGCCGCCGCGCACGCCGGCACGCGTCACGGGTTCCCGGGGTGAGGCCACCCCCCGAGCCTATCCCCTGGCCGGGCCCCGCCCGGGTCCCGCACCGCCCCGACCCCCGGGGCTCCGCCCCGCGCCTCAAACGCCGGCGGGGCTGGATGTACGGCGGGCCCGAACCGTAAAGCCGGGTCCGGCGCAGGCCCCCGGGGCTCCGCCCCGACCCCGCGCCTCAAACGCCGGCGAGGCTGGATAGTGCAGCGGGACCGGACGGCCCGCAGACCCGGGGCCAACACTGCAAACCCCCGGGGCTCCGCCCCGGACCCCGCGCCTCAAACGCCGGCGGGGCTGGATGGTGCAGCGAGGTAGGGGTGTCCGGCAAGGCCGGAGGACGCGGTGGGGCTGTGGGGCTGGAGGATGCGGTGAGCCTGGGGTAGCACGGCGGGCCGGGACGGCAGCACAGCGCGGTACCGCGGCGCGGCAGGCCGGTACGGCGGGACGGTACCGCGAGGCGGCAGGCCGGTACGGCGGGACGGTACTGCGAGGCGGCAGGCCGGTACGGCGGGACGGTACGGCGGGACGGTACTGCGAGGCAAGGGCAGGCCGGTACGGCAGAGCAGCACGGCGAGGCAGGCCGGGACGGCGGGACGGTACTGCGAAGCAGGAGCAGCCCGGTACCGGTACGGCGCTGGTGCCGCGGGTCGGGGACGGGGACGGGGTGGGGTGTCGTCAGGGACTAAAACGTGATTTGTTGGCGCCCGGTACCGCCGCCACCCACGCAGCCCCGGACAGGGCGCCATAAATCATGCCCGTCCCGGACGACACCCCACCCCGGCACCGGCCCCGACCCACCCGCAGCCACCACCCCGGCCAAGGCCCCGACCCCGACCCCAAGCACCGACCGGCCAGGTCAAGGGCGGCCCTGGAGTTTCGCCGACGACGTCCGCGTCGGCGGCAGCTGCCCGTACAACAGCCGACCCGGGCACTCCGTCGCGAAGCCGTCGCGGTGGCCCGAGATGACGTTCAGCTTGACGTTGCTGCCCTTCTTGTACAGGTTGCCGCCACCCGACTTCAGGGTGGCCTTGGCCCGCGGGTCCACCCCGAACAGGCCCAGCTTCCACGCCGTGAGCTGCGCGACCGCGTTGACGGCGGGCGCCGGCGGGGCCGTGGTCGAGTAGGAGCCGATCACCGCGATGCCCATGCTGTCCGTGTTGAAGCCCATGGTGTGCGCGCCGAGGACGGCCTTGGCGACCCCGCCGGCACGCCCCTCGTAGACGGTCCCGCACTTGTCGACGGCGAAGTTGTAGCCGACGTCCCGCCAGCCGCTGCTGACCACGTGGTAGCGGTACAGGCTGCGCAGCACCGCGGGGGCGTCCTTGCAGGCGTAGTTGTTGCCGGAGGCGCTGTGGTGGACGAAGGCGGCCTTGACGGTGTTCGTGTAGACGAAGCCCTTCTCGCGCAGGCTCTCGTCGGCGCCCCAGCCCTGCCGGGTGACGATGCGCGGGCGCGGCCCGATGTAGGGGGCGGCCTTCCCGATCGTGCCCTCCCCGGCGAGGATCGCGTCGGCGGTGGAGTCGGCCTTGTCGAGGGCGACGATCTCGGTGGCGCCGAGGGGGGCGTGCGGAAGGTTGGCGGAGGAGGATTCCGTCATTTCCATGGTCATGCCGGGCAGGGCTCCCACCTGGCCCTTGTCGTCCTCGACGGGGCGGCCCCCGACCCCGCCGGGCATGCCGTTCTTGCCGTCGACGACCGTGGGCGGCCGGTCCGCCCCGGGGTCGACGAGTTCGATGCGCATGCCGGAGGGAAGGCGGTGGGACGCGGCCCGGGTGCCCGCCCCGCCGGCCCCCGCGTCGGCCCGCGCGCCGGCTTCCGCCTGGACCCGTACCTCGACGCCGTCGGACGGTCCGACCCACAGGGGTGCGGTGCTGCCGCGGACGCGGCCGGAGCCGCGTTCCGCCGCGTCGGGGTCGGCGGCGTGTTCGCCGTTGTGGGTCTCCACGTCCTGCCAGTCGGACCAGGCGGCCGTTTCCACGGAGCGGGTGCGGACCTGGACGACCCCGTGGAGCTGGGTGGCGGCGTCGTCCCAGACGATTCCGACCAGGGAGAACGTCTCGACCTCGGGGGCGTCGAGGCCCTGCGTTTCGGGCAGGTCCCGCGTTTCGGGCAGCCCGGGCGAGGCGCTCATGCCGGGGACGCCGGGGATCCGGCCGGCCGAGGGTCCCAGCGGGACGAGCGGCAGCGACTGGGTGGACCCGGCTGGGGTCTCGGGGACGACCGTGCCGGACTGAGCGGCCAGGGCCGGAGTGGTGAGGGCGAGCGGCAGGACCAGTGCGGCAGCCGTCGCGACGCCGATCGAGGAAGCAAGGAATCCACGCATGGAAGCGATGCTGAACTCAGTCACCACGAACCGCCATCGGAGAACTGACGATCCGTCCGATGGCGGCCGGGGCCGCCTCCCCTGGACGGCCGAGCCGTTGCCCTCCGTACGGGGGAAGGCCCCGCGTACGCTGGGGCGGGTGAATGCCACTGACCGCACCCCTGCCGACCTGCTGCGATCCGCTCTGGCCGCGGATCCGGGCCGCCCGCTCGTCACCTTCTACGACGACGCCACCGGCGAGCGCGTGGAATTGTCCGTCGCCACCTTCGCCAATTGGGTGGCCAAGACCGCCAATCTGCTCCAGGGAGACCTGGCCGCCGAGCCGGGCGACCGGCTGGCGTTGCTGCTGCCCGCGCACTGGCAGAGCGCCGTGTGGCTGCTCGCCTGCGCGTCGGTCGGCGTGGTCGCCGAGGTGGGCGGCGATCCGGCCGGCGCGGACCTCGTGGTGAGCGGACCGGACACCCTGGAGGAGGCCCGCGCCTGCAAGGGGGAGCGGGTCGCGCTCGCGCTGCGCCCGCTGGGCGGGCGCTTCCCGCAGCCGCCCGCCGGTTTCGCGGACTACGCCGTGGAGGTTCCGGGGCAGGGCGACCGGTTCGCGCCGTTCGCCCCGGTCGACGCCGACGACCCGGGCCTGGTGGTCGGCGGCGAGGAGTTCTCGTACGCGGAGCTCGTCGCGCGGGCGCGCGCCGACGCGGCGGGGCGCGGGGACGGCTCCCGGGTGCTGTCGGGGCTGGGCTACGACACCTGGGAGGGCCTGTCGGCGGGGCTGTTCGGGGCGCTGGCCACCGGTGGCTCCGTGGTGCTGTGCCGGAACCTGGACGCGCTGTCGGAGGCCGGGCTGGCGCAGCGGGTGGAGAGCGAGCGGGTCACGCACACGCTCTGACCGGCGGGCCGGGGCGAGGGGCCGGCCCCTCCCCCGAACCCATCTGCCGGACTTCGCGCTATTTGTCACCCGCATGGCCCTTGACGGCACCCCGCCCCCGGGCCGGTCCCGTCGCCCGGGGGGAGACTCGGCTCCAGGTCGTGCTCACCCGCACGGCCCGTTCTTCCACGGCGGCCGAGGGGACGGAACGCGAGTGACGGACCGCGCGGGCATACCTGACGGTGCCGGGCCGGCCGGGAGCCCTCCGAAGCCCCCGGCCGGTCGCAGGCGCCGGATGCTGCGCTGGATCGGCCTCGGCCTGGCCCTCCTCGTGCTCACGGGTACCGCGGTGGGGTGGTGGCTGTACGCCAAGCTGGACGGGAACATCACGGCGGACGCGTCGGCCGCCGCCGAACTGGAGCGCTACGAGCGTGAGCGCCCGGCGCACCTCGGGACGGGCGCGCAGAACATCCTGCTGATCGGCTCGGACTCCCGCGCCGGTGCGGGCAACTCCGGCTACGGCCGGGACCGGGGCACCCAGCGTTCGGACACCACGATCCTGTTGCACCTGCCGAAGGACCGCAGGAGCGCGACGGCGGTGTCGATACCGAGGGACCTGATGACGGACGTCCCGAGTTGCCTGAAGCCCGACGGCACCCGCACCGGGGAGCGGTTCGTCCAGTTCAACTGGGCCTTCGAGTGGGGCGGGGCCGCCTGCACGATCCGTACGGTGGAGAAGCTCACCGGGATCCGGATCGACCACCACATGGTGGTGGACTTCGGCGGGTTCAAGAGGATGGTCGACGCGGTCGGCGGGGTGGAGGTCTGTCTCAAGGAGCCGGTGGACGACACGGAGGCGCGGCTGCGGCTCACGGCGGGGCGCCATCTGCTCCGGGGCGAGCAGGCCCTCGGCTTCGTCCGGGCCCGGCAGAGCCTGGGCAACGGCAGCGACACCCAACGGATGCAGCGCCAGCAGCAGTTCCTCGGCTCGCTCGTCAAGAAGGTGCAGGGCAACGGGGTCCTGCTGAACCCCGCGCGGCTGTATCCGGTGCTGGACGCGGCGACCTCGTCGGTGACCACGGACCCGGGGCTGGCCTCGCTGCGGGGGCTGTACGAACTGGTGCGGAGCGTAAGGGACATACCGACCGAGCAGGTCAAGTTCCTGACGGTGCCGCGCCGTCCGTACCCGAGCAACCCCAACCGGGACGAACTGGTCGAGCCGGACGCGGACCGGCTGTTCCGGCAACTGCGCGAGGACCGGCCGTTGACGATCACTCCGCCCGATCCGGAGTCGGACCGGGAAGGTGGCCAGGACCTGCGGGAACGTGCGGACGCCCGCGCGGAGGACGAAAGCGCGGCCGACGCGGACGGGAAAATCGGAACCGGCGCCACCCCCACCCCCGTCCCCACTTTCACGGGAACGACCGCAGGTCAGGCCGATTGCCGGTAAAGCAATCCAAAAAGCCGGGATCCGACCGCGCCGCTTGGGGGTTTTGGCCCGTTATAAGGGGAGTGGATTTTGTCCCCGGCATGGTTTGCTGCCGACCCGGCCGGATAAGGTGAGCGATCCGGTGCACCGGCCGGCCAAGAGGCCGTGCACCAGCAGCCGGATCGTTGACCGCGCGCCTGGGGGGAGGCGCGTCGCGAAGCACCGACGGAGGATTCGAGCAACCGTGGATGCGCAAAGCCGTGGGCGGGCGGACGAGATCGACCCCGCAGACCAGTGGGTCCTCAATCCCCGCACTGGCAACTACGAACTGCAACTGGGCCATTCCCCTGCGCAGCCGCCCACCGTCGCGCCCCCGCGCAGATCCCGCCGCAGAACCCCGGCCGGCCCCGAGGCGCCCGCGACTCCCTCCCCCGCCGTTCCCAAACCCCGTCGGGGCGACGGACCGCCGGGAGGACGGCGCGGCGGCGGACGCTCGCGCAAGGCCGGCGGCGCCCCGAACCGACGCCGCAAGCGTCTGGCGGTCACCGGCGGAACCCTGGCGTTCCTGCTGGTCGGCGGCGCGGCGGGGGCGTACCTGTACTTCGAGCACCTGAACAGCAACCTGAACGTCATCGACACGGGGCGCAAGGCGGGCAGCTTCAAGAAGGACCAGCCGATCAACATCCTGGTCATCGGCACCGACAAGCGCAGCGGCGCGGGCAACCAGGGCTACGGGGACACGGACAGCGTCGGCCACGCCGACACCACGATCCTGTTCCACGTGTCGAAGGACCGCTCCAACGCCACGGCGCTGTCCATCCCCCGCGACCTGATCACCGACATCCCCGCCTGCCCGACGAAGGTGGACGGGTCGGTCAAGGACATCCCCGGGAGCAAGAACACCCGCTTCAACAACAGCCTGGGCCAGGAGGGGCGGGACCCGGGCTGCACGATGCGTACGGTCGAGGAGCTCACCGGCGTCCCCGTCGACAACTTCATGATGGTCGACTTCAACGCCGTGAAGGCCTTGAGCACGGCGGTCGGCGGGGTCCCGGTGTGCGTGGAGAAGGACGTCAAGGACGAGGCCTCCAAACTCGACCTGAAGGCCGGCGAGCACCGGCTGGAGGGCGAGCAGGCGCTGGCCTTCGTCCGGACCCGACACGCGTTCGGCCTCAAGAGCGACCTCGACCGGATCAAGACCCAGCAGCAGTTCCTGGGTTCGATGATGCGCGAGATGAAGTCCAAGGAGACCCTGACCAGTCCGAAGAAGTTCTTCTCGCTGGCCGAGGCCGCCACCAAGTCGCTGACCGTGGACCAGGGGCTCGGCTCCATCGGCAAGCTCACCGACCTGGCCGGTGAGTTGAAGGACATCGACCTCAAGAACGTCACCTTCACGACGCTCCCGGTGATCGACAACCCGAACGATCCGCCGAACCAGAACCTGACCGTCGTCGTCAACTCCGCCCAGGCCGACCCGCTGCTGGAGATGATCCGCGGCGACGTCTCGCTCACCGAGGTGGAGAAGCAGAAGGAGGCCGCCAAGGAGGCGGCCGACACCGAGGCGAAGAACAAGCAGGACGCGCTGCTCCAGGGCAACCGCGCGCCCGCCGGGGACGTCCGCGTGGAGGTCTACAACGGCGGCGGGCCCTCGGGATCCGCGTCCACCACCTTGACCTGGCTCCAGCAGAGCAAGGGCGTCTACCGGGCGAGCAACCACGGCAACGCCTCGGTGAAGCTGGGCAGCACCCAGCTGGAGTACGCCCCCAACCAGGCGGACCAGGCCCGGGCGCTGGCGGACATGATGGGCCTGTCCGCGTCCGCGCTGAAGATCGGTACGACGGACGCCGCACCGAAGGCCCCGATGAAGTTGACGCTCGGCGCCGACTTCAAGGAGCCCGGTGCCCCGCTGAACCCGGCCGCGGCGACTCCGCAGCAGGCGCCCGAAGGGCTCCAGCGGCTGGAGGCGGACAAGGCGGTCTGCGCGAAGTGACCGGTCGACCGACCGGTTCGGCGACGACGCCGGACCGGGCCCGCCGGCGGGCACCGACCGAACAACGCCGCCCGCCGGTGGCACGCACAGGAAGACCGCCGAAAATAACGGGCGGTAGCCGGTAGGACCGGCACCACACCGACGATAGTGATCTTGAGGGGGGTACGCGTGAGGCACAGCAGCGTGCGGGGGGAGGGGGCGCCCGACCGGGCCGCCGGTGGCATATCCGGCGGTGCGGAGGCCGCCGGCACGGTACCCCCGCAGAGACGGGGTTCCGGCTCCGGAACCGCGGGCGGCGGGGGCCCGGTGCGGCGGCGCAGACGCCGCACCCTGCTCTGGGTGGCGTCCGTCATGGCGTTCCTGATCCTGGGGACCTCCGCGGCCGGGTTCCTCTACTACCGGCACCTCGACGGGAACATCCGCAGCGGCCAGCGCCTGAGCGGGGACAGCGGCGTCGAGAAGTCCCGCGCCAACGCCAAGGGCCAGCGCCCGCTGAACATCCTGCTGCTCGGCTCCGACAGCCGGAACAAGCCGGAGAACCTGGAACTCGGCGGCAGCCACGACAGCGTCGGCGCCCCGCCGCTCGCGGACGTGCAGATGCTGCTCCACGTGTCGGCCGACCGGGAGAACGCCTCCGTGGTGAGCATCCCGCGCGACACCCGGGTCGAGATACCCGAGTGCACGGACCCGAAGACCGGGGAGAAGTTCAAGAAGGTCACCGCGATGATCAACGAGACCCTCGGTCGCGGTGGCCCCGGCTGCACCCTGGCCACGTGGGAGAAGCTGACCAACGTCTACATCGACCACTGGATGACGATCGACTTCACCGGCGTGGTGCAGATGGCGGACGCGATAGGCGGGGTCCCGGTCTGCGTCAAGGACAACGTCTGGGACCGCGCCCTCGGCACCGACGGCGGCGGCTCCGGCCTCAAGCTCCCCGCCGGCACCACCAAGGTCAAGGGCGAGCAGGCCCTCCAGTGGCTGCGCACCCGTCACGCCTTCAGCAGCGACCTGGGCCGGGCCCAGGCGCAGCACATGTACATGAACTCGATGATGCGCGAGCTCAAGGGCCAGAACGCCTTCACCGACGTCGGCCGGATCACGGCCCTGGCCGAGGCGGGCACCAAGGCGCTGGAGGTCTCCGAGGAGATCGGGTCGGTCAAGAAGCTCTTCAACCTGGCCATGGAGCTCAAGCACGTACCGACCAACCGCATCACCATGACGACGATGCCGACCTTCCCCGACCCGCGGGACCAGAACCGGCTCGTGGTGAACACGGCGGACGCCGAGAAGATGTGGACGATGCTCCGCAAGGACATCGCCTTCGACAAGAACGGCGCCCCCAAGAACCCCGACGCCTCCCCGAGCGCGCAGCCGTCCCCGGGCTCCCCGCAGCCCGCCGCGAGCCCCTCGCAGCCCGGAACTCCCGTCCAGGACCCGTCCAAGGCGCCGGTCACCGCCAACGACAAGATCGCCGTCCACGTGGTCAACGGCACCGCGGCCGGAATGCCGCTGGCGCCCCAGCGGGCGAGCACGGTCGCGGAGGCACTGGTCGCGAAGGGCTTCACCTCGGCCCGCGCGGACAGCGCGCTGACCCCCGAGAAGACCACCGTCGTGCGCTACCCGACCGCGGACCTCGCCGACGAGGCGCAGAGCGTCGCGGCCGCGCTGGGCATCCCGGCGACCGCGGCGCAGCAGTCGGCGCAGGTCTCCCGCATCACGCTGATCGTGGGCGCCGACTGGCGCGAGGGCTCCGCGTACCCGCAGCAGGCGCCGCCCGAGGCCGGTTCGATACCGGACACGGCCGACGCCCTCAACGGCTCCGACAGCGGGGCCTGCATGGAGGTCTACAAGCCGTACCGCTGGTAGGGCCGGCGGTGGGTGACGCGAAGGGGTGGCCCCGTCCCGCGAGGGAGGGGGCCACCCCTTCCGCGTACCGTTCAGACCGCGGAGGGGTCCCGGCGCACCGACGGGCGGCGGCCGGCGACGACCTTCGCCGCGAGCGAGCGCGGGCTGGTCAGGAAGCCGAAGCCCCAGCACATGTGCATGGTGGCCAGGGCCACCGGGATCCGTGCCCGGGCCTTGAGCGGGAGCCCCTTGCCGGCGGGCACGGAACCGGCGGTGATCGCCGCGAGGTAGCCGGCCGGGACGACGAGGGCCCACGGGGTGAGGGTCGCGCCCGCCACCAGGCCGGCCGCGATGGCGCAGACGGCGGTGGGCGGGGCCAGGTAGCGCGGGTTGATCGAGCCGGAGTGGTGGCGGGCCACCACGTGCCGCCAGCGGCCGTAGTCCTTGTACTGCTTGGCCAGCGCCCGTACGGACGGGCGGGGGCGGTACCGGACCTTCAGCTCGGGTGAGAACCAGACGAGCCCGCCGGCCTCGCGGATGCGGAAGTTCAGCTCCCAGTCCTGGGCGCGGATGAACTCCTCGTTGTAGCCGCCCTGCTGCTCCAGGGCCTCGCGGCGGAACACGCCGAGGTAGACGGTCTCGGCCGGCCCGGCCCGGCCGCCCGTGTGGAACGCGGCGTTCCCGACGCCGATCTTCGAGGTCATCGCGGCGGCGACGGCTTCCTCCCACGCGTTCTCGCCCTCGGCGTGCATGACGCCGCCGACGTTCTGCGCGCCGGTCTCCTCCAGGAGCCGGACGGCGGTGGCGATGTAGTTCGGGGAGAGCAGGCCGTGGCCGTCGACGCGGACGACGATCGGGTGGCGGGACGCCTCGATCGCGGCGTTCAGGGCGGCGGGCGTACGGCCGGTGGGGTTCGGGACGGTGTGGACCCGCGGGTCCTCGCGCACGAGCTCGGCGGCGATCTCGTCGGTGCGGTCCGTGGACGGCCCGAGTGCGATGACCACTTCCATCTCGCCCGCGTACTCCTGTTCGAGTATGTGGCGGACGGAGTCACGCAGATGGCGCTCCTCGTCGAGCACCGGCATGATCACCGAGACTGCGGGCTGCTGCGCGGGCATGTGGTCCTTCGAGGTCGGGTATCCGTGTCACGTTACCGCGTACGGGGGAACCGGGTGCGCGCCGGACAGCTGGTACGGACAGAGGCTGATCGTATGGGCCTACTGTTCTGACGAATCCGAAGATCAGACGACCGTTGCCCTGCTGTTCCCCCGCGGAGGTGTCCCTCGTGCCCCAGCCGCACCGTCCCACCCGACCCGCCAGGCCGCCCCAGCCGCAGCGCGCGCGGCGGGGCGGCCCCCAGGCCCGGCGCCGGAGGGACAGACCCCGGTGGGGGGTGCGGATCGCGGCCGGGGTGGCGGTCGTGGTGCTCGGGTCCGGGGCGGTCGGGCACGCGGTGATGACCGGCCTGGACACCGGGATCCAGCGGGTGGACCCCTTCAAGGACATGAAGAACCGCCCCCAGGCCGGACACGGCCTGAACTTCCTCCTCGTCGGCACCGACGGCCGGGACAGGATCTCCAAGGAGGAGAAGCGGGAGTACCGGCTCGGCGGCGCGCCCTGCCGCTGCACCGACACGATCATGCTGGTGCACCTGTCCGCCGACAAGGAACGGGCGAGCGTGATCAGCCTGCCCCGCGACAGCTACGCCGAGGTCCCCGCCCACCACGACCTGGTGACCGGGAAACCCCACAAGGCCCACCCGGTGAAGCTCAACGCCGCCTACGCCGAGGGCGGGCCCAACCTGACCGTGCGCACGGTCGAGAACATGACCCGGGTGAAGATCGACCACTACTTGGAGGTCGACTTCACCAGCTTCATGAAGACCGTCGACGCCATGGGCGGCGTCGAGATCTGCACGGCCAAGCCTATGCGCGACACCTACACCGGCCTCGACCTGCTGCCCGGCACGCACCGACTGACGGGTGGCCAGGCCCTGCAGTACGTGCGCTCCCGCCACATCGACGGGGCCTCCGACCTCGGCCGCATGCAGCGCCAGCAACGGTTCGTCGCCGCGCTGATCAAGCAGGCCACCGGGAGCGGGGTGCTGCTGAACCCGGTGAAGTTCAAGGAGGTCAGCTCCACGCTGCTGGGCTCCGTCCGGGCCGACAAGGACTTCGGCTCCGAGCAGATGCTGGCCCTGGGCCAGGCCATGCGGGACTTCACCCCCTCGTCGTCCGAGTTCGCCTCGGTCCCGGTCGGCGACGCCTCGTACGCCGTCAAGGGCATCGGGTCGACGGTGAAGTGGGACGCGGCGAAGGCCGCCAAGCTGTTCGAGTCGGTCCGTCAGGACCGGCCGCTGGCCCCCGCCCGCACCCGGAGCACCGCCCGACCCGCCGCGGTACCGGTCGACGTGCCGCCGAACCAGATCAAGGTGCGGGTGGAGAACGGGACCCGGATCGACGGCCTCGGCGGCCGGGTGGACTCGGCGCTGCGCGCCACCGGCTTCGACACCACCGGCACCCCGGGCAACGGCGCGGGCCGGGACGTGCGGCGGACGGTGATCGCCTACGACCCCCGCTGGGACCGCTCCGCGCGCACCGTCGCGACGGCCCTGCCCGGCAGCGAGCTGCGCGCGGTGCCGCGCCAGGGCCGGACGGTGCTGGTGATCGCGGGCACCGACTACTCGAAGGTCGTGCCGGTACGGGCGGAGGACCCTTACCAGGGCACGTTCGGGGTGGTTACCGGCGACCAGGTGGTGTGCGGGAAGTGACCCCGCCCGGCCGGGCGGGGCCGGTCAGTCCGGTCAGTCGTCGAGGCCCTCGGCGGACCGGCGCTCGCGCAGCTCGGTGATCGCCCTGCGACGGGCGAGCCGGTGCGTGCGGCGGATCTGCGCCTCCTGGTTGCGGCGCTCGTCCTGCTCGGTCTCCGGGAGCACCGGCGGGACCTGGCGGGGCTTGCCCTCGGAGTCCACCGCCGTGAACACGAGGTAGGCGCTGCCGACCTGGGTGGCGGGGGTGGACTCGTTCCACCGCTCGGCCAGGACCCGCACGCCGATCTCCATGGAGGAGCGGCCGGTCCAGTTGCACTGCGCCCGGACGTGGACCAGGTCACCGACCCGGACCGGGGCCAGGAAGGCCATCTCGTCCATGGAGGCGGTGACGGCGGGACCGCCCGAATGCCGACCGGCCACGGCACCCGCCGCGTCGTCCACCAGCTTCATGATCACACCGCCGTGGACGGTGCCCAGGAGGTTGGTGTCGCTCGCGGTCATGATGTGGCTGAGGGTCGTGCGGGAGGCCGAGACGGGCTTGCCCTGCGGTTCGGCCGGTATGTCTGTCATACAGCCACCTTAAATCGGTACCGCAGGCATCAGGTGTGCAACAGCACCGGTACGAACCCCCCACCGGGGTGTCGTCCGACACGCCCGGGCAGGCATTCTTGTCCGCATGAGTGACTGGGACGGGTGGAGCGGCGAGCGCGACGGGCGCGGCCGCCGCGATGACGGGTACGGACACGGCAGCGGGCAGGCCCAGCCGGAGGGCGCGCAGCGGATGCGTCACGTCCAGCGACAGCCGCAGCCCCCGCAGCGCCCGGCCCGACCGCCGGTACCCCCGCAGTCGGCGCCCCCGGCGGGTCCGCCCGCCCACGGGGTCCCGCCGCAGCAGACCCGGAGCCCCGGCGACGGCGGCTACGACAGCGGCTGGAACACCGGCCAGGTCTACGGTTCGCCGTCGGGCCCCGGTGGACCGGGACGTCCCCCGGCCGGCGGCGGCACCGGAGGGCCCGGCCCGGCCCGCGGGGCCGTCGACTGGCGTCGACGCATCAAGGTCGGCTCGATCGTCGTGGCCTCCGTCCTCGTGGTGACCACGATCGGCACCTACTTCTGGGCGGACTCCAAGGTCCGCCGCGAGGTCGCCCTCTCCAAGGTGATCGAGCGCCCCAAGGAGGGCGACTGCACGACCTACCTGATCGTCGGCTCCGACAGCCGCGAGGGCATGTCCGCCGAGGAGAAGAAGAAGCTCCACACGGGCTCCGCCGAGGGCAAGCGCACGGACTCCATGATGATCCTGGCGAAGTGCTCCAGCGGGAACACGATGATCTCGCTGCCGCGCGACTCGGACGTGGAGATCCCCTCCTTCGTCGGCTCCCAGTCCGGCAAGAAGTTCCCCTCCCAGGGCCGCCGGGTCAAGCTGAACGCCGCCTACGCGGAGGACGGCCCGGAGCTGCTGGTGCGGACGGTGGAGTTCAACACCGGCCTGCGCATCGACCACTACGCCGAGATCGGCTTCGCCGGCTTCGCGAACATCGTGGACGCGCTCGGCGGGGTCGAGCTGGACATCGAGAAGGCGTTCAAGGACGAGAAGTCGGGCGCCGACTTCCAGGCGGGCCGCCAGACCCTCAACGGCGAGCAGTCGCTGGCCTTCGTACGGACCCGCTACGCCTTCGCGGAGTCGGACCTCCAGCGCACCAAGAACCAGCAGAAGTTCCTGGCGGCGCTGGCGAGCCAGGCGGCCACGCCGGGCACCGTCCTCAACCCCTTCTCGCTCTACCCGGTGATGGGCGCGGGCCTGGACACCCTGATCGTGGACGAGGACATGGGCCTGTGGGACCTGGGCCAGATGTTCTTCGCGATGAAGGGCGTCAACAGCGGTGACGGCGTGTCGATGAACATGCCGATCTCCGGCCAGCGGGGCGGGAACCTCGTGTGGGACAAGGCGAAGGTGAAGCAGCTCGTCAAGGAGATCCAGAACGACGAGAAGGTCACCGTTCGCGGCAACTAGCCTGGTAGAAATGGGTAGTTGGGATGTGAACGGCGCCCGATCGCCGGCCTCGCGATGCCCGGGCGGGTGGAGTGGATGAGAGATGGGACACTTGTGGGGGGCCTGGCTGGCATTGCCGTCGTGACTTCACGACACTGACTTGCTGGCCGGTACGGCAGGTTCTGGGGGGCTTGGCGGTCATCGGCCCCCGCCTGCCACCACCCGTCCAGGAGACCAGTGATGCTCTTGCCCGCCAGCCCGCTCGACGCCCTCGCCAAGTCGCCGCCGCAGGTACCGGAGGCCGACGTCCCGGGCCGGAGCGACCCCGGGGCACAGGCGGACCGGCCGGTCGCCGCCGTCCCCCGGGTCCGGGTTCTCGACGGGCTGCGACTGGTGGCGGCGCTCGCGGTCGTGGCCTTCCACCTCACCGGCGACGCGGTCTGGGGCGACGGCCGGGCGACGTTCGGCCTGCTGGGCCACATCGCCCCGTACGGCTGGCTGGGCGCCGGCTTCTTCTTCATGATCAGCGGCTTCGTCATCTGCATGTCGGCCTGGGGCAAGTCCCTGGGCCGGTACGTCCGCAGCCGCGTGGTGCGGCTCTACCCCGGGTACTGGTTCTGCGTCCTGGCGACGACGGCCGCGCTGTTCGTCATCCCGCAGGCCGCCGGCGGGGACCACCCGCTGACCCTCTCGCGCGTCCTGACCAACCTGACGATGCTCCAGGCCCCCCTCGGCGTGACGGACATCGACGCCTCCTACTGGACGCTGTGGGTCGAGGCACGCTTCTACCTGATCTTCGCGGTGGTCGCTGCGGTGGGACTGACCTACCGCCGCGTCCTCACCTTCTGCTGGATCTGGACGATCGCCTCGCTCGTCGCGCCCGACTCCGGCTTCCCCCTGCTCGACACGCTCGCCAGCCCCGGCTGGTCGCCCCTGTTCATCTCCGGCATCGCGTTCTACCTGATCCGCCGCGAGGGCCCGGGCCGGGCCGAGCTGTGGCTGCTCCTGGCTCTGTCCTGGCTGCTGATGCAGCGCCGCATGATCGACATCATGAACGTCTACAACCCGAAGACGTTCAAGCTCTCTTGGACGGTGTGCGTCGTCATCGTGTCGCTCTGCTACGTGGTGATGGCGGGAGTCGCCCTCGGCTGGTTCGACCGGATCAACTGGAAGTGGCTGTCCGTCGCCGGCGCGATGTCGTACCCGCTCTACCTGATCCACCAGGCCATCGGTGTGGCCGTCATCGGTCACTGGCGCGGCTCGCTGAACCCGTACGTGCTGGTCCTGGCCCTCGTCATCGGCTCGGTGGTGGCCGCCTACCTCATCCAACGGTTCGTGGAACGGCCCGGCGGTGCCGCTCTCAAGCGGTTCTTGGAACGACGTCCGGCGGCCGTGCGCGGCTGATTCGGGATTCGGACACGAGGAAGGGGCACCCCGTATGGGGTGCCCCTTCCTCGTGTCCGAATCCCGAATCAGCCGTGTCAGCCGACGACCTTGTAGAGGACCTGCCCGTTGGGGCCCTTGCGGACCTTGGAGATGGCCTTGTCGGTCGGCGGCAGGCCGCCCTTGTCCTCCCACTGGAGGATCCACTTCACGTCGTACCGGTGCAGGATCTCCAAGCGCTCCTCGCGCGAGGTGCCGGCCGCGAAGTAGCGGTCGGTGTCCTTCGCTCGCCGGTCCTCGTCGGGCAGGAAGAAGTCCGGGTAGCCGGCTATGACGGTGTAGCCGCCGTAGCCGGGGAGCATCTCCGCCGTCTTCTGGTCCGTCATGAAGACGTCGCCGTAGCGGGCGTACTTGGTGGTCCAGTAGTACGTCGGGCCGGCCTGCCAGGCGCCCTCGGTGACGGACTTGGGCAGCGCGTCCTTGCGCAGAACGAAGCCGAGGGCGTCGTTCTGAGCCCACGCTCCGAACACGAGGCCGAAGCCGACCAGAACGCCGAAGACGGTGCGCAGCAGGCGCGTGCCTCCCTCCACGACGGCGATCGCGGCGGCGATCTGCGCCGGGATCACCACGGCGGGCTCCGCACGGCCCCAGGACCACTTCTCCATCAGCCCGCCGGCCACGACCATCGCGAGGGCCAGGGCGAACCAGATGACCAGGGGGTCACGGCGGTTGCGCGCAAAGCGCAGGGCGAGCGCGGCCACGCCGATCAGCACGAAGCAGTACCGCAGGAACAAGTCGCTGTTGTACAGCGACCAGTGGATGTCCTCCAGGCCGCCGGCGCTGAAGAGGGAGAAGAAGGAGTAGTACGGCCACAGCACCAGCACCGCGAGGCCCGTCGCCAGGGAGGCGGCCAGCTTGAGCCAGGTCGCCTTCACCGGCCAGGGGCGTGCCGCCCCGAGGACACCCATGGCACCGAAGGTGATGACGACGCCGGAGAACTGGTGGCTGAGCATCAGCACGGACCACAGCGCGCCCAGTCCGATGTACGCCGACCAGCCGGTGTCGGTGCCCCGGCGCAGCGCCTTCATCAGCAGGGCCAGGAAGTGGAAGCCCAGGCCGGTGGTGAAAGTACTCGGATAGGAGACGTTCAGCGAGAGCGAGGTGAAGGCGAGGAAGCCGCTCCACACGAAGAACTGCGTGCCCCAGAGGAACATCACGCACAGCACGGCCAGCGGCGGGGCCGCACGATGGCGGGTGAGCTGCCGGGTGAAGTGGTAGATGCCGGTGACCAGCAGCGCCAGGCCGACGATGGCGGCGAACCGCAGGATGTTGAAGGTGTTGAACCCGGTCGCCTTGCCCAGCAGGGCCAGGACCACCATCCACGGCGAGTAGTAGGGGCTCGTGGTGTCCGAGTCCACCATCGGGTTGCCGGGGTCGGTCAGGTCGTGCCGAAGGCGCTCGATGGTCGCCGCGTGCACGCCCATGTCACCGATCCAGGGCAACCTGACGATCATGAAGGTGAACAGGGTGAGCAGCACCAGTGTCGCCCCGTGCAGGACGGCGAGAAGGCGGCTCGGCGCGAACGGCTCGCGCCACCAGGGCGTTGCCCCGGTTCCGTCCGCGGTCTGTGCCCGGCCTGCCTCGGCGTCGGGCCGGGGTTCGGCGGAACGGGGCAACGGCTCGACTGTACGACTCACGTGGCAGACACCTGGATCGGAAGAGGGACAAGGGGACGCACCCCGTACACCGGGGGCGTACGGGGTGCGGCGTACGGCGCGCGCCGTACGGAGGTCAGCGCTTGCCCGCGCGGGCGCGGAGCTTCCACGGCATGGCGATGGACTCCAGCTGGACCGCGAGGTTCATCTTGGACTCGCCGACGGTGCGGTCCTCGAAGTGGATCGGGACCTCCATGACCTGGAAGTTCCGGCGCAGCGCCTTGAACTTCATCTCCACCTGGAAGCTGTAGCCCGCGCTGCCGATCGACGCGAGGTCGATGGCCTTGAGCGCGTCGGCGCTCCACAGGTTGAAGCCGCCCGTGATGTCGCGGACACGGGTGCCCAGGATGGTGCTCGCGTAGGCGTTGGCCCAGCGGGACAGCAACTTGCGGTGCGCGCCCCACGCGTCGGACAGGGTGCCGCCCGGAACGTAGCGGCTGCCGACGACGAGGCCGGCGCCGGTGGAGCGGGCGACGCCCAGCATCTCGGCGATCTTGCCGGCGGGGTGGGAGCCGTCCGCGTCCATCTGGAGCACGTACTCGGCGCCGTCCTCGACGGCCTTGGCCATGCCGGCGGCGTAGGCACGGCCGAGGCCGTCCTTCGCGGTGCGGTGCAGGACCGACATGCGCGGCTTGCCGTCCTCGGTGAGGAAGCCCTCCGCGAGTTCGTCGGCGATCTTGCCGGTGCCGTCGGGCGAGGAGTCGTCGACGATCAGCAGGCGCAGGCCCGGCTGGTCGAGACCCATGAGCAGCTCGACCATGCCCGGCAGGTTGCCCGCCTCGTTGTACGTGGGCATGACGACGGTGAGCGGGGTGTGCGCCCAGGTGTCCGGAAGCTTCGTGTTCGCGACGTCGGTCGCGCGGGGGGTCTGCTGCTCGCCTATCACAGGGTTATGCCTCACTGGAGTTGGTCACCGGTCCGAGGAGAAGCGGACGGCGGCAGCGGGAAGTTCCGCCTCGCACCACACCCGCACCCCCGCGCGAAGTTCGTTGTCGGCCCCTACGACGGCGCCGTCACCGATGACCGCGCCGTTCAACACCGTGCGCGACCCCACCGAGGCGCCGGCGCCGATGAGGCTGGCGTTCACCACCGTGTCCGGGCCGAGGGTCGCACCGTCCAGCACGATCGAGCCCTGGACGACCGCGCCCGCTTCGATCCGGGCACCGGCACCCACCACCGTACCCCCCGACAACTTGGCGCCGTCGGCCACCTGAGCCCCGGGGAGGACGAGGGCCTCACCGCGCGGACCGGGAACGGCCGGGGAGGCGACGATGCCGCGCACGAGGTCGGCCGAAGCCTGGACGAAGGACTCGGGCTTGCCGAGGTCCAGCCAGTAGGTGTCCTCGGTCACGCCGTGCAGCTTGGCGCCGGTGGCGAGCAGACCCGGGAAGGTCTCACGCTCGACGGATACCGATCGGCCGGCCGGGATGGAGTCGATCACGCTGCGGCGGAACACGTAGCAACCGGCGTTGATCTGATCGGTGATGATTTCCTCGGGGGTCTCCGGCTTCTCGGTGAAGGCCAGCACCCGCCCCTCGGAGTCGGTGGGGACCAGACCGAAGGCGCGGGGGTCATCGACCCGCACGAGGTGCAGGGAGACGTCGGCGTCGGCCTCCCGGTGGGAGTCGACGAGGCCCGCGATGTCCAGGCCCGTCAGGATGTCACCGTTGAAGACGAGTACGGGGGAGTCCGGGCCACCGGTCAGGCGCTGCGCGGCGTTGCGGATGGCTCCGCCGGTGCCGAGCGGCTCGTCCTCGACGACGTACTCAAGGGTGATGCCGAAGTCGGAACCGTCACCGAAGTAGGGCTCGAAGACCTCGGCGAGGTAGCAGGTGGCCATCACGATGTGCGTGACACCGGCGGCGGCGGCCCTGGCTATCTGGTGGGCGAGGAACGGAACGCCTGCGGCCGGAACCATCGGCTTGGGGGTGTTCACCGTCACGGGGCGCAGTCGCGTCCCCTGCCCGCCAACCAGCAGGATCGCTTCCGTCATTGTTTTCTCCCCAACCGGTTCGGGCGTACGAAGGTTCAAATTTAGCCCATCCGGGGACATGCCAAGGCCGGTGGAGGCCTCTGTGGGGCTTCCTCCGGCCACGTTCGGATCACGGGCGGACGCCTCGGCGGGGGCGGGTGTCATGTGGGGCGTCGGACCGCACCCGTCACGGAGGGCCTCCGATGCGACACATGACGGACAGTCGCCTGTTCGGGCCGACATCACCGCTGGTGAGAGCGTTGTTCACGGGCTGGTCGGGCCGGTGTCGACGGCGGGCGGGCGGGCGTCCGAACGGTTCCGGGCGGGGGCGCGGCCGACGACGATCGTCGGCCGTCCGTCCCCAACCTGTCGGCAACCCGTTACCAACGGACGCCCGCAGTGCCGTGCCGAGGCTGCCTCCCGCAGCAGGGAAGCCCCCGTTTCGACGGGGGCTTCCTTGGGGCTCGTGGTCCCGTTACGGCAGGTTGCGCGCCATGACGATGCGCTGGACCTGGTTCGTACCTTCGTAAATCTGCGTGATCTTCGCGTCGCGCATCATGCGCTCCACCGGGTAGTCGCGCGTGTAGCCGTAGCCGCCGAGGAGCTGGACGGCGTCCGTGGTGACCTCCATGGCCACGTCGGAGGCGAAGCACTTGGCCGCGGCGCCGAAGAACGTGAGGTCCTCCTTGTCGCCCCCGGCGGAGACGCGCTCCGACTTGGCGGCGGCCGAGTACGTCAGCTGGCGGGCGGCCTCGATCTTCATGGCCATGTCCGCGAGCATGAACTGCACGCCCTGGAAGTCGCCGATCGGCTTGCCGAACTGCTTGCGCTCCTGGACGTAGCCCTTGGCGTAGTCCAGCGCGCCCTGGGCGATGCCGAGCGCCTGGGCCGCGATGGTGATGCGGGTGTGGTCGAGGGTCTTCATCGCCGTGGCGAAGCCGGTGCCCTCGGCGCCGATCATGCGGTCCGCGGGGATGCGGACGTTGTCGAGGTAGACCTCGCGCGTCGGGGAGCCCTTGATGCCGAGCTTCTTCTCCGGGGCGCCGAAGGAGACGCCCTCGTCGCCCTTCTCCACGACGAAGGCGCTGATGCCCTTGGAGCGCTTCTCGGGGTCGGTCACGGCCATCACCGTGTAGTACTCGGAGACGCCCGCGTTGGTGATCCAGCGCTTGACGCCGTTGAGCACCCAGAAGTCCCCGTCGCGCACGGCGCGGGTCTTCATGCCGGCGGCGTCCGAGCCCGCGTCGGGCTCGGAGAGGGCGTACGAGAACATCGCGTCGCCCTTGGCCAGCGGGCCGAGGTACTTGGCCTTGAGCTCCTCGGAACCGGAGAGGATCACCGGGAGGGAGCCGAGCTTGTTCACGGCCGGGATGAGGGAGGAGGACGCGCAGACGCGGGCCACCTCCTCGATCACGATCACGGTGGCGAGCGCGTCCGCGCCGGCGCCGCCGTAGTTCTCCGGGACGTGGACGGCGTGCAGGTCGCTGGCGACCAGGGCGTCGAGGGCCTCCTGCGGGAAGCGGGACTCCTCGTCGACCGCGGCCGCGAACGGCAGGATCTTCGCCTCGGCGAGCGAGCGGACGGACTCGCGGAGCATGTCGTGCTCCTCCGCCGGGCGGTACAGGTCGAAGTCGGCAGAACCCGCCAAGATCTCTCACTCCCCAAGGTGACACACGATGCTAACTACCGTTAAGTAACCCAAATCTTAGTGTCCGGCGCCCCGGCAGCGATATGTACGGCGCACGTGAGCTGCGTGACAGCGGGGAGCGTCCCCCGCCCGGGGCCCGACTATGCTCGGTTGCCGCAAACGGCCCCGCACCTCTGGAGCACTCATGGCCCCCCTCAAGATCACTGTGATCGGCACCGGCTACCTCGGCGCGACGCACGCCGCCGCGATGGCCGAGCTGGGCTTCGAGGTACTGGGGCTGGACGTGGTCCCGGAGAAGATCGAAATGCTGGCGGCCGGTCGGGTGCCCATGTACGAACCGGGGCTGGAGGAACTGCTCGCCGCGCACGTCGCCGGTCTGCCCGGCTCCAGCGGGCGGCTGCGCTTCACCACCTCCTGGGAGGAGGTGGGCGCGTTCGGCGACGTCCACTTCGTCTGTGTGAACACCCCGCAGAAGCACGGCGAGTACGCCTGCGACATGTCGCACGTCGACGCCGCCGTGGAGTCGCTGGCCCCGCACCTGACCCGGCCCGTGCTCGTCGTCGGCAAGTCCACGGTTCCCGTCGGGTCGGCCGAGCGGCTGGCGGCGAAGCTCACCGCGCTGGCCCCGGCGGGTGAGGACGTCGAGCTGGCCTGGAATCCGGAGTTCCTCCGCGAGGGCTTCGCCGTCGAGGACACCCTCCACCCGGACCGGATCGTCGTCGGCGTCCGCGGCGACCGGGGCGAGAAGCTGCTGCGCGAGGTGTACGGGACGCCCCTGTCCGAGGGCAGCCCGATGGTGATCACCGACTTCCCGACCGCCGAACTGGTCAAGACGGCCGCGAACTCCTTCCTCGCCACGAAGATCTCCTTCATCAACGCCATGGCGGAGGTCTGCGAAGCCGCCGGCGGCGACGTCGCCAAGCTCGCCGAGGCCATCGGGCACGACGACCGCATCGGCTCGAAGTTCCTGCGCGCCGGCATCGGCTTCGGCGGCGGTTGCCTGCCCAAGGACATCCGCGCCTTCATGGCCCGCGCCGGTGAGCTCGGCGCCGACCAGGCCCTGACGTTCCTGCGCGAGGTCGACTCCATCAACATGCGGCGCCGCGGTCACATGGTCGAGCTGGCCCGCGAGGCGGTCGGCGGTTCCTTCCTCGGCAAGCGGGTCGCCGTCCTCGGCGCCACCTTCAAGCCCGACTCCGACGACGTGCGCGACTCCCCCGCGCTCAACGTCGCCGGTCAGATCCACCTCCAGGGCGGTCAGGTCACCGTCTACGACCCCAAGGGCATGGACAACGCCCGCCGCGTCTTCCCGACCCTCGGGTACGCCGACTCGGCGGTCGAGGCCGCCCGCGGCGCCGAGGTCGTCCTGCACCTCACCGAGTGGCGCGAGTTCCGCGACCTCGACCCGGCCGCGCTCGGCGAGGTCGTCACCGACCGGCTCCTGCTGGACGGCCGCAACGCCCTCGACCCGCTGCGCTGGCGCGCCGCGGGCTGGACGTACCGCGGCATGGGGCGGCCGCACGCGTGACCCCGGCCGGGCCGGTGGAGGTCGGGCGGGACGTGAGGTGACGTCCCCCCGTTTCCGGGGTGTTCAACACAAAATACGGACAAATCGACTGGGTAGACTTCGGGCCGATGACCACGACCAGCACCCCACCGACCAGGGCGCCCGAGGCGTCCGCGTACGCGACGGCGGCCCCCGACACCCGTGATCGGCGACGGTCCTCGGCCCTACGGGGGCCCGGGGCCCTGCTGGGCATCGCGGGCCTCTGGGTGGCCGCTCGGGCGGCGATGCTGTGGATGCTCGTCAACGACTTCCACGCGTCGAGCATCGTCCGGGTCGAGGTCACCGAGACGTACTACGACTGGTACCACGTCCTCGTCACGTGGACCGTGCCGCAGGACGACGTCATGTGGCAGTACCCGCCCGCGGCGGCGGCCGTCTTCCTCTCCCCCGACCTGCTGCCCTTCCTCACCTACTTCCAGGCCTTCGTCGCCCTGACCGTGCTGTGCGACGGCCTGATCCTCCTCGGGCTCGTGCGGGCCGCACGCCGCTACGACGGCAGCATGGCCGGGGCGGTCCTGTGGCTGGTCTCGCTGCCCCTGCTGATGGCGACCCCGTTCGCCCGCTACGACGTCCAGGTCACCCTGCTCGCCGTCGGCTCGCTGCTCTGCCTGCGCCACCGGCCCCGGCTCGGCGGCGTCGTCGCCGGCATCGGCGGCGTGGTCAAGGTCTGGCCCCTGCTGACCCTGCTCGGCACCCCGCGCGGCAGGTCCACCCGCGAGGCCGTCACCGCCGCCGCCCTGTCGTGCGTCGCGCTGCTGGCCGTCTTCGCCGCGCTGTTCCGCGACTCGCTGGGCTTCCTGGGCAACCAGGGCGACCGGGGCGTCCAGATCGAGTCCCTCGGCGGGTCCGTGCTGATGGTGGCCCGCCTCGCCGACGTGTGGCCCGGCGGGATCCGCTTCCAGTACGGCGCCTACGAGTACGTCGGCCCCCATGTGCCGGAGATCGCGCGGGCCTCCCTCGCGCTGACCCTGATCGGCTTCCTGCTGCTCGTGCTCTGGCGCGTCAGGGCCAACCGCTGGTCGCCGGCGACCCCGTTCGACGCCGCGCTGTGCGCCATCATGATGTTCACGGTCACCAGCCGCGTCATCAGCCCGCAGTACCTGATCTGGCTGCTCGGTCTCGCGGCCGTCTGCCTGAGCTCGCGCCACACCACCCAGCGTCCGATCGCGTGGCTGCTCGCGGTCGCCGCCGCGCTCACCTCGCTGATCTTCCCGGTCCGGTACGGCCCGGACATCCTGGGGACCACCGGGCTCGGCACGCTCCTGCTGTGCGCCCGCAACGGCATCCTGCTGTACGCGACCGTGTGGTCCGGTCTGCGGCTGTGGAAGGCGACCGTCGTTCCCGAGCCCGCGCTCCCGACCGCTCCCCGGAGCACCTCCTAGGCGGTCCTGCGGTGTTGGGCGGCGCGGGCCGTGAACTCCACGCCGCGCAGCACCCGCTGGGCGTTGCCCCAGGTCAGCAGGGCGAGGTCGGGGTCCGACCAGCCCCGGTCCAGGAGTTCCGCGATCAGCCTCGGATAGCCCGAGGGGTCCGTCAGACCGGCGGGGCGGGGGCGTCCCCGCTCCGAGCCGAAGGCGGCGCCGAGGCCGACGCCCTCCGGGCCGGCGAGCGCCCGTACGTGCTCGACGTGGTCCGCGACCGCGTGCAGGGAGTCGCCCGTGCGTTCCGTGTCGAAGGTGACCATCGCCAGCCCGTTCGCCGCCCGCAGGGCGAGCAGCACCTCGTCGGTGACGTTGTCCGGATGGGGGTTGAGGGCGTGCGCGCCGGCGTTCGACACCACGACCGGGGCCTTCGAGGCCGCCGTGACGCGGCAGGCCACGGCCGGTGCGCAGCCCGTCAGGTCCAGCAGCATCGCCAGCCGGTTCGCCTCCCGGACCACCTCGTGGCCGAAGGCCGTCAGGTCGCCGTCGGCCCAGGGGGCTCCGGCCGGCGCGACGATCCGTACGCCCAGGGCGTGGAAGGCGCGCAGTGCGCCGAGTGAGTCCGTGAGCGTGCGGCCGGGAACGGGGCCGAGGAACGAGGCGATCCGGCCGCGGTTGCGGGCGTCGGCCATGTCGTCGGCGCCGAGCGCGAGGCACAGGCCGTCGGGGTAGCGGCGCATCAGGGCCAGGGCCGCGTCGATCTGTTCGAGGGTGTCGGACACGACCTGGTCGGGGTCGGTGTCGGGGGCCGCCGGGTCCGGGGGCACGAGCAGGGACCAGAACTGCGCGCCGACGCCGCCGGCCCGCAGCCGCGGGATGTCGGTGTCGACGCCCGTGTCGGGGGTTTCGATGTCGTGGTACGGGCTCTGGCGCAGGGTCCACACGAGGGTGTTGCAGCCGTCGGCGACGGGATGGACGGCGAGCAGCGCGGCGGCGCGGTCCAGGGCTCCGGCCGGCCTCGCGGGGGCGGGGCCGGGGGCGGGTGGGTCCTGGGTACCGATGCCCACGGTGTGGGGTTCTTCCTGCAGGTCGGCCATGGCTTTGGCTCCGGTCTCGGCGGCAGCAGGGGGAGGCTGGTGCCACCGTGACACGTGGGGTGTGTGAGCCGCCCGGCGGATGTGGCGTTCGGGTGTTCCCCGTCGCCCGGGCCCGCCCCGCGCCCCGGCCGGTCGGGCCGGTCCGGGCGCGGGTTTCCCGGAGCCCGTCCCGGGCCCGACCCCCGGGCCCGGCCCCCGGCGCCGGTCGGCGCCGGGGCGGCCCGATCAGAGGTGGGCGTTCGACGGGCCCCGGGTCGCCGACAGGTCGGCGGCCACCGACTCCGCGTCCCGCAGCGCTCGTACCGCGTTCGACCAGGTCAGCTTTGCCAGGTCGGGGGTGGACCAGCCGCGGGAGAGGAGTTCCGCGATCAGGTTCGGGTAGCCCGCGACGTCGTCCAGGCCGGCCGGGGTGAAGGCGGTGCCGTCGTAGTCGCCGCCGATGCCGATGTGGTCGACGCCGGCGACCTCGCGCATGTGGTCCAGGTGGTCGGCGACCGTGGCGGGGGTGGCGACGGGACGCGGGTGCGTCTCCTCGAAGGCCCGGTGCAGGGCCATCGCCTCCGGTGTGGTGTCGAGGTGGTGGAAGCCGTGCGCGCGCAGGTTCTCGTCGGCGGCCAGCGTCCAGTCGACGGCCGCCTGGAGGACGAACTTCGGTACGAAGGTGGCCATCGCGACTCCGCCGTTGGCCGGCAGCAGTTCCAGGACGTCGTCGGGGACGTTGCGCGGGTGGTCGCAGACGGCCCGTGCCGAGGAGTGCGAGAAGATCACCGGTGCGGTCGAGACCGCGAGGGCGTCGCGCATGGTCGTCGCGGCGACGTGCGAGAGGTCCACCAGCATGCCGACGCGGTTCATCTCGCGGACGACCTCGCGGCCGAAGTCGCTCAGGCCGCCGTGCCGGGGCTCGTCGGTCGCCGAGTCCGCCCAGTCGATGGTGTCGTTGTGCGTGAGCGTCATGTACCGCACGCCGAGCTGGTGCAGGGCCCGCAGGGTGGCGAGGGAGTTGTTGATGGAGTGGCCGCCCTCGGCCCCCATCAGCGAGGCGATCCGCCCCTCGGCGCGGGCCGCCTCCATGTCGTCCGCCGTCAGCGCGAGCCGCAGGTCGCGCGGGTAACGCGCGATCAGCTGCTCGACCACGTCGATCTGTTCCAGCGTGGCGCTGACCGCCTGGTCACCGGTGTAGTCGGAGCGGACGTAGACGGACCAGAACTGCGCGCCGACGCCGCCGGCCCGCAGCCGCGGGATGTCGGTGTGCAGGTGTGCGCTCTGGTCCGCGGCGATGTCGCGTCGGTCGAGGTCGTAGCGGACCTGCTCGCGCAGCGCCCACGGCAGGTCGTTGTGCCCGTCGACCACCGGGTGCGCGGCGAGCAGCTCCCGGGCCTGCCCGAGCAGGTCCGCCGCGCTCACTTGCCGAATCCGAACGAGTCCGCGCCGGCGACCTTCGTACGGAGCCGCTTGCCCTTTTCGGTGGCCTGGTCGTTGAGTTCCTGCTGGAAGTCGCGCATCCGCGCGAGCAGCTCGGGGTCGTGGGCCGCGAGCATGCGGACGGCGAGCAGCCCCGCGTTGCGCGCTCCGGCGACGGAGACGGTGGCGACGGGGACCCCGGCGGGCATCTGGACGATCGACAGCAGGGAGTCCATGCCGTCGAGGTACTTGAGCGGCACGGGGACGCCGATGACCGGCAGCGGGGTGACCGAGGCCAGCATGCCGGGCAGGTGGGCGGCGCCGCCCGCACCGGCGATGATCGCCTTCAGGCCGCGATCGGCGGCCTGCTCGCCGTACGCGACCATCTCGCGCGGCATGCGGTGGGCGGAGACGACGTCGACCTCGTAGCGGATCTCGAACTCGTCCAGCGCCTTGGCGGCGGCCTCCATGACCGGCCAGTCGGAGTCCGAGCCCATGACGATGCCGATGACGGGGCCGGCGGTGGGGGTGCTCATTCCGTGATCGTTCCTCTGAGGTAGCCGGCTGCGTGACGTGCGCGCTCCAGCACATCGTCCAGGTCGTCGCCGTAGGTGTTGACGTGGCCGACCTTGCGGCCGTGTTTCACGTCCTTGCCGTACATGTGGATCTTCAGCTGGGGGTCGTGGGCCATGCAGTGCAGGTACGCCGCGTACATGTCGGGGAAGTCCCCGCCGAGCACGTTGGCCATGACCGTCCAGCGGGCCCGCGGGCGCGGGTCGCCCAAGGGGAGGTCCAGGACGGCACGGACGTGGTTGGCGAACTGCGAGGTGACCGCGCCGTCCTGGGTCCAGTGCCCGCTGTTGTGCGGGCGCATGGCCAGTTCGTTGACGAGGATGCGGCCGTCGGTGGTCTCGAACAGTTCCACGGCCAGGTGGCCGGTCACGTCGAGTTCCTTGGCGATGCGCAGGGCGAGCGCCTGGGCCTCGCCCGCCAGTTCTTCCGAGAGGTTCGGGGCGGGGGCGATCACCGTGTCGCAGACGCCGTCGACCTGGACGGATTCGACGACGGGATAGGCGACGGCCTGGCCGTGCGGGGAGCGGACGATGTTCGCCGCGAGTTCGCGGACGTACTCGACCTTCTCCTCCGCGAGGACCGGGACGCCCGCCTTGAACGGGGCCTCCGCGTCCTGGGGGGTCCGGACGAACCACACCCCCTTGCCGTCGTATCCGCCGCGCACCGTCTTGAGGATGATGGGGAAGCCGCTCCCCTCGTCCGCGAAGGCGACCGCGTCCGCCGGATCGCTCACGATCCGGTGGCGGGGGCTGGGCGCGCCGATCTCGTCGAGGCGGGCGCGCATCACCCCCTTGTCCGCGGCGTGCACCAACGCGTCGGGCCCCGGTCGGACGGGGATGCCGTCCGCTTCCAGGGCCCGCAGGTGTGCGATGGGCACGTGCTCGTGGTCGAAGGTGATCACGTCGCAGCCGCGCGCGAAGGCGCGGAGCGTCTCCAGGTCGCGATAGTCGCCGATGACGACGTCGCTCACGACCTGGGCCGCCGAGTCCTGTGGGGTGTCACTGAGGATCTTGAATTTGATGCCGAGGGGGATGCCCGCCTCGTGGGTCATGCGGGCGAGCTGTCCGCCGCCGACCATGCCGACTACCGGGAACGTCACCACTCCAGGGTATCCGTCGGTATTCCGCCATCCGGACCCGCATCGTCGCGGGCCCGGATGGCGGACCCGTCGGTTCCGGCGGAGGGGCCGTGTGCCGTGCGTCGCAAGGGGTGCCAACGCACGGACGGAGCCCGCGGGCGACACTTACCATGAACGGGTTGACGAGATCGAGTGACGCCTCAACGAGGGGCGACGACGACGGACAGGGACTGAACCATCACATGAGCACGCCGAAAGCAGCACCGCTGACCGAGCGCTTCCGCGGCCTCGCCCGGGAGGTCATCAAGTTCGGCGCGGTCGGTGGCCTGGGTGTTCTGGTCAATTTCGGTGTGTTCAACCTGCTCCGGAGCACGACCGACCTCCAGACCGTGCGCGCGAACGTCATAGCCATCGTGGTGGCGATCGTCACCAACTACATCGGCTTCCGGTACTTCACCTATCGGGACCGCGACCTCGGCGGCCGGCGACGCGAGATGTTCCTGTTCGTGCTGTTCAGCGGCATCGGCATGGTCATCGAGAGCGGCGTGCTGTACGCGGCGACGTACGGGTTCGGCTGGGACAGCTCCCTGCAGAACAACGTCTTCAAGTTCCTCGGCATGGGTGTGGCGACCGTGTTCCGCTTCTGGTCCTACCGGACCTGGGTCTTCCAGGCGCTGCCCACTCCGGCCGCGCCCTCGCTGGTCGTCGAGCAGCGTGACGGCCACGAGGCGCCGGTGACCGCGCTCGCCCCGGAGCCGGCGGCCACCAACTAGTACGGCTCCGCTCCTCCCGTACCGGATCCGCCCCGCGCGGCTCCTCCCGTACGGCTCCGCCCGCCCTCACCGCACCGTCCGCGCCGGTTCCGTCCCTTCCGGAGCGGTGGTGCTGAGGAAGAGGGCGAACACCGGCGGCTGGGTCTGGAGCAGTTCCAGCCGGCCGCCGTCCGCTTCGGCGAGGTCCCGGGCGACGGCCAGGCCGATGCCCGTGGAGTTGCGGCCGCTGATGGCCCGCTCGAAGATCCGGTTGCCGAGGTCCGGCGGGACGCCGGGGCCCTCGTCGGTGACCTCCAGTACGGCCTGGTTGCCCGTGACCCTGGTGCGCAGCGCGACCGTGCCGCCCCCGTGCATCAGCGCGTTCTCCACGAGGGTCGCCAGGACCTGGGAGACCGCCCCGGGGGTGCCCACGGCGCGCATGCCCGTCCTCCCCGAGCGCACAATGGCCCGTCCGGCGCTGCGGTAGGCCGGCCGCCACTCCTCCACCTGTTGTTTGACGACCTCGTCGAGGTCGAAGGGGACCGCCGAGCCGGTCCGCGGGTCCCGCGAGTTGGTGAGCAGCCGCTGGACGACGTCCGTGAGGCGCTCCACCTGGGTGAGGGCGATCGTCGCCTCCTCCCGTACGGTCTCCAGGTCGTCGGTGACCGTGATCTCCTCCAACCGCATCGACAGGGCGGTCAGCGGGGTGCGCAGTTGGTGGGAGGCGTCGGCGGCGAGGCGCCGTTCGGCCGTGAGCATCCGTCCGATCCGTTCGGCGCTGGCGTCCAGGACGTCCGCGACGCGGTCCAGTTCGGGTACTCCGTACCGCTTGTGGCGGGGGCGTGGGTCGCCGGATCCGAGGCGTTCGGCGGTCTCGGCGAGGTCGGTGAGCGGGGAGGCCAGCCGGTTGGCCTGGCGTACGGCGAGGAGGACGGCCGCCACGACGGCGAGCAGGGCCACCGCGCCGACCACGGCCAGGGTCCGCCCGACCTCCTTGGTGACCGTGGAGCGGGTCTCCTCCACGATGACGGTCTCGCCCTGCTCGCCGCGCGCGGTGCCCCGGATGACGCTGCCCTCGATGCGGTGGCCGACCTCGACGACCGGCTGTCCGGGGACGGTGATGCGGGCGTACGTGCCGAGGTCCAGTTGCTCGGCGAGCGCGGCGGCGTCGACGGGTTCGCGCTCCAGGGCGTCGGCCTCGACGATGCCCAGCAGCCGCAGGGCCTCGGACCCGATCCGGTCCTGGGCACTACTGGTGATGGTCCGGGTCTCCACGATGACCAGGGAGACCCCGAACACGGCGATCACGACGAGCACCACGGCGAGCGTGGAGTTGATCAGGCGGCGGCGCATCCTTAGAGGATGCCCTAGGACGGCGTGGGGTCAGCTCTTCTCGAAGCGGAAGCCGACGCCGCGGACGGTGGCGATGTAGCGGGGGTTGGCCGCGTCGTCGCCGAGCTTCTTGCGGAGCCAGGAGATGTGCATGTCGAGGGTCTTGGTGGAGGACCACCAGGTGGTGTCCCAGACCTCGCGCATCAGTTGGTCGCGGGTGACGACCCGGCCGGCGTCGCGGACGAGGACGCGCAGGAGGTCGAACTCCTTGGCGGTGAGCTGGAGCTCCTCCTCCCCCATCCAGGCGCGGTGCGACTCGACGTCGATCCGCACGCCGTGGGTGGCGGGGGGCTGGACGGTCTCGGCGGCGCCGCGGCGCAGGAGGGCCCGGACGCGGGCGAGCAGTTCGGCGAGCCGGAAGGGCTTCGTCACGTAGTCGTCGGCGCCGGCGTCGAGGCCTACGACGGTGTCGACCTCGTCGGCGCGGGCGGTCAGGACCAGGATCGGGAAGCCGTGGCCTTCGGCGCGCAGCCGGCGGGCGACCTCCAGGCCGTCCATCCCGGGCAGGCCGAGGTCCAGGACGACGAGGTCGATGCCGCCCTGGAGTCCGGCGTCCAGGGCGGTGGGGCCGTCCTCGCGGACCTCGACCTCGTAGCCCTCCCTGCGCAGGGCGCGGGCCAGGGGTTCCGAGATGGAAGCGTCGTCCTCGGCGAGCAGTACACGCGTCATGTGGGTGATGTTAGTCCGCGGCGGGTCAAAGGAGAGGCCCTCCTGCGGGCCCCTCGCTATCTGTGCTTGCGTACGACCCGGGACCTTCGAATATGGTCAAACGGTTCCCTCGGAACCTGTGATCCATCTCTCAAGTCCTTCCATATGCCGCAGTGTCGTGTCGTATGGTGGCGAGACGCCTCTTGCACTACTCCGGGGATCCTTGTGCCGAAAAGCGCGCCATGGACCTCAAATTCTGCTCTGGTCGGATTGCTCCGACCCAGATGACAGTGAATGACCTGTGGGCCGGGCCCTGCGCGCGACGCTGCGCGTGGGGCGTGGATCCCGGTTACGGCTGACCCTTCGACTCCGGCACACCGGAGGCCGAGACCCCGGGCGTGGGGTGGGACATCCGTCGCCGGTGCCGGCCACCCCCCACCGGGCGCTGTTCGGCTCACGAAGCCGAGCGTCCCGAGCAAGCAAGGATCGACCATGGCTTCCAGCCTGACGACGGCTTCTCCGAGCCCAGCTCACGAGAAGACCCTCTTCGGCCACCCGATCGGCCTGGCCACGCTGTTCATGACCGAGATGTGGGAGCGCTTCTCCTACTACGGCATGCGTGCGCTCCTCGTCCTGTACCTGGTCTCCGGTGGTACGGACGCCGCGACCGGGAGCCAGGGCGGTGGCCTGGGCTTCAAGATGGGCGCGGCCACGGCGATCTACTCCGTGTACGTGGCGATGGTCTACCTCATGGCCATGCCCGGCGGCTGGTTCGGCGACCGCGTCTGGGGCGCCCGCAAGACCGTCGCCATCGCCGGCTTCGTGATCATGGCCGGTCACGTGGCGCTGGCGCTGCCCGGTCAGATCGCGTTCTTCGTCGGTCTGCTGTTGGTGGCGATCGGTTCCGGTCTGCTGAAGGCCAACATCTCCACGATGGTCGGCCACCTGTACAAGGGTGCGGACGACCCGCGTCGTGACGGCGGCTTCACGCTGTTCTACGTCGGCATCAACCTGGGTGCCTTCGGTGCGCCGTTCCTGATCGGCACCGTCGGCGAGGTCGTCAACTGGCACCTCGGCTTCCTGCTCGCCGCGATCGGCATGGGCCTCGGCCTGGTGGTGTTCCTGGTCTTCGGCCGCACCCTGAGCCCGCAGAGCAGCGTCGTCCCGAACCCGCTGTCCGCCACCGAGCGCAACGGCATCGTCGTCAAGGCCGTGATCGCCATCGCGATCGTCGGCGCCTTCTACGGCACCGTGACCGCCATGGGCATGTTCACGATCAACTGGGCGCTGTACCCGATCACCATCGCCGGTCTGATCATCCCGGTCGTCGTCCTGACCCGCATCAAGCGCGACAAGGACCTCTCGGCCCCCGAGCAGTCGAAGATGTCCGCGTACATCTGGTTCTTCATCGCGGCCGCCGTCTTCTGGATGATCTACGACCAGGGTGGTTCGACCCTGTCGCTGTTCGCCGATTCCAAGACCGGCACGCTCTTCGGCTGGGACCCGTCCACCACCTGGTACCAGGCGCTGAACCCGCTGTTCGTCATGGCGCTGGCCCCGGTCTTCGCCTGGATGTGGCTGTGGCTGGCGCGCAAGAACCAGGAGCCGAACACCATCGTGAAGTTCGCGATGGGTCTCGTCCTGGTCGGCGGCTCCTTCTTCGTCTTCGTCGTCCCGATGAGCATGGCCTCCGACGGCACCAAGGTGTCGCCGATGTGGCTGGTGTCGATCTACATGATCCAGACCATCGCCGAGCTGTGCCTCTCCCCGGTCGGCCTGTCGGTCACCACGAAGATGGCCCCGCAGAAGTACGCCTCCCAGATGATGGGTGTCTGGTTCCTCGCGGTCACCGCCGGTGACTGCACCACGGGTCTGCTGTCGCTCGCCGGCGTGGACCTGAACGGGACCTGGATCATCGGCATGCAGGCGGCGCTCGCCGCGGCCGCCGGTTTCGCGGTCTACATGTACCGCAAGCGGGTCCAGGCCCTGATGGGCAGCGTCCACTGACGCACCCCCGCGCAACGGAACGGCCCGGCACACCGGAAGGTGTGCCGGGCCGTTCCGTCGTACGGGGTTCCTACCTCGTGCCGCGCAGACGGCGCCACGGGGTGAAGGCGAAGACGGCGCCGCCGAGCAGGATCACCGTGCCGGCGACGAGGGCGAGGGCCTTGATGCCGCCCTCGTCCTCCGCGCCGGTCTCGGCGAGCCCGCCCGAGGCGGCGGAACCGCCGGTGCCGGCCGTGGTGGTGCCGGCCGTGGTGGAGCCGCTGCCGCCCGGCTGGGCGGCGGTGTCCAGCTCCAGCGAGACACCGCTGCTGGCCGCCTTGCAGGGCACGTTGATCGGGGTGGACCCCGGGGCCATCGTGACGTCGATGGTCAGCTGGTCGGGGCTCAGGGTGACCTTGCCCGACTTCCCGGGCTTGTAGGTGCCGGTCATGTCGCTGAGGCTGACCGGGGCCTTGTCGGGGATCGGGTCGGCGTTGGCCGGGCCGGAGACCTTGACCGTGCCGGAGTCGGCGCCGCCCAGCTTGACGTTCATCGACGGCTTGAGCGCGCCGGCCGGCAGGGCCATGGGGGCGGCCATCGCGCCCTTGGCGGTCTTGACCGTGAGCTGGTAGTCGCCGCCGCTCTTCTTGGCGTTGATCGTCACCGGGGTCTTGATGCCGCCGGGGACGACCGGACCGCAGTCGAAGGCGACCTCGACGGCCTTGCCCGGGAAGTCGGTCTGTCCGCCCCCGCCGCCGCTGGTGGAGCCCGTGGTGGAACCGGTCGTGGCGCCGCCGGTCGTGGAACCGGTCGTCGCGCCACCGGTGGTCGCCCCGCCGGTGGTCGCGCCGCCGGTGGTCGCGCCACCGGTCGTCGCCCCGCCGGTGGTCGCGCCACCGGTGGTCGCCCCGCCCGTCGTCGCGCCGCCCGTGGAGCCCTCGGCGACGTCGATGGTGGCGCCTCCCGAGACGGTGCCCACCGGGGCGCACTTGGTGACGAAGGTGCCGAAGGGGAAGGAGACGGCGACCTCGTACCGGCCCGGGGTCAGCGTGACCTTGCCGGCCTTGGTCAGCTTCAGCTTGCCCTTCATCGTCGACATGACCATGGGGGCCTTCTTCGGGATCTCCGGGTTCTTCTTCTCCCCGACGACCTTCAGTTCGCCCCCTCCCCCGCCGACCGTGAACCAGCCGGTGGGCACCACGGAGTCCTTCGGGATCACCATGAGGTCGGTGTTGTTGGAGGCGGGTTTGACGGTCTCCCACGACACGTCGACCTCGTCGCCCACCTTGGCCGTGGCCGGGGCAGTGATCTTGACGGTGCTCTCGCCCTCCACCGGGTCTCCGCCGCCCGCGGGCGGCACGCACTTGACCTTGTAGGTGGCATCGGCGGCCTGGGCGGGGGAAGCCGCCATGGCGATGCCCGCGCCGCCGAGCAGCAGCGCGACCAGGGCCGCGCTCGCCCTCCGTTGGGTGTTCACGAATGTCCCTTCGTTGTCGGACTTTGATCGGACGGTGCGGATGTCTGCGGTTGCTCCGCCGGCGCGTCCCGCGCCGGCACCTGTTCCTCGGGGGTGAACCACGGCAGGACCGCCGTGGGGGTCTGGGGGGCGGCCGGCGCGGGGCCCCGCGCGGCGGGGATCCTCGGCAGCCGGGCGGTCACGGCGCCAGCGGCGTCCAGGGCCTTCGCGCCCCGGTGTCGGCCGCCGGCGGGCGTCGTCGCGGGCGGTCGGAGCCGGTCGACGACGGCCATGCCGGCCCGGAACAGCGCGGTCGGGACCACCACCAGGAGCAGGCCCCAGAAGAGCAGCACCCCGTACGGGCGGTCCACGCCCCACGGCTGGGCCGCGAGCACCGTGTCCCCGTACTTGAGGGAGACGGTGTGATCGCCGTGGGCTCCGGCGGGCAGGGTCACGTCCAGGCCGATCTCGGCCTTGCCGCCGGGCGCGATGGTGCCCTTCCACCGGGCTTCCTCCCAGGTCGGGGCGAACACCCCGCGGGAGGTTCCGAGTTGGAAGACGGGGTCCTTGACGGGTGCCGAGCCCAGGTTCCCGACGGTGACGGTGAACCGGCGCCCGGCCGGGGCGCCGAACCAGGTCAGCACCCCGTCCTCGCCCCGGAGCCGGACCCCGGTGAGGACCGCGAGGCGGGCCGTCCCGGACTCGGCGGGCAGCGGGGCGCTCTCGTGGTCGGTGATCCTCAGCGGGAGGGCGACGGTGGACCGGTCCCCGTTCACGGAGGCCACGTTGACCACGCAGGGGCAGGGCTTGGGCGGTGCGACGACCTGGAGCCGGGCCGTGAACCCCCCGTCGGCGGCGACCGCGACGGCGGCCCCGTCGGCGTTGGCGCAGCTGTTGGTGCCGCCGATCATGTTCTGGCCGCAGACGAGCAGCATGACCATGGTCCGGGCCCGCCAGCCTGTGCCGGTGACGGTGAGTTCCGTGCCCTTGGCGGCCTCCTGGAGGGAGAGCGCGGCCGCCGCCCCGCCCTCGTCGGCGACGGCGGGCGCAGCCGCGGGGAACAGGGCCAGGGCGAGCGTCGCCAGGACCGCCGCGAGGAGGGATCGGGCCTTCGCGCCCGCGGTGCGGCTCACCTGGATGCTCCCGTCAGCTCGTGGTGCGGTGACCGGTCCGGCGCGGCGTCGGGTTCCGGGGGCGGCGGGTCCGCCGGGGCGCCCCGGGTGCGGCGTACGAGGAACAGCGCGGTCGCCGCGGTGGCGCCGAGCAGGAGCAGTCCGCCCCCGGTGAGGGCGACGAGGTTCCACGGCACGAACCACGCGGTGGTGGTGGCGGTGGCCGGGACGGCGCCGGGCGCGGTGACGGTGACGGTGAGGGAGACCCGGTCGAGGACCGGCGCGCCGGGCCACGGTTCGGTCAGCTCGACCCGCCGGCCGGGCAGCAGTTCCACCGGCAGGGCGCGCGCGGCGCGGCCGGGCACCTCGCCGAAGCGGCCGTCGGCGCGGATCGCGAGCTCGGGGGCGAGGGCGACGTTGCCCCGGTTGACCAGGGTGTACGCGACGACGGCGGTCGCGCCCTCGCCGCGTACGGCGACGTCCTCGACGGTGAGGGCCGCCACCGTCGGGCCGCCGACCCGCAGGTGGATCCGTACGGCCGTCTCCCGGCCGCCCTCGGCCGCGACGACGGCGGCGGGGTGGTCGCCGGGGGACGAGGCGGGCGGCACGGTCACCGTGAACGGGACCACCGCGCGGGTGCGGGGCGGTATCCGCACCGTGGCAGAGCCGCCGAAGCTGATCCAGGAACCGGCGTCGATCGACTCCCGGGCGGGGCGCAGGGCGAGGGCGCCGTCCGCCGTGTTGTCGGCGTCGGCCCCGCGCAGGGTGACGGTGCGCTCCCGGTCGGAGGGGTTGGCCAGTGCGAGGCGGTCCTCCAGTACGGCTCCGGGGGTGCCCGCGAGGTAGAAGTACGGGCGGGCGGCGCCGGCCCGACCGGACGCCGACGCCGGTTCGACGGTCCAACCGGGTTCGTCGGCGGCGGCGGTCGGGGCGCCGCACAGCAGCGCGGCGGCGAGGAGTACGGCGCCGAGTCGCGCGGGGGCGCCGGGCCGGCGGGGGACGGGGAGCACGGGCATGGCCGGGGCTGCTCCGTTCAGGACCGGGTCCGACGGCCGCGCCGGGTCAGCCAGAGCACGCCGGCGGCGCCGCTGAGCACGACGGTGGCGCCGAGGGTGCCGAGCGCGATGGCGGATTCGGCGGGCCCGGTCTGCGGGAGGGTGTCGGCGGTGGAGCCCTGGCCGCCGCCGGGTGGCGGGGCGGGCTGCTCCTTGGCGCCGCCCGCGGCCGTGACCTCCAGTTCGAGGGACGGCTTGGGGCTGTTGCCGGGGGTGCAGGTGGTGGTGGTCCCCATGGCCTTGATGGTGAGGACCCCGGCGGTGAAGGTGACCTTGCCGCTCTTCTTCGGGGTGTAGGTGCCCGAGAGGTCGGTGATCCTGATGGGGGTGTTGGCGGGTACGGCCTCGGGGTTGGGCGCGCCGGAGACCGGCACCGACACCTTCTCCGCGCCGTCGGCCAGGATGACCGCGCTGGGGCTCATGGCGCCCTTGCCCAGCTCGATGGGGCTGGAGGAGACGCCCTTCTGGAAGGACATCGTCAGCTTGTAGCCGTCGCCCTCCTTGACTGCCTTGATGTCGATGGGCGAGACCGCCGACTTGTCCCCGATCGGGGTCTGGCAGTTGTACTCGACGTCGATCACGTCGGCGTGGGCCGCGGGGGCGGCGAGCAGGACCGCCGATGCGGCCGCCGCGATTGCCGGCGCGAGCGCGGTGGAGCGTTTCCGGTCGGACACCTTCGTCTTCCCCTCGGCCACAAGTTACTGACGACACATCAGATTGGTGGCTCAAGGTACGCCGGGGGCCCTACGGAGGGAAGACACGGGACGGCCCGGATCGGCGGTCTTTCGGCCGTACTGTTTCCGGCCGGTCCCATGCCGGTCCGGGCCGGTCGCAGGCCGATCCGGGCCGTGCCGTCCCCGTCCCTCAGGCGGCGCGGACCCCGCGCTGCCACACCGCGGAGACGAGCGGGACGCCCGGGCGGTAGGCGAGGTGGACGTGGCTGGGGGCGTCCAGGAGGGTCAGGTCGGCGCGGGCACCGGGGGTGAGCGCGCCGATGTCGTCCCGGCGCAGGGCGCGGGCCCCGCCGGCGGTCGCGGACCACAGGGCCTCGTCGGGGGTCATGCCCATGTCCCGCACGGCGAGGGCGATGCAGAACGGCATGGAACTGGTGTAGGAGGAGCCGGGGTTGCAGTCCGTGGACAGGGCGACGGTGGCGCCCGCGTCGAGCAACCGTCGGGCGTCGGGCCACCGGGCGCGGGTGGAGAACTCGGCGCCGGGCAGCAGCGTGGCGACCGTGGTCGCGGCGGCCTGGGCGAGGGCGTCGACGTCCGCGTCGGTGAGGTGGGTGCAGTGGTCGGCGGAGGCCGCTTCGAGCTCCACGGCGAGCTGGACGCCGGGCCCGTGGGAGAGCTGGTTGGCGTGGATCCGCGGGATCAGCCCGGCGGCGGCGCCCGCGGTGAGGATGGCGCGGGCCTGGTCGCCGTCGAAGGCGCCCTTCTCGCAGAAGACGTCCACCCAGCGGGCGTACGGGGCGCAGGCCGTCAGCATGTCGCCGGTGACGAGGTCGACGTAGGCCGCCGGATCGTCGGCGTAGTCGGGGGAGACGATGTGCGCGCCGAGGTAGGTGACCTCCTCGGTGTGCGCGGCGGCGATGCGCAGGGCGCGGGCCTCGTCGGCGACGGTCAGGCCGTAGCCGGACTTGGTCTCGAAGGTGGTGGTGCCCTGGCGGCGGGCCTCGTGGAGGTGGCGCAGCAGGTTGGCTTCGAGCGCGGCGTCCGTGGCGGCGCGGGTCGCGGCGACCGTGGTGCGGATGCCGCCGGCGGAGTAGGCGCGGCCGGACATCCGGGCGTTGAACTCGGCGGTGCGGTCGCCCGCGAAGACGAGGTGCGAGTGGGAGTCCACGAATCCGGGGATGACGGCGCGGCCCGTCGCGTCGAACGCGGTGTCCGCGGCGGGGGCGTCCGCGGCGGGGCCGGTCCAGGCGATCCTGTCGTCCTCGATGACGACGGCCGCGTTCTCGATCAGGCCGAGGGGGGAGCCGTCGCCCGCGGAGGGGTCGTTGGTGACGAGGCTGCCGATGTTGGTGATGACGGTGGTGGTCATGGTTCCTCTCGGGGGGTTCCTCTCGCCGCCCCGCCCGTTCGCCGTTCCGGGGCGGGGCCCCCTGTGGCGCCGGGCAGGGCGCGGGCGTGCCGGACGGGGTCGGGGCCGGGAGGGTGGGTCAGGCGCGCAGGGCCGCGATGGAGTCGGACAGGGCGGACGGGACGTCGGGGACGAGGGTGTGGGCGCCGTCGCGGACGATGTGGCGGCCCGCGACCACGGTGTGCCGGACGTCCGAGGCCGTCGCCGCGAACACCGCCGTCTCGGCTCCCAGGCGCGGTACCGCTCCGGCCGTCCGGACGGAGTCCAGGGCGATCGTGGTGAAGTCCGCGAGCGCGCCGACCTCCAGCCGGCCGGCGTCGGGCAGGCCGAGGGCGGCGTGGCCGTCGGCGGTGGCGGCGGTCAGCAGGGCGTTGGCCGTCCAGTGGCCGCGGGTGCGGCTGCGCAGGCGCTCGTTCAGCTCCATCGCCCGGGCCTCCTCCAGCAGGTCGATCACGGCGTGGCTGTCGCTGCCGAGCGACAGCGGGCTGCCCGCGTGCTGGAGGCGGGCGGCCGGGCCGATGCCGTCGGCGAGGTCGCGTTCGGTGGTGGGGCACATGCAGGTGCCGGTGGTGGTGGTGCCGAGCAGGGCGATGTCGGAGTCGGTGAGGTGCGTGTTGTGGACGCCGGTGGTGCGCGGGCCCAGGACGCCGTGGTCGGCGAGGAGCTCGGTCGGGGTGCGGCCGTGGGCGGCCCGGCAGGCGTCGTTCTCCGCGGTCTGCTCGGAGAGGTGGACGTGCAGGGGTGCCCCCCGTTCCTCGGCCCAGCGGGCGACGGTCGCCAGTTGGTCGGCGGGGACGGCGCGCACCGAGTGGATCGCGGCGCCGACGCGGGCGTGGCCCCCGCCCTTGAGGGCGGAGGCGCGCTCGGTCCAGGCGTCGGCGGTGCCGTCGGAGAACCGCAGCTGGTGCGCGTTGGGGGCCTCCCCGAAGCCGGCCGACAGGTAGGCGGTGTCGAGGAGGGTGATGCGGATGCCGGCCGCGGCGGCCGCCTCGATGAGGGCCTCGCCCATGGCGTTGGGGTCGGCGTAGGGCGTGCCGCCGGGGGCGTGGTGGACGTAGTGGAACTCGCCGACGTTGGTGATGCCGGCGAGGGCCATCTCCGCGTACGTGGCGCGCGCGAGCGCGTAATAGGTGTCCGGGGTGAGGTTCTGGGCGACCTTGTACATGAAGTCGCGCCAGGTCCAGAAGGTGCCCGAGCCGACCTGGACGGTGGAGCGCAGGGCCCGGTGGAAGGCGTGGGAGTGCGCGTTCGCCAGGCCCGGGACGGTCAGCCCGCGCAGGACCTCCGCCCCGGGGGGCGGGGCGTCGGCGCCGGTGCCCAGGGCGGTGATCCGGCCGTCCGGACCGGTCGTCAGGATGACACCCGGCTCGACGTGGGTGCCGAGCCAGGCGTGTTCCAGCCAGTACGTCGTGGGCGCGGTCACCTGCACGCCAGTCCTTCCAGTACGTCGGCGAGGGCGAGGACCCCGGCCTCGCAGTCGTCCTCGGCGGCGAACTCCTTCGGGGAGTGCGAGACGCCGGTGGGGTTGCGTACGAACAGCATCGCGGTCGGGACGGTCGCGGAGAGGATTCCGGCGTCGTGTCCCGCGCCGGTGCCCAGGACGGGGAGGGAACCGCCGAGGATCCGGTTCATCTCGTCGCGCAGGGCGTGCTCGAACTCGACGACGGGGGTGAAGGACTCGCGGACGACGGCGAGGTCGATGCCGTCCCGGTCGGCGCGTTCGCGGGCGGCCTTCTCGATGGCGGTGACGACCGTGTCGAGGGTGGCCTGGTCGGCGGCCCGGGAGTCGAGCCAGCCGCGGACGAGGGAGGGAATGGCGTTGACCCCGTTGGGCTCGACGGAGATCTTGCCGAAGGTGGCGACGGCGCCCGCGAGGGTCGCCTCCTGGCGGGCTGCCAGGACGGTCGCCGCGTACGTGAGCATCGGGTCGCGGCGGTCGACGAGGCGGGTGGTGCCCGCGTGGTTGGCCTCGCCGTGGAAGTCGTAGCGCCAGCGGCCGTGGGGCCAGATCGCGGAGGCGATGCCGACGCGGTCGCCGGAGAGGTCGAGGGCGCGGCCCTGTTCGACGTGGAGTTCGACGAAGGCGCCGATCCGGGCGAGGCGTTCGGGGTCGGCGCCGATCGTCTCCGGGTCGTAGCCGGCCTGTTCCATGGCCTGGGGCAGGCTGATGCCGTCCGCGTCGCGGAGTTCGTACGCCTTCTCCTTGGTCAGCTGTCCGGCGGCGAGCCGGGAGCCGACGCAGGCGAGGCCGAAGCGGGCGCCCTCCTCGTCACCGAAGTTGGTGATGGCCAACGGCCGGGTGGGGCGGGCGCCGCGGGCGCGGAGCTCGTCGAGTGCGGCGAAGGAGGACACCACGCCGAGCGGGCCGTCGAAGGCCCCGCCGTCGGGGACGGAGTCCAGGTGGGAGCCGGTGACGACGGCGTCGCCCGCGAGGGGGTCGCCGAGCCAGGCCCACTGGTTGCCGTTGCGGTCGGTCTCGTACGTCAGGCCGCGCGCCTGGGCCTGCTCCTGGAACCAGGTGCGGCAGTCGGCGTCGGCGCCGGTCCAGGCGTAGCGGCGGTAGCCGCCGGAGTCGGGGTGGCGGCCGATGGGGGCGAGGTCGGCCCACATGGTGTGGAAGCCGGCCCCCCCGGCCCCCGGGGTCTCGCCCCGGGGGCCGGGGAAGGAACCGTTGCTCACGCGGAATCGCCCTCCCGCATCGGGACGCGGACGTCACGCTCGTCGGCGACGGTCTCGGCGATGTCGTAGCCGGCGTCGACGTGCCGGATGACGCCCATGCCGGGGTCGTTGGTGAGGACGCGGCGGATCTTCTCGCCGGCGAGCGGGGTGCCGTCGGCGACGGTGACCTGGCCGGCGTGGATGGAACGGCCCATGCCGACGCCGCCGCCGTGGTGGATGGAGACCCAGGAGGCGCCGGAGGCGACGTTGACCATGGCGTTGAGCAGCGGCCAGTCGGCGATGGCGTCGGAGCCGTCGAGCATGGCCTCGGTCTCGCGGTACGGGGAGGCGACCGAGCCGCAGTCGAGGTGGTCGCGGCCGATGGCCAGGGGCGCGGCGAGGGTGCCGTCGGCGACCATCTCGTTGAAGCGCTCGCCGGCCTTGTCGCGCTCGCCGTAGCCGAGCCAGCAGATGCGCGCGGGCAGGCCCTGGAAGTGGACCCGCTCGCCCGCCATCTTGATCCAGCGGTGCAGGGACTCGTTCTCCGGGAACAGCTCCAGCATCGCCTTGTCGGTCTTGTGGATGTCCGAGGCCTCGCCGGACAGGGCGGCCCAGCGGAAGGGGCCCTTGCCCTCGCAGAACAGCGGCCGGATGTAGGCGGGGACGAACCCGGGGAAGGCGAACGCGCGGTCGTAGCCGGCCAGCTGGGCCTCGCCGCGGATGGAGTTGCCGTAGTCGAAGACCTCGGCGCCCGCGTCCATGAAGCCGACCATGGCCTCGACGTGCCGGGCCATGGACTCGCGGGCACGGGAGGTGAAGCCCGCCGGGTCCTTGGCGGCGGCATCGGCCATGTCCTCGAAGGCGACGCCGACGGGCAGGTAGGCGAGCGGGTCGTGGGCGCTCGTCTGGTCGGTGACGATGTCGATCGGCGCGCCCTCGGCGAGCATCTGCGGGAGCAGCTCGGCGGCGTTGCCGAGGAGGCCGATGGACAGCGGCTTGCGGGCGTCGCGGGCCTCGACGGCCAGTTGGAGGGCGTGGCGCAGGTTGTCGGCCCTGACGTCGAGGTAGCGGTGCTCGATGCGGCGGTCGATGGCGCGCGGGTCGACGTCGATGCAGATCGCGACGCCGTCGTTCATGGTGACGGCGAGCGGCTGGGCGCCGCCCATGCCCCCGAGGCCGGCGGTGAGGGTGATGGTGCCGGCGAGGGTGCCGTTGACCCCTCCCTTGCCGATCGAGTGCAGCTTGGCGGCCACGGCGGCGAAGGTCTCGTAGGTGCCCTGGAGGATGCCCTGGGTGCCGATGTAGATCCACGATCCGGCGGTCATCTGCCCGTACATGGTCAGGCCGAGGTGCTCCAGGCGGCGGAACTCCTCCCAGTTGGCCCAGTCGCCGACCAGGTTGGAGTTGGCCAGCAGGACGCGCGGCGCCCACTCGTGGGTCTGCATGACGCCGACCGGGCGGCCGGACTGGACGAGCATCGTCTCGTCCTGCTTGAGGGTGCGCAGGGTGCGGACCATCGCGTCGTACGAGCGCCAGTCGCGGGCCGCCTTGCCGGTGCCGCCGTAGACCACCAGCTTGTCCGGGTGCTCGGCGACCTCGGCGTCCAGGTTGTTCTGCAGCATCCGCAGGGCGGCCTCCTGCTGCCATCCCAGGGTGCTGAGCTCGGTGCCTCGCGCTGCCCGTACGGGGCGGGGTCCTGACATGGCGGTGCCTCCTCCGGTGTTGGTCAATCCATTCACATCCTCGCGTCATGAATAGATCCAGTCAACAGCTGCGGGCGGAGCGGCCCGGTGGTGGGATTGACGACATGGCCGCCGAGACGCACCCCCCGCCCCGCACGCCGGACACCGCGCACGACCCCGCGGCCCGCCGCGACCTGGTCGTACGGGCCGCCGTCGCCGCAGGTCTGATCGGCGGGCGCGAGGACGCCGAGCCGCTGGTGTGCCTGCTCGACACCGACGGGATCCGCGCCTCCGCCGCCGCGCTGACCGGCGCGTTCGCCACCGCCGTGGCCCCGGGCACGCCCGTCCTGCACACCTTCGCGGTCAAGGCGACCCCGCTCGTGCCGGTCCTGCGGCTGCTCGCCGCCGAGGGCATCGGCTGCGAGGTGGCCGGGCCGGGCGAGCTCGCCCTGGCCCGGGCGGCGGGACTCCCGGCGGACCGGATCGTCCTGGACTCCCCCGCCAAGACGGTGGCCGAGCTGCGGCAGGCGCTGGCCCTCGGGATCGCGGTGAACGCCGACAACCGCCAGGAGCTGGAGCGGCTCGACCTGCTCGTACCGGCTGCCGCGGCCGGCTCCGCGATCGGCGTCCGGATCAACCCGCAGACCGGGCCGGGCAGCATCGACGCCCTGTCCACGGCCACCGCCACCGCCAAGTTCGGGGTGCCACTGCGCGACCCGGGGGCCCGCGAATGGCTCGTACGGGCCTTCCTGGACCGGCCGTGGCTGACCCGGCTGCACGTCCATTCGGGCTCGCAGGGCGTGCCGCCCGCGCACATCGCCCGGGGCGTACGGGAGCTGCACGCGCTCGCCGAGGAGATCAACGCGGCGGCCGGACGCCGGCAGGTCGACACCCTCGACATCGGCGGCGGCCTGCCGGTCGACTTCACCTCGGACGGGACCTCCCCGACGTTCGGGCAGTACGTCGCGACCCTGCGCGGCGCCGTACCCGGCCTGTTCGACGGCTCGTACGGGCTGGTCACGGAGTTCGGCCGGTCCCTGCTCGCGAAGCACGGCCTCGTACTGGCCCGCGTCGAGTACACGAAGACGACCGGGGGCCGACCCGTCGCGCTGACCCACGCCGGCGTCCAAGTGGCGACCCGCACCGTGTACGCCCCGCGGGACTGGCCGCTGCGGATCCTCGCGCACGACGCCGAGGGCGCCCCGAAGTCGGGGCCGCTCCTCGCCCAGGACGTCGCGGGCCCCGCCTGTTTCGCGGGGGACCTGCTGGCCACCGCCAGGGAACTGCCGGAGTTGACGCCGGGCGACCTGATCGTCGTACCGGACACCGGCGCGTACTTCTTCACCGCCCCCTACGGCTACAACAGCCTGCCCCGGCCGCCCGTGCACGGATTCACGCTCACGGCGGCGGGGGCGGTGCGCTTCACCCCGCTGCGCGCCGCGCAGTCCCTCGCCGACATCGTCGCGGAGGCGGGGGGCGACCCGCGGGACGCCCCGGGGGCCTCCTGACCGTACGGGGCTACTCGACGAAGAGCCCGCGGGCGGCGGCCCCGGCGTCGAAGGCCTCCAGGCGGGCCTGGGCGTCGGGCAGGGCGTCCGCCATGGCCTCCAGCAGCACCCGCCCCAGCAGCATCGGCGCGCAGGCGGTGTCGAAGGCGAGCCCGGTGCCGACGGGCGCCGGGATCAGCAGGTCCGAGTGCCGGGCGACGGGCGCGAACGCCGAATCGGCGACGGTCACCACGGTCAGCCCGGCGGCCCGCGCGTGGTCCAACGCCTCGACGACCTCGCGCGGGTGGCGGGGCAGCGCGAAGCACAGCAGGGCCGTGGCCCCGGCCCCGGCAGCCGCGTCGATGCGGTCGGCGAGCATCGAACCGGCCTCGTCGAGGAGGCGCACGTCCCGGTGCACCTTGGCGGCGAAGTAGGCGAAGCCGCGGGCCTGCGAGGACGCCGCCCGCAGCCCCAGCACCGGCAGCGGCGCCGACGCGGCGAGCAGTCGGCCCGCCTCCTCGACGGGCGTCGGGTCGGCCAGCATCTCGGCGAGCCGCGTCAGGTTCTCGATCTCGCCCCGGACGGCCTGCTGGTACTCGTTGTACGAGTCCTCCCGCGGCGCCGGCTCCTGTCCGGCGGGCGCCACCTCGCGCAGGTGGCGGCGCAGGGCCGGGTATCCGTCGAACCCGAGGGCCACCGCGAAGCGGGTCACGGACGGCTGGCTCACCCCGGCCAGCTCGGCGAGTTCCACACTGGACAGGAACGGCACGTCGGCCGCCCCGCGCACCATGCAGTGGGCGATCCGCCGCTGGGTCGGCGTCAGCCGGTGCCCCTCGAACAGCTTCTGCAGCCGTGCGGCCGGGCCGTCACTCATGGCCGTCCCCTCCGTTCCGTCCCGTCACCGGTGAGATATTCAGTCACGGTGCACTCTGCATGTGGTTATGCAGCGGGGCAAGCCGCGACCGCGATCCGGACCCCGTGATACGGGGGGTAGCCCCAGTGCCGGAACGCGCCCCGGTTCCTACGGTGGGGTCATGACAGCCCATTCCCCCCAGGCCGAAGACCTGAAGAAGGAACTCGGCGCCACCCTCGACGCCCGGCGGGAGCTCGGGCCGGAGTACGAGGCGGCGCTGGTGGATTCGTTCGTGGAGAAGGTCGACACGCAGGTGCGACGTCGACTCGCGGAGGAACGCCTGCTCGCGGCCCGCGGCGGCTCCCCCGATCCGGCCGCCACGGCCGTCGGCAACTTCGGGGAACGCTTCGGCTTCGCCGTGATCACCCTCGTGCTGGCCATCCCGCTGTCGGCCATCGCCGCGACGCAGGCCCACCTGAGCGGGCTGCTCGTCGCCTGGGCGGGGATCCTCGGCGTGAACTTCATCCACGCGTCCAGGAAGGGCCTCGGCAGCCGCGGGAAGGGCCCCGCCGACTGAACCGGCCGGCCGGTCGAACGACGGACCGCTCCGGCGCTCCGGACGGAAGCTTGCGCGGGGACCGCCGCACCCCCGGTCTCCCGGGGGGCGGGACGACGGCGGTCCCCGCGTGGGACACGGGCCGGGTCAGGGCCGTCCGCGTCCTTGGGCGTCCGCGTGGTCCGGGAGCCGCTCCGGAGGCGCGCCGACGCCGTTCGTGACGCCGGCCGGGATCCGCCGGTCACCCGGTGTTCCCTGCCGACGACCACCACTGTGCCGAACGCGTGTTAAGCCGGTGCTGCCGTGACGTGTCGGGCCCGTACCGATCGCGCGACCGGCCGAAGACGGTACGCCGCCCGGCGGATACGGATCCGCCCCCGGCGCGAACCGGGCGTCCCCCCGCCGCGGCGGGGGGACGCGGCGGCTACTTGGCGCCCTTGGCGAGGAACGCGAGCAGGTCCTGGCGGCTGACGACGCCGGTGGGCTTGCCCTCGACCAGCACGATCGCCGCGTCGGCCTCGCCGAGCACCGCCATCAGCTCGGAGACGGGCTCGCCGGAGCCGACCTGCGGCAGCGGCGCGCTCATGTGCTTCTCCAGCGGGTCGCTGAGGGAGGCGCGCTGCGCGAAGAGCGCCGCGAGGAGCTCCTTCTCGACGACGGAGCCGATGACCTCGGCGGCCATGACGTCGGGGTGCCCGGCGCCCGGCTTGACGATCGGCATCTGGGAGACGCCGTACTCGCGCAGCACCTCGATGGCCTGGCCGACGGTCTCCTCGGGGTGCATGTGCACGAGGGAGGGGATGCCGCCCTCCTTGTCCGCGAGGATGTTGCCGATGCGCGCCGACGGGCCCGCTTCCTCCAGGAAGCCGTGACCGGCCATCCACTCGTCACTGAAGATCTTGCTGAGGTAGCCGCGACCGCTGTCGGGCAGCAGGACCACGACGACATCGTCGGGGCCGAGGCCCTCGGCGGCGCGCAGCGCGGCGACGACGGCCATGCCGCAGGAGCCGCCGACGAGGAGGCCCTCCTCCTTGGCGAGGCGGCGGGTCATCTGGAAGGAGTCCTTGTCGGACACCGCGATGATCTCGTCCGTGACGTTGCGGTCGTAGGCGGTGGGCCAGAAGTCCTCACCAACGCCCTCGACCAGGTACGGACGGCCGCTGCCGCCGGAGTAGACCGAGCCCTCGGGGTCGGCGCCGATGACCTTCACCTTGCCGCCGGACACCTCCTTGAGGTAGCCGCCCGTGCCGGAGATGGTGCCGCCGGTGCCGACGCCCGCGACGAAGTGGGTGATCTTCCCGTCCGTCTGCTCCCACAGCTCGGGACCGGTGGTCTCGTAGTGCGAACGGGGGTTGTTCGGGTTGCTGTACTGGTCGGGCTTCCAGGCGCCGGGCTCGCGCGCGAGGCGGTCGGAGACGTTGTAGTACGAGTCCGGGTGCTCGGGGTCGACGGCGGTCGGGCAGACCACGACCTCGGCGCCGTACGCGCGCATCACGTTGATCTTGTCCGCGGACACCTTGTCAGGGCAGACGAAGATGCACTTGTAGCCCTTCTGCTGGGCCACGATGGCGAGTCCTACACCGGTGTTGCCACTGGTGGGCTCCACGATGGTGCCACCGGGCTTGAGGGCACCGCTCTGCTCGGCGGCCTCGATCATCCGGACGGCGATCCGGTCCTTCACGGACCCGCCCGGGTTGAAGTACTCGACCTTCGCAAGGACGGTGGCCTGCAGGCCTTCGGTCACACGGTTGAGCTTCACCAGCGGGGTGTTGCCGATGAGGCTGATCATCGAGTCGTGGAATTGCACCATGTTCTCCAAGGAGGGGACTCCACGGGTTCTCCGGGAGGTCCGGCCAGAGTATGCGGAAAGGGATTGGCCGACCCGCACTACGGGGCAGGTAGGTCATCGGGACCAGAGCGCGGAGCGAGGTGGCTTGAAGGGTGTCCAGGGCGAGGACGGCCCGCCGGATCGCGGCGGGAGCGGCGTACGGCGGCGGCGGGCTGGGGCTCGTCGGGGTCGCCGCGGTGGGTCTGGTGCTGGCCGAGGTCCAGTTCGCGAAGCGGACGGTGGGCACGGGCCTGCCGGACCCGCCGCGGGCCGACGGCCTGTACGGGAGCGAGTTCGGCGGCCCCGAGCTGAGCCCGGGACCCCTGCGGCTCGGCATGCTGGGCGACTCCACGGCGGCCGGGCTCGGGGTGCGGCGGGCCCGCCAGACACCGGGTGCGCTGCTGGCGTCGGGCCTGGCCGCGGTGGCGGAGCGGCCGGTGGAGCTGCGCAACGTCGCGCTGTCCGGGGCGATGTCGGACGACCTCGACCGGCAGGTGGGGCTCCTGCTCGACGGGGACGCGCCGCCGCCGGACGTGTGCGTGATCATGATCGGCGCGAACGACGTGACGCGGCGGATGCCGCCGACCCAGTCGGTCCGGCTGCTGACCTCGGCGGTCCGGCGGCTGCGGCTGGCGGGGTCCGAGGTCGTCGTGGGCACCTGCCCGGACCTGGGCACCATCGAGCCGGTCTACCAGCCGCTGCGCTGGATGGCCCGACGGGTGTCGCGGCAGCTGGCGGCGGCCCAGACGATCGGCGTGCTGGCCCTGGGGGCCCGCACCATCTCGATGGGCGACCTGCTGGGGCCCGAGTTCGCGGCGAACCCCCGGGAGATGTTCGGGCCGGACTCCTACCACCCGTCGGCGGAGGGGTACGCGACGGCCGCCATGGCCGTGCTGCCCACGATGTGCGCGGCGCTGGGCCTGTGGCCGGAGTCCGACCGGCTGGACGTCTCGCGGGACGAGGACATGCTGCCCGTCGCCAAGGCGGCGTCCGCGGCGGCCGGCGAGGCCGGCACCGAGGTGACCGGCGCGCGGGGCCCCTGGGCCCTGCTCAAGCACCGGCGCCGGCGGCGGGTCGCGGGCGAGGAACTCGCCCCGGCGCCGGCCGACGCCGCCAAGACACCCGCGACCCCGGTCGCGGAGTCCCGGTAGGGCCTGTCGTCAAAGTCCCGTCGTCGCCCGGAGGGCGGCCTCGCGGTGTCCGGTGCGTGCTCCCGGCGTGCCGGGCGGAAGCCCGCGTACTGGA
>NZ_JBVIVP010000033.1:0-68373 GCF_055595445.1 Streptomyces sp. NPDC040432 | reverse complement strand
GACCCCAGGCGCTGCGCGCCTGGGAAAGGAACCGCCTCGCTGCGCTCGACGGGCCCGGCTTCGCCGGGCCGTGGCCGGCCCTTCGGGCCGGTGTCCCGCGCTTCGCTTGGGACCGGTTGGGGACCGGGGCTACGCCCGGTCCCCAACGCCCGGCTTCGCCGGGCGAGGTGACCCCGTTTCACGGGGTCCGGGCCTTCGGCCCGTTGGGGTGTCCGCTCCACTCCCACCCCAGGCCCTTCCGGCTCCGCCCTCCAGGACACGCCCGAACAGCAGGCCCGGCCGCAGCAGTGAAAGCGGGGTCGGCCTTGGTCGAGCGGTGGTCGGTGGACTCCCCCGAACGAGCGGACCGGATCACCCGGAACGGTCGGCGGTAAGCGACCGGTCCCTACTTCCCCAACGCCTCAGCTTCCAGACGATCCAACTGCACCTTGGTCGACTCCTTGCTGCGCAACAACTTCCAGGTCTCCTTACCGCCCTCCCAGAACGCCGCCAGGGCACAGAGCACAGCCAGTAGCCGGAACGGAAGCCACCAATCCTCACTGGTCACCGCTGTCTCACACGCGATCAATCCCAGGAACAAAGGCCCCAAAACCTTCCGCAGCCACAGCTCGACCCCGTCCAACAACGTCCCCACCCCAACCACAAACCCGGACATCACCCTGATGACCGCCTCCATGATCAGGCACACCAGCCCACCATGATCCATCGGGGTCGCATGAACGAAGCCCAGCCAGAGCGGGCACCGCGTGGCGGTACAGTCGATGCGACACATCAGGTGAGATGTACTGTGTAGCATCCCGAAAATGTAGCCACTGGCTCCCCGTAGTGAAACTGTATCGTGCTCAACCAACCTGCGCAGCCGCACTCAGTCCGACAACACGACCTACACAGGCGCCACCTAAGGGCTGTCCCGTAATCCCCGGTGGATCGGCGCACGGCGTCGGATGCGGTGCCTCGCAAGGCGGAGGAGCACCCTCATACCGGGCGTATTCGGGCGTTCCGACAACGCGGCGAGGTGCCGTAGCCGGCGTCGTGCGCCCGCCGGGAATTACGGGACAGCCCTTACCAACGAAACGACGCGAAACTGCACCAGGCGAACGACATGCCCCCGATGTCGGACCAGCGCAACGGGCCATAGCCAGGTGCAAACCGCCGTCACCAGCCGGTGCACAAACCACGACGCCCATCACGTGCTGCGCACGGGAGGTGACCTCGTTTCACGAGGGGCGGCGCTGCGGCCCGTTGGGCGGGCCCGCTCCGCGGGCCTGGCTGGCAGCGGAGTGGGGCTGTTGTGGGCTGCCAGCAGTGCTCTGTCAGGGCGCAAAATACCAGCAGTACAACCAGACCCGAACCCGCACCCCGACCCGCCGCACACCCCCCCCTGACCTGTGCAAACGCCTGAAAACGCGAAATGAGCCTCGGTCCTTTAGACCCAGACGCCATCTGCAACACCCGGCACTTCCCCAACCAAACCCACAACAACCGCAGGTCAAGCCGCTTCTGACGCTGCAAAACCGTTCTCACACCAACCTGCAACACCCCAGCACACCGAACCACCGGTACCGCGACCACCCTCTCCCTCAGCTACACCCGGGAAGCGGATCCCGAAGGCGGGCCTGAGGGCGACCGTGGTGACCGCGTGCGGGACCGGGAAGACGTTCATCGCAGCGGCCGCCGCGCTCCAACTGGCCCGGGACGGCCGGGTCCTGGTACTGCTGCCGACCGGGATCTGCTGGCGCAGACCGCCCGGGAGTGGCGGACGGCCGGTCATGACGGGCCGTCGGTCGCAGCCTGTTCTCTGGACGGCGACGCGCAGCTCTACGGCCTGGGGGCGCGCACGACGGCGTCCGCGCCTCAGCTCGCCCTGTGGCACGGCCAGGGCCCGGTCACCGTCTGGGCAGCGTTCCCGGAGAGCTCAAGAGGCACTCACCCCACGTGATCTCGTCGGGACAGGGCCGCGCCCGCGGCACAGGGTGTGGAGCCGTTCGGCGATCGACGACGGATCGAGGTCGCGGTCGGCGGCGACGTCCATGACCAGGTCGTGCGCCACGTCCTGGTCCACGTCGGCGAGGTCCGTCCCGTTCGCGGCGAGGAAGGTCGCGACGGCGAGCCACGCCATGCCCTTGTTGCCCGCCCGCAGGGGCCTGTTCGCCAGGAGCGCGTCCATCAGCGCGGCCGCCTGCTCGTGCAGAGTTCGGTAATGGTCCTGGTACCGCTGTCGGTGCACCGCCGAGACCAGCAGCTGACGCCCGCGCAGCCGGACCCGCCCGTCCGGGACCGGGCGGGCGGGCGGGCGGGCGGGCGGGCGGGCGGGCGGGCGGGCGGGCGGGCGGGCGGGCGGACAACGCGAGGTCGAAGACCTCGGTGACGGTGAGATGACGGACGGCTCGACGGTCGAGATCAGCGGGGGCCGCATCGGCAGGAGCAGGAGCGGGGGCGGGGGCGGGGGCGCCGGGCGGGACGACAGCCGAGCCGTCCACGTGAGCGGCGGCGGGTGCGGCGATGGCAGGACTCTGGTGGCGCGGGTCCTGGTCGGCGCCCTCGGGCTGCCCGCCGGGCCCGGGTTGCGGTGCCGTTACGGGGTCCGCGCCCGCTGCCGCGTCCTCGCCCAGCCGGCGCAGAAGCGACGCGTGCTGTTCCGCGAGCCCGGCGGACAGGGCGCGGACACGGGCGCGTTCCCGGTGGAGCAGCATCCGTACGGCGACCAGGACGAGTTCCTCGGGAGTACGGCCCGTGGCATCGCCGAGGTCGCAAAGACTGGCGCCCTCGGCATGCGGGAGCGCGACGGTGAGGTTGGGCAGCGGGTTCCCGTCGAACACGCGAAGCGGCGCGGGAACGACGCTCAGGCCCTGGATGGGGTCCACCACGGAGACCGGATGCGGTGTCGTCATCGCAGCAAGCCAAGCGACGGGTCCGCTCGCAACCCATTCATTTTCGGCATGCGTCACAAAGCCCGGGCGGGTCGCGCCCCACGCCCTCACCAGCGCCGCGGCCACCATCGGCAGGAAGACCACGACGCACGCGGTCGGAGGCAAGGCGCCGCCCCCCGCGCCGGCTCCACCCGAGAACAGGCACGCCCATGGCAGCCACGCATCCCCGCGATTGGCGCCTGCCGGCAGCAGCTTGGTCAACGTGGCAGCCATGATCACGACTGCCGCGCAGCCTGAGCATGAACAGCCGATCCTTCCCGGCTGCCACTCATCCGGTGCCACAACCACCCCCATTCACATCCAGCCCCGTGCTATAGGCGTCGGGCTGACACGCAATCCTGAGTTCTGGTCAGGTGCGGTCAGTGAGCGCGGCGGCTCGCAGGAGCTTCTTGTCGGGCTTGCCCGCATCGGTGAGGGGAAGCGTGTCGACGAAGTACACGTGGTCGGGTTCGTACATCGGCCCCCGGCCTTCCTGGACCCAGGTACGGAGTTCGTCCTCGGTGACGGGTGCGGTGGGGTCGGTGACGACCGTGGCGTGGACGTGTTCGTGGCCGCCGTCGCCCCTGACCCGTAGACGGCTGATTGTCGTACGGCGGGGTGGGTGTTGAGGTGGTCCTCAAGTTCGGTGGTGTACGCGTGTCCGCCGACGACCGGGATCATGTCCTTGATCCGGTCGACGACGCTCAGGTATCCGTGCTCGTCCAGGTGGCCGAGGTCGCCGGTGTGGACCCAGCCATCGCGCAGTACTTCCGCGGTGAGCTCGAGGTTCTTCGAGTAGCCCTCGAAGGCGGCGTCGGAGCGGACGCAGATCTCCCCGGTCGCGCCGGTGGGGAGGGCATGAGCGAACGCCGATGTCCGGTCGGCAACCCAGGGGCGCTCCGATCCGCGGACTCGGACCATGACCACCCGTGGCCGTGCAACAGCCGGTGCGCACCGGCGATCCGTTCATCGGCGAGGGTGGACGAGAAACGGAGTTGGGCATTCTTAGCACGCCCTTTACCCATCCTTTAGTGATGTGGATCACTCGACAGCCGGTCGGTCGCCGAATCCCGGGACCCGGTGACCGAATCGTTATCCGGATCTGAGGTTCTCCTGAGCGGACACGGAAATCCCAACCGGACAGGAACTGCCCCTCCCCTGGCGAAAGAGCCTGGCCCCACGGGCCCCTCCACCGTCGACTCGTGGACGGGCGTCGCTCCGGCGTCGGTCGCGGAGCCTCTGTCCTGCCGACGGCTTCGGCGCACCTTGTTGCATACTGCGTGCAACTACTGGTTCCAGGCGAAGCCGCCGTGGGCTCTCCTGTGGTGCTGGGTACCCCGCCGAGTCCGGCGGCGGCAACCGCAGCATGTTCCTCACCGACGACCACGAGGACACTAAGACCGCCGCCCGTCACCTCCCCGCCTCCTACGGCTGGAGCGACATCATCGACGCCGCACCCCTGGCCGCCGCGCGCCTGCTGGAGATGTACGCCGCCTTCCACGCCGCCCTCGACCGACACTTCTGAGTCCAAATCGTCCGCTGACCGCAGTCCCGCAGGGGCTGGCCCACCCTCCCCCGAAGGAGTACCCAAACCCACCCCCGACCCCCGACCCCCGGCACAAGGAACCGCCCGGAGTGCCCGAACCCTCTGCCACGTCGTCCTTGCCGTATCCGGCTCCGCGAGCGGGGCCGGATGGCCTGGTCGGTCGGGGTCAGAGGGCGTCGATGAAGACGTCGGTGGATTTCACGCGGGCGGTGACCGTGTCGCCGATCTCCAGGCCAAGGTCCTCGACGGCTTCCCGGGTCACCAGGGACACGATGCGGTGCGGGCCCGCCTGGATCTCGACCCGCGCGGAGACGTCCCCGAGCGTGATCGCGGTGATCAGCCCCGGCAACGCGTTGCGTGCCGAGACAAGTCCCGGCATCTCCTCCTGCCGTTTGCGGGCGAGTTCGACGCAGAACGCGGCCAGGTCCGAGCCGGCCACCACCCGGTTCTTGTTCACCGTCGTCGACACGAAACGCCCGGCGTCGGCCCAACGGCGGGCGGTGTCGATCGAGGTTCCCAGGATGTCGGCGGCCTCACCGATCATGTACATGCGCACCCCGCGAGCCTACGAGACCCGTGAGCATCCCCGCGCCCACCCGCCCGGCCGGCGGGGATTACAGGCCGGTCGTGGCCTGCACCGCGTACAGGCCCCCGACCGCCGCCGCCATGCCACCCAACATCAACCGCAACACCGTTTCCGGCAGCCGCGGACCGAGCCGGGCCCCGAGGTATCCGCCCAGCAGGCCGCCCAGGCCGCAGCAGATGCCCAGGAACCAGTCGGGGGCGATCGAACCGGACGCCGACAGGGCGAGGATTCCGTAGGTGGCGGCGCCGACCACGGAGGTGCAGAACGTCGCGGCGAGAGCGGCCGGCGCCACCTTCGCCACCGGCATCCCCCGCCCCACCAGGATCGGACCCAACAGGGAACCACCACCGATCCCGTAGACCCCACCCACCGTTCCGACCACCAACGCCAACACCCCGATCGCACGCCGACCCGGCACCCCCACCCCGGATCCAGAGCCCGACGCCACCCCTGTCCCCGTCCCTGTTCGTGCCGTCGGGCGGGTCGGGCGCAGGGTGCGCGCGATCAGCCACAGTCCGAGCGGCAACAGGAAGGCGGCGACCAGGAGCCGGAAGACCGTCGGGCCGGGCAGGGCGAACACCCGGACGATCGCGCCGAGAATGACGCCGGGGACGGTGCCCGCGATCAACAGACCGGTCAACGGCCCACCGAGCCGGCCGGTGCGATGGTGACGCCACAGAGCACCCGGCCCGGCGACCACGTTGTAGAGAAGGTTGGTCGGTGTCACCGCCGGATTCGGCACCCCCAACACACTCAATTGGACGGGGAGCAGGAACACCGCGCCGGAGACCCCCACCGGAGCCGTCACCACCGCGATCACCAACCCCGCACCGAACCCCAACACCCCCGACCACCAATCCACCCCGCACCCCTCCTCTCCCACGCGTCGAAACGATCAGTATCTGACCACCCCCACCACCGGCCCACCCACCGGCACGAGAGTTCACCAACCCGCCACACCACCAGACGGCAATACGCCCACCCGACTCGCCCTTCAAGAGAGGGGCCTGATCGGCAACCGCGGGCCCGCCTTGGCATGGAGGGTGAAGGTTGGACTCGGGCGGACTTCGGCCCGGGGCTCTCAGCCGGCGGCCGACCGCTCCCCGAACCGGGGCACGTCCTCAACGCTCACGTCCAGGCGGAGCCGGAGGAACCGGAGGGGGTGGCGGTAGACGCCGCTGTGGTCGACGGACCGATCGGTGCTGATCTCCGCCACCACCTCCGGCCGCACCGCCGTGACGTCCAGGACGTCACGGCGCCCCCACGCTGCCACGAACCGGGCGCCCGCCCACGGGTGCCCGGGGGCGGCCGGCGTCAGGTGCTCGGCGACCTGGCGGGCCTGGTCCGGGCGCAGGGTCGCGGTGCGGCCGACCGTGCGGAGTCGGCCGGTGGTGTCGTGGCGGCCGAGGACCAGGAGCTGCGGGCGGGTCAGGGTGCCGGTGATGGCGCCGATGATCGCTTCGGTGCTGTCGCGGCGGCGGACCTTGGTCCAGCCCGGGCACAACGCCCACGGGGCGGTCAGGGAACGGGCCGCGAACAGCACCTCAAGACGCCGACGTCGTTCCCGCTGGGGCAACGTGAGCAGCTCGGTGCCGTCCTGCTGAAGGAGGTCGAAGGCCACGTAGTGCGCGGGTAGACGGGCGGCGAGGGTGGGGGTGGTGCGGGCGCGTGCGGCGGCCCGTCGCTGCAACCCCTCGAACGACAGGGCGCCGACCTGCGGGTCCCACACCACGACCTCGCCGTCCAGGACCAGGACGTATGGGAGTTGCTCGGCCGCCGCGACCAGGTCGGGGAACGCCGCCTGGACCAGGGCGCCGCGGCGGGTCTGGAGCACCACCCGACCGTTCGGGCCGTCCGGGTGAAGACGAGCATCCGGTGCCCGTCGAACTTCTGCTCATAGGCCACCGCGGCGCCCGGACGCGTGGGCGGGATGGACTCGGCGGCCTGCGCCAACATCGGCTCCACCGGTGGCCGCAACACCATCCCCGCAGCCCTCCCGACCGTCGCACCGATGCGGGCCCGACCGTCCGCGCGCCGGCACCGGGACGCGGGTGCCGTCGGGTCCCGCTCGTGGCAGAACCCGGCCGGCGTGACTACGGGCACCGGCCGGGCCCCTGCGTGGGCTGTCCGTCGTCATCGCCGGTTCCCACCCGCAGCCTCACACGCCCGCACCCCCGGTGCCTCGCCGGCCGTAGCGGACGGATGACGCCGCGCCCCGGCACGCGCACGGGGTGCGGCCGTCAACGGGCCGTAGGGCCAACCGTGACCTACACACCCGGGCATGCGTTGCCCGCCTGTCGCACGGCCAGTGTCCGCCGCACCCCGCCGGCGCGGCCACCGGCGGTGGGGCCCTGTCCGGACACCCACCGCCGGATCAACACCCATCCGCCGCCCACCGGTCAGGCCGGCCCGGTTCCCTCATGGATCTCGAACAGGGCTAGGACGCCCGTCATGTCCAACAGCTTCCGCAGTTGGACCGGCATCGGCCCCGCGAGCACCATCCGGCGGGTGTTCCGCAGACGCACCAGCACCCCGAGGAACGCCGAGTCCGCGAACAACACCCGCGCCACGTCCACGACCAGGAGCTCGGCACCGGCGGCCTCACCGTCGCAGACATCCGCCAGCAAACCGACCGAGTCGAGATCGAACTCTCCCGAGCAGACCACCCGGCACGCACCGTCCCCCTGGGCGCCTCCACCACCATCTCCCCTCATCAACACCTGCTCTTACCCGAACGTACGTCTACACCACACCCGGGCGTGGGAAACCCCTGGACCGGACCCCGCGCCCAGGTGTCGTGTGGCATCGAACTTTGATCAGTGTCAGCCAAGTTTGAGTGGCACCCGTCACGACGGTGGGGCCCTCCAGTTCGACCATGCCGTCGATCACCTTGTCGGTGATTGTGGAGATGGTCGTCTTGGAGACCTCGGCGCCGTAGACCTCCGCGAGGTGGGCGGAGATCTCGCCATGGATGAGCCCGCGGGCCGAGAGAGACAGGACCATCTCGTCGAGGTCAGCCGGCGCTGCCGCTTCTTGACGATCTGCGGCTCGAAGCTGCCCTCCCGGTCCCGCGGGACTTCGAGGACGACCGGGCCCACCTCGGTCACCACCGTCATGGACCTTGTGCCGTTGCGGGTGTTGCCCGATCCCGCCTTCTCATGCTTCTCGTGCCCGAGGTGGTCGGTGATCTCGCCTTCCAGAGCCGACTCGAGGATCCGCTTCGTCAGCTGCTGCAGCAGACCACCCTGCCCGGTCAGCTTGATGCCGTCAGCATTGGCCCGGTCCACCAGCTGGCCGATCAGCTGGTCATCCAGAACGTCCGGCGCCAGCACGGACGGCCGTACTTCCGCCACGGCCTCCGCCGACACGGTCACGTCTGTCATCAGGTGTCACTTCCTGTTCGAAGATCCACCGTTGACCGTACAGACCCTTGCAGTACTAACGGATGCCGGAGCGTCCGCGGACGTCGCGGACCTTGGGGGCCGCGGAGGTCCTTGCGGCGGCGCGGACCTCGACCTCCCGGGTGACAGGCCCCTCAGGTACCTCCGACACCTCAGGGGCCACGGGCGCCTCGGCCACCGGGTCCGGTACCGCCCCGGTCCGGTACCGCCCCGGTGCGGTCCTGCTCGAAGGTCCGCAGCAGGTCCGCCGCCACGCTCACCGCGATCGTGGCCGGCTCCTTGCCGGTGATCTCGGTCATCCCGATCGGAGACTTGATCCGATCGATGGTGGCGTCGTCGTGACCGCCCTCGGTGGCCAGGCGCTTGCGGAACCGCATCCACTTGGCGGCTGAGCCGATCAATCCGATCGAGCCGAGGCCAGGCGTGCGCAAGGCGGCGTCGCACAGTGCGGCGTCCTCGGCGTGATCATGGGTCATGATCAGGACGTGCGCGCCGGGCGGCAGCTTCGCGAGCACCTCCTCCGGAAGTAGCGGCGTGTGGTGCACCTGGATCTGCGCCAGCGCGTCCGAGAGCACACTCAGCCGTTCGTCGGTGAGCATGTCGGACCGGGTGTCGATCAGGTGCAGATCGAGGTTGTGGCGGGCCAGGATGCGGGCCAGCTCCAGTCCGACGTGCCCGACGCCGAAGACGGCCACCGCCTGGACCACCGGCAGCGGTTCGAGGAGCAGGCTGACGGCGCCGCCGCAGCACTGCACCCCGTGGGGTCCGACGACCTTGTCGTTGAGGGCGAACTCCATCACTTCCGGCTGCGGGTCGGGCTCGACGTTGAGCCGGCGGGCCCGATCGATGGCGACGGCCTCGATGTTGCCGCCTCCGATCGAACCCCAGGTCTCGGTGCGTCCCACGACGAGCTTGGCACCGGCCCTGCGGGGGGCATGGCCGCGCACGGTCGCGACGGTGACGAGCACGCCGGGCTCCCGGCGCGCTCGCAACCGCGTGACCGCTGCGATCCAGGTCATGTCAGGCATTGCTCAAAGTGCTTGTGTCGGTACGGATCCCGCTGTCATCCGGAGCCTGGCCGTCGCCGCTCCCCACCTCCGCCTTCTCGCGGACCGACTCGATCGCCCAGAAGACCGCCTCGGGCGTCGCGGGGGAGGCGAGCTCCACGCTGACCCCGGCGGGACCGAACGACGCAGCGGCCTGGCGCAGCGCCTCGCGCACGCAGAACGCCAGCATCAGAGGAGGCTCGCCGACGGCCTTGGACCCGTACACCGCGCCTTCTTCGGTGGCGTTCTCCATCAGCGTGACGTTGAACTCCTCGGGCATCTCCGAGAAGCTCGGCAGCTTGTAGGTGCTCGCGGCCTGGGTCAGCAGCCGGCCGCGGTTCGGCCCGTCGCTGGTGTCCCAACGCATGTCCTCCAGCGTCAGCCAGCCCGCGCCCTGGACGAAACCGCCCTCGACCTGACCGATGTCGATCATCGGGGACAGGCTGTCGCCGACGTCGTGCACGATGTCCACCCGGCGGATGCGGTACGCGCCGGTGAAACCGTCGACCTCGACCTCTGCTGCGGCGGCGCCGTACGAGAAGTACTTGAACGGGGAGCCTCGGAAGCTCTTCGCGTCCCAGTACAGGCCCTCGGTCCGGTAGTAGCCGGACGCCGACAGCTGCACGCGTTGGAAGTACGCGGTGCTCACCAGGTCGTCCCAGGCCAGCTCCTTGTCACTGCCCAGGGTGCGGGCGACACCGTCGACGATGCGCACGTCCGAGGCGTTCGAACCGAGCCGGCCGGCGGCCACCTGCAGCAGCCGCGCGCGCAACTGCTCGCACGCGTTCTTCACCGCGCCACCGTTGAGGTCCGTCCCGGAACTGGCGGCGGTGGCCGACGTGTTGGGCACCTTGTCGGTCCGCGTGGGCGCCAGTCGCACCTTGTGCAGCGGGATGCCCAGCGTGGTCGCGGCCACCTGCAGCATCTTGGTGTGCAGGCCTTGGCCCATCTCGGTGCCGCCGTGGTTGATCAGGACGGAGCCGTCCTTGTAGATCAGCACCAGCGCGCCGGCCTGGTTGAAGGCCGTGAGGTTGAACGAGATGCCGAACTTGATGCCGGTGATCGCGAGCGCCCGCTTGGTGTGCGGGTGCGCGGCGTTGAACGCCGCGATCTCGCGCTTTCGGTCGGCGATCCCGCCGTCGTTCTCGACCTGCTGCCAGACCGCGGCGATCCGTTCCGCCTGCGGGACCGGCTGGCCGTACGGCGTCGCCTGGCCGAGACCCGGCTGGTAGAAGTTGCGCTTGCGCAGCTCCATCGGGTCCAGGCCGAGCAGCGGCGCGACCCGGCCCAGGATGTCCTCGATCACCAGCATGCCCTGCGGACCGCCGAAGCCGCGGAAGGCGGTGTTGGAGACCTTGTTGGTCCGGGCGATGCGACCGGCGACCCGCGCGTTGGGAATCCAGTACGTGTTGTCGATGTGGCACAGCGCACGGGCTGTCACAGGCTCGGACAGGTCCAGGCTCCAGCCGCCGTCCGAGGTGAGCGTGGCATCCAGCGCCTGGATCCGTCCGTCGGCGTCGAAGCCGATCTTCCACTCGGCGTGGAAGCCGTGTCGCTTGCCGGACATGGTGAGGTCCTGGGTGCGGTTGAGCCGCACCCGGACCGGCCGACCGGTCAGTTTGGCGCCGAGCGCGGCGATGGCCGCGAAGCCGTGCGGCTGCATCTCCTTGCCGCCGAATCCGCCACCCATCCGCAGGCACTGCACGGTCACCTCGTGGCTGTGCAGACCGAGGACGTGCGCGACGATCTCCTGCGTCTCCGAGGGGTGCTGGGTACTGCTCTGGATGAACACCTGCTCGGCCTCGTCGATGTAGGCCAGCGCGGCGTGCGTCTCCAGGTAGAAGTGCTCCTGGTCGGAGAACTGGAACTCACCGCTGAACACGTGCGCGGAGTCGACGAAGCCGGCGTCGATGTCGCCGGTCACCATCAGGGGCCGGGCGCCGTGGAAGCTTTCGGTCTCGATCGCTTCCTTCAGCGTCATGATGGAGGGCAGTTCGTCGAGTTCCACCTCGACGGCCGCCGCACCGAGCCGAGCCGCCTCCAGGGTCTCACCGAGCACCCAGGCGACCGCGTGGCCGTGGAACATGACCTCGTCGGGGAAGAGCGGCTCGTCGTGCTTCATACCGGCGTCGTTGACACCGGGCACGTCGGCGACGGTCAGTACGCGGACCACACCCGGCACGGCGAGCGCGGGCTCGGTGCGCAGCGCGGTGATCCTGCCCCGGGTCTTCATGACCTGGACGGGATGGGCGTGCAGCGTGTCCTTGGTGCGGTACACCAGGTCATCGGTGTAGAGGGCGGCGCCGGTGACGTGCAGTACGGCACTCTCGTGCGGCATGGAGAGGCCGACCACCGGCTTCTCGGGACGCTCGGACAAATGGCTCATGAAGACACCGCCTCGGTGGTTTGCGCGTACAGCTTCAACAGGCTCTGGCCGAGCATCGCGGAACGGTAGACGGAGCTGGCACGGTGATCGCTCATCGGCGTACCCTCACCCCGCAGCACCCGGGCCGCGGCGTGGACCGTCTCCGCCGACCACGTCCTGCCCTCCAGGGCGGCTTCGGTGGCGAGGGCGCGGATCGGGGTGGCGGCCACGCCGCCCAGACCGATCCGTGCCTTGCGGACGATTCCGCCCTCGATGTCGAGCGCGAATCCGATCGCCACGCTGGAAATGTCGTCGAAGCGCCGCTTGGCAATCTTGTGGAAGGCCGTGACGGGCGACAGCGGCAGCGGGATGCGCACGGCGCGGATCAGCTCGTCGGGGCGGCGCACGCTCTGCCGGTAGCCGGTGAAGTACTCGGCGAGCGGGACGACGCGCTCACCGTCGGCATCGGCGAGCACCAACGACGCCTCCAGAGCGAGCAGGACCGGCGGGCTGTCACCGATGGGCGAGCCGGTACCCAGATTGCCGCCGAGGGTGCCGCTGTTGCGGATGAGTCGGGAGGCGAACTGCGGGAACAGCTCGGCCAGCAGCGGGACATCGCCGTCGAGGCGGCGTTCGATCTCGGTGAGCGTGATCGCCGCCCCGATCTCGATGTGGTCGGATTCGACGCGCAGCTCACGGAGTTCGGGCAGCCGTTCGATGGCGACCACGCATTCCGCCCGACGGGAGCGGATGTTCACCTCGACGCCGTAGTCGGTGGAGCCGGCGACCACGACCGCATCGGGTCGCTCGCGCAGCAGCTGCAGCGTTTCGGCCAGGGTGTCCCTCCGCAGGAACGTGGCGCCGTCCTGCGTGTACTCGGTGGCGACCGGCGCGGGCGGGTCCTGCTCGCGACGCTGCGCCAGCGGGTCGTCCTCGGTGGGCTCACCGACAGCGAAGGCGGCGTCGCGGATCGGGCGGTAGCCGGTGCAGCGGCACAGGTTGCCGCTCAGCGAGTGCAGATCGAAGCCGTTCGGACCGTGCTCGGCGTCGTGGGCGTCGCCGGTGTCGGCGGACCCGCCGTGTGCGCAGCGGTCGGGCCGGTAGTACTCGGAGGCCATGCTGCAGACGAACCCGGGGGTGCAGTAACCGCACTGGGAACCGCCGCGGACCGCCATCTCCTCCTGTACCGGGTGCAGCGTGGGCCGAGTACCGGGTTCGCCGACCGTGGCGAGACCTTCGGAGGTGATGATCTCCTGGCCGTCCAGTGCCGCGGCCGGCACCAGACATGCGTTGACGGCCACCCAGTCGGTGGGCTTGTTCACGCCGGGACGGGCCACCAGGACCGAGCAGGCGCCGCACTCACCCTCGGCGCAGCCCTCCTTGGTGCCGGTGAGGCCACGCTCGCGCAGGAGATCGAGCACACTGGTGTGGGGTGCAGCCGGGGAAAGCGGTGTCTCTTTCCCGTTGACGGTGATCCGCGCCGCTACCATGGCACATCCTCATTTCCGCGCCTGGTCGAGCTGATTTTGCCAATGGCCATTTCATGGGCTTTCTATTTCGCTGGCGCAGCCCGGGGGAAATCCGGGTGCGACTCGGCACACGACGACGTGCCGCAGGCGGTGTGAGAAATCGAAAGGTACCGGGGTCACGGAAGGACACGCCGGAGAAGAGGGCTGTTCAGCAGCCGTGTGCTACGAGACCCGGAGTCCAGGCGACCTGATGGGCGGGGCGGTGCAATTCGGAGATGATCGACATCCGACTTCGCCTCCTCCATCAGTTCACGGGCCGGTCGGCTCGAAATTACGTTGCCGCAGGTCCATCGGTCAAGCCGCCGTGCGCAGAGCATTCGGGTCCGCCCCGATCCGGGCCGCCGGCGGACGCGGCCCGAAGCCCGGTCCGATGGATCGAGAGGCTGTCCGGTCATCGACCCGAAGGCCTGGGCGATCGAGGACATATCGCTGCCCAAGGACGGACGAATGTCGGTCGCAGGGGCTCCGCGGTACTGCGGAGCCCTGGGTAGGTGCGCCAACGGCCAGGTCGCGGTCAGCGTCCATGCGGCTACCGGCACCGTCTCATGCCCGCTCCGGTGGAGGTTCTTCCTGTCTCGGTCGTGGGGCAGCGGACGACGATCGCAGGACGTTCACCCGCGTCCCACCCGCGGTCGCACACCGTGAAACGGCGGTTGGCCCTGCATGTGCTCGACGCTGATGGCACTCGTTGCACTTGGCTGTGGCGGACAAACGTGAGAACGGTGGATGCGTCATGGGTCACGGAGGCTTGGTCGTCGAGGTCACCGAGCAGCGGGAGCCCCTTACAGGCCACACCGATGGGGTCAACGCGGTGGCGGGGGTCCGTCGGCAGCGACATGACGGTGCGGACCGGTAACCCCGCCACCGGTATCGTGCACTGGTCACCCCTCACACGGCCCGCTCGTTCAGCGGTCGTTCGGTGACGGCTGCGGGGTGGCGAGACCGAAGGGGTGCGCGGGGTCCAAAGCCCTGGGGCGGAGCTCGGGGAGGCCGCCGAAGTCGCCGAGGGCGAGTGGCTCGTCGAACGCGAGGAACCGGTCCAGCAAGCCTCGTTGGGCCATGATCTCGACGGTACGGACGTGGAATCCGCGTCCGCGGGACTCGCCGGTCGGTACGGTCAGCTTCTCCAGGACGACCGTCCGCACCCCGGCCAATCGCAGCTCGGCGGCCAACATCTGACCAGTGGGGCCACCGCCGGTAATGGTCACAGTGTTCGTATCCGCAGGTCCGGGCTTCGATCGCCTGATTCTGCGGTAGGCGGGGGCCTTGCCGGAAGACCTCTCCCACGCCATGAATTGATCATGACAATGAGGCGGCAACCCTTCCACCGCCTGACCCCTACTCCGCGAGCCACGGCGCGTCGAGCGGCTGCGTCAGCTCCGGCGATGGCACTTGGATCAAGATTTCAAGGAATCCTGACCAACGCATCCATCGTCATCCACTCCGCGAGCTCAGCAAGGAGCCGTCAGACACTGCCCTGGACCCGCGTACTGCCGGCTTCGCGCCGGCACGCCACGCAGCGGAGCAGGGCCCAAATCGCGGCGCCGTTGACGAGGGCGCTGACCAGGACCGCACCGTAGAAGCCGACTTCGGACCACATGTCGAGCTTGCTGTCGATGGACGAGGTGCCACCCGGCCCGCAGGGAGCAGGTCCGACTCCGAGGGGTAATCCGCGGGCAGCTTCGTGGGCGGCTGCGCGCCTTCGTAGACGGGCCCCTCGACCGGGGCCGGCTCGTCCAGGGCGGCCGCAGCGGGTCCGAAGCTGCTCAGCAGGAGCAGGCTGACCGGCGCGGTGGCCAGGATCGGCCAGACTCCGAAAACCCGATGTCCCCGGTCCGGTTGACGACCGCGACGTGGACCAGCATCGCGACCACCAGCGCCAGATATCCCCCGGGCACCCACATCTCGGGCTTCGACCAGCGCCGCACCATCACGTTCCCCGTCCTGTTCCGCTTCGTTCGTTCTGGTGCCAGTCTCGAAGCTGCCGTGCCGCGCCACCTGAGTACTCCTACTTATCCTTGTCGGCTCCACGTACCTGGTCACAGCCGTGCACGGCGATCACGCTCGATGCCCGGGCAGTGGTCACAGGGCCGATGAGGTCCATCGGCGCGGGTGGGTACACGTACATCGGGTCGACGAGCCGGCGCTGCCCTTCCAAGTCGCCCCGGCCACGATGCCGATCGGTCTGCTGCTGCGGGCAACGCCCACCAGGTGCTGCGCCCGGACCCCTGCCACGCGAGGGCAGTACAACACCACCACCCGCGGTCGGCCTCCTTCGCCCCGGAGGAGGGCTGAGGCTCCCGCCCGGCCGTCGGTGTCGGTGGGGTGACCGGCCTGCCCGGCCGGCAGTGGTTCGGCACGCACGCCTGTCACGCCAGACGCCCCTGACGCAACTCGCCCTCCACCCCGAGGGGTTGCCCCCACACCCCCGCACGGATCTCAGGGTGCGCCCTTCCCTCATCATCTGGCTCCGAACATGATCCGAGAAAGCGCCTAATCACCGGCAAAACGCGACCGGACCGGACAGCCACGCGCGAAGTCCGCTACTGACCTTGAAGGCGGGTTGCCGTAGGGGCTGACGACCGGTGATCGTCGCGGCGTGCCGGGTGTATGAGGTATCCGCTGAGTGGGGTCTGACCGCGGAGAGGCAAATCCGGATGGAAGCAGCGGTGATGCTCGGTCAGGCCGGGCGGTACAAACATCGCGAAGGAGTTACGGGTCAGCGTCCCGTCGGTCCCGCAGTGACGGCAGGCGTGGAAAGCAGCCCACCCGCGCGGTTCGATCCCGTCGCCCTGCGTCCCGGCCCGACCGGGGCCTGCAGCAGGGCCGGCTCGCCGAGGTCCTGCCGGTGGTACTCGCGCTGTCGAACTCCGGAGTTCCACTGCTGCGAGGGTCCCGCTGTGACGACGTCCAGGTCGCGCTCCAGGTTTCGGGCGAATCGCTGGAGGATGGGCAGGTCGGCGGCGGTTGCGGCTTCGACCCATGCCGGCAGCTGATGGCCCTGCAATGGGTGAGCACGTGAGCGAAGGAGCGGACGTGCCCGGCGAGTGCGTCCCGAGCGCGGACCAGCAACGATCGATCCGGTCCAGGCTGCCTGATCCGGAGAACCGTGCATCTACAGGCCGGCACGGGTGAGAAGGTCCTCTGCTTGCTCTCGCGTGAGCCTGGGTGCAGCAGGTGGCGGGGACCTGTGGGTGTTCCTCTGGAACGACAGGCTCCATTCGGTCAAGGGGTCGTCAGTCGCCAGGGTGGCCACGAGGCTCTCACGCAGAGCCGAGGGGGTGTCCGGGCGGGCGGCAATTGTGTTGCGGACGAAGACTTCCACGTCTGCGGCCAGCACGTCCCGCAGCTCAGCGAACAGGCTCGGATGGGCTGCCACGGCCCTGCGAACGCCGGAATCCGGATCGCGGGCCAGCTCCGGTGACGGGTCGACATGGCGAACGGCGACAGCGCGGGTCTCCGGATCGGCAATGAGAACCGGCAGCAGGTACGCCGGCGGTGAGTACGCCGAAGCGGCAGACCTCCGAGTGAGCCGTAGCGAGGGGCACGCCTGGATCCGGTACTGCGACAACAAGACGCGGGCCTGGGCCGACGTGACGGATACCAAGGCGGACGGCAGGTGCCCGCGGCTGTCGGCCAGCGGATGTCCGGCGTGTATGCCCACTCGGCGGGAGTGGGCCCCAAGGGTCGACCCAGTACCGGGCAGTTCGCGCTTCCACCGCCAACCCGATCTACGTGGCCGGGCTCAGCTGGGCATACCGACCTCGTGGTGGCTTCCATCGCGGACACCGGGGGGCCGGCTCCAGGCATCGGATATAAGTCAGCCGGCAGTACTCACAGTTCTGACCTGGAGTGGGCTCGGTCTGCGGATCCGGCGCGCAGCGCCTTCCGTCAACCCGCCGCGAAGCCCGGTGTGGTCAACCGGGCTGAGGCCGGGTTGACGCCCTGGCGCGCGGCTTCCGTCCGAGCGTTCGACGATGATGCCCGCGCCCGCTCGTACCCGTGACCGGCCAACCGGAAGTGCCGGCAGTCCCCGAACGGGCACCGCTGGCACTGATTCACAACCGCATTCAGACTGAGTTCCTCAGGCCGCATGGTCGCGGCTTTTACCCAACATGGAGACAGGCCAACAATCTGAGTCACTTCGAGCCCTCCGGCCGCGACTTCGTGCGGAAAATCTCGACCTTGCTCAGAGCCAGAGCATAGAGACCTCCCAAAAGAAACGTGGCCAGGTATTGCGCCCAGGCCGTGTCGTGGAGGAGCCGGTTGACGAGGACGCGGACCGCGAGCCAGAAGACAGTGAAAACGAGCCCGCCCCCGAGCTCTGCGTTGGCCGGCGTCTGGCCAGGACAACGGCGTGGCCGTTCGACCAGCCGGCGTCTCGGGATCCTGTCCATCCGTACAAGATCATCTCGGGATGCGCCTGCCATAGCCTGCCTGCGGGGCACGGCAGTGGAGACTTGGGGGAAGCGCATGTTCACGGTGGTCTCGTCGGACGGCACGCCCATCGCCTGTGAGCGGCACGGCGAGACGGGTCCGCCGCTGGTGCTCGTCGGCGGCACGTTGATGACCCGGGCGCGGCACGCGCCCCTCGCCTCGCTGCTGTCGCGGGACTTCACCGTCTACAACTACGACAGGAGGGGACGCGGCGAGAGCGGTGACCATCCGCACTACGACGTACAGCGCGAGATCGACGATCTGGACGCCGTGATCGGGCGGGCGGGCGGGTCGGCGCTGGTGTTCGGGATGTCCTCCGGTGCCGTTCTGGCCCTGGAGGCCGTCGCCAGGGGCAGCGCGGTCTCCGCGCTCGCCCTGTACGAACCGCCGTTCGTCGTCGACGGGACCCGCCCGCGACTGCCGTCTGGGTACGTCGACCGCATCACGGCCCTCGTCGCGCGGGGCGACACCACGGGAGCCCTCACCTGCTTCCTGACCGAGGGCCTGGCCATGCCGCCGGCAGCCGTCGACGACCTGCGGCACACTCCCGTCTGGGCGGCGTGGGAGGCCTCTGCCCGCACCCTTGCCTACGACGGCCTGCTCATGGCCGATTTCATGTCCGGCCGTCCGCTGCCCACCGGCCGCTGGGCCGAGGTGGCCATTCCGGTCCTCGTCGGCCGCGGCGACGCGGGCGAGACGTACATGGTCAACGCGGCAAAGGCGCTCGCCTCCCGCGGAGACCGCTACACCCTCCACACTCTCGCCGGCCAGAACCACAACGTCGATCCGCATGCCCTCGCACCTGTACTCACCGCCTTCTTCGCAGCCGCGAGGCCGACGTCCTAAGGGCTGTCCCGTAAGTGCTGGTCATGGGAGATGCCGCTATGTTGCTTGGGCTGGCTGCCCTGCGGGGCTCTCTGGACGGTCGTGTTGTCAGCGGCTCGGGATACGGTGCGGCGTGATGGGTCGGACGGAGATCTTATGGGACTCGCGACCATGGGGGGTGGGTGGGAAGGTCCCCGGCATTCCGCCCGGGACTGGATTTAGTATCCGTGGTCCCACCCCCCCAACTCCGCACGCCAGTCGGGCCATGCGGTGAGGGGCCCACCGAAACGGCCGACTCAACGAACAGCCGCTCGCGGTGACATGATCTTGGTGTGGCTGGTGTGATCACGGCGTCGGAGCCGTCCTGGATAGGCCCGTTCACTGGGCTGAGCCCGCGTGCCTTCGGGAAGCTGATGACGGTTCTGCGGCGTCAGGGGGCGGATGCGGTCCGCAAGGGCCGGCCGTGGAGCCTCCTGCTGGAAGACCGAGCACTGCTGGTCGCGGCGTACTGGCGCACGAACCTGACCATGCGCCAGCTCGCTCCGCTCTTCGGGGTCTCGAAGTCGGCGGCCGACCGCATCATCGACCACCTCGGGCCGATGCTCGCCCTGCAGCCCCGCAAGCGGTTCGCCAAGGACACCGTGCTCATCGTGGACGGCACCCTCGTGCCCACTCGCGACCACGCCGTGGCAGAGCAGTCCAAGAACTACCGGTACTCCACGAACCACCAGGTCGTCATCGACGCCGACACCCGACTCGTTGTGGTGATCGGCCGCACCCTCCCCGGTAACCGCAACGACTGCAAGGCCTGGGAGGAATCCGGCGCCAAAGCCGCCGTCGGCAGAACACTCACGATCGCCGACGGCGGCTATCCCGGCACCGGACTCGTCATGCCCCACCGCCGCCGCAAAGGCGAAGACCTGCCCGACTGGAAGCAGGATCACAACAAGTCCCACAAGCAGGTCCGTGCCCGTGTCGAGCACGTCTTCGCCCGCATGAAGACCTGGAAGATCCTCCGCGACTGCCGCCTCAAAGGCGACGGAGTCCACCACGCCATGCTCGGCATCGCCCGACTGCACAACCTCGCCCTCGCCGGATAGACGAGAGGATCGCACCACGACCGACCCTGCCCACGGCGATTCAAAGAGCATTTACGGGACAGCCCTTAGCCTCGCCGCTTCGGTTGGTGTGAGACCGGTTGCCGGCCGGGAACGCGAGAGCGTTTTCTGAGTTGGGACGATGAGCCCTGTCGAGGTTCGGAAGGCGCTTTCTGCGTGCAGGGCTTCGCGTCCCAGGCTCCATGTCTCCGCTGACGGTATGGGAGTGGTGGGTCACGCCGGGGCACGGTTGCCGGCGAATCTTGCCGATGTCACGGGGCTGACCACTGCGTACTCCACCGCATTGGTACAGGGTGCAGCCCCCATGTCAGGAGGTGTGAGTCCTGAGGCCGTCGAGGATGCCTTGTCGAGTCCGGCGTCACCATCCGCAACAGCATGCTCCTACCCGGGTCCTCCGGGGAGCGGTGCGGTATTCGGTCGGGCGCTGTAGGGAAATGCCACGAACACGGTGCCCGCGATCAGGAGCTTCCACCTGAACGTCGACTGAACCCCAACGGGGGCCTATAGGGCGGTCCGGCCCCCACATGAACTACACGCCGAACTCGACGCGGCGGCGATGGAAGAGTGCGAGCGCCGCGACGGACGGAGCGTCGCGGAACTCGCCCTCCGCGATCAGCCGCCACACCTCATCCTCGCTGAACCAGCGGCTGATCAAGTCACCCTCGGCTTCCTCCGGGCTCTCCTCGCCTGCGGCCAGGCTGGTGGCGAGGATGATGTGGACGCCCTGGTCGCAGTATCCGTATGCCTCGTACAGGTAACCGAGCCGGGTCATGGTGGCGGCGGTGAGAGCAGTTTCCTCTGCGAGCTCGCCCCGGGCGAGATCCAGCGGGTCGGCGTCCGGCCGCTCCTCCCACGAACCCTGCGGGAACTCCCAGTACCGCCCCTTGACCGGGTAGCGATACTGCTGAACGAGATGAAATCCGCCGTCAACATAAGGAACGATCAGCGCGAAATCTGGTTTTTCCACCACGCCGTAAATTCCGGTGGCCCCGTTCTGGCGGATGGTCTTGTCCTCCCAGACCGTCATCCAGCGGTTCTCGTGGACGATCTCACTGCTGGTCGCGCGAATCTCGGCATCGATATCTTCCGCACTGCTGGTCATATTCATGCGCGAAGATTGTCCCGGGGCCGCAAGACGGCCACGCTCGAAGCTGCGCAGCGGGTCTCGGACCTGTTCTTGTCGAGCGACCCGTGCCGGCTGCTGCGTACTCCCTGTCAGGACGAGGTGCAGATCCTGGTCTACGCGGACGTCGACCGGCGGCCCGACGAGGGCGGCTACCTCGGCCTGGCCGACGGGGAGGGCGCAGGCGCGTTTCTGCGGTGAATCCGGCCGTCCGCACGGGTGGATTGGCCACCGAAGTCCTGTCGGAGCGGGTGTCCGCCCTGCGGCATGCGACCGACCTCGACCGGGCGAACGGCCCGCGGCTGACGGACATCCGCCCTCCGGCCGGTTCAGGAAGGCGCAGGACTGCGCGGGCCGCGGCCGGAGCAGCTCGCGGTCACCCCGAACTGAAAGCCCGGATGAAGGCGAGTGGCCTTTCGACTGGTAGCGGCCCTACCGCCACCTCACCCAGCTGCTCGCCGACGCCGCTCTGCTCTGCGACGTCGTGCCCAGGTCACCCGGCACGACGATGACATCGGCCGCCGGTTTCGGCGCCCAACACCGGGACTTCAGCAAGAGGGACGCTGAGCAGCAGCACCTACTCGGCGAGCTCGTGGGCGAAGACGGCGTGGTGCTACGGGTGTGCGCGCAAGTTGTCCACACTCCGGCGGCGGCAAGCGCGCCGCCTGCGCTCCGGACCGCAGAAACGGGCGTCCGCACGGCCGAGCGCGCCCCCTCTTCCGCGGCCCTTCACGGAAGAGACCCCGAACCCGATAGCATGATCAGGCCATGACAGGCATGGACTGGTAAGGCCGGTACCGACAACTCCTGGCCGTCGTGGCGCTGCTGGCCGCCCCCGCACCCAACCAGTTGGCATGGCTGGGGAAGCACGCCGTCCCGGTGGACGAGATCGCACTGGACTTCGACGACGCGGCCGTGATGGCACGACATCTCAGCGACGAGGGCTGGCTCACTCCCAGGGCGCTGGCCAAGATCCGAAGGGTGGACGACCTGCTGGGCCGCCCGATGGCGGCCAAGAGTTCCGCCAAGTGGACCGTGCGGGGGCTGAGGACTCAGGAACTGTGGGCACAGGTCCGTCAGGGAGCCGACCGGTTCCTGCGTGCAGAAGGCGAAACGGAACGTGCACTGCCGCTCACCGAGACGATCCGCTGACCGAATCACCACTGTCACCCGCCTTTCCCGCGAAGTGGCCGGACCCGTCGATGTCCTTGTGAACTCGCATGCCCATGGCAGGCAGCCGGCGTCCGATGGCGGGAGCATCGTCACGGCAGGGCAGGGCAGGGCAGTCATGGTCACGGCTTTCCCACGGCCATCCCGGCCGGAGCCACCGCGGCCGATAGACGTGCGACCCGGCCCGGTGCCAGGAAGGGGTGACTGGGCGGGCTGGGGGGCGCCCCACGCTCAGGTGCGGTTCTCGTCGACGAGCCCGATCAGGGCGTCCATGTCCGGTACGTCGAGTGCCGGTATGCGCAGCCAGTGGAACGGGAACCCGTACGCGCCACCCTCGGACGCCCGGTACTCCATGCGCAGCAGCGCGCCCAGCTCGTCCTCGTCCTCGTCGGCGATGACGACGCTTTAGCGGCATGAGGTGATGCTGTGCCAGGAGATGTCCTTGCCGTCGTGGCGCAGCCCGTCCGCGGTGGCGGTGAGCGGGCCGAACTCAACCTCCTCGCCGGCTGCGAGGGACCCTCTGGCCCGGGCCAGGTGCAGCGTGGTCACCGGGCCCCTGATCCGGTCCACCAGGGTTGCGATGGCCGAGGGCGGAGACGGGGACATGCGGCCCGAGAGGAAGACGGCCTCCGGTGTGGCGATGGGGGCCGGTCATCCGCGAGGCGAAGACCGTGCCGTCGGTGGCTCGGGGACGGAGGCTGAGCCGACGGCGCGGGGTGGGTGCGATCCGGTGTTCTGATCCCGGACGGCGCGGGTAGCCGGTGCTCCGCGCCACGGGCGAGCGCGGGGGCGGAGAACGACGAAGGCGGCGACCACGGCTCGCGCTGTGGTCGCCGCCTTGATGTTGAGGCCGACTGCGGCATCCCCGGCCGCCTACAGGTCGATGGCCGGCTCGACCGCGAAAGTGGCACCGGACACGCAGGACAGCGGGGTGTGTCCGTCAACCGCGGGGACACCTTGCTCACGGCCCCGATCACCTCGGCCCACTCCGATGCTCAGCGCTCCCCTGCGATAAACGCGGCCGGCAAGCACACGAGAGAGCGGCGAACAGCCATGCGGTAAAGCCTGCGTGAGGACGGAAGGAGGGGGCACACGCCCCTCACCTACCGAAAGGAACAGTGATGCTGGGTATAGCGGCCGCAGTCCTGTTCTTCATCGCGTTCTTGATCAACGCGGCGGAGATCTCGACGAACCACGTGTTCTCATCAGGCAATGTCATGATCCTCGGACTGATGCTACTGGCCCTCCACGTCGCCGGCATCGGCAGCGGCTGGAGCACCCGCTCCCGTCGTCGCTGACGATCCGGGCTGTCCCGCCCCGCGCGCGGGACAGCCCCTTCGGCTCCCCCGGGAGCGGACTCGCCATAACGACAGTTCGGATGGCGGCCGGACGCTCGTCCCCGTTCTGCCGCAGCGCATCGCAGACTCCCCGTGAGGAGACCCGGACTCGCAGATCCGCCGGACCGATCTCGCCCTGGCGAATACCCCGCAGCTCGTGCACCCCGAGGTCGTGCACACCCCCCCCGTACGGCACTGTCCGCCGCCCTACGATCGCGCCGCGGTGCACCGCTGCACGGGGTGAGCGGAACCGAAGTTGCCGTACTCCCCATCCCAGAAGGAGACTTCATGCTTACTACCGTCCTGGCCGCCGAGAACGAGACGGGCCCCCTCCTGCTCATCATCATCGGAGTGGTCGTGGCCGCGCTCCTCCTGGCCGGCTTCTGGTGGGGCAGCAGGCGCGCGGCCCGACGACGCAAGCCGCCCGTCGAACCCCTCCAGGGCACCCAGCCCCGCCAGGCCTCCTGGCAGACCCCGCAGGACGACCCGGCGCAAGGCCACCCCCGGCGCTGACCACCCCATCCGCACCACGCTCCATCCGTCATGCCGATGAAACCCCTGTTCGGGCGGCACGATGCACGGAACAGGACGTCTCCTACCCGCCCTCGAACAGCACGCGTCGCGCCGCTCTGCGGGGTTGCGGTGACACCGCTGTCGACGCCGGCCAAACCGGCAGGTGGACAGCTGAAACCCGTCCTGCGCGAGACGCCGGTGTGGGGGGGTACCACCAGGAGACCTCGGTGTGCGGCCACTCGTCACCCACCGGGTGTACCGGGGCGGTGGTCGTGCGGGGCGGTGATCGTTGCGGGGCTCGGGTCGGCTCGGACGGCCCAATCCAGCGGGCCATGCGGGGCCAGTACCCGTTACGTCTGTCTGGCGGTGCGCGGTGCGGGTACACGCCTGCGGGGCGGCGCGGCGCCGCCCGAGGGGTGACCGAGGCGAGGAATGCCCGTGGACGCAATCGTTCTGCTCAAGGAAGACCACAAGACCGTGGAGAAGCTCTTCAAGCGCTTCGAGAAGGCGGGCAACAACGCACACGCCGAGAAGCGGAAGATCGCCGATCAGGTGATCGAAGAACTCACCACCCATACCTGGATCGAGGAGAAGATCTTCTATCCGGCAGCACGCGAGGCCGCCCCGGATACCTCGGAGCACGTCCTCGAAAGCGTCGAGGAGCACCACATCGTGCTGTGGATGCTCTCCGAGCTCAAGGACCTGGACGCGGCCGACGAACGTTTCGACGCCAAGATGAGCGTCCTGATGGAGAACGTGCGCCACCACGTCGAGGAGGAGGAGAAGGAGTGGTTCCCCGACGTCCGCAAGGCCATGGGGCGCAACCGTCTCACCGAACTCGGCGACCGGATGGACGCCGCGAAGAACAAGGCCCCCAACGAACCCCTCGCCGTCCCCAGCGCCCACCAATAGCAAGTCAACCCCTTGTGCCCGGGCCGCCCGATGCCCGGCACCCACCGGCAGGAGAGCCCCATGGCTGTTCGTCACCAGCTTATCCGGCGCGCACCGCAGGCGGTGTGGGCGGTCCTGGCAGATCCCACCCGATACGGGGAGTGGGTGGTGGGACCCTCGCAGTCCGTGCCCCTTGACGAACACTGGCCCGCTGTCGGGTCTCGGCTGCGGTACATCGTTCGGCTGGGGCCGTGGTCCGCGAAGGGCGTGACCACCGTCCGGCACAACGAACCGGGCCGCGAGCTGGAACTGGAAGCCATGGCCAAGGGCCTGGGCACTGCCCGGATCTACTTCCAGCTGAGGCCCTGGGGAGAGGAGACGCTGGTCGTCTGCGACGAACACCCGCTGCGTGGACTGGGCGGCACCCTGCACAATCCCGCGAGCGAGGCACTGCTGCAGCTCCGCCACCGCGGCATGCTCCCCCGGCTCGCCAGGACCGTCGAGGCCGACCACACCACTGCCGGAACACGCCGTGCCTGACGCAGTGGTCATCGGCTCCGGCCCCAACGGCCTGGTGGCCGCGAACCTGCTGGTCGACGCGGGCTGGAGCGTGGAAGTACTGGAGGCCCAGCCCGAGCCCGGCGGCGCCGTACGCAGCGACCGGGGCGTCCACCCCGACTTCGTCTCGGACCTCTTCAGCGCGTTCTATCCCTTGGCCGCCGCCTCCCCGGTCCTCGCCGGGCTCGGTCTCGCCGCCGAAGGGCTGCGGTGGAGCCATGCGCCACGCGTCCTGGCCCACCCCCTGCGCGATGGGCGATGCGCCGTTCTGGAGCGCCGGCTGGAGGAGACCGCGGCCGGACTCGACGGATTCGCGGCGCACGACGGGTCGGCGTGGCAGGGGATGTACGACGCGTGGACGCGCGTGGGGCCGGACGTGGTGGGAGCCTTGTTCACGCCGTTCCCGCCGGTGAGGTCCGGGTTGCGCCTGGCGGCGGGACTACGCGCCGCGGGCGGACTGCGACTGGCCCGCAAGCTCGCTCTTCCCGTGCGGCGGCTCGGCGAGGAGGAGTTTGCCGGAGAGGGTGGCAGGCTCCTGCTCGCGGGTAACGCACTGCACGCGGATCTGGCGCCCGAGGCCGCCGGAAGCGGAGGATTCGGATGGCTGATGTCGATGCTCGGCCAGAGCCACGGCTTCCCGGTCCCCGTCGGCGGAGCCGGCGCTCTCATCCAGTCGCTCGTACGCCGTTTGGAGCGCCGCGGCGGCGTGGTGCGCTGCGGGCAACGGGTCGTCTCCGTCGTCGTGCGCAACGGGCAGGCGGTCGGGGTCCGTACGGCCGCCGGGGAGGACGTCACCGTACGGCGGGCTGTCCTCGCGAACACCTCGGCTCCCTCCCTGTACCGGGAACTCGTCGGCGAGGAACACCTGCCCGGCCGTCTGGTGCGGGATCTGGAACGCTTCCAGTGGGACTTCGCGACCTTCAAGGTCGACTGGGCGCTGGCCGGCCCGGTGCCCTGGACCGCACCGCAGGCAACCGGGGCGGGCACGGTCCACCTGGCCGACGGCGTGAACGGGTTGACCCGGTTCGCCGCCCAACTCGCCTCGGAACACGTCCCCGACGAACCGTTCGTCCTGATGGGGCAGATGACGACGGCGGACCCCAGCCGCTCCCCCGCCGGCACCGAGTCCGCCTGGGCCTACACGCACGTCCCGCAGCACGTTGTCGCGGACGCCGGACCGGACAACATCAGCGGCTGCTGGGACGCCGGGGAACAGGAAGCCATGGCCGATCGCGTCGAGGCACAGGTGGAACGCTACGCGCCGGGCTTTCGCGCCCGGATCATCGCACGGCGCGTCCTCGCACCCCCCACACTCCAGGCCATGAACGAGAACCTCCACAACGGCGCCATCAACAACGGCACCACCGCCCTCCACCAGCAGCTGATCTTCCGCCCGACCCCCGGCACCGGCCGCCCCGAAACCCCCATCAGGGGCCTCTATCTCGCCTCCGCGGCCGCCCACCCCGGCGGCGGCGTCCACGGCGCACCGGGCGCGAACGCCGCCCGCGCCGCCCTGCGTGCCGACGGCCTTCGCGACCTCCTGCACCGCGCCCAGCGCATGTGACATGAAGGGGTCCGACGTCCGGCAAGTGCCGACGGGTCGTCCGAGAGGGGCTGCGCCGGTGAGCGGGCTGAGCAAGGCTCGAAAGGTCGCTCGGCTGATACGGCGTTGAGAATCGGGCCCGCGTCGAGGTCGAGTCCGTCGGCTCGTGTGGGCCGGCTCCGCACGGGGTTAAGGCTGTCGAGCCTGCCCTGGATCCGGGTGAGCAGGGTTGCGACGTGGTCCTCCACGTGCCAGTCCGCCTCGGCGTACATGCGCAGGAGGCCCGCAATGATGCCGGCCTCCGGCTCGGTGATCAGGGGAAGGACGGGTCCGGGGGTTTGCCTGAGGTCTTCGCGCTCTCCTCGGGTTCCGTCTCGGTGCGGAGCTCGGCCGCGATCTTCTTGCGCATCGACCGTGACGGGATGTGGGGGCCGGCCCGGTTCATCTCGAAGCTGCGTCCGCCCCGGTGGTGGACGAGGGTGCAGTCGTCGTCGGGTCAAGGGGATGGGTTTCGGGGCAGGCCAGCCAACTCTCAGTACGTGTCCAGGATTCATTCACGTGTGCGGTATGGCAGGGCATGCTGCCGGACGCCTCTGACATTCGCGGCTTGCACCCGCCTGACCCCGATCGGCATTCCAGCGGCGGGGCGGCATTGTGAGGCGGTCGAAGCGTTCGCGACGGCGCGCCGACCGAAAGCGCCCGTCGCGGGTGTGGGGTCGGTCCTTCGGCAGCGGGCCGGAGCCCTGCGATGGACGTCGTTGCGTATCCTCCTGGGGAAAACAGCAGAACAGCCGCCCCGGACTGCGCACACTCCGCCCGGTCGGCTCAAGGGCCGCCGTCGAGGGCTGGAGGCCGTTGCCCGTCCGCGCGGTTCGCGATGGCCGTCGCCCACGCACGGAAAGCCTCCCGTTCCGGCGGCGGGATCCGCAGCTCCTCGGGGACCAGCGTGCCGAAGGCCGCGTCCAGCAGGTCGGCCAGGCCGAGATGGTGGTAGTCCCAGTGCACGCAGTTGTAGGCCCTCATGAGCGGTCCGACGAGTTCCCGGATCCGGGCCGTCTCGTCGGCGTCGAAGCCCGCCTGCGCCAGACGCTCCAGCGTCGCCGCCCGCTCCCGATGGGTGAACGAGCTGTCGAGGAACGGTTCGAGCAGGTCGCCCCACACGTCCGGGCGGGCCCGCACAGCAATACTGTTCGCCGCGCAAAATCGCCGCAGACCGGCCAGATGGACGGCCGAGACGAACACGACCTCCCCGGCCGGCGTGCGGATCTCCGGCGGCACGGCATCCGGATCAGCTTCCCGTACGGCTGTCGCACTCAGCACCCGGGCAGGCACGTCAGGGTCCCGCCCCGACAGCAGGACGCGATCACCGTCGAAGAAGAGGTCGTGAATCACCAAGTCATCCTCCTTGACGGCGTCCCCGACCGGAAGGGACCGCCGAACACGGTGGACTCCCGAACGTCCCCAGCCATATCGCGGGCAGGAGATCCCTGAAGGTCCTTGGTGTCCCGTCTCTGGGATGCAGGGACCCTTCGAGGCAGCAGCCGCATCACGACATCTTGAACCCCGTTCACCCCCTGACGATGCAGAAGGGATGCCCTGCCGGATCGGTGAGGACCCGCCACCTGCTCTCATGTGGCTGGTGATCCGACCTGGCTGCGCCCAACTCCAGCAACCTCGCCTCCGCCTCGTCCAGGTCCGCGACGTCGAAGCAAAGATGAAGCTGCTGGGGAACCGCCGGGTCAGGCCAGCTCGGCGCCCGGTAGTCGTCAACCCGCTGAAAGCCGATGAGGAGTCCATCGTCACGGCTGAGACCGGCAAAGTCGACGTCCGACTTCGGGTGGGGTTCAAAGCCTGTCGCCTGCTGATAGAACGCCGCCAGAGCCAGTGGATCCGGGCAATCGAGTGTTATCGCGCTCAACTTCATCTGCAAGTGAATGGCCTCTCCGAGCCGATGAACGATCTTCCTGACAGACACCCTAGGAGGCTCTGGCGCAGTCGGTTCCTCAAAATGGCCTGTCAGGCCCCGCCGATGTCCCACTCGCCGGGCCTCGTCAGGACCTCAGCCCGGAGTATCGAATCGATCAGCGGCTCGAACCCACTCGCCGGCCTCGAAGCGGCGCGAACCTACTCGCCGGCCCCGAAGCGGCGCGGCAGGCTCATGGCCGCAACTCGGCCGGGACGGCATGGGCCACCGCCCACGCCTGCTCGTACAGCACGTTGGCGGGCGCGATCAGTCTGCCCATCCAGCAACTGTTCGTCCCCGACCCGCAGAACGGCCCCGGAACGTTGCGCCAGTCGCGGTTCTCCCGTCGGTCGGACCACGGCCTCCACACACCGCAAGGCGGCGGTGCGGAGTCCACGTCCCGTCCTCCCCGTCGGGCAAGGGTCTCCCTCCAGCTCCCGGGCGGCCGGTCTCGGGGCCCAGTAGGTCATGCCCGCAGCTCCGGCAGGCTCTCACCCGGATGCGCCGCTCGGCCTTCCTGGAGACGGAATAGATAGCCGCGCAGGTATCCACCGAGGTCCCCGTCGATATGGGCGACGTAGGCTCGCGCACCGGCCGCGACATCTCGGAACACCTCCTGCCCGGACGTCGCCCAATCCCCCCACCCGAGGGAGAACGCCTCTTCCCGCACCCGTCCCCGGTCCCGCCACCACGCCCGCACCAAGTCCGGCGTCCAATGAAGGTCACCGTCGTATCCATACCCGCAGCACGTCTCCTCGCAGGCCGCCTCGCGCAGACTCTCGACCTCCCCGGTGTCGCGGGGCTGGCGATACACGTACTCCTGGCCGCACTCGGCGTCGTACAACACCGACCCGGGAGCATGCAGACGGCCCGTCCAACACGTATCCGTCTCGGCACCGTAGAACGGACCCGGCACATTACGCCAGTTGCGGTCCTCCCACCGGCCGCCCCAATGGACATCGGCGTAGACCGAATCGTCGGGCAGCGCGGCCAAGGCGGGCAACGGATCCCAGTACGTCATGGCCGGCAGCCTCTCATGGCGTCATACGGCGAGCGGGCGGAGGTCCGCTCCCGTGTGGGACAGCCGGCTCCACGGGTGATCGTCCCAGGGCCTGTGCGGCGGATCACTACCCGCGGCAGATGAACCGGGGTGATGATCTACCGGACGCGACCGGGAAGGAAGTGTCAGACCATAGAGGGATGAACAGTTGGACGAGGAGCCAACCGTCCTGAGCCGGAGCAGCTCTTGTTTCCGGACGATGTCGGGACCGTGATTTGCTCGCGCGGCGTCGTTCGGCGCCCCATCGGCTCGGGTTCGCTCTCCGGATGTAACTGGGGGTGCGGCCGCAGGGCGAGCGCCGAAGCCTGTCAGCGGATGACGTCGAAGACGTTCTTCTGCAGGCCGTTGGCGTAGGCCGCGTGCTCGACCAGCTTGAGCTTCTGGGTGTCCTTGTCGGTGGTGCTGAAGAGGCGCTTGCCGGCGCCGAGGAGGAGGGGGAAGACGAGGAGGTGGTAGCGGTCGATCAGGCCGGCGTCGGAGAGGGACTGGTTCAGGGTGGCGCTGCCGTGGACGATGATCGGGCCGCCCTCGGTCTCCTTCAGGGCGGCGACCTCGTCGAGCGAGCGCAGGATCGTCGTGTCGCCCCAGTTCGACACCAGCTTGTCCTCGGTGAGGGTGGTGGAGACGACGTACTTCGGCATCGCCTTGTAGTCGGCGAAGTCCTCCATATCCGGCCAGACCGGGCTGAACGCCTCGTAGCTGGTCCGGCCCAGCAGCACGGCGGTGGCGTCCTGCTGCTCGCGTCCCTTGATCTCGAACGCTTCGGGGAGGAACTCGATGTCCTTGAAGGTCCACCCGGAGTTCCGATAGCCGGGCTCACCACCCGGGCCCTCCACGACACCGTCGAGCGAGATGAAGGCAGTGCTGATCAGAGTACGCATCTTCGGTCCTCGATATCTCGTGCTTGGTTCCGGACGGTCCACGACCACTAGTTGTGTACGATGTCCACATTCTGGGAGTGCAGCCACCCGCACCCCCGGTGATCAAGCAGGACTCTAGACGAGCCATGTGGATGCTGTCCACATCGGAGGCGGAAGCATGACCGGGGCCAGGGACGGCAAGTCGAAGCGGGACACCTATCGCCATGGCGACCTCCGTAACGCACTGATCCGGGCAGGCCTCGAACTCGCCCGCCAAGGCGGACCCGAAGCCGTCGTTCTGCGGGCGGCCACACGGCAGGCCGGGGTCGTCCCCAACGCCGCCTACCGCCACTTCGCCGACAGGGGCGCCCTCCTGCACGCCGTCTCCCAGGCCGCAATGGCCGAAGTCGCCCGGACCATGGAAGCCGAACAAGCAGCCCTGCCGGCCACCCAGGACAAGGCCGCCGCAGCCCGCGGCCGCTTCCGCGCCGTCGGCACCGGCTACCTGCGCTTCGCCCAGGAAGAACCCGGCCTCTTCCGTATCGCCTTCCACGTCCCCGGCGACATGACACACGCTACGGACAGCGACGCAGCCGGCCCCGACGGCAAATCCCCCTTCGAGCTCCTCGGCGCCGCCCTCGACGACCTCGCCGAGACAGGACTACTGCCCCAGGACCGCAGACCCGGCGCCGAGTTCCTCGCCTGGTCCGCCGTCCACGGCCTCGCCATGCTCCTCATCGACGGCCCCCTACGAGGCCTCCACCCCACCCAGACACACGACGCAGGACAACACCTCATCGACATGATCGAACGCGGCATCTGACCCACCACCGAACCCGACCCGCCACCCAGGACCAGTCAGATGCACACCACCCCTCACGGCACCGGTACCGCTGCGGGCGGTGCCGCCTCCGCATGAAGACCCGCCCGAGTCGACGGATTCGGAAGACCTCCGAGCCGGAGGAGCGGGACATAGCAGCCGAAAGTCCGGGAATGAGAGTGCTCTTGATTGCACTCAAGACCGCGAAGGAAGCAGGATGAGCCAGCAAGAGGAGCATCATGATGCTGTTCTCGCCGAGATCCTCCTGAGTAGTCGGGTCGGCGGGTCGCAGATCCGTTACCTCGGATACGTCATCTCCATTCGCGCACAAATGAGCACGGGGTTGAACGGACCGGCAACTCTCGATCTCGACGAATACATCGAGATGACGGAAAGGGTCCTTGAACTTCAAGGCGCTTACCGTCGTGCGTGGAAGGCAGTGACCAGCGCGACCGAATCCAGGAAGGCCCGGCTGAAACTTCCTGACCTTGAAGGCGCGCTGAAGGACTCCGCTGATGGGCTTCGCGAAATCGGTACCCGCCACGGCATCGGGTTCGACTCCTGACCCGACCCGCACCAGCGTCAAGAAACGCCCGCCCGGATCTTCCGGGCGAGGGCATCGTCTTGGTCGGTCGGATCAGACCGTCAGACGATCGAATGGGGGGCTGCCACCAGAGGCCGGCACAAGCGGCCCAGCCCTGGCCGTAGGGGCTGAAGCCACCGGCCGTCTTGACCTCTTGACCTAGAGGTGAAGGCCAAGGTCGTACCGACCGCGCCGTTGTACATGAACGGGATGTCACCCTCGGTGTCCCCGGAGGCCGGACCACCGGTCGAGGCGGAGTACCACTGGCCGACGATCCAGCTGCGGAAGTTCTCGAAGAGGTCCTCGGTCGACCAGTCCCCCGACCTCGGTTCCGACTTCACCCTCGTCGGCGTCACCGCCCGCTACAGCCGGCAGAAGCCCGAACAGGACCCGGCCACTTCAATGCTCCGGACCCCAGTTCCCCTGCCGCTACCTCGGCAAATAGGTCGCCACCAGGCACCGCTGGGCCTGCGTGGGCCGGCAGGCCCCGCGCAGGCCCTTTGCACCGTGTCGACGGCCGGAGGTTCACGCTTCACAGCGTGGTTCAGGGGGCGCACTCGTCAAGTGGCGTCGCCCGCTGCGTGCCCCCGGGCCGGTTCCGGGGCAAGGATGGAGGCCGGCGAGTGGGGTAGGACCTCGCGCGGGCCCAGCAACCGCAGTCCGTGCACCGCGCCGCCCGCGAGGCGGAGTTCGAGTCCTGCACCGTGCGTCGGATGCCGGCTTGCGGGTGAATTCATGCCCGCACCGTCTCCGGACTCCTCTCACAACGCACGCCTGAGCGGTGTACGACTCGCCGAAGGCCACCCGCCTGGAGTGGAGATGAGGGTGTCGCTCTGGACCGTGCGGGTGATGTTCACACGGGCGGCCAGTCCGGCGCAGCGATGGTGACGAATCCCCTATAAGCCCCCATTCGGGTGCGTTGAGATGAGGAGACACCATGCGAAACCGGATCATGATCGCTGTATCCGCTGCCGTGCTCGCCGGTCTGTGTGCGGCGCCGGCGCTGGCCGCGGTGGACACCGCGCCGCGGACCCTGTCGGCCCACGACCACAAGACACTGTCCGCGATCGGACTGACCGGCGACCGACGTCTGGTCGAGTTCGACGTCGACAAGCCTTCCCGGGCCCGGTCTCTGGGCAGGGTCTCCGGACTGACCGGCGACACCCGGCTCATCGGAATCGACTTCCGGGTGCAGAACGAGCGGCTCTACGGCGTCGGCGACAAGGGCGGCGTCTACACACTGAACACCACCAACGCCAGGGCCATGAAGGTCTCCCAGCTGACCGTCGCACTCACCGGGACCGCGTTCGGCGTGGACTTCAACCCGGCCGCGAACCGGTTGCGGGTCATCTCCAACACCGGTCAGAACCTTCGCCACAACATCGACGACGCGGCCGCCCCCCTCACCACCACCGTCGACGGCACCTTGACCAACCCGACCGTGCCGCCGTCGACCGCGATGGGGGTGACCGGTGCCGCCTACACCAACAACGACCTGAACGCCGCAACCGCCACGACCCTCTTCGATCTCGACACGATGGCCGACCGCATCTCCCTGCAGTCCCCGGCCAACGCCGGAACCCTCGCCCCGACCGGCAACCTCGGCGTGGACGCCGCCCTCGACGCGGGCTTCGACATCCACTACAACCCCACCACCGCGACCAACCACGGCTTCGCCGCCATCGCCACAGGCGGCTCGTACCGCCTTTACGCGGTCGACGTGCTGACCGGCAAGGCCACCGCCAAGGGCGCCTTCCCGACCAAGTACCAGGTCACCGACCTGGCGTTGCCCATCAACCAGAAGTAGCCGCGCCCCCGACACCCGGCCCCACGCGCCGGGCCCCGACGGGGGCCACGGCGCCGGGCCGGGCCGGCCGGCCGATCCACGTGAAGAGGCCGGTCATGCCGGTGGCCCCGTGTCCCTTCGGGGACGGACACGGGGCCACCACCTGATGTGTCAAGGGCCGTTCGGCGTGGGCTACTTGGGCATCAGGACGGTGTCGACGATATAGACGTTGGCGTTGGCGGTCTTGACGTTGCCGCACACCACGTTGGACGTGTCGTTGACCTTGTACGCCTCGCCGGAGCCCTTCGTGGTGACCATGCCCTTCTGCAGGGACTCGAAGCTGCCGTTCTCCAACTGCTTGGGGGTGAGCTTCTGGCCGACCACGTGGTAGGTGAGGATCTTGGTGAGCATCTCCTTGTCCGCGAGGACCTTGTCGAGGTCGGCCTTCGGGATCTTCGCGAAGGCATCGTTCGTCGGGGCGAACACCGTGATGTCCTTGGCGTTGTTCAGGGTGTCGACCAGACCGGCCTGCTTGACCGCGGTGACCAGGGTGGACAGGGCCGGGTTGTTGGACGCCGCGGTGGCGACCGGGTCCTTGGCCATGCCGTCGAAGGAACCCGCGCCCTCCTTGGGAACACCCGCGCAGGCCTGGCCGAAGGGCTGGTCGTCGGTCATCGCGTCGCCCGCGGGGCTGCTCGCGTCGGTATTGGCCTCGCCCCCGGCGGACGAGGAAGCAGAGGCCTTCGCGTCGCTGCCGGAGTCGGAGCACGCGGCCAGGGAGAAGGGCAGTACCGCGGCCGCGGCGACGGCGAGGGCGGTACGACGGATCTTCATGCTGTTCATGATCGATTGCTCCTTTAAAGGTGTTCTCGGGGGGGGTGTTGACGTATTGGTCGTGCTGCCCGACACGTGGCGCTGCGGCCGCGGCGGGTGGTCTAGGGGACGGTCACGAAGACGTTGTGCCAGCCGCTCGCACCGTCGGGAATGGTCCGCGCACGTTGCTCGGTCTGGACTTGGCCGGTCCCGTCGGTCGCGCGGACCGTGATCGTGTGCCCGCCCGGCACGGCGTTCCAGCGGTAGGACCACTGGCGCCAGGTGTCGATATTGGCTTGCGGGGCGAGGTCGGCGTCCTGCCAGGGGCCGTCGTCGACGCGGACCTCGACACGGGTGATCCCGCGATGCTGCGCCCAGGCGACACCCGCGATCGTGAGGGTGCCGGCGGCGGGGCGGGCGAAGGGCTTGGGGGTGTCGATGCGGGCCTGGGTCTTGATCGGTGCCTTGCGGGCCCATTTCCTTTTCACCCAGTACGGGTCGTAGGTGTCGAAGGTGGTGAGTTCGATGTCCTCGATCCACTTGCAGGCCGACACGTACCCGTACAGGCCGGGGACGAGCATGCGGACGGGGAACCCGTGGTCGAACGGCAGAGGCTCGCCGTTCATGCCAACCGCGAGGATGGCGTCACGGCCGTCCATCACATCCTCCACCGGGGAGCCGAGCGTCATGCCGTCGACCGACCGGGCCACCAACTGATCGGCCTTGCCGCCCTTGGACGGGGGCCGCACACCGGCTTCCTCAAGGAGGTCGGCGAGGGGCACACCGAGCCAGCGGGCGGTGCCGATGTAGGGGCCGCCGACCTCGTTGGAGACGCAGGTGAGCGTGATGTCACGTTCGATCAGAGGGCGGGCCATGAGTTGGTCGAGGGTGTAGGTACGCGGGCGGGTGACGCCTTTGCCGTGGATGCGCAGCCGCCAGGTGCCCGCGTCCACCTTGGGAACGCTGAGGGCGGTGTCGACGCGGTAGAAGTCGCGGTTGGGGGTGGTGAAGGTGGTGATGCCGGGCACCTTCAGCTGGACGCCGGCCGGGAGGGTGGGAGCCGGGGAGGCGGGCCGAGGCAGGACGAGACTCTCGCGGGAGGCGAGAGCGCCCTGGCCCTGCCGTCCGGTGAAGAACCTACCGAGCACACCCGCCGAGGTCGCCGCCACCGCGCTCACCCCGACGGCGGTCAGGAATCCGCGCCGACTCCACCCGCCGCCGTCCTCGTCGTCGGGTGCGGCAACGGGTTCGGCCTTGGCCGCCAGCACGTACAGGGTGCAGGCCCCCGCGACCGCCCCGGCGATCGAGGGCAACGCGTCGCCGATGCCCGCGGAGTCGGGTCGGCTCAGGGCCGCGGCGGCGCCGACGATGCCGAACAGCAACACGCCTGCGGCGCCGGCCCGTCGATGGGACAGGGCCAGCATGCCCAGGCCAACGGCGATCAGGGCGAGAATCGCGACGATCCCCAGCTGCAGGACGACCTTGTCGTTCTCGCCGAAGGTACGGATCGCAAAATCCTTCACCGCGGACGGGGTCCGGTCGATCACCGCGCCACCCACCACGGTGACGGGCCCGGCAGCGGGTCGCAGCAGTCCGGCGATCAGCTCTGCCACGGCGAGGGCGGTGAACGCGGCCAGAAGACCTGACAGCGCACCCCGTGCGGCGCGGATGAGTTTGTTGCGGTAGCTGCTCACACTTGGCATTCGACGGCAGCTGCCCGGCGGATTGGTAGCACCTCAGAAAATGTGAACGGCTCGCCTCTGCCATCCGCATGACGCGGACGTGGAGGCCGCGGATCGGTCATGGTCGCCGGTGTGCGGCGCCGGCAACCTGGCAGGTCGATCACCAGGAAGACACGTCGGCCACCAGATGCGGGGCCCGCTCGTGGTCACCAGTGCCCGGTGCACCCCGGCCGCCGTGCCGTGTTGGAGTGCTTCGCCGCGGACGCGGTGGACGAGGAAGACGTTGTAGTCCACCCCGAGCGCGACGAGGAAAACGAAGGAGAACAACACCACGGCAGATTCGGTCGCGAAGCTTCCCACAACCAGCTGACCGGAGCCGGGCCAGGGTGTCGCGGGCGCGGGCGCTGTCCGGTGCGTCGGTCAGCGTGGCCATGATCTGTGCCCTCCCTCCGGCCCCGACGAGACCGTGTGGGTCGCCGCTACGCCGTCGGTAGCCGTGACACGCCTGCGCACGTCGGAGGCGAGAGCGGCGGGAGCGACGATGGATGACCAGGGGGCCGGCCGTGCCCGCCGGGAAGTGGCGGGAGAGGACCTCCTGTCCGCGGACGGAGGGTGCGTTGGTGGGCAGGGCCTGGTGCAGGGGGGCGCCGGTCCGGGAGGGCAGCGGGGCGCAGGCGGCAACCGTGATCAGCAGGAGCATGCAGCCGCCCCACACCCGCCGGGGCCGCTGTGCGATGACCTGGCCGTGCTTCGCCCACCGGTCTCCCGCAGCGTGCGGGACATGGGGGAGCACGGTCCGGCGGGATCACAGCACGAGGAACGCCGGGCAGAAGGCCAGTGACACGGCGGCGCAGCAGTTCATGGCCATCGCCACCGCCGGTCCCGGGCGCTGCTCGGCGGGGAGGTCGCTGAGGGTGAGAGTCATCATGGCGCAGGCACTGGTGGCGGCGCCGGCGTCGACCGGGAGGTGAGGAGACGCCCGAGCCGGGTTGCCCGAGCCGACGCCGGACCAGTACGCGGGCACGCCTTGCGCGCCCGCATCGGTCGAGGTCATCGCGGCTCCTCCCCCACCACCGTGACGATCGCCATGGCCACAGGCGGACCTCGCAGCAGGCGAACCACGTCCCCTCCCGTCGCCGAGAACGCAAACCGGTCCCGTGCAGGCAGGGGAGAAAACCCCGCCATCGGGTTCGGGACCTCACACGAATCATCCGCAGGCGATTCCCCCCTGCTCGGCCAGGGCCCTCGGTTCCCTCCAACGGGTCAGGCACCTGGAAGTGGGTGACGCATCCTCCCATCCGTGGACCCATTCGCTACGAAGAACAGACACACCCGCACACGTACGTAAGGCCGGATCGTCCTCGGGGACGGTCCGGCCCGGCACGAGCGATGAAACAAGGACCGGCATGCGATGGACGCCCCGCCCCCCGACGGTCGACCCAGGCCACACCCGCGCCTCCTCGCCACGGCCGGAGCGGCACGGGTGAACCAACCGTTCCCCTTCACTGCGGGACGCTCCGGCGACCCGGACCGCAGCTATCTCACAGGGGTCTTGCAGAAGGTCGCCCACGGCGACGAACTGGCCAATCCGAGGAGGTCACCCAGGAGGTAATGATCGATCTGTGGCGGCAGGCAGCCCGCTACCGGTTCGGCGCCGGCCCGTCAAAACATGGGCGGCAACGATCGTCCACCGCCGGGCCGTGGACCGGGTGCGTTCCGCCCAGGCCGCAATCGACCGCTACCAGGCCCAAGTCGCCCGCGAACATCGCAACCGCCTTCGACGAGGTCTCCGAACAGGTCGAGACCCGCCTGGATGCCGAGCAGGTACGACGTTGCGTGCGCGGCCTGACCGAATTCCAGCGCCACCGTGACCCTGGCCTACTGCCAGGGGCTGACCTACCGCGAAGTGGCCGAAGCCCTTCGCACGCCGCTTCCCACGATCAAGACACGCATGCGCGACGGGCTCATCCGGCTCCGCGACTGCATGGGGGTGACCATATGAAACACCATGAACCCGACGCCCACACCCTTTCCGCCGCCTACGCTCTCGACGCACTCGACAACAGCGAACGCGCAGTCTTCCGTGCCCACCTTCAAGGCTGCGAGGCATGCCGGCAGGAGGCCGCGGGGTTCGCAGCGACCGCGGCCCGCCTTGCCACGGCGGTCTCCCGCACGCCGCCGGCGGCAGCCAAGGCACAGATCGTGGCCGCCATCGACGACGTCCGCCAATTGCCCCGCGGATTCCGGGCGCGGTACGGGCCTGGCGTGCCCGACACCACTCCCCCGACCGGCAGTCTCTAGAACACGTCGCGGAGTGTGTCCAGTAGGCGGGCGATGTTGGCCTCGTCGCGGCGGTAGTAGGTCCACTTGCCCCGCCGGGTGGCGATCACCAGACCTGCTTGTCGCAGTATCGCGAGGTACTGCGATGTCGTCGACTGTCCCAGGCCCGCGCGCTGCTGGATGTCGCTGACACAGACGCCGATCTCGATGTCGTCGGGTTCCTGGCCGGGGAAGCTCATCGGGTCCTTGAGCCATACCAGCATCTGGCGGCGGGCCGGGTTGGACAGGGCCCGGAACACAGCCAGCAACTCCGTCTCGGCGAACACATGCCGATCCTAGCCCATCTACATATTGACGATTCGCGATATGGCGATTTATGTTCACCGCATGCCAACTTCCATGCGTGCAACCGAACTCGTCCGCTTCGGTGATGCGGACACAGCGTTCACCACCCGAGACCTGCCCATCCCCGCCCCTGGACCCAGCCAGGTGCTGGTGCGTGTGATGGCGACCTCCGTCAATCCCCTCGACCTGCAGACCCGGCGCGGCGACTACCACGACCAACTGCAGCTGCCCGCCGTGATCGGCAACGACGTCTCCGGCGTGGTGGTCGACAACGGCCCCGGTGCGAACGACTTCCAGCCCGGTGACGAGGTCTGGTACCTCGCGCCGATCTTCGCCGGACAGGGCACCTACGCCGAGTACCACGTGGTCGACGAGGCCTTGGTCGCCCGCAAACCGGCCCGACTGTCGCACGTCGAGGCCGCCGGGCTCACCCTCGTGGGCATGACGGCCTGGCAGGCGCTGGTCGAACGCGCCGGACTACGAGTCGGGGAGCGGGTCCTGGTGCACGGCGGAGCCGGCGGTGTCGGCTCCGCCGCCATCCAAGTGGCCGGCGCGCTGGGAGCCGAAGTCGTCACCACCGCGCGGACGAAGGACCACGAGTTCATCACCGCGCTGGGAGCCACGACCGCGATCGACTTCTCCATCGGTGACTACGTACCTCAGGTCCGCGCGCTGGGCGGGGTGGACGTCGTCCTGGACACCATCGGAGGGGACACCCTCAGCCGCAGCGCGGAGCTCCTGACCGATCGTGGCCGCGTGGTGTCCATCGTGGACATCCCTCGCCCGCAGAACCTGCTTGCCGCGTGGGGTGTGAACGCGACCTACCACTTCCTCTTCGTCAGCCCGGGCCGCGCGAGGCTCGAAGCCCTCGGCCGTCTGGTCGACCAGGGCAAGCTGAAGCCCGTGATCGGCAGCGTGTTCCCGTTGTCCGAGGTCGCACAGGCGCACAAGCTGATGGAAGGCGGCACCACCGCCGACGGCCCTACACGCCCCACCGGCAAGATCGCCATCGCCGTCCACTCATAGACCGGGCCGGGCGCCGAAGGACGCTGCAGCACGAGACGACTCGGCCATCCCGGCCCCCCGGGCCCTACCAGGGTCCTTCGCCCGGCCCCGTGGCGGTACGGGCCCGTATGAGGGACGTCGAGGAGACCGGGGGGGGCCGGGCGTCACCCCGGTGAGGATGTTCGTGGTGTTGGTGAACCTGTGCGAGCACCGGAGCGAGGTGCACGGGGCGGATCCCGATGTGTTCGCCGGCGGCGCGGCCTGTGCGCGGTTCGAGGTTTCGCCCGGTGCCGATCCCGGAGGGCGGCCGGCAGATTCCGGGGGACGTACGAACGCACGATCCGTCGCGTCGCCCATGCGGTGGCGCCACACGTCGTCGCGGTGCCGCAGGCCGGTGATGCTGGGCCGTGTCAGTGATTCTCCGCAGCGCTTGGGCTCGAACCGATTTCCGGTCGTCGGCCGGCTCGTTGGGGCAGGAGCAGGAAACGAGTCGCTGGAAGGAGCCGACGTGGGCAAACGTGAGAAGGGCCGCAGGCACCGTCGAGTGAACCGGACACCCCGGCCGGTGGGCAGGCCCCGTGCGGAGGGAACAGCCCGGAGGGCGCTCTCCGCTCCGGCCGTACCGGTCCCGTCCGCCGATGCGGAACGCCCGGGCGGGGTGCTGCTTCCTTCGCAGGGCGCGGCGACCGCTGACGGGCCGGGGCCCAGTCCGCGGGCTTCGGTCTTCGCGAGCAAGGCGGACGGCGGTCTCGGCCAGTCCGCACAGCGCACGTGGAGGGCGCTGACCGCCGCCGAAGGCCGGGAGAGCGGGCTGGAGGAGCTTTGCGAGGCCGTCGGGTTCACTCGTCGCACCGTGGTCCAACACCTGCAGGGTCTGGCCGGGCGTGGGCTCGCCGTCCAGGGACCGGGGGGCCACTGGGTGGCCGTCGGCTCCGTTCAGAGGGTGCCGGATCCGCGGCCTGAGCAGAGGGCTCCGGCGCGGCCCGTGCGGTAGGCGGGGCCGCCACTCCACGAGGAGATGGGCCGGCTCCTGCGCCTTCCCCGGGGGATACCTGTGGTGGGATCCGGGGTGAATCCGTGTGGGCTGGACCCTGTGCACTACGGACTGTGCCCTGGATGAGACCCGCAGGGCGAACGGGTGGCGAGAGCGGGCTACTCCCCGCGGTTGGCGGAAGGGGGTCGATCCAGCCGTCGAGCCAGCCGGGGCTGACCATGCGGTATTCGTAGGCCATGACCACGACTTGGGTCCTGTCCCGGGCGTCGAGTTTGGCCATGATGCGGCTGACGTGAGACTTCGCGGTCAGTAGGGAGACCACCAGTTGCCTGGCGATTTCTTCGTTGGTGTGGCCGGCGGCGATCAGGCGCATGACCTCACGTTCGCGGCTGGTCAGGGCATCGAGGCGGTGGTCGGGTGTGCGGGCGCTGTCCGGACGCTCAGCGAATTCGGCGATGAGGCGGCGGGTGACGCAGGGGCTGATGAGTGCGTCGCCTTTCGCGGCGACGCGGACTGCGCGCAGGAGTTCCTCCGGTTCGGTGTCCTTGAGGAGGACGCCTACACGTGGATCATCGACATGGTGTGGCCGATGAGGTCGTGCAGTTCGCGGGCGATGCGCGGTCGCTCCTGGGTGGCGCGCAGTCTGCCGTGTTCCTCGGCGTAGGCGAGCCGGCCGTGGCGCATCGTGCCCAGCGCCAGCACGGCGATCAGCCATCCGGTGAGCATGAAGACCGCTGTGCCGGTGACGTCGCCGGGTCCGAGGAGCGTGGTCGCGCCCACGCCGATGACCATGAGCGCGGCCAGGGCGACCGACACCTGGGTCCGCCCCTGTGCCGCCAGCGCGTACAGCGCGGCGATGGGGATGATCACCAGGGGCCGTCGACCGTGCTCATCACGTGGTAGGCGCCGGTGCCGAGCACGGTGAACCAGCCCACCACCACCGGATGGAGGCGACGCAGCGGCAGAGCCGCGCACACCAGTACTGCCAGGAGCCAGGAGGCGATGAGGGAGGCGTTCGCGTGCCACCGTGTACCGAGCCGCTGCCCCTCGGCCACCCCGCACAACACGAGCACGACCCGGCGAGAGCCAGGTCGGCGTGCCGTCCCGTGGGCAGGCGAAGGCGGGTGGCATCGAGGGAGATCACTGGTTCATTCTGCCTGGTGCGAGGTGCCGCACGATGGGCTATGTGCCGGTTTGCGGCGAGAGTGCGTGCTGGAGAAGTAGGCGGCAGCCCGGGACGTACATCCGCTGGAGTAGTTCTGTCGTGGCCGAGTGCGTGCCGTGGGCCGACGCCCTGGCCTCCAGGGCGCCCGCATGATCGAGGGCATGTCGTCGTCCATTGATCCCACCCGGATCAGTGCTGCCCTCGTCGGCGCGCTGGTGGGTACCACGGCCGGAATTCTGCTGATCACCGCCGCCGGAACGTTCTCGATCACGGTCAGTGGTGTGTTCGCCGGACTTTGCCGTCGGTGTTCCCGCGCTGTCCGGGGCGGTCGTGGGTGTGGCGATGGCTCCCGGTAACACCCGCTCGAATTCGAGGTAGGCACATGTCTTCCCCCCGCGGCTCCACCGCGCCCCTTGTCACACCGCCGCCCGGTACGTCGTCCGCGCCCGTCGGCCGGTCCGGCGCCCTGGCGGGGTGGGCGCAACGCCATCGCTGGGCCGCCCTTGTCCTGCGAGTGGCCGTCCTCGCCGCCATCACGCTTGGCTCCACCGCGGCCGGGTCCGCGTACAAGAACGATTTCACGCTGCCCGGCACCGACTCCCAGGCCGCCACCGACCTGTTCAAGGAGCACGGCAGCGACCAGGCGGGCGACAGCGTCGAGATCGTCTTCAAGGACGCCGCGGGCATCAAGAGCGCCAAGGCCCGCATCGCGCCGATGTTGGCCCAAGTGGAGCGGATGCCGGGCGTCGCCGACGTGCGCAGCCCCTTCGCCGACGCGTCGGCAATCTCGAAGACGGCACGATCGCCTACGCGTCCGTCACGCTCGACGGCAAGACCGAGGAGGTCCCCAAGGAGGACGTCGCCAAGGTCATCGACGTCGCACAGCACATCGCCACCGACGGCCTCCAGGTCGAGGTGGGCGGCGAGGCCGCGCGCAACGCGCAGGACAAGGATCCGCCGACCGCGGAACTCGCCGGGATCGTCGCCGCGCTGGTCGTCCTGGTGCTGCTGTTCGGCTCACTGCTCGCGGCCTCGCTGCCTCTGATCACGGCGTTGTTCGCGGTGGGCGGCGCCGTCGGCCTGATCGCCCTGGCCTCGCACCTCTTCACCGTCGCCGACTTCACCCCGCCCATCCTGATGCTCGTCGGCCTCGGCGTCGGCGTCGACTACGCCCTGCTGATCTTCTACCGGTACCGCCACGAACTCCTGGCCGGTGTACAGCCCGACGAGGCAGGCCGCGAGGCCCTCGACTCCGCGGGCCGCACGGTCTTCTTCGCCGGCTGCACGGTCATCGTCGCCCTCCTCGGCCTGATCGCCCTCGGACTCGGCTCCCTGCAGGGCATCGCCCTCGCGGTGGCCATCACCGTCCTGGTCACGATGGCCGCCTCCCTGGTGCTGCTGCCCGCGCTCCTCGCCCTGTTCGGCGGACGCATCCAGCGCCACGTCCTCAAGCAGCAGGCCAAGGCCACCGCGAAGGGCAGGGCCGAGGGCAACCGCTGGCGCGCCATGGCCCGCGCCGTGCAGCGCCGCCCCATCCCGACGCTGCTGGTCGGCGTGATCGCCCTCCTGGCCCTGTCCGGCCCGGCTCTCGGCATGCGCCTGGGCTTCGCCGACTCCGGCAACACCCCGAAGGACACCACGTCCCGGCAGGCGTACGACCTGCTTGCCGAGGGTTTCGGACCTGGCTTCAACGGTCCGCTCATCGTGCTGGTGAAGGGCGACCAGGAGGCGGGGAAGACCGTCCAGGCCGAGCTCGCCGCGACCGACGGCGTCGCCGGGGCCAGTCCCGCGATGCCCTCGCGGGACGGCGCCCTGTCCACCGTCTTCGTCTACCCGACGACCTCCCCGCAGGCCGAGGGAACCGCGGACCTCGTCCATCGCCAGCGCGACGACGTGGCTCCGCCCCTCGAACACGCCACCGGCGCCGAGGTGCTGGCGGCGGTGCCACGGCTGCCTCCCAGGACGTCTCCGAGACACTCGCCGACCGGCTGCCGCTGTTCGTCGCCGTGGTCGTCGGCGTCTCCTCGCTCCTGCTCCTGCTCCCGCTCCTGCTCCCGCTCCTGCTCCTGCTCCTGCTCCTGCTCCTGCTGGTCTTCCGGTCGATCTGGATCCCCGTCAAGGCGGCGATCCTGAACCTGCTCTCCATCTCCGCCGCGCTCGGCGTGGTCACCCTGGTGTTCCAGCACGGATGGTTCGGAGCACAGCCGGGCCCCATCGAGGCGTTCATTCCCGCGCTGATCTTCGCGATCGTCTTCGGGTTGTCCATGGACTACGAGGTCTTCCCTGTCTCCCGTAGCCACGAGGAATGGATGCGCACCAAGGATCCGGCGCAGTCCGTACGAGAAGGACTCGCGTCGACCGGCAAGGTCATCACCGCGGCCGCGGCCATCATGATGTTCGTCTTCGGAGCTTTCATCCTCAGCTCGGACCGCATGCTCCAGCAGTTCGGCCTCGGCCTGGCCGTCGCGATCCTGCTCGACGCGGTGGTCATCCGCTGCCTGATCGGCATCGGCGTGCAGGAGGCCGCCGACCGGGTCAACGACCTGCTGACGTCCCGGCTTCAGCAGTTCGAGGACACCACGCTCACCGCGCTCGGCCCGCTGCTCGCCGACCACGGCCTCGGTGGCGACGACACCACCCGAGTCGCGGCCTACGTCAAGGGACTGCAGGACTGGCAGGCAGGCGGCCACGAGTGGAGCCTGCGCTCCAGCCGTTACATGAACGGCGGCCCGCAGACCGGCTCGCCGCTGCCACTGCCACTGCCACTGCCACTGCCACTGGGTGCGCTCGGCACCTCGGCGATGGACATCAAGCGCGTGATCAGCACAACCGGGGCCAAGCGCCTGCGCAACTTCGCCTTCGTCCCGCACCAACCCACCGGCCCCTCCCAGGTGCCCGAAATGCGACTCCCGGCCCGGGTGCGGGTCAGCCCCCACGTGGACCGGGTCCGACGGGAAGTGCCTGCATGGGCCGGCCGGATGGGCATGTTCGCCCCGGAGCCGCGGGCCGGCGGCCGACGGGTGTGAACCGAGGAGACACTCGCCCATTTCGACCTGGGCCTGCTCGGAGCGTGCACCATGCCCGACCTCACCGCCGAGCAGATGATCGCGGCCACCTCCCTGATCGCCTGGGGCTGCTACGGGGACGACTTCGACGCCGCCTACGGATGCCGGCGCGACCTCGCCGGGGCCAAGTTGGCCTCCGCCCGGCTGATGGAGATCACCGCTCCCGAGCCGACCGTCCCGGTCGTGCCCGCCGATGCTCTGGAGCGTGGGCTCACCGACCTCTGGTCCCGGGTCGGCACCGGCCTCACGCCCGCCGCCCGGGAGACCGTGCGTGGCCTGCTCGCCGAGTTGTTCGAGGGCTGGCTGACCGAGATCGCCAACCTCGCCCACCACCGTCTCCCCGACCCGGTGGACTTCCTCGAACTGCGCCGCCGGACCGCCGGCGGCGAATTCCTCACCACTGTCCCGGCACTGCTGCGCGGCGGGGTGCACCGGTCGCTGCCCGACGCCGTCCGGGACAGCGGCACCATGCGATCCCTGGAACGGACGGCCGCCGACCACGCCGGCCTGGTCAACGATCTCTTCTCGTACCAGCGGGAGATCGAGTTCGAGGGGGACTTCCACAACGCCCTGCTCGTGGTGCAACACTTCTTCGACTGCGGATACCCGGAAGCGGCCCGGGTCGTCGCCGACCTCGCCACCGCACGTCTCGACGAGTTCGAGCACCTGGCCACCGCCGAACTGCCCGTCCTATGCGACGACCTGGACCTCGACAGCACAGAACGGCGGACCGTCGCCGAACACGTCGAACGGCTCAGGACCGCCATGACCGGCAATCTGCGCTGGCACGCCATCAGCGGCCGCTATCGCGAGGCCGACCTGCGCCACCATCATCGCCGCACCCTTACCGGCCCCACCGGCCTCGGCACCGCCGCCGCCCGCCTCCCCCGCCTGGCCGGCTGAGTCCTGCGGGCGGCCCACCGGCCCGGCGGTCCGCTGCTGCTGGTGCCGACTACTTCCGCCAAGGAGCGGTGGCGCCGAGCACCGCGTCGCCGCCTCCCGGGCTGCCGGGCTGCCGGGCTGCCGGGCTGCCGGGCTGCCGGGCTGCCGGGCTGCCGGATCGTACGGTCACCCACGTGACACGCTCCGGGGCGGCAAAGGAGATCGGACGTTGATCCGGAGAGGACTCCATGTCCGCGTACCAGCCGCCCGAATCCGGGCGGTAGCGCCGGGGCCCTACGACAGGCGGCCCGACGAGGGCGGCTACCTCGACCTAGCCGAGGTGGAGGGCGCAGGCATGTTTCTGCGATGAATCCGGCTGTCCGCACAGGTGAATTGACCACCGAAGTCCTGTCGGGGCGGGTGTCCGGGCCACTCCACATGCCGGTGTGATCAAGACGTGATGCTGTGCGGTGTGCCCGCGCTCGCCCCTGCGGGCACCGCTGCCGCTGTTCGAGGCGATCGACCGGCTGCCGGTGGCCGTCGAACACCGCGACGGCTACAAGCGGGACCTGTCCAAGCACTGGAACCAAGGCCTGAACTCCGGGGACGGATGCGACACCCGCAAGGAAGTGATCCTCGCCGAAGCAGTGGGCCCCCGCAGGTCGCGGCCGTGTGCAAGCTGACAGGGGGTTACTGGCGCTCGGCTTACGACAACGTCGTCGTCTCCCGCTCCGCCCCCCTGGACGTCGACCACTGCGTGCCCTTGGCAGAGGCGTTCACTCCGAACGGGTTGCGTGGTCAGCAGCGCGGCGGGAGGCGTACGCGAACGACCGGAGCAGCCGAACTCGCTGATTGCGGTCTTCGGACTGGTCGACGGACAAACCGACCGGCGCTCCGACTCGCTGGGAGGACGGTGGTGAAAGTCCCGACATCGCGGCCAGATCGCCGCGCATTCGTGGGCATCGCCCCGCACGAAGCGATCCCGGTGTTCGGGCTCCGGACGAGGGATGGGTTCGCAGTGACGTTGAACGCAGCCGAGGGCGGCACCCTCACCCTCGACCACACCCTCGCCTCCGGAAACCAGCTCATCGGCGCCCTCGGACAGAGCGCGGGCATCGCCGCCAACGGGGACTCCGCCGCCACCCTCGATCTCCGAAACAGCACGACCGTCGCCGGCAACCTCGCCTCCGGCGACGACTCCGCCGGCCGGGGCCTCTAAACCGAGGCCAACGACGCCCGGTCACCGTCTCGGTGACGGACCTTCACATCGACACCAACCAGGTCGCCGGCTCTCGGCGCGGCCCGGCGCGGGGCCCGTACACGGCCGGGGCCGCCGCACCCTGCGCAGCGACAGTCCCGGCCACAACCCACCCGGCCGGCGCCGGGCCCTCCGAGCCGTCACGGCATCAAGGCTCTGCCGAACCCCGGGACGGTTCCGTGAGGCGCACCTGTCCACGGGCTGTGTCTGCATGGCAGTTCAGGGAGCGGGGACCAGGACGTCCTCCAACAGGGTCCCGTCCCCGTACAGGGCGGCGTGGAATGCCGCTGCCAGCACACGGGCCCGACCCTCGCCCTCAATGCCGTGGAGCAGCAGGCCGTCCGGGCCCGCCTGCGACAGCCGACCGAGTGCGCCGTCGGACATGAGGTGTTTCACCGCCCGACGGACCGAGCGCGCCGCGGTGTGGCCGACGATGTGCACAGGATGGCGGTCGATCCGCACCGTCCAGGCGCCGGCCCGGCGGGCGATCCCGACGAAGGAGACGCCCGCCTCCTGGGCGGCGCGGGACGCCGCAGCACGATCCGCGGCATCAGTCGTGTCCGGTACGAGGCCGGGCGGGCAGGGCACAGGCAGGACTCCCATGGCCGGTCATCCTCCCACGCACCCCCACAGCGTTCACCAGAGGTTTGTGAGCCAACCACCTGGCGGCCACGATCAGGACGCCGGTCCCCGCGCGAGCAGTCGGATCCCGGCCGCCCTTGTGGTGCCGGCAAGCCACGGCCGCGCACACCCCGGACCCCGCGAACACACCGCCTCCACCGCCTACTCCAAGCGCTGGAAAAGCAGGGAGACGACTGCCTGCGGGAAGGCCGATCCCGGGGAGTCCGAGGCCTTCGACATCGTCGGCGTGGGCTCGGTTCCGCTCAGCGGCAGTCGACGTCCGATACGGGCACGAAGCCCTCCATGACACGGCCCGTCCACGCGTCGGAGACAGCCACCTTGTGCTGGACGGGACCGATCAGCGGGATCACCGTGCCCTTGGACCACACGGACTGCCCGGCGTTCAGGACGCCGACGATCGTGCCGCTGGTGGGAAAGACGCGCACGACAGTGTCCACACGGACGACGCACTCCTTCACCGCGGATCCACCCCCATCCGGGAGGGCCGCCTGGACCGGGTCGGCTGCCGCCACGCCCGCACCCATCACACCGGCAACCACGGCACCCGCCACGACCGCAGCAAGACGCTTCATCATCATGAACCTCACAGAAAGTCAGACAACATATGGGACGAGGCGGACAGATCGCCGCCCCGCATCTTTCACGACCTGAACCATATAGAGCTCAAGACTTGAACTTGCAGATAAACGAAAGCAACCAGCCAGGCACTCAAGACCTTCGACCCGAAGGAATCCGACCCCTTAAACCTGTAACCATGCTGCTGCGATCCACCAAAGGCGACATATACGACTCCGAAGATCGCTGATTACTGACCAGTAATCACCCCTGTCGTCCACACACCACAGCACCCGCATCCATCAGCGCCGGGGCCGTCAAGGCGGACCGTGTCCTCCCCACCTCCACGCGACCCTTTTGCAGGGCAGTCCGGGACATGGGGACCAGGGGGCGCTCCCACCGGGGCCCAACCCCGCACAGGGCGCCGGGGGTACCGCGCACGGAGAGGACGCGTCGTCGCCGGTCCCGCCGCCTCGCCGCCTGCTCCGCCCCCGGCCCGACGACCGCACCCACCGGCGCCCCTGCACGCGACAGCGTCCGAAGACATGCCTCACATGGCGGTGGCCGCCCACCCGAGAGTGCGTCCACCGCCATGTGACGGGCTGTCGGCCTCCGGACGGGGCCGCGAGAGCGAATGACCGGACCACACACCAACGGACGGCCCCGCAGGGAACTGAAGCGGGACCCGTCCAACTCCAGAACGGTCTTCTACCTGGCACAGACGATGCGCGACATGGGAGACCGCGAGCAGGCCGTCGGACTGCACAAGCGCCGCGCGGAGATGGGCGGCCGGCCCGAGGAGGTCCACTGCAGCCTCCTGCAAGTCGGGGTCCTGCACGCGGAATCCTCCGACTGGCCGTTGGCGATGGATACCTTGACCCGTGCCAGGGAGTCCAGGTCCCAACGACTGGAAGCCATCTACGAGATGGCTTCCCGGCTGCGGCCGCGCGGACAACACTGAACTTCACGGGCCTTGACAGGACCCGTCCTCGATCGCACCGCCCCCGACGACCTGTTCTTCGTCGATTCGTGGACCTACCACTGGGGTCTGCCCTTCGAGCGCTCCATCACGTCCTACTGGACCGGAGAGCGCCTGAGCGGCGTCAGACCCTGTGACCGCCTGACGACCCTACCCAACCTCCCCGCAACCTACCGGGAACAGACCCTGGCCAACCGGGTGTGCGCGCTGTGCGAACTCGCACCCCTCCCCGTCCGACACACCCCATGCGGGGAGGGGCACGACGGCTCGGGAAACCGGGAGCCGACCCGAACAACGGCCCGTCGCCTCGGTGGCAGCCTCCAGCTGGCTCGACGGGGGTCAGCTTCGTGATGTCGTCGCACAGCGGCAGGAGTCCACCCATGCAGGCACCGTAGGCCGCTCTCCGACAGCACTGTCCGGAACGGGGGGGGACGCACCGCGCACGACAAACCGACTGCTATCCGGTACGTCTTTCCGTCGTTCGTGCACCCTGGTCGGAGGACACGGCCGGACGAAGGCTGCCCCACGTCCGGCGAACGCCCGGATGAGCAACCCAGTTCGAAGTTCAGTTCGTCTTGTCGATAGCGTTCGTCCTCATGACGCGCGCTTGGATCCTGCCGATACTGCTGGTGCTCTGCGGCTCGGTCCTTGCGGCCGGGCTGATCGTCAGCGGGGCGACCGGCCAGGCCGCAGCCTTTCTGCTGGTCTTCGTGCTGCTCGCAAGCGTGAACTCTCCACTGATCTTCCCGAAACCGATCAGTGCGCTGGAAGCACAACGCCGCAGCGCGGCAGACGGCCGGCCGATCATCTTCTGGCGACCCGGCTGCAAGTACTGCATCCGACTGCGCATCCGGCTGGGCCGTAGTGCCCCTCAGGCCCACTGGGTCGACATCTGGCGGGACCCGGCAGGAGCCGCAGCGGTGAGGGCGGCCAACGACGGCAACGAGACCGTACCGACCGTCATCGTGGCAGGCCGGCCCCACACCAACCCCGATCCCGTATGGGTGCGCGAGCAACTCTTCCGTTCCGCGTGATCGGCACGAAGCCGACGTCACAACACGCTGAGGTCTGCGGCGAAAGGGACTGACGGTGCGGGGGTTCTGTCACAGACTGCGGATGGCCTCGGCAAGGTCGGATCCGTAGGAGGCCCAGCAGATCGCCGAGCCGTCATCGCCTAGTTGCCCCATGAACCACTCGCCGTCGTCTCGCACGAGGCACAACTCGTGGAACGCAAGGATCACATCCGGCCGGAGCGGCTCGTAGTCCCCCTGCCCCGCTGCCTCGATCATTACGGGCCGATCGAGGGAAAGAAGGACGGCGCTTGGGTCTCCGGAGACGGCACGCACGCGTTCGATCGTCCATCCGGCGGGGAGTTCTGAGTTCACCGGCGCATGGTCTCAACAGGAGGCCTGCCACAGCCACTCGTGAACGGTGACCAGACCGGTCGCTTCATAGCGGACGGCGACCTTCTCATATCCGATGGCGACAGCGCGGGGCGACTGGGTCGGTTGACTCCGCACTCGACTGCATGCCGCTGCTGCTGGTGGTCGGCCTTTCTCGAACACCTCAGCCAAGCTGGCCTCGGCCCGACCAAATCGCCCCGCCCGACGACGGCCTGGTCGAGTGGCGCGGTAGCGGACCGGCTGTCCGGGTCCCGGACACCGTCGAGCCAGCAGGCAGCGGTGCGGGCCGTCATCGGGCGGTGGCGGCCCGCGTTCCGGCATCGCTACGGCAGGCGCCCACCGGAGAGCCGGGACCTGTCCCACGACCTGGCGGTGATGGACGGGGACGAGTCATCGCTTCGGCTCCTCGCATGGCTTTCAGGAGACCTTGCCCCTGCCTACGTGAACGGCTTCACCCAACGCCGCCAGTGATCCTCACGCTGGTAGCCGGCGGCGGCCCATGCCCGCTGCGCCGTTTCGTTCGCCTCAAGGACCATCGCGTCACCCCGACGGCCCCCGACTGCCACGAAACGCCGTTCGGCCGCATCAAGGAGCGCTGAGGCAATCCCCTGCCGACGATGGGAGGGCAGCACGGCGAGCCGATACAAGGAGGCGCGCCAACCATCCCAGCCGGCGATCACGGACCCCACCAGCAGCCCGTCGGACTCCGCGAGGATCAGAGCCTCTGGATCACGTGCCATGAGCCGTGTCACGCCGTCCACGTCGTCAGTGATCGACGTGCCCTCCGCCGCTCCCTTCCAAAAGGCCAGAACCTCTTCGGCATCGGCCGGTGCAGCAACCCTAAGGTTCAACTCAGTCATGATCGGGAGCCAAGCACGTCAGGGCGATGGCACGCCACGGACTTCCAACCCGCGAGACATCGCCACCCCGGCCCGGCAGGTACACCAAGGCCTGCCGGGCCGCCGTGGCTACTCCGGGGGCGGCGGCCGGCCCGGTGAGCGGCCCCGGCCGTCACCCGGTGGGCACCTGCTCCTCCCCCACCGCGCAGATGCTCACCACAGGGCCACGACGTCGCGATGGGCACCTCCGACCGCTCCTCGACATGCCCAGCAGGACCGGCCTCCCCCACCGCGGAGAGGGTATCCTCCAACCGGCCGACGAACCGGCGGGCCACCTCCGGGTCAGAGCCGAGGAGGGACGCCCACACCGCGTGCGCGTTGCGGGCGGTCCGGCGGGTGTCCATCCAACACTCGGAATCATTGATCATTTGGGGCTGCGATCACCCTCATGACCAGGCGTACTACCCGCTGTTGTTCTCGCCGGGCCGGCCGGCCTCCCATGAGCACACCCGGGACTGACCGCGGTCACCCACAAGTGCTTGATGCTCAGAACCCGTCGCCCCATCCGAAGGTGACGTTGTACGCGCGCTGGAGTGCATGCCTGCCATGGTCCCCATCTACGTAGGCCCACGCGAGGGCTGCGGAGAACCAGAGCAGAAGGATCCCGCTCACGACGCCCAGAGCGACCAGCTTGCCGTACCAGGCGAGAAGGACCAGGGCGACGGTCACGATGGCGGCGCCGACATGTGCACCCCATAAGTCGAGTGACGCAGCCTTGCGTGCCGCTCTGCCTTCAGCTCGTTCGGCGGCGAAACGCTCCTCCCGAACAGACTGCGGTTCGTTCTCATCGAAGTTCATCCCATCCCCCTGGTGCTGACGCTACATGGACCCGGACCAAGACCGACAGGGCCCACACCCGGGCCTTCGACCACTCGGGAAAGCACCGACGGGCGGTCGCTCCGGAGGGTCCGAACGACGCCGAGTGCAGCTGCTGCCAGGTGCAACCCGAAGTGGCGACGAACACGATCGCCGCGAGCACTTCCCGGTCTCCATGCCGACGCCGACCGCCACCCTGAGGCCGCGACGGCGTATCAGGCACCACCCGCTGGAACGGCTCCCACAACTCATCCGGACCCAGCCGCTCAACGATCCCCACCATGAACGACACCCCAACCAAACCGCCAAATGAGATGAGTTCCTGACTCTTGTGCAGGCGCCGTCCGAGCCGGTAGACCATGCATGTGACTGACCGGTCAGTAAGTTCCTGCCGTCCAAGCCGTTGGCAGGGGATACGCGGCCGGGTCCGGCCGCCGGGCGTGGCCCGCCCTCCTCAGCGCCAAGCCCGAAGTCTCATCGATTTACCGCAACAGATGAGCCATCACCTTCCAGCAGGGGGCAACTGCCGCCCCCTCTAGCTACGCTCGGAGGTATTTCGATCTTGAACATGTCGATCTGGGGTGTCAGGCCCGGCCGCGCCCGAACCGCCTTCCCGCAGAGTGCCGCCGGACGACTCTCCTTCGTCATCCTGCTTCTGCTGAGCCTGCTGGCCGCACCGGGCCTGGCGACCGCTGCACCGCCTACCGCACCCGCGCGCGCGGCCCTTCCCGTAACCCTGGCCGCGAACGCGAACGACGCCGCCGCGGCCCAGGCCCGAACACGCTGGGGGGACCGCCGGCTCGACGAGGTCTCCTTCCTGGCCACCCACAACGCCTTCACCAACTACGAGGACTCCCGCTGGACTTCGGTGGCCCAGTCCGAGTCCATACGCCACCAGCTCGACAACGGGGTGCGCGGTCTGAGCCTGGACACGCACTGGTACGAGAAGAGTCGGTGGCTCTGCGTCGTCAGCTTCGGCAGCGACTGCTACCAGAGCGATGTCTACCTATGCCACGGCGAGTGCAAGACCTTCGCCGGGGTCACGTACGCGCTGCCCCGACAGTCCTTCCACGGCAGCATGCAGACCGTGGTGGACTTCCTCGCCGCGAACCCCCAGGAAGTGGTGAGCATCTTCCTGGAGGACTACGTCACGGCCCAGCAGCTCGGCAACTCGCTCAACCGGGTCCGCGGCCTCGAACAGGTTCTCTTCCGCCCCGACGCCTGGAACGTACGCCAGCAGGGCTGGCCGAAGATGACCGATCTCGTCGCGTCCAACAAGCGCCTGCTGATCTTCAGCGACGAGGGGGACCGCGAGCACCTGGGGGTCATGTACGACAAGGCCTGGACCGTCAGCAACTACTGGAGCCTCGGCGACCTCGGCAACGACGTCTCCTGCGTTACCCGTTGGGCCGACGTACCACTGGATCGTCAGGAACCGGGCTTCCGGCGGCTCTTCACCATGAGCCACCAGCGGAACGTACCCACCGTCATCAACGCCGTCCTCGACAACGGGGGCAAACTACGCGACCGCATCAACCAGCAGTGCCGCCCGGCCGCCGGTGGCCGGGACCCCAACTTCGTGTCGGTCGACTTCCACAAGCTGTCCGATACCAGCGGCCACACCCCAGCCTCGATCGTCGCCGAACTCAACGCCCGCAACTGAGCCGGCCGTCCTCCCTGCTGCCGGACCGACCGCGTCGCTCCCATGCCCATCTCACGCATCGGGAGCGCCGCGGCCGACGTCTGGGTATCCACCCCGTTGGCCCCGGGCTGCAAAAGGCAGGCGATGCAAGTCCGATCATGGTGGGTGGCGCTGTGAACAGCGAGAACATGGTGACTCCGTCCGAGACGGAAGCAGCGTCGGCGGGCTGGATGACCGACAACCTGCCACGTGCCCGGGACCGGTTCAGTGCCGAGGAGCGGTATGAAGCGAATCCCAGCCGCAGCCGGTGGAGCGGGCCACCAAGGCGCCTGGTCGAGCGTCGAGCCCGGGGCATAGCACCAGCCGAACGGCCGCCCCGCGAACCGATGCGATGCCCATCCAGATCACCACGGCCGAGACCCCCAGGCCCCTCACCCGGACAGGTGATGAAGCCGTCGAGGCCCTCACCGGCGCACAGAACCAATGCGGACACGAAAGCAAACGTCTGACGCACCGCCTGCGAGGCCATGGGCACATGACGAACAACAGCAAGAGGTACGCCGAAGCGAACCCGGCAGACGTGCCGGTCGCAGGCACCCAGACTCCGCACGTCACCCCTGAACCAACACATCAGGTGATCTTGTGACAGACTCCCGCCCGCTGTGCGCCATTGATGAGCTGTACCGAGCAAACCTTGCCTTTCCGCATGTGCTTGCGAGGGTGGATCGCGAAGCCGTCGCCCCAGGTACATCCATTCTGGGTTTGGCGGGTTTCCTGGTGGTAGAGGCTGCCGGCTGTGTCGTAGAAACGGATGGCACCTTTCGCACCACACGTGAACGAGGACAGGGGTGATTGAAAGTCCACACGATCGACGTAGGTTCCACTACCGCTGACGGAGGCGCACAACACCCGCACAGGCGGCAGCGGCCATGGATCGCATCCGCTCGCCGAGGCCTGGGCCGATGAGGGATAGGCGATCAGGCCGAGTGAGAACAGTGCGGCTGCGGCGAGAAGAGACACCGAACGTCTCGGGCGGATCGAGCGGTTCACGATGAGCTCCCATCTGCGTCCGGCCCCGTCATCCTGCGGATGACAGGGGGTGGGCAGCCCAGCATGTTCGGGGCGTCGCCCACCACACAACCCTCGGAACAATGGGAACGAATGCACGAAACCCCTCGTACCTCCGGATGACCCCACGCCGGCCGGTCCGCCGATCCGGCCCACACGGCTGCGTAACTCCCCCCGACATTCCCGACGAACACGGCCTTGGGCAGGGGGTACACCTGCCCCGGCACCGCCTGCAACGCCGACACCTCGCTCAACCTGGAATCGGTACGGATATCACCAACGGCACCCCGGACACGATCGATCTCAAGGGCTGGCCCCTCACCGACGTGCCGGCCACCCACACGTCATCACCACCCTCACCCTGGCGCGAGCAAGACCCGCACCGTGCAAACCGGGAGGGGCATCAACACCGCCACCAGCGTGCTCCAGCTACGCGCAGCCCACGTCTGGAACAACGGCAAAGGAGCGTCTGCCAAGGTGACGTGGCGGTCCAGGACCGGGAAGCCGCGGCCACACCGATGCCGCGAGATTGCTTTGGAAGGGCGTCGTGGCGCGGCAGCCGCCGGCGTGAAGGCGAACAGGTCTCCTGCTGCAGCACGGCAGCCGCCCCGACATCACGCCAAGTACCCCACTTCCCCATCCATCCCTACCCGGCTCCTCCGCACCACTGCACACGGACGCGCCTGCTCCAGCCCGGAAGCACACGTGCCGGTGGCCCCCCGGAGGGGGCCACCGGCACGTGACGGGCTGTCGGGGCGGCTACCAGCGGTACCAGCGGCCGCTACCGCCCTTCGGGCGGGCGACGAACCCGACCAGCCACAGGACCAGCACCGCGATCGCGACCCACCAAAGGATCTTCACCGCGAAGCCGGCGCCGAACAGGATCAGAGCGAGCAGAAGAACAAGAAGCAGGGGAACCATGGTTATCAACCTCCGAGGCAGCGACTGCCCCGCACTCCCCCACCCATGCACATGATCCTTATTTGTTTCTTATCCACGCAGACGGGCATACGCGGGCGCCCCCATCCAGCCCCATCGCAATGCCCCACCCGCCGGATCGGCCGCCTTCCACCGGCAGCAAGGGACTCCGGCTTCGACCGGCCGCGGGGCCGCGGGTCCTGGGGTTTGGACCCGCAGATCGTGAGCAGGCGAGTCATCACGACCAACCCGGTACTACACGAGGAGGTCCCCATGTCGGGCACCGAGAAGACCAAGGCCCACGCCGAGCAGGCCAAGGGCAAGGTCAAGGAAGCCATGGGTCGCATGGCCGGCAACGAGCGCATGACCGCCGACGGCCAAGGCGACCAGGCCAAGGGCAACGCCCGCCAGGCCAAGGAAGACATCAAGGACACCTTCCGCCACCACTGAACCACACACCACACACAGCCCTCGGCTGCTGCGCCCGCCGGGCCCCGACCACTCCCCCCTGGTCGGGGCCCGGCCCAGTTTGAGGCCCTCGGCGTCGGACGTGTGACTACAACGGCACCACGGACGCGGCCTCCGTCGGGCGGCGCCGCCGTCCTGGCCACGGTTCGGCGACCCTGGTGGAGGGCAGCCGGATCAGCTGTATCGGGTTCCAGCCGCCGAGGGCGGGCAAGGACAGCGCGGGGGGCGTCCTCGTTGAGGCCCGGTGCAGCCACTGCCTGTTCTGTGGTCAGATCGGCCCGGGTTGCGCTCGCGGCCCAGCAGCCGCCCCGCCCGGAGGGGCCCACACGTACTTGTCAGCAAGGGAAAGCCAAGGGCCTGGGCCGTGGCCGGTCACGGCCCACCCCGACCCCCGCCGGCCGCTTGGTACGGTGTGCCAGGCGAAGGTGCCTGCGCGCGCACCGCCGTACCTCCTCCCCTTGGGCAACCGGGCCTGATCACGACGTGCGGCCCGCTGACGGCGTGCAGGCCAGGTGCTCTCCTCCGTTCGTCGAATCCCGCTGGAGTTCTCGCAATGCCTCACCGCACCGGCCTCGTCCTCGACTTCGGAGGGGTGCTCACCACGCCGCTGCTGCCGGCGGTGCTCGCGTTCGAACAGCGTGAAGGGCTGCCGCAGGGCGCGTGCATCAACGCGCTGTACATGGATGCCGAGGGCGTGCGGCTCACCCACGAGTTGGAGCGCGGCGGCATCATCCAGACGGAATGGAACGAGGCCGCCGCTCCCAAGCTCGGCGTCTCCCCGGACAACCTGATGGGGCGGATCTTCGCCGACCTGCGGCCCCAGCAGGCAATGATCGACGCGGCCGCCGCCGCGAAGCGCGCCGGGATCACGGTCGGGATCCTCTCCAACAGCGTCGGGCTCGCGCCCTGGGACCTGTACGACGGGTACGACCTCGACCTCCTCTACTCCCACGTGGTCATTTCCGAGCTCCACGGCATGCGCAAGCCCGACCCGGACATCTTCCGAGTCATGCTCAAGACGATGGACCTGACCGCCGAACAGTGTGTCTTCGTCGACGACACCGAGGACTACGTCCGGGCCGCCGACGCCCTCGGCTTCGCGGGAGTCCACGCGAAGCAGCCGAAGGAGACGATCTCGCAGCTTGAGGCCCTTCTGGGCATGCCGTTGGACGAAGCGGCCTGACCGTACGGAGACGGAATCGAAGCACCGACCCACCGAGGGATCGAACGTGGGCGGGAAGCGGGGCAGCGGCGGCCGGTCAGTCGGTGGACATGGCCGTGTCACTCTTGTCCCCCTTCGAGGTCCAGTCGGTGGCGGCTTCCTTCCTTTACCTCAGGGAATTGCTCTCTGCGCCGTCAGGGAGCTGCGATTGACGTCCTGGCGGGGCTACTCGCACCCTTTGAGGTCCGTCTCCTCCAGATCGGTCGTTAGTCTTTTGGCATGTCTGAGCGTGTTGTCCCGGGCCGAGCAGATGGTCTGGTCTCTCTGTCCGTCGCCGACGGTATTTGGGCCGAGCTGACGGCCGGTCACGCGATACCAACGACTTCCGCGGTGTTCACCTGCTTTCCTACCGCTGTCCGGCCGGTGCGGTACGTCGTCCTCGGTACGTGTGTGGTGGAACTGCTCATACCGGGCGACGGCCAGTGCAGGGTTCCTGAGGCCGAGGTGCGTAGGGCGGCGGCGGCATGGAACGCTGTGGAGATGGACCCACGGCACCTGGTTCGTATCGGTCCCTTCCGCGGTGTGCCGAAGCCGGAGCGCACGGTTGGAACGCTTCGTGGTTGGCGCCGGCGCGTCATCCGGGAACTGCAGGAGGCCGATCGCCCTGGACGCCACGCCGGCCATACGCACGAACCGCGGTCCCATCTGGCCGGGGTCGACTGGAGGCGGCTGCTGGTGCAGCGGTCCCGTGACGGGGCGGAGCGGTCGTGGTGGCTTCCGCACGCCGTGGTCAGACTGCTGGACTCCGCCGAGCACACCGAAACCGAGTGGCTCAACACCACGCCGGCTTGGCGGCCGGACCCGGCTCCCACCGAACAACACCGCCGGGAGCCCAAAGCCACCGACCGCCGGTCCACAACGGGCATGAGCGGTTCAGTCGTCCCGCCACGCCCGTATACGGGGGAACTGCGGGGTCAGTTGTACTCGGTGCTGAGCCGCAAGCCGGGTATGTCCCGCCAGGTGACCGGCTGGGTGTGTGCCGTCTGCGGCACGGTGCCGGCGGCTGTGCTGGATCACTGCCATGAACACGGCTACGTACGCGGCCCACTCTGCCCGTCCTGCAACACACTGGAGCGCCCGGACCACCTGTACGACAACGACATCCGCGTCGCGACCCGCTACCAGCGCCTCTTCGACACCGACACCATCGACTGGCTGCGCCACTGGCACCGCTGCCCGGGATGCCGCACCCGCACCACCCTGCCCCTGCCCCACCTCGCCGCATGGACCGCCCACACAGCCACCCGCACCCTGCGCCCCACCCATCCCGGAGCTCGCGGACGCAAGCCCTGCGGAGTGCTGCGCGTCTCGTGGACGGGCAGCCAGAACACACCCCGCTCCTGCCTGCTCACCGTCTCCGTCGACTTCTGCCCCTTCGGCGAGCACCGCGTCCTGGCACGGGTGCCCTACCGGGAGGCCGCCGAGCGGTTCGGCGCCTGGCTGACGGAAACCGCCCCCGAGATAGCGGCGGCGGCCGGTCCCGACCGTCTGGACGGCCTTCCCGCCGTGCCTCGGCCCGTGATCGCCGATACCAGAGGCGAAGGCCTGGAGCTCTTCTGACCGAACACCAGCAGAGCAGTTGAAGACGGGTGGCCCCGGACCGTGTCCGAACGCCGCCTTTGCCCGAGGGCCGTGTCGGACGCCCGGCGGGAACTGGTCAAGCCGCCCCTGGCCACGTGGCGGTCCGAGCGCCGCAGCCGCGGGGGCTACGCCTGCCGACGGGCCGACCACGATCTGCGGAGCCTGCTGGACGCGGTTCCCTACGCGAACCGGACCGGCATCCCCCGGCGCCACCTCCCCCACGACCACCCACATTGGAACGCCGTCCACGCCCCTCGCCCACCGGCAGGAACAGTTCATCTCAAGCAACTCAACACTCGGTCCGGCGGACGGTCGGCCAGTTGTCGGTCGACGGGCCTGGCCGATGACGATGGGGATCCGCGTCCAGGTCATCAGCAGTCCGGCCTCAGCAGGACGCAGACGCCCGCGTCGATGCCGATCGGGAACACCAGCGAGGAGCCGAAGCCCTTCTCCAGGAGTCTCCGGGCGGGTCGCCGGACCGATTCTCAGGGACTCTGCTCACCGGGCCAAGGGTCGTCGGCACTGATCCCGGCCACCGGATCAGCCCCGACCGGCGTGAGCGCCCCGGGTGTTGACGCAGGCGGCGCCGGCGGTGCGACGCCTCCCTCAGCCGGTTGCAGTGTTCTGCGCCGCTACCCGCGCTTCCGTGAGGGCCCGCTGCCGGATTTCGCCGAACAACTGAATCGTGGTGGCGGCCAGGATGTCCTCCCTCCCGATGGTCCGCCCGTCGCCGCTACGGACGGCCAGATCTTCGAAGGGGTTCCCCAGAACCGGGGACGCGACCGGTTGACCCGGCATCACGAGGGTGACCGAACCGAATCGTTTGATCCCGCCTTCGCGGACGACCATGGCCGCGTCCCGGGCAAGAGCCGTCAGGAACACGCTCGCGATCCCGTCCAGGTCTCGGACCATCGCCGGAACGGCCGTCACTCCCCTACTCCGCAGCAGCTTCTTGATCCCGGCTTCGAACCTATGAGCGCCCGCGACAGCACCCGGCTTGCGTGATCTGCCGCGTCGGGGAGGAGACGTGATGACGTCATCGGCGTCGTCCATGACACCGTTGAGGTGTTTGAACGTCGGGCTGTGGTCATACCAATCGCACGCCACCTCAAGCTCGACGTTGCGGTCGATCGCCCGCACCAGGTCCTCGGGGCACAGCCTTCTCCGCGCTTCCTCCGCAGCCGATCCCCTCGCCCCGTCGATGATCCCCGTCAAGACTGTCCGCGTCACCGACGCGGCGGCCCACGTGGCCGATCGGGAGACCTGCATCGAGGTCACCTCCCGGAATACCGCCTTGACGAGAGAAGGCTTGAACGGCTCAACAACCATGGCGGAGAGGGAAGCTGAACCTCTGCGTCCAGGACGTGCGGGCTGTGCAGTCATGGGGGACTTCTTCCTGCCGTCGAAAAATGTCTGAAGGCCCACACCTCAACATGCAGACCTCACCTCCATCCTCCTCGACGGCGGCCCACGCTCCCCGGGCGGGCCATCCACGGAAGTACGGAGAAGCCGGCGTTCGGCGTCGGCCGGCTCACACGGGTCATGGCCGAGCCGGCAGAACTGCGGCATACGCCGCAACGTCCCGGCCCGCATCCGCAACCCGGCGGGGGGAAACATGCCACGGGCGACGGCGCTGTTCACCTCATGCGGGGAAAAGGCACGGTCAGCCATTTGGTCAGGCACGACAAGCGCCCGGGCCCTGACAACCGCCCGGAGCGTCGACGACACCGGCGGTGCCCGCCAGGAGGCGGAACAACCTGGTCCAGGGTCCTCATTCGGCGCCGGTGGCGCGCCCGGTCAATGCAGGCAGAGGCAGAACGGATGGCCTGCCGGGTCGGCGTAGACCCGCCAGTTCGCCTCGGGACGGACCTGGTCCGTCCGCTCCAGCAGGGTCGCCCCGAGGGCCAGTGCGCGCGCCTCCTCGCCGTCGAGATCGTCGACGTCGAAGTCCAGGTGCATCTGCTGCGGGCGCTCCTGACCGGGCCATTCGGGCGACCGATGGCCGTCCACTCGCTGGCATGCCAGAGGCGTCCCCTCGAAGCCGTGCACCTCGACCCAGTCCGGTTCGTCCGGGTCGATCACGACCCGGCCGCCGAGGAGGGCGGCGTAGAACTCCGCGAGCCGTACCGGATCGGCACAGTCGAGCGCGACCGCCTGCAGCTTCCGAATCACCTACATCATCCTTTCGGTTCCGGGGCGGCGTCACCACGGCCCTCATCTGCGGAAGGGCCTACCCCCCGCCCCGCCTCCCATGCCCCATACCGCCGGGCCGGCGCTTGCTGCGGAAAGTTCGGCGCAGGCGTGTCGGGCCGGGCGATCCGCGTGCGGGTGGTGGTGTGTGCGTAAGCGTCGAGGAAGTGTCCCCCGTCGGTGCTCGGGTCGCCACCGTTCAGGGTTCGTCCCGGCGCTGTTCTACGATCACCGTTACGTGGGCGACCATGCGGGACGTCGTACGAGGACTGGACGGACTGGGGAGCGGAATGGCGATCGACAGGCCCGGCCGGCCGGAGGACCTGCCGGCGGCAGAGGTGTTGTGGGCGCGTTGGGCCTTGGCCTCCGTGCTGGAGGCCAAGGCGGAGGCGGAGGGCCGGGTCCGGCGCGTAGGCACGTGGATCGACGGCGAGGGTCTGCACCTCGACGACCGCGGTTGCACCTGGTGGACGTTCCAGCAGATGGGAGAGGGCCGCTACCTGTTGTACGGCGAGGACGAGTCCAGTGCCGTGAAGTGGCACGAGCCCGCGATCGACATGCTGGCGCAGGCCCCGGACTGGCTGCCGTACGAGCACCTGCGGGAGCTCTTGGAGGGCTGGGAGCTGGGCTGCGTGTACTGGTTCGAGAACGGTGTCTGGGCCCGCGCGCCCTACCCGGACGACTTGGACGACGACGGTCTCGACTGCGGAATGAGCCGTTTCGCGGTGCGCGAGGAAGCCCTTCGGGACCTGATCGCCTCGGAACGCGGCCTGCCCCGCGGACGGGCCGACGACCTGCTGGCCGCGGCCGAGGGGCGCAGTTTCACGGCCTCCGAGATCCGCGAGGTGCTGGACGCGGCCGCCGCCGCGGAGGAATACGTGCCGGCGGACCGCGAAGCGATCCTGAGGTCCCTGGAGCTCTCGGCCCTGACGGCCTCCGCTTCCGTCACTCCGGCCCCCGGCGGACCGACCCGGCTGACGCCGGGGCATGAGGCAGAAGCAGTCGTCGTGCACCCAGGGCCCCGAGCGGGACCGCCGATGGTGGGCTCAACGGCTACGCATTCCGTCGCGTCCCGCCCGGGAGAATTCGACACCAAACACCCCACCCTTGTCGAAGCCAACGCCGTCTCCCCGCACCGGGCATGAATCTGGGGTGCCTGCGGCCGAACAGTGTGTGAGACTCCTCCCTCTGCATGATCACTCGGGGGAGTTTCGCATTGAACGCGCTGTTGAAGAGGGTGTGGATCGGGCTGGCCACGACCTTGATCGTGAGTCTGGCCGCCGTGCTCCTGCCGGACCACGTGCAGATCGGCGACGACGGGCGCGTCCACCTGGGGGCGCCCGTGGCCGATCCCACGCCGTCCCTGTCGACGGCTGCGCCCGCACCCGAGTCCACGTCACCGCCCCTCACCCGGGACGCCGTGGACGAAGTGATCCGGACCGCGGTCGGCGCGGCGCACCTCGACCCGGCGCAGGGCATCCCGACCGGTGCCGCCGGCGCCGACTCGAAGAGGACGGGATGGATCGTCGTCCGCGAGAAGACCGCGGCGCAGTCGGAAATGAACGCGATCTGCGCCGACCTTGAGCGCCAGGGGTGGACGCTGAACCCGAACCCCGATGGCTCGACCGACTCCCGCAGCTACAAGCGTGGGGGCTGGTTCCTGGTGGTGAGCACGCGCGCACGGACCCAGACTCCGTCCGACACCCCCTTGGCCGACTCGCAGACCCACCTGTCCTTCACGGGCATCCAACTGAACCTCGCCGACATTCCCCTCCCCCAGGTCACCGTCCGCATCGGCTGAACCTCACCGAAGGCGGGGAAAGAAGGTCTGTGCGGGTCTGCCTTCTCACCGCGGGCGTCCGGGCCCGCTGCCCGGACCGGAGGGCGAGCCGCCCTTTCGTCACCCGAGCGGCTCATCAGGATCTAAAGTGTGCGCGTGACCGAGCAGAATCCCGAACTCATCGCCGGCCGGTACCAGCTGGTCGAACGCATCGGCCAAGGCGGTATGGGCCGGGTCTGGCGTGGCCTGGACCAGCAGCTCTTCGGGCGCGAGGTCGCCGTGAAGGAGATCCTCTTCCCGCCGGGGATGGACGACGGTGACCGCGCCGCACTGCTGCGGCGGTTCACCGGCGAGGCCCGGGCGGCGGTCACTCTCAGCCACCCCGGAATCATCACCATCCACGATGTCGTGGAGCACCACGGATCTCCCGTGATCGTCATGGAGTTGATCCGCGGGGAATCCCTGGCCGCGGCGATCCGCAGCCGGGGCCGGCTGCCGGTGCGACGGGTGGCGGAGATCGGGGCGGCCGTACTCGACGCGCTCACCGAGGCGCACGCGGCACGGATCATCCACCGCGACATCAAGCCGGACAACGTGCTCCTCGTCAAGGACCGCGTCGTCCTCACCGATTTCGGCATCGCGCACCTCGCCGACGCCACGACCAAGTTGAGCCAGAGCGGCATCGTCATCGGGACGCCCCAGTACATGCCTCCGGAACAGTTGGAGGGCAAGCGTCCGACGCCCGCCAACGACCTGTGGGCATTGGGCGCCACCCTCTACCACGCCGTCGAAGGTCACCCGCCGTTCGCCGCGGACGGATTGCACGCCTTGGCCGTGGCCGTCTTCACCCGCCCGTACCGGCCGCCGGTCCACGCGGGACCGCTGGCGCCCGTGTTGGACGCGCTCCTCACCAAGGATCCGGCGAAGCGTGTGGGAGCGGCGGAGGCGGCGCGGATGCTGGCGTCGGTCCTGAATCCCTCGGGGTCGGGTGCGGACGCCTCCGCCGGACACGGTCCGGACGAAGAACCGGAAGTGACGCCCCCGCCGCCGGTGGAGCCGCAGGTGACTCCCGTTCCGGTCCCGGACGGATCAGCGGGGTCGGCGTCCGGTCCCGTTCCGGACGGGCCCTCGGGGTCCGGTTCCGCTCCGAGCCGGCCCGAGCCGGTGTCGACGGGGACTCCCGTGCCCCGGACCGCGACGGTCCTGGATTCCGGATCCGGCGGCGACGTGCCGCGGCGCCCGGCTCCGGACCGACCGTCCGACCCTCCGGCCCCTGAGCCCGAGCGCGTACCTCGGGTGGAGGATTCCGTCACGCTGGGGACGGCGGAAACCGAACGCGACCGTGTCGGCCGTACGTCCACCGGCCGGGGAGCCTACACCCGGCGCTCGGTGGTGCTGGGCGCGGCCCTGGCCACGCTCGCCGTCGGTTCCGTGCTGACCTGGACCCTCAACGCCGACGAGGACTCACCTCGTGGGGGCGGGGCCACGGGGAACGGCAAGGCTGTCTCCTCGACCACCGTGGTGATCGGCGTGGACGCGGCGCTCAGCGGCGGGATGTCCGCCATGGGGGTCGGCATCAAGAACTCCGCCGACCTCGCGGTCAGGACCGCCAACGAGACCCGGCACGTCCCGGGCGTGACCTTCGAGATCCAGGCTCTGGACGACGCGGGGGATCCCGCCAAGGGCGAGGCGAACGCCGCCCGGTTCGTGTCGGACCGGAAGGTGCTCGGGGTCGTCGGTCCCCTCAACTCGGTGGTTGGCCGGACGCTGGTACCGCCCCTCGCGCAGGCGAACATGGCCGTCGTTTCCCCGGCCAACACCAATCCCGTACTGACGCTGGGTCCCGACTGGGCGGCGGGTACCACGTCGCGCCCGTACTCCACGTACTTCCGGACAGTCGCGTCGGACGTCGACCAGGGCCCGATGGCAGCCCAGTACCTGCACGACAAGGCGAAGAAGACCAAGCTCTACGTGGTGGACGACACGAGCGCCCACGGCACCGCCCTCTCCTCGGGATTCACCGCCGAGTTCCGCAGGCTCGGCGGGACCGTCGTCGGCAGCGAGCAGGTACACCCGGCGGAACTCGTCTTCGCGGGGCTCGCCGAGCGTGCCCGATCATCGGGGGCCGACGCGGTCTACTTCGGTGGCTACTACGACACCGCGGGTCGGCTCTCCCAGCAGCTCAAGCAGGCTGGGGTGGCCGTCCCCCTGATGGGCGGCGACGGCATCTACGACCAGCAGTACCTGACGGCGAACCCGAAGGCCGAGGGCGACCTGGCGACCAACATCGGGGTGCCCGCCGAGGAGTCGGCGGCGGGCCAGGACTTCCTCGCCCGGTACCGGAACGCGGGCTATCCGCAGGCTGCGGGCTGGTACGGCCCGTACGCCTACGACGCGACGTGGGCCCTGATCGAGGCGGTGAAGTCCGTCGTCGCGGCCAACGGAGGAACCCTCCCTTCCGACAGCCGGGCGAAACTGCCCCAGGCCGTGGCCCGGCAGTCCTTCGACGGTGTCACGGGCCGTGTCGCCTTCGACGGGAACGGCGACACGGTCAACCGGCGACTCACGGTGTACGCGGTGAAGAACGGTGCCTGGGCGTTGGTGACGAGCGGGGCCTCCCCCCGCTGACGCGTTCGGCACGCTCTTGAGTGCCGGGCGCGCTTCCCGCTCCCGACGGGGCCGGTCAGCGTACCGGTCGGGAGGGGGCTCTCTGTTCCGGATCGTGCCGGCGGCGCCGTTCCGTCGTGCCCGTGGTGGTGGACGGGTCGGCGGCGCGCACCCGCCGCCTGAGGGCAGGCACGGCCAGCAGTCCGAAGCCGATGACTGCCGCTGTGAGATGGCCGATGGTGGTGAAGTCCGGTAGCGGACCGCTCCATTCGATGCCGCCGAGGGGCCAGGCGAGCACGAACACGGCCCACGGAAGGCGGCCGCGGCGCGGCAGGGCGAGGGTACCGAGCGCCAGCACGGTCTGGGCGCCGTAGCTGACCCCGTAGTCCAAGGACTGCCGTACGGACGTCGGATACCAGCCGTTGCGGAGCGCGATGGTGATGACGACGGCGGTCAGCAGGGTGGCGGCGATGTGTCCGCCGAGGAACACTGCGATGGCGCGCGCCTTACCCCATCGGTGTTCCGCCCAGGCCAGGAAACAGCCGACGCCGAGTCCGAGGGTGATCAGGGTGCCGACGAAGTCGGCGGAGGTGACGTCCGTCAGCGTGCCGTCGAAGAAGAGGACGCTGCCGAGCAGCGCGGACAACGGATGGTCCCGCAGGTTGTCCACGTTGGTGCTGACGTGGCCCAGCACGGTGGCGGCCCGATCGGTCGACAGCACGTGAACGACCCAGACGTGGCCGACGAGTAGCAGGCAGACGTAGCCGAGGGTCAACGGCGCACGGCGCGGGTAGTCCCGCAGAGCCCGGAGGAGCCTGCCCGAAGGGGTGGACGGTGAGGGGGAGTTCATACCGTCGTATTCTGCAGGTCGAGTCCGGGGTGGGGGCCGGCGGGTGCCTGGAGCCGTCGCGGTCGGGGCAGCGCTGCCGGCCTCACCGTCGTGGGCCGGCCGCGGGTGCGGTCGGATGGCCTGCGCTCACGGTGGGGACGACGCCACCGGGGGGTTCGAGCAGGGCTCCGGGGTGAGCGGCGCGAGCGTCGGCCTCGACGCGCGCGCCGTCACGGTCGGCGGACCCGGACGGGTCAGCCGAGGACGGCGGTCACCTCTCGGCGGGCCGCATCCGAAAGGAGGGGGGTCCAGCGTGTGAAGAGTTCCAGCAGGCCGGCCCCGTTGCGCTCGCGGAACGAGGCGTTCACTCGGGCCAGGTCGAGTTCGTTGGCGACCGTGAGCTCGGCGAAGTCACGACGTTGCTGCGCGGACGGGGTGAATTCCGCGCCGCTGAAGCGGTCCCGGAAGGTCACGGATGCCCCTTCCGGGGCGGCCATGGTGGGGTAGGAGGCCTTGCGGTCGCAGCTCGCGTAGAAGTACACGAGCTCCTCCGCCTCGGTGCCGATCGCCTCGACGAGGCGGGCGCGGTCGGACAGTTCCAGGAGGGCGAGGGGCAACCCGTCGGTGCCGTAGAAGGCATGACAGAGGGCCGCGGTCCGCAGCACCGGCCGGGCTCCCCAGTCGGCGAGCAGCCCCTCGACGCGCAGCAGGTGGGCCAGGAGCGTACCGCCGGAGTGCTTGGTGGTCTCGGCCCCCAGCTCCTTCAGCAGTGCTATCGCGGGCGAGTCGGTGTGGGTGTCGTCGCTGTGCATCATGCGCCCATCATGACGAGGTCGCGCACGGAACGTGGGTGAGGACCGGTATGCGGACACACGGCTCATGCCGGCGGGATCCCCCCGCGCCCCGCCCGCAGCCACCGTTCTTCGGCGGCCGGATGCACGGGGTCGGCGACCGTTGGGCGCGTGCGTGCGCGGCTGACGGGGGCACGATCGAATGGTCTGCGTTGGCCATGAGGAGCAGGGTCGGGCCGGTGTCGGGTCGGTGTCCGCCGATCTGGGTGGGGGCGGCCCGGTATCCGGGCCGAGAGGGCCGAGGGCGGAGGGCGGAGGGCGGGCAGGAGCCTCAGGGCCGGGCCCGTTGGATGACCCGGCCCCGTCGCCGCCTCAGTCTTGTCGAAGCGACCCCGAGGTATCTCCACGATCGAGGGAGGTTGGTGTGAAGGGACTGTCGGCGCCGGCGGCCGCCGGTCGTGGTGCGCGGGCGGGGCAGCAGCCCACGGCGCACAGGTCGTGGGCGGGTCCGAGCAGGCCGAGTGC
>NZ_JBVIVP010000032.1:0-70577 GCF_055595445.1 Streptomyces sp. NPDC040432 | reverse complement strand
GTCCGTCTTCTCTGCCACCACCTCCCCAGAAGACCCTACAGAAACAACCCCCACCCCGCCCAGTCCTCCCCCCCCCCCCCCCCCCCCCCCCCCCCCCCTCCTCTCCCCTCCCCCCCCCCCCCCCCCCCCCCCCCCCCCCCCCCCCTTCCCCCCCTCCCCCCCCCCCCCCCCCCCCCCCCCGCCCGGGCGCCGGTCCTACGGGGTCAGTGGCGGACGGTAGGTGGTGTCGGGGCCCTGCTGCTGCCCGGGCCCGTCCTCACGGATGACCTCGCCCGGGACGACCTTGCCGTCGGGGCGGTGGATGCGGGCCTGGTTGAAGGCGTCGCCGAGGCCACCGGGGGCGGAGGCGGCCATCCTGCGCTCCAGGGCGCGCTCGGTCCGGCGGGCGATCAGGGCACGCACCGGGGGCAGCAGCAGGAGCAGCGCGGCCACGTCGGAGAGCATGCCGGGCAGGATCAGCAGCAGCCCCGCCAGCATGGTCAGGCCGTTGCCCGAGCCCTTGGTGGGCTGTGGGGAGGGGACCTGGCCGGCCATGGCCTGCTCCTGGGCCTGCTGGAAGGTCCGGGTCAGGTTCTGGAAGGCGCGCCGCCCGGCCCGCTTGATGAGCACCACGCCGAGCACCATGGAGCCGGCGATGAGGGCCGCGACGGTCAGGCCGCCGGCGGCGTCGGCGACCAGGCCGAGCAGCCAGATCTCCAGGATGAGCCAGGCGGCGACCGCCAGGGGGATGAAGGTGCGGGCGGGCGAGCGCCGCCGGGGGGCCGTCGAAATGCCGGTCGTCATACCACCCAGTGTGCCCGGACCGGGTTAAGAACGAGCTCAGTCGGAGGTACCGGACATCCCCTAGGGGATGCCCGGCCCCTGCGACACCCGGTCGGACCTGCGGAAACGATGTCGAACACGGTCCCGCGCGGTCCGGACGGGTTCAGGAGGGACGCTTGCCCGTCAGCTTCGCCGCGCGCTCCTTGAAGCCCCACTGCGTGACCCGCCACAGGGCCTCGACCACGATGTCCTTGCTCATCTTGCTGTCGCCGAGCTCGCGCTCGACGAAGGTGATGGGCACCTCCACCACGCGGAAGCCCTTGCGGACGGCGCGACGCGCCAGGTCGACCTGGAAGCAGTAGCCGGCGGAGGCGACCTCCTGGAGGCCGAGCCCCTCCAGGGTCTCGCGGCGGAACGCGCGGTAGCCGCCGGTGACGTCGCGGATCGGCACGTCCAGCATGAGCCGGGAGTAGGTGGACCCGCCGCGGGAGAGGAACTCCCGGCTCTTGGGCCAGTTCACCACCCGGCCGCCCGGCACCCAGCGCGAACCCAGGACGAGGTCGGCCCCCTGGAGCGCCGTGAGCAGGCGGGGCAGTTCCTCCGGCTGGTGGGAGCCGTCGGCGTCCATCTCGACGATGACCCCGTAGCCGTGCTCCAGGCCCCAGGCGAAGCCCGCGAGGTAGGCGGCGCCGAGGCCCTCCTTGCCCTTGCGGTGCAGGACGTGCACGTGCTCGTCATCGGCGGAGAGCTCGTCGGCGAGCTTGCCGGTCCCGTCGGGGCTGTTGTCGTCCGCGACGAGGATGTGGGCCTCGGGGACCGCGGCGCGCACCCGACCGACGATGAGGCCGATGTTCTCCGCCTCGTTGTACGTCGGAATGATCACCAGGGTGGTGCCGAGCGGTCCGTTGGTCCGCTGTCCGCCGTCGCTCACTAGGTCCCCTTGCGTGTTCTTCACGTCCAGCCCGCCTGGCACGTCCCGTCACTACTGGATGATTTTAGAACAGCGATCGGGGCCGGCGGGCCTTCGGGCCGGCTCGGCGCCCGCTGGCTGCGGGTCACCGTGACCGTTGTCTACTGGACCGCCGGGCCCCGATCCGGAGCCACCTGCCGCACGGCGAAACCTTCCCTCGCCCCCGAGGCGCGGGTGCGCTGAGCAGACGGCTCCGTCCGGTACGGGCGTCCCGCGGTGGACCGGGCCGAACCTATCCGGCCCCGGGCGCCCGGACCGAACCGAGGCCGGGCGGATCACCCCTGTGGGCGTACGAATGCCTCCCGGCCGCCGACGACCGTCGCGAGGCACACCGGCAGGTCGGCGCCGGGACTCAGATCGGGCAGGCCGGGGGTGCCGGAGCGCGGGTCGGTGGACCAGCGGGCGACCCGGTCGTCGGGGGCCTGGACCACCAGCTCCCGCGTCTGCCAGATCGCGTAGTCGGCCGGGGCGCCAGGGACGAGGATGCCCGCGTCGTCCCGGCCCACGGCCCGCCAGCCACCCCGGGTGTGCGCGGTGAAGGCGGCGCGGACGGAGATCCGGTGCTCGGGAGTGCGGTGGAAGGCGGCCGCGCGCACGGTCCCCCACGGGTCGAGGGGGGTCACCGGCGCGTCCGAGCCGAAGGCGAGCGGGATGCCCGCCTTGAGCATGGCCGCGTAGGGGTTCAGGGTCCGCGCGCGGTCGGCACCCAGCCGGTCCGCGTACATGCCGTCCTCGCCGCCCCAGGCGGCGTCGAAGGCGGGCTGGACGGAGGCGGTCAGGCCGAGTTCGGCGAAGGCGGCGATGGTCGCCGGGGTCATCATCTCGGCGTGCTCGACGCGGTGCCTGGCCGCGCGGACCCGGGCGAGGCCGACCTCCTCGGCCGCCGCGCGGACCCCCTCGACGACGGCGGTCAGGGCGGCGTCGCCGATCGCGTGGAACCCGGCCTGGAGGCCGGCCCGGGTGCAGGCGGCGACGTGCTCGGCGACCTCGGCGGCGCCCAGGTAGCCCGTCCCGATGTGCGGGGCGTCGGTGTACGGGGCGTGCAGGCAGGCGGTGTGCGAGCCGAGGGCCCCGTCCACGAACAGGTCACCGGCGGCGCCGACCGCGCCGAGCGCCTTCGCGCGGTCGAGGTCGCGGTCGGCCCAGTAGCCGAACACGCGCGGTCCGGGGCGCTGCGCCGCCAGCTCCAGCAGGGCCGTGAAGTCCTCCTCGGAGGAGATGTCCGGCCCGCCGCACTCGTGCACGGAGCCGATGCCGAGGGACGCCGCACGGTCCAGGGCGGCCCGCTGGGCCTCGGCGCGCTGGGCGGGGGTGACGGCTGCCAGGGCGGCCCGCCGGACGGCGTGGTGGTCGTCGCGGGTGAGCGGCTCGTCCCCGTCGGGCCGCACGGCCGGCACCAGTTCCAGCAGGGCGGTGGTGACGACGGCCGAGTGGACGTCGATCCGGCTCAGGTAGAGCGGCCGGCCGCCGGCCGCCGCGTCGAGCTCCGCCCGGCGCGGGGCGCGGCGTTCGGGCCAACGGGCGGCGTCCCAGCCGTGCCCGAGGAGGACCCGGTCGCCGGGCCGGGCCGCGGCGTACGCCCGGACGAGCTCCAGCGCGTCGGGCAGCGAGCGGGCGCCCGTCAGGTCCAGGCCGGTGAGGGCGAGTCCGGCCGAGGTGGTGTGGACGTGGGCGTCGGTGAAGGCGGGGGTGACGAGCGCCCCGTCCAGGTCGACGACCTCGTCGACGCCCCGGGCGAAGGCGTCGGCGGCGCCCTCGGAGCCGACCCAGGCGATGTGCCCGCGCTCGACGACCATCGCGGTGGCGAACGGGTCGGCGGGGCTGTGCACCTCACCGCCGCGCAGGAGGACGGTACGGGCGGGTGCGGTGGCTCCGACGGCGTCGGCGGAGGCGGCGGTGCGGTCAGTCATGCGGACCAGTCTGGCCCCTGTGCCCGACCCGCCGGGACCCGGGTGCGCGGGCGGCGGCGGCCGGGGGGTCAGACCCGGGGCGGCCGGGCCTCGTAGGGGGTGGAGAGGACGACGGTCGTGCGGGTGGCGACATGGGCCAGGGCGCGCAGCCGGCCCAGCAGGTCCTCCAGCTCCAGCGGGGTGGCCACCCGGACCTTCAGGATGTAGTTCTCGTCGCCGGCGACGCTGTGGCAGGCCTCGATCTCGGGGACGCCGGCCAGCCGGTCCGCGATGTCGTCCGGGGCACTGGGGTCGAACGGCTTGACCGAGATGAACGCGGTCAGGGGCAGCCCGACGGCCTCCGGGTCGACCACGGCCGCGTATCCGCGGATCACTCCGCGCTGCTCCAGCCGGCGTACTCGTTGATGGACCGCCGACGTGGACAGTCCGGTGGCCTTGCCCAGGTCCGTGTAGCTCATCCGCCCGTCCCGTACGAGCAGATCCACGATCTGGCGGTCCAGCTCCTCCATTGCGCTCATAGCCGCTCAACCTACGGCCCGGAACCGCTCCAGGCACAGCGCTGTCCACGCAGAAGTGGCACCTGCGGCGGGCATGTGACGAATGCCACAGGCGTGTACGGGCGTATAACGCGCGCGTGTGGTTACTCGTGCCGCGCGACGGGAAGTGCTTGCTGTGGCCGTGGCCGAAGAACCTGACCGCCCGGCCCATCCAAGGGGGAATACATCCATGCCGAACACCAAGCGCGCCGGTCGCACCGAACCGGAGCCCCTGGAACTGCTCGACTCCGCGTACGCGGAGGACGACGACCACCTCGAACCCGAGGACTTCGACGTCCACCACGCGGTCTGCCCCGACTGCGCGCAGTCGATCGCCCTCGTCGCGGACGAGGAGCACCTGCCGCAGCACGCGCTCTGCCTGACGCCGTGGAACCCGTTCGGGCTCACGGTGTGCGCGGGCACCGGGCGGCCGGTCTCGGACGCGCTGCCCATCCTGGGCCTGCTCCAGTCGGAGCTGGAGGCCGTCGTCCGCATCGACCTGCCGCAGGGCCTGGACTGGCGGACGCAGCCCTTCTCGCACGTGGGCGGTCCGGGTTCGCGCCCGGTGCGGCCGGGGGCGGCCCCGCTGCCGCAGATGCGCCGGCACGCGCAGGCCGCCTGAGGCCGACTACCAGTACGTCCCCTGCACCATGGCGGCGAGTCCGGCATGGTGCAGGATCAGGCCGTCGGGATCGGCGGGGACCTCGACCTCCCCGAAGTGCGCCTGCCGGTAGGCGATGCGCAGCATCACGATCCCGTGCCGCAGGGCGGCGTACAGCGTGTGGAACTCCATGTCCCGCGGTACGTGACCGGTCAGCTCCGCGTAGCGGCGTTCCAGGTCCTCGCGGCGCAGGAAGTCGGGCAGGCCGGGCTGGCCGAAGCCGACGGTCAGGTCCTGGAAGAAGCGGTGCAGGAACACCGTCCAGCCCAGGTCGACCTCGCGCGGGGCGCAGGCGGCCATCTCCCAGTCCAGGACCGCGACGGGTTCGAAGCCGTCCGGCTGGTAGATGACGTTCCCGATGCGGGCGTCGCCCCAGTTGAGGACGGGGTCGCCCTCGTCGGCGGGCCAGAGTTCCTCCAACCGTTCGAAGGCGCGCTCCACGAGCGGTGAGGGGGCCAGGCCGTCCACCACCCACGCGTAGTAGGCGCGCTGCGCGTCGACGTGTCGGCGCAGCGGACTCCCCTCCCCCGGCGGCAGCAGGAACGCGGCCTCCTGGGCCGGGAACCCGTCGTGCAGGCGGGCCAACAGGGAGATGCTCGCCTCCTGGAGCGTCGCCCGTTCCGCGTCGGTCGCGGCGTGCAGCCAGTTGCCCTCGTACGTGTAGGGCATCACGTCCGGCGGTACCCGGCCCTCGGCGCGGGCCATGACGAAGAACGGGGAGCCCAGCGGGGCCGGGTCCTCCTCCAGCCATTGCACGCGCGGGACGGGAACGTCCGTGTGGCGGGCGACCAGGTCCATCACCCGGTGCTGGCGCGGCATGTCGTAGGTGGGGAACACGGTGTAGGCGGCCGGGTCCGCGGCGAGCCGCAGGGCGCACTCCCGCAGCGGGGTGCTCGGGTGTTCGATGTCGAAGAGGAGGGTCTCGCTCGACATGCCGTTGGAGCCCGGGACGTGGACGTTGGTGACGCGGGCACCGGGGAGCCGTGCGTCGAGCCAGGCGGTGAGGCGGCGGGCGAGTTCCTCCGGCTCGCGGGTGGAGGTGCGGGGACGTGGAGCGGTGGCGGCCATGACCGGCCCTTCCTTCGGGGCTGCGGGCAGCGGGGGTCAGGGGGCGACGGAGGAGTGGTCCGTGAAGCCGGTGGGGTCGTGGCGGCCGAAGCTGCCGTGTTCGAAGATCCCGTGGCCGATCCGGCCGTCGAGGGTGAACCGGGCCGAGTGGTCGGTGACGCCGAAGGCGGCCATCGGGTGGGCGGCGGGATCGGAGAGGTCGTAGGTGCGGCGGTCGGTCCAACCGCGGCCCTGCCAGGTTCCGTGCTGCCAGTCGGTGGCGGGCGGGTAGCCGGCGCCGATGGCCAGCGGGGAGGAGGCGAGGATCTCCACGCCCAGTTCGAGCGGTTTGCGGGAGGGGTCGGTCAGGTGGACGACCGCGCTCTCCGGGTGCCGGGTGCCCGGCCGGTAGCGGATCTCGGTGTGCGGCCAGCCGAGCTGGACGTCGCGTCGGCCGCTGTCCTCGGGGAAGACCTGGACGGCCTCGTTGAGGGTGCGGTGGCCGTCGGCGTCCTCCTGGGCGATGACCATCAGGAAGCGGTCCTCGAACCGGACCGGGATCCAGAGCCAGTGGAAGCCCTCGGGGCGGTGCTCCTGCGCCTCCCGCCCGCCGTCCTCGCCGGGGATCGGGCGGACGCCCCAGCTGCGGTCGCGGGTGCCGGTCCACTCCCCCGCCGTCAGCGTGATCTCCTCGCCCCCGGTCCGGATGCGGCCGGTGACGTCGCCCGCCTGGACGAAGCGGCGGCCCTCCAGCATCAGGCGGTCGCCGCGGCGTTGGACGTGGTGGGGCTCCCAGACGGCGGGGAAGGCGCCGGTCCAGGTGAGGTCGTAGGAGAGCCCGTCGGGATCCGCCGGATCGGGTTCGCACCTGAGGCTGAACTTCCGGAGCGGGACGTCGACGGTGACGGACAGCGGGCCGACGCGGAGGTTCATCCGGTCGTCCGTGAGGGCGTCGGAGGCCCGCACCGCGCGGAGTTCGTCGCCGGTGCGCAGCGTGGCGTAGGCGTCGATGACCCCGGCGTTGGGGTAGACCCCGAGGCCCAGGATGAGGACGGCCCGGCCGGCGTGGTCGAAGACGTGGAAGATGCAGCGGTCGTAGGCGTTGCGGTCGCCGCTGACGAGGTGCTTCATCGACAAAGGGGCCTGGTGGATGGGGTATTCGTCGAGCGGAACAGGACGGTCCGCGGGCATGGCAAACCTCCGGGGCGCGGGGGCGGGGCGCTGCACAGCGGATATGACGGTACGTCAGAATCTCGGCCGGGGGCCATAGTTGTGGCACATCCTGACAGCCCGGCACGGCCGGCCACCCCCGCCCGCACCGGCTCCGCCACACCCGCCCGCGCCGGTGCGGTGGTCGTACGGGCGGCCGGTGGGAGGGGTCGAACGGATGGGCGGGACCGGGTGGCGATTACCCGGGGCGGACGCCCGACGTTGCCCCTGCATGAGCACGATTGAGTCCTCCCCGTCACGGACGGGACGCCGCAGGCGGGCTACACCCCCCGGATTCGAAGAATCGGTTCAGCAGGCGGATCGCCACCTCGGGGACCGGCCACCGGCGACGGACCGGTCACAGGCCACGGACCGGTCACAGGCCGAACACCGCCAGGCGGAACGCCTCCGGGCCGAACGCCTGCAAGCCGAACGCCTCCAGGCCGAGCGCCTGCGGGCGGGCCGGTCGGCGGCGGACCGGCCGCACCCGGAGGACCGGCAGGCGGCCCGGCCGCGGCGCCCCGACCCGCCCATCTACCGCGACCTGATCGCCCGCTGGACCGAGGCGGGCCGCACCGTGCCCGGGCGGCGCGACCCCGAGTGGCACCGGGTCGCCTCGTCGCCGATCTGGCCCAGCGGCCCCCTGTACGACGGCTGACCCCGCGGGCCGGGGGCCGCGCGGGGTCGGGTGGGGCCGCCGGATCCCGGGGCGCGGGGTCGCGGGCTTCGTTCAGCGCGTCTCGGGGCCGGCCAGGTGCCGGGCGATGACCATGCGCTGGATCTGGTTGGTGCCCTCCACGATCTGGAGCACCTTCGCCTCGCGCATCAGCCGTTCCACGGGGAAGTCGGCCGTGTAGCCGTAGCCGCCGAGGACCTGGACGGCGTCCGTGGTCACGGCCATCGCCGCGTCCGTGCAGAACAGCTTCGCCATCGCGGCCTGCCGGGAGAAGGGCTTGCCCGCGTCCCGCAGGCGCGCGGCGGCCAGGTACAGGGCCCGACCCGCCTCGATCTTCGTGGCCATGTCGGCCAGCATGAAGCGCAGGCCCTGGAAGTCGGCGATGGGGTGCCCGAACTGCTTGCGACCCAGCGCGTACGCGAGGGCCTCGTCCAGGGCGGCCTGCGCGACGCCGATGGCACAGGCCGCGATGCCCAGCCGACCCGCGTCGAGGGCGGCCAGCGCGATGGAGAAGCCCTGGCCCTCGTCGCCGATCCGCCGCGCGTCGGGAACCCGTACGCCGTCGAAGTGGAGCTGGGCGGTGGGCGAGCCCTTCATGCCCATCTTCTTCTCGGGGACGGCCGCCGTCAGGCCCGGGGCGTCGCCGGGGACCAGGAAGGCCGTGATGCCCTTGGGGCCGGGCACGCCGGTGCGCGCCAGGACGGTGTAGAAGTCGGCGACCCCGCCGTGGGTGATCCAGGCCTTGGTGCCGGTGATCACCCAGTCGTCGCCGTCGCGGACGGCCTTGGTGGTGAGGGAGGCGGCATCCGAGCCGGCGGCCGGCTCGGACAGGCAGTAGGCGCCCAGCAGCCCGCCGCCGAGCATGTCGGGCAGGTGGACGCCCCGCTGCTCCTTGGTGCCGTAGCCGGCCAGGCCGTGGCAGGCCAGGGAGTGGACGCTGACGCCGAGGCCGACCGTCAGGCGGGCCGCCGCGAGCTCCTCCAGGACCTGGAGGTAGACCTCGTACGGCTGGTCGCCGCCGCCGAACTCGCCGGCGTACGGGAGACCGAGCAGCCCGGACTCGGACAGCAGGGTGAAGACCTCGCGGGGGAACCGGCCGGCCTCCTCCTCGTCCGCGGCCAGGGGGCGGATCTCCCGCTGGGCGATCTCGCGCACGAGCGCCAGGAGGTCGCGGGACTCCTCGGTGGGCAGCTGACGGTCCACCGTCTGTGGGGCGCGGTCGGTCATGGCGGCGCTCTCCTCCCTGGTCGGGCGCGGCGGCGACGCGTGAGGTGTGGGACGCGCCGCCGGGTTGTGGTGCTCTCACAGCCGACACGGCCCTCCCGGGTCACGGAAGGGCTCGAAGAGCGGCTGCGGCGGGTTGAGTATGCCCGATCAGACGCTTTCCGTCACCGGTGCTTGATCATCACCGTCGCCGAGGGGCTTCGACGCCGCGTCCAGGACCGCCGGAGGGGCCGGACACTGCGGGACGAACTCCTCGATCACGGTCAGCGTCGCACGGAGCTGGCGTACGAGCAGCACTCCGACGGCGTCCCGGTCGGGCTGCCCGTCCGCCCCCAGGGCGCCGATCCAGTCCAGGGTGACGCCCTCGACGCCGGAGAGCCAGCCGACGAGGGCGAGCCGGGCGAGGGGCGGGACGGTACGGGTGCCGTAGGCGCCCTCCGCGATGGTGGCCGTGAGCTCCTCGCGCACGGCGTCCCGGATCGCGAGCACCTCCGCGTCCGAGCCGACGCCTCCGGTGACGATGGTGCGGTAGGCGGCCTGGTGGTGCTCGGCGTAGTGGAGGTAGCCGTCGATGGTGCGGCGGACGCGCTCGGCGCCGGGGAGGTCCCTGTCCCGGCCGGCGCGGGCGACGAGTTCGGCGACGGAGTCCTCGACGATGGCGAGGTAGTAGCCGCGCTTGCTCGTGAAGTAGTAGTAGATCAGTCCCTTGGCGACGCCGGCCTGCTTGGCGATGTCATCCATGGACAGGGCGTCGTACGAGGTACCGGCGAACAACTTCCGGCCGGTGGCTATGAGTTCGGCCCGTCGAACCTGCGAACGGCTGGTCCCGCCCCGCTGTTGACCACGATGCAAATTCAGCCCCCGCCTCGAACTGCCACAGGATGCCCGCAGTATGGCAGACCTGCGCGCCCGAGCCGGGTCCTCCCCGTGGTTCCTGTCGCGGTCGCGAGCCCGCGCTCGCGGCCCGTACGCCGCTGCTGTCGGTGCCGTCCTTCACGGAGGCCGACCCGGGGGGCCTCGGCGCCGGATTCCTCGTCGGGATGCCGCTCGGCCGCGCGGGCGGCGCGCCCGCCTTCGACCGGACGCCGGACGGGGGCGTGGGACGGGAGCCGTCGCCCGAGCTCCGACGTGACCTACATCCAGCCGACCTGGGTGACGAACATGGCGACGACCACCACGAGGGTCCAACCGAGCACGTGCTCCAACCACGAGGAGCCCTCGTCGGGCCCGCCGGTGGCGACGGTGCTGGGGGTGGCGGCGTTGAGGGCGGGGCTGTCTGCGGTCATGCCGTCCAATGTGCCGGCGTACGCGGCTTTTGTGGTGGAGACGATCGTCACTGGTGGCGCGCGTCACGCCGCCGGGCCCCGGCCGGAGCCGCTCGCGCGGACTTCGACCGGGACCCGGTGAGGGGTACCGCGTACGGTCAGGTCATGCCGTCCCGGCGGCGGCCGCCCATGGCCACCATGGCCAGACCCAGGCAGAGGGCGACGGCTCCGGTGATGACGTTGCTGACCACGCTGCGGGTCGTGTCCATCTCACCGGCGATGACCCACGGGGCGATGATCGTCCAGGCGCCGATCGCGACGGCCGTCCAGGCCATCGCGTGCGTGCGCTCGTACGCCGACCCGAGTCCGCCCATGCACAGGCAGAACGCCAGACCGGCGATGAGGTTGTTGATGGCCAGCGGCGAGAGCGCGCTGAACCCCGCGATCCACGGCGAGACGGCCAGGTACAGGCCCGTGATCAGGGCCAGCGCCTCGACTGCCTGCGCCGCGGGAGTGCTGGTCACCCGCTCGAACCTGGTCCGCATTTCGGCGAGGTCCGGGTGGCTTTCGATTCTCGGATGGGTGGTCATGGCGGGCTGCCTCCTATGAGAAGCCTTATGTGCCCTTTATCCCCATATTCCGACTTTTGACTCCTCCGTGCCAGAGGGCATCCTCACAACACGCCGACCGCCTTCAAGGCGGCGGCCTGGACCGGGCCCGGTCGGGCCGGACCGTAGAGGTAGCAGATGCCCCCCGTACCGGAGACGGTCTTCCCGGCGGCGTTGTGGCGCTTGGTGCGCAGCCAGTTGTTCTCCCACTCCCGACGCTTGTAGACGCGACGGACGGCGGGGTTGTCGCGCGAGTTGGGGTCGTTCGCGATCACGTCCCCGGAGGCGGTGAAGCCGATCACGGTCATCAGGTGGCCCGCCGTGCCGTAGCCCGCGCCGGTGAGTTCCTCCGCGCGGAAGGACAGCGAGGTGATGACCGGGATCCCGGCCCGGACCAGGGTCTCCAGGTCGGTGAGGGACGCGAGCCGGGTGACGACGCCCCCGAGGCCCCGGTAGGTGGCGGCGTAGGCGGCGTTGAAGGGCCAGTTGCCGCAGCCCTTGTAGGCGGCGTCGTAGGTGGAGCGGGCCGCGTGGCAGACCTGGGGGTCCTGGTAGCCGGCCTTGACCCAGGACAGAGCCTTCGCCGACGCTCGGCCGCCCCAGAACTCCACCACCATCTGCGAGGAGGTGGGGCTGCACCAGGCCTCGCCGCCGTTGTCGTACTCCGGGTACCGGCCGGCGTGGATCTCCTGCGAGTAGCGCGGGACCTTGAGTTCGTGGCCCTTCCCGGAGGGCGTGGAGGCGGTGACGGCGAACCGGTCGGGGACGTCGGAGACCATCGCGCCGGCCAGCCAGACGGTGGGGCCCAGGTCGGCGCCGGGCGTCCGGTACAGGGTCAGGCGCAGCTGCCAGTCCTTGATCCGGACGCCGGACGCGGGGTTGTCGACGGCGAGGCTGTCGGTCCGGACGGTGGTCCGGCCGTCGGTCTGGCCGTCGACGGAGGAGCGGCGGATGTCGCCGTCCCCGGCGGCCCAGCGGCCCATCACGTACCAGGGGGTGGCCTTGCCGTCGGTGTAGGTGCCGCGCAGTTCGATCCGGATCCAGGTGCCGGCGGGGGTGCGGGCGTTCCACGAGGCGATGGCCTCGGTGGCGGGAACCGTGGACCGGTGGACCGGCGAGGTCCAGGTGGCGTACTCCCAGGTGGCCTTCCTGGCCGTGTGGGGGTCGGTGTGAACGGTGCGGCCGACCGGCGTCGCGATCTCCAGGCCGGGGCGGGCGCCGTCGACGGCGGCGGTGCCGTTGTGGGTCCCGGCCCGCCAGTGGGCGAGGGAGTACCAGAACCGGTTGTCGACGGTCCGGGTGGTGGCGGTCGCGGCGGCGTCCCCGCCGGCGGCGGGTGCGGGTACGGGTCCGGTTCCCGGGGCGGAGGACGGGGCCGGGCCGGCCGAGGCCCGTCCCCCGGGGAGGCCGACCGCGGTGGCGGCGGCGAGGGCGACGGCCAGGAGGGCCCGGCGCGGCGTGGGTGCGGTCATCGGCGTTGGCCCCCAGGGGTCGGGTGCGGGTGGATCGGCTCGTCCACCCTTCCAGTTCCCGCGGGCCGGGGGCCGAAGCCACGGGCACGTGTCGGGGTGAACACTGCCTCCGAACGGGCCGCCTAAGCTGGCCGGGTGGAACCACAGCAGTCGCTTGAGTCACTCGCACGGGAACTCGCCGCCCTGCCGCCCTCCCTCGGCCCGGTCCGGCTGATCGGGGTCGACGGGCACGCCGGATCGGGGAAGAGCACCTTCGCCGCCGCCCTCGCCGGGGCCTTGGCCGGGGCGCCGGTGCTCCACCTCGACGACGTGGCCACCCACGAGGAACTGTTCGACTGGTGGCACCGGCTGGACGCGCAGGTGCTGGAGCCGCTGGCGGCGGGCCGGGCCGCGCACTGGGCCCCGTACGACTGGGTGGAACGGCGCTTCGGGCCGCAGCGGGTACTGGAACCGGCGCCGGTGGTGCTCGTCGAGGGCGTCGGGGCCGGCAGGCGGGCCCTGCGGCCGCGGCTGGCGCGGCTGCTGTGGATGGAGACCGCCCGCGAGACCTCCTGGGGGCGTGGGAGGAACCGGGACGGGCGTGAACTTTCCGACTTCTGGGACGGGTGGGAGCGCGCCGAGCGCGCGCACTTCTCGGACGACCCTTCGCGCCCCTTCGCCGACATCCTGGTGCGCCAGAGCGGTACGGGATACGAGTGGACTTCCGGGGCTGCTGCGACCCCGGGAACGACCACTTCCGTCACCGAGAGCGACGGGCTGCCCCAGGCCTGACCGCCGGCTCGGAAAGGCGTCGGTCAGGCGCCCGGAGGCAGCCCTCCGAGCCGCTTGACCACCGCCCGACGGCGGCCTTACGTTCTGAAATGCGCGGTCCGCCAAGGCGGCCGCGGCCGTGGAGCCCCCGGTCGTTCCCCCGTGACCGGGGGCTTCCTGCCGCCTCCCGGCGCGGACCCCGGCCGGCGCCCGGCGGGCCCCTCCCCCACTTCTTCTCACCGTGCGTTACCATGCGCGTCCGGAGCGCACGCGCGACCCGTCCCCGCCGCACCCTGGGTAAGGTGCGTCACCGCAGGTACGATGCAGCCCTGATTTCATCGGCGGGGTGTACAACTCGCGTGCACAGCACGGGGGTTGTCGCGTACCACGGGGCTGGCTTGTGGGGGATGTGATGGACTTCGGCATGCCGGGCAGCGCACACGCCCCGGCCGAACTCGCCTGGCTTCGCGGGGTGGACGCCTGCACCATGGGCGCCTATCCGCAGGCCGAGGAGGAGTTCCGGTCGGCCGTCAGGTTCGATCCCGCCATGGCCGACGCCTGGTTGGGCCTGCACGCGCTCCGCGTGGACACCAGCAACGCCCTGCTCCGCATGTACGCGCACCGGGACCGCTTCGGCGAGCAGCGGGCGCGGCACCGGCGGACGCTCAACTCCTGGTACTGGTTGGGCTGGTGGGTGCAGCCGGTGCTGGAGAGCCGGCGTGACCTGCTGTTGGCCCACGCCTCGCACTGGCTGGACGGCCGGCACGTGCCGGAGCTGGACCAGGCCCTCGCCGCGCTGCCGCCGGTGGACACCGATCCCCAGGTGCGTTTCCTGCACGCCTGCCGCGCCTACCTGGTCAAGGACTGGGAGCAGTTGGTGCGGCACACCGAGCCGCTGGTGGACGATCCGCTGCTGGGCATCGAGGCCGGTCTGTTCGGCGGCATGGCCCGGGTGCGGTTGGAGATGTACGGGCAGGCGGAACCGATGCTGTCGGCGGCGCTGATGCGCTGCCGCAGCGAGCAGCCGCAACGCAAGGAGCTGCGGTACTGGTTGGCGCGGGCGCACGAGGGAACGGGGCGCAGCGCCGCGGCGCTGCCGCTGTACCGGGCGGTGCACCGGGTGGATCCGGCGTTCATGGACACCGCGGCCCGGCTGACCGCCATCGCGGACAGCAGCGACCCCGACGACATGGCCGGGTACGCGGGGCTCTCCGGTCACGTCACCGAGGGGTTGGCGGGGCACGGCCTGTCGACGGCCGGTGGGGACTACGCGGCGGTGGCGCTCGGCGGGGGTCCCTTCCAGGACGTCGCGGCGGACGGCCAGGTGGACGCGGATCCGCCGACGCCGCTGGACCCGCCCGAGCAGCGCTTCGTACCGTCGGCGGGCGGGGGCGGACTGGAGGGCGTGCGGCACAAGGTGTCCGTTCCGCCGCAAGGCGCTCCGGCCGGGCTGCCGGCCGGGCCCGCCGATCCGCACGCGCTGGCCGAGGCGCTGGCGGAGCTGGAGCGGATGGTGGGGCTGGATCCGGTCAAACGGCAGGTCAAGGCCCTGTCGGCGCAGTTGCACATGGCCAGGCTGCGGGCCGCGCAGGGGTTGCCGGTGCAGCCGCCGAAACGCCATTTCGTCTTCTCGGGCCCCTCGGGCACCGGCAAGACCACGGTGGCGCGGATCCTGGGGCGGGTGTTCTACGCACTGGGGTTGCTCGGCGGCGACCATCTGGTGGAGGCCCAACGGGCTGATCTGGTGGGCGAGTTCCTGGGGCAGACCGCGGTGAAGGCGAACGAGCTGATCGATTCGGCGATCGGCGGGGTGCTGTTCGTCGACGAGGCGTACAGCCTGTCCAACTCCGGCTACAGCAAGGGGGACGCGTACGGGGACGAGGCCCTCCAGGTGCTGTTGAAGCGGGCCGAGGACAACCGGGACCACCTGGTGGTGATCCTGGCCGGCTATCCGGCGGGGATGGACCGGCTCCTCGGCGCGAATCCGGGGCTGTCCTCGCGTTTCACTACCCGGGTGGACTTCCCCAGCTACCGGCCGCCGGAACTGACCTCGATCGGCGGGGTGCTCGCGGAGGCGAACGGGGACCGGTGGGACGAGGAGGCCGTCGAGGAGCTGCGCAGCATCAGCGGGCACGTCGTCGAACAGGGCTGGATCGACGAGTTGGGCAACGGCCGCTTCCTGCGGACCCTGTACGAGAAGAGCTGCGCGTACCGGGACCTGCGGCTGGCGGGCTTCGCCGGGGAGCCCTCGCGGGACGACCTGGCGACGCTGCGGCTGGCGGACCTGATGCAGGCGTACGGGGAGGTCCTGTCGGGCCGCGGGCCCCAGGAACGGCCGGAGTCGCCGCCGCTCTAGGCGGTGTTGTGGAGGTGGCGCCGCGGGCCGGGCGGGACTTTCACAACGCCCCCGGGCCGTGTTGCCCGGACGTGGCGGCTTCCGGGCCCGGCGTCGGTCCGTAGTGTCCGGCGAGCGCCGCGGCGCGCTCGCGCAGGGAGGCGCGCAACCAGTGCGGGGTCAGGGCTTCGGCGTGCGCGGCGAGCTGCCACAGGGCCCATTCGGCGTGCCGGGCGTCCTGGAAGGTCACCGTCAGCCGTAGCCGGCCGTCGGGGTCGGGCTTCTCGGCGAGGACGGCCAGCACGGTGTCCAGCAGGTCCTCCCGCCGGGCCGGTTGCAGCAGGAGCAGCACGGTGACCTGGTCGCCGCCCGTCCGGAACCGCGAGCCGCGGTCCCGCCAGGCCCGGTCCAGATCGATCCGGTCCGCCCGCTGCGCGGGTTCGTCGAGTTCCTCCGCGGCCCGGACCCGGGACAGCCGGTAGGTGCGGTCCTCGCCCGCTCGCGTGGCCAGCAGGTAGCCGCGCTCCCGTACGGTGACCAGGCCGATCGGGTCCACCGTGCGCCACCGTGCCGGGCGGTCCGTCGCCGCGTAGTGGATGCGCAGCCTGTGTCCGGCGAAGACCGCGCGCCTGATCTCGGACACGACCGGGTCGGACAGCTCCTCGACGGCCACGCGGCGTGAGAGGAGGTCGGTCTCCGGGTCGATGAGCAGGCGCTCGGCCACGCCGGTCGCGGCGTCCCGATGGCTTTCGGGCAGCGCGTCGACCACTTTGAGCATGGCCGAGGCGAGCGCCGAGCCGAGGCCGAACGCCTGCGCGCCGCGCCGGGATCCGGCGACCAGGAGCGCGAGGGACTCGTCGTGGTTGAGTCCGGTGAGTTCGGTCCGGAACCCGGGGAGCAGCGCGAAGCCGCCGTGCCGGCCGCGTTCGGCGTGGACGGGGACGCCGGCGGCGGACAGCGCCTCCATGTCGCGCAGCACGGTGCGGGTGGACACCTCCAGTTCGCGGGCCAGCGTCGCCGCGGACAGTCGACCGCGCCGGCGCAGCAGCAGCACGAGGGAGACCAGCCGATCGGCGCGCATGTGAAAACCCTACCGACATACACGACAGAGGGTGTCGTGATTCGTTGCGAGGCTTTCCCCACGACGTCGAGGACGGTCGGCCACCGGGCCGACCGACGGACGGGCGTGGTTGCGGTCGACGCATCGAACGGAGCGGACATGACGATGGAACGCACGGCGGTCAACCCGTGGACGTGGTCGGTGGAACTGGGCTACAACCAGGGCGAGGTCGTCTCCGGTCAGACCCGGACGCTGTACTGCGCGGGACAGACCTCGATGAGCGGGGACGGGAAGCCCCTGCACGACGGTGACATGGCGGCGCAGTTGGCGTTGAGCCTGGACAACCTGGAGGCCGTGCTCGACGGGGCCGGGATGTCCCTCGGGAACCTGGTGCGGCTCAACGTCCACACCACGGACGTCGACCTGCTCTTCCGGCACTACGCCGTGCTGGCGGCGCGGTTGGGGGCCGCCGGGGTCGCGCCGCCCACCACGATGCTCGGGGTGGCCCGGCTGGCGATCCCCGGCCTGATGGTCGAGTTGGAGGGGACCGCCGTCGCGTGACGCGGGGGCGCGGACGCCGCCGGCCCGGCCCCGGCGCCCGGGGGCGGGCGGGGTCGGGCCGGCGCGGTGGAGGCCGCGGGTGCTACGCGCTGCGGGCGTAGCTGCGGTGCGCGGGGTCGCGGACCTCGCCCACCAGCATCTCCAGGACGTCCTCCAGGGCGACGAGGCCGAGGACGCGCCCGGCCGGGTCGGCGACCTGCGCCAGGTGGGTGGCGTCGCGCCGCATGACGCTGAGGGCGTCGTCGAGGGGCAGGGTGGAGCACAGCGTGGTCATCCGGCGCCAGACCCGCTGGGGGACCGCCCGCTCGCGGTCCTCCAGGTCGAGGACGTCCTTCACGTGCAGGTAGCCCATGAAGGCGCCGGTGTCGGAGCGGACCGGGAAGCGGGAGTAGCCCGTACGGACCGTCAACTGCTCGATCTGGCGGGGTGTCACCGCCGGGCCGACGGTGACGAGCCGTTCCCTGGGCAGCAGGACGTCGGTGACGGGGCGGCTGCCCAGTTCCAGTGCGTCCTCCAGGCGCTCCTGTTCGACGGACCCGAGGAGCCCGGCCTGCCGGGAGTCCTCGACGAGCCGGCCGAGCTGGGCGGAGGTGTAGACGGCCTCGACCTCGTCCTTGGGCTCGACCTTGAAGAGCCGCAGGACGATTGCGGCGCAGGCGCCGAGGGCGGCGGTGACCGGCCCGCACACGCGGGCGAAGGCGACCAGCCCGGGGCTGAACCACAGGGCGGTCCGTTCGGGGGCCGCCATCGCGAGGTTCTTCGGGACCATCTCGCCGATCACCAGGTGCAGGAAGACCACGGCGGACAGCGCGAACGCGTAGCCGAGGGGGTGGATGAGGCCCTGCGGGACGTGGACGGCGTGGAAGACGGGCTCCAGCAACCGGGCCACGGTGGGCTCGGCCACCGCGCCGAGGGTGATCGAGCAGAGGGTGATGCCGAACTGGGCGGCCGCCATCATGCGGGGCAGGTTCTCCAGCCCGTACAGCACCTGGCGGGCCCGCTTGGATTCCGCCGCGAGGGGCTCGATCTGGCTGCGGCGCACGGAGACGAGTGCGAACTCGGCTCCGACGAAGAAGCCGTTGGCGAGGACCAGGAGCAGGGCGAAGAGGAGTTGGAGGGCGTTCACCGGGCAGCGCCCTCCAGCTCGGCCGGGGCTCCGGCGGTGTCCGCGGTGCGGACGGGTTCGGAGCGGGCGCCGGGGTCGGTGCCGTCCCGGTCGGCCCCGGGACGGGGCCCGTACGGGGCACCCGCGGGGACCGTCGCCAGCCGGACGAGGCGGACGCGTTCGGCGCGGTTGCGGCCGACCTGGCGGACGGACAGCTTCCAGCCGGGGAGCTCGGCCCGGTCCCCGGGTGCGGGGATGCGGCCCAGCAGGTCCGCGACGAGACCGGCGACGGTTTCGTAGGGGCCCTCGGGGACTTCCAGGCCTATGCGGCGCAGGGTGTGGACGCGGCAGCTGCCGTCGGCCTCCCAGGAGGGGCGGCCGTCCTCGGGGGGTGCGGCGGCCAGTTCGGGGCGGCCGTCCTCGGCCAGGTCGTGCTCGTCGCGGACCTCGCCGACGAGTTCCTCCACGATGTCCTCCAGGGTGACCACGCCGGCGGTGCCGCCGTATTCGTCGACCACCACGGCCATCGGCTGTTCGCTGCGCAGCCGTTCCAGCAGGGGCTGGACCGGCAGGGAGCCGGGCACCAGCAGCGGGGCGACGCAGATCCGGCCGACGGGGGTGCGGGAGCGCCGGCCCTCGGGTACGGCCAGGGCGTCCTTGAGGTGGACCACACCGGTGATCTCGTCGATGCGTTCGCGGTACACCGGGAAGCGGGACAGTCCGGTGGCCCGGGTCAGGTTCAGCACGTCGGCCGCGGTGGCCGTGTGCTGGAGGGCGCTGACCTTCACGCGGGGGGTCATGACGTGCTGGGCGGTGAGCCCGCCCAGCGACAGGGTCCGTACGAAGAGGTCGGCGGTGTCCTGTTCGAGGGCGCCGGCCTGGGCCGAATGGCGGACCAGGGAGACCAGTTCGCCGGGGGTGCGGGCGGAGGCCATCTCCTCGGTCGGCTCCACTCCCAGGGCCCGTACGAGACGGTTCGCGACGGAGTTGAGGCCGGCGATGACGGGCCGGAAGGCCCGGGAGAACGCCTGCTGGGGACCGGCGACGAAGCGGGCCACCTGGAGCGGGCGGGAGACGGCCCAGTTCTTCGGGACGAGCTCGCCGACGACCATCTGGACGGCGGAGGCGAGCAGCATGCCTATGACGACGGCGATGCCGGGGACGGCGCCCCCGGGCAGGCCGGTCGCGGCGAGCGGCCCGGACAGCAGGGCGGCGAGGGCCGGTTCGGCCAGCATGCCGACGACGAGGGAGGTGATGGTGATGCCGAGCTGGGTGCCGGAGAGCTGGAAGGACAGCTCCCGCAGGGCGTCGACGACCGTGCGGGCACGGCGGTCCCCCTCGGCGGCGGCGCGTTCGGCCTCGGGTCTCTCCACGGTGACGAGGCCGAACTCGGCAGCCACGAAGAAACCGTTGGCGAGGATCAGGGCGAAGGCCGCCAGGAGCAGGAGTAGCGGGGTGGTCATGCCGCCGCCTCCGGGGGGAGGGCGGCGCGGGTACTACCGGACGATCCGTCCATTGCTGGAGGGAGTCACTCCTCTGGTCGCAGGTGCCCACGGGCCTCGGGGTCCCGGGGCGTGCGCCTCGAATTCCGAGGCGTGTGGGAGGGCGCACGGCGGCGCCCCGCCACCAGGGTAGTCATTGGGATCGCGGCCGCAATGGGACGCAGCGGCGGGACCGGACGGGCTAGCGGTCGTTTGCGCCGCTTCCCCGGGTTTCGGCCAGTGCGCGCAGGGCGCGGGCGTCGCCGATCGCCCGGGCCCTGGCGACTCCGGGCTGGATGCCGAGGACGGGCAGGCTGGTGCCGTCGCTGAGGTCCAGGAACACCCACGGGTCGCCGGGGCGGAGGTTGACGCGCAGGATCTGCGCCCACTCCAGGCGGCGGGTGGTGGTCAGGTTGATGACCGTGACTCCGCCCTCGTCGGCGACCACCTTGGGGCGGCTGAGCAGGACGAGGACCGAGCTGAGCAGGGCGGCGGTGAAGACGAAGCTGACGCGCTCGCCCGCGCTGAGCTTCTCCAGCAGCAGCGCGACGGTGGTGATCGTCGCGAACATGGCGAGCCCGACGCTCAGCAGCACGACCCGCGTCCGGTTCGGCCGGAAGGTGACCGGCAGGGTGGGCGTTGCGGGCTGGGCGGCGGACTCGGCCATGGGTGCGCTCGGTTCTGCGAGGGGGTGGGGGGACGTCTGCTGCCGGGGGCAGCAGGTGTCAGAGGCGGCAGGCGTGGATCGAGGTGGTGAGGATCGCGCGCGCGCCGAGCTCGTACAGGTCGTCCATGATCCGCTGGGCTTCCTTGGCGGGAACCATCGCGCGGACGGCGACCCAGCCCTCGTTGTGCAGCGGGGAGATCGTCGGCGACTCCAGGCCCGGGGTGAGGGCGACCGCGCGCTCCAGGTGCTCGGCGCGGCAGTCGTAGTCCATCATCACGTAGCTGCGGGCCACCAGGACGCCCTGGAGGCGGCGCAGGAACTGCGCGACCTTCGGGTCGTCGGCGCCGGCTCCGGTGCGGCGGATGACGGTCGCCTCGGACTTCAGGATCGGCTCGCCGATGACCTCCAGGCCGGCGTTGCGCAGGCTGGTGCCGGTCTCGACGACGTCCGCGATGATCTGGGCGACGCCGAGCTCGATGGCGGTCTCGACGGCGCCGTCGAGGTGGACGATGGAGGCGTCGATGCCGAGTTCGGCGAGGTGCTTGGCGACGATTCCCTCGTACGAGGTCGCGATCGTCATCCCGCCGAAGTCCTCGGGGCCCTTCGCGGTGCCGGGCTTGGTGGCGTAGCGGAAGGTGGAGCGCCCGAAGTTCAGCGGGAGGATCTCCTCGGCGTTGGCCCCGGAGTCCAGCAGCAGGTCACGGCCGGTGATGCCGATGTCGAGCTTGCCCGAGGCGACGTAGATCGCGATGTCCTTCGGGCGGAGGTAGAAGAACTCGACCTCGTTCTCGGGGTCGACCGTGACGAGTTCCTTGGACTCCTTGCGCTGGCGGTATCCGGCCTCATGGAGCATCGCCGACGCCGCTCCGGAGAGTGAGCCCTTGTTGGGGACGGCGATGCGCAGCATGGGGCTTCCTTTGGTGCGTAGGTGCTTGGTTGCTTACGGGTGTGCGTGAGCGGGGCGCGGGGGGCCCGCGGCGCGGCTCCGGGCCTAGAGGTGCGCGTAGACGTCGTCGAGGGAGATCCCGCGCGCCACCATCATCACCTGGACGTGGTAGAGCAGCTGGGAGATCTCCTCGGCGGCGGCTTCCTTGCCCTCGTACTCGGCGGCCATCCAGACCTCCGCGGCCTCCTCGACGACCTTCTTGCCGATGGCATGGACGCCCTTGCCGACGAGTTCGGCGGTGCGGGAGGTGCTGGGGTCGCCGGTGGCGGCCTTGAGCTGGAGCTCGGTGAAGAGCTCTTCGAAGGTCTTGGAGGTGTTCGCCATGATGGTCCTCAGAATAAGGGGTCCCCCGCTGCCACTCAGCGCCAGGGTTCGCTGACCGTCCGCAGGGTCATGGCGGTGGAGACGGCGGCGGTGACCGCTTCGTGCCCCTTGTCCTCGTTCGACCCCTCAAGCCCGGCGCGGTCCAGCGCCTGCTCGTCGTTGTCGCAGGTCAGGACGCCGAAGCCGACGGGAACTCCGGTGTCGATCGACACCTGTACCAGGCCCTGGGTGACGCCCTGGCACACGTAGTCGAAGTGCGGGGTGCCGCCGCGGATGACCACTCCGAGGGCGACGATGGCATCGTAACCGCGACCGGCGAGTACCTTCGCCACGACCGGGAGCTCGAAGCTGCCGGGGACGCGGAGCAGGGTGGGCTCGTCGATGCCCAGCTCGTGCAGGGCCCGCAGGGCGCCGTCGACCAGCCCGTCCATGACCTTCTCGTGCCACTGGGCAGCGATCACGGCGACCCGGAGGTCTCCACAGTTCTTCACGCTCAGTTCGGGTGCGCCCTTGCCGCTCACAGCTCTGCTCCTCGGTGGTTCGTGTGTCGGTGTGCACGTGGTGTGGGTGTGCGGTGTTGCCGGTGGTGCGGTGGTGCTGGTGGTGCGGTGCTACTGGTTGCCGCAGGCGGAGGTGGTCACGGCCCCCTCCAGCCAGGGCAGGTCGTGCCCCATCCGGTCCCGCTTGGTGCGCAGGTACCGCAGGTTGTGCTCGCCCGCCTCGACGGGCATCGACTCCCGGCCGGTGACCGTGATGCCGTGCCGGACCAGCGCGGCGGACTTGTCGGGGTTGTTGGTCAGCAGCCGGACGCTGCGGACGCCGAGGTCGGAGAGGATCTGGGCGCCGGCGCCGTAGTCGCGGGCGTCGGCGGGGAGTCCCAGTTCCAGGTTGGCGTCCAGGGTGTCGCGGCCGCGCTCCTGGAGCTCGTAGGCGCGCAGCTTGGACAGCAGTCCGATGCCGCGGCCCTCGTGCCCGCGCAGGTAGACGACGACGCCGCGGCCCTCGGCCTGGATGCGGCCCATGGAGGCGTGCAGCTGGGGTCCGCAGTCGCAGCGCTGGGACTGGAAGATGTCGCCGGTCAGGCACTCGGAGTGCATGCGGACCAGGACGTCGGAGCCGTCGCCGATGTCGCCGTGGACGAGGGCGACGTGCTCGACGCCGTCCACGGTGGAGCGGAAGCCGAACGCGGTGAAGGCCCCGAACGCGGTCGGCAGGCTGACCTCGGCCTCGCGGCGCACGGTGGGCTCGGCCGAGCGGCGGTAGGCGATCAGGTCCTCGATGGAGATGATCGTCAGGCCGTGCTTGCGGGCGAAGGGGATCAGCTCGGGGAGCCGCAGCATGACGCCGTCCTCGCCGGCGATCTCCACGATGGCGCCGGCCGGACGCAGACCCGCGAGGCGGGCGAGGTCGACGGCGGCCTCGGTGTGGCCGTTGCGGACCAGCACGCCTCCGGGCCTGGCCCGCAGCGGGAAGACGTGACCGGGACGGACGAAGTCGGACGGCTCGCTCGCGCCGTTGGCCAGCAGGCGCAGCGTCGTCGAGCGGTCGGCCGCGGAGATTCCGGTGCTGACGCCGTGCGCGGCGCTCGCGTCGACGGAGACGGTGAAGGCCGTCTGCATCGACTCGGTGTTGTTGTGGACCATCTGCGGGAGTTCCAGCCGGTCCAGCTCGGGGCCCTCCATGGGGGCGCAGATCAGGCCGCGGCACTCGCTCATCATGAACGCGATGATCTCGGGGGTGGCCTTCTCGGCGGCGATGACGAGGTCGCCCTCGTTCTCGCGGTCCTCGTCGTCCACGACGACGATCGGCCGCCCGGCGGCGATGTCGCGGATGGCCTGCTCGACCGGGTCGAGTCGGAAGGTCTCCTGCGGCTCGGCCTCGGGCACGTCCGGCACGGGCTTGAGGGTGGTCATGCCGTTGCTCCTTCGAGGGCCGGGGCGGGGGTGGTGCGCGAGCGCTGGTACCAGTCGTACGCGCCCCACAGGACGAGGGCGAAGTAGACGACGTACACCAGACCGGAGAAGGCCAGGCCGCTGTTGAAGGCGAGAGGGACGCCCACGAGGTCGACGAGCAGCCAGGCGAACCAGAACTCGACGAGGCCGCGGGCCTGGGCCACCATCGCGACGATGGTGCCGACGAAGATGTAGGCGTCGGCCCAGGGGCTCCACGACAGCGACGGGACGAGCGTGAACAGGCCTCCGACGGCGAGGGTGCCCGCCACCGCTCCGGCGAGGAGCAGGCCGCGCTCCTTCCAGGTGGCGGTGCGCACGGCGATCGACCCGTCCTGGGCCTTCTGCCGGCCGAGCTGCCAGGCGCGCCAGCCCCAGATCGCGACGGAGATCACCAGGAGCTGCTTGCCGATGCCGCCCGCGAGCTGCGCGGAGGCGTAGGCGGCCACCAGGATCAGGCCGGAGAGGAGCTGGGCGGGCCAGGTCCATATGGAGCGCCGCCAGCCGAGGGCGAGGGCGGCCAGGCCCATCAGGTTGCCGATCATGTCGGACCAGATGACCTTCTGGCCGAAGACCTCGAAGGCCTCCGCGTTGAGCCAGGTCAGGGCGCTCACCGCTGCTCCCCCTCGCCGTGGAGCGGGTCGACGCCGGCGGCCAGGAGGCGTTCGACGTACTTGGCGAGGACGTCGACCTCCAGGTTGACCCGGTCGCCGGGCTGCTTGATGCCCAGGGTGGTCAGCCCGAGGGTGGTGGGGATGAGGCTGATGGTGAAGTGGTCCGCGGCGGCCTCGACGACGGTGAGGCTGACGCCGTCGACGGTGATCGAGCCCTTCTCCACGACGTACCGCGTCAGGTGCGCCGGGAGGGCGACCTTGACGAGTTCCCAGTGCTCGGAGGGGGTGCGGGAGAGGATCTCGCCGGTGCCGTCCACGTGCCCCTGGACCAGGTGGCCGCCCAGGCGTCCGCCGAGGGCCATCGGGCGCTCCAGGTTGACCCGGGAGCCCTGGACGAGGGATCCGAGGCTGGAGCGGTTCAGGGTCTCCTGCATGACGTCGGCGGTGAACTCGCCGTCGGCGGTCTCCACGACGGTCAGGCAGACGCCGTTGACGGCGATCGAGTCGCCGTGCTTGGCGCCCTCGGTCACGACGGGGCCGCGCAGGCGGAAGCGGGAGGCTTCGGCGAGCGGCTCGACGGCGGTGACCTCGCCCAGTTCTTCGACGATTCCGGTGAACACTCAGTGCTCCTTGGGGGCGGTGGGGCGGGAGGGGTGGGTGGGTGTGGCGGTGATGCGGATGTCCGTGCCGAGGCGGGTGGTACCGGTGAGGGTGAGCCGCAGGGCCTCGGTGATGGTCGTGATCCCGGCGTCGGCGAGGGCGGCGGGGCCGGCCCCGAGGAGGACGGGGGCGAGGTAGCCGACGACCTTGTCGACGGCCCCGGCGGCGACGAAGGCGCCCGCCAGGGTGGAGCCGCCTTCGAGGAGGACGGAGCGCACGCCGCGCGCGTGCAGTTCGGCGAGGAGGGCCTCGATCGACAGCCCGCGCCCGTCGTGGGGCAGCCGGACCACGTCCACGCCGGGCAGGTGCCCGGTGTCGGCGTCCTTCCCGACGGCGATCAGGGTCGGGGCGGCGTCGTCGAGGACGCGGGCGGCGGGCCGGACGCCCGCGTGGGTGTCGAGGACGACCCGCAGCGGCTGGACCGCGCCCTCGACGCCCCGCACGGCGAGGTGCGGGTCGTCGGCGCGCAGGGTTCCGGCGCCGACGACGACGGCGTCGGCCTCGGCGCGCAGCCGGTGGACGTCGGCGCGGGACTCGGCGCAGGTGATCCAGCGGCTGGTGCCGTCGGCGGCGGCGGTGCGGCCGTCGAGGGTGGCGGCGTACTTCCACAGGACGTGGGGGCGGCCGAGGCGTACGGAGGTCAGCCAGGCGGCGTTGCCCTCCTCGGCCTCGTCCGCGAGGAAGCCGGCCTCGGTGTCGATACCGGCGGCGCGCAGGGTGTCGCCGCCGCCACTGGCCTGCGGGTTCGGGTCGGGGACGGCGTAGACCACGCGGGCGACGCCGGCTTCGACGAGGGCCTGGGCGCAGGGGCCCGTGCGGCCGGTGTGGTTGCAGGGTTCGAGGGTGACGTAGGCGGTGCCGCCGCGGGCGGCGTCGCCTGCGGCGCGCAGGGCGTGGACCTCGGCGTGCGGGCCGCCGGCGCGCCGGTGCCAGCCCTCCCCGACGACGTTGCCGGCGGGGTCGGTGATGACGCAGCCGACGACGGGGTTGGGGCTGGTGGAGCCGAGCCCGCGGGCGGCGAGCTCGATGGCCCGGCGCATGGCGGTGGCGCTCGGGTCGGGTACTGCCTGCGCGGCGTGTGTCGCCACCGGATCCTCCTGCCTCATCGGGCACGGACTCCGGGGCCTGTCGGGAAACGACAGATGAAGCGGGTAGCGGACGCGGGAACGCCGGGGCCGGAAATACGGTCCGTTTCGAGACGTATCCGCTGGGATACGCCGATGGACCGCCGACGGCGGCGTACCGGTCACTGGCCCGCCGCGCACTGCCTCCCATCCGGACTTTAACCGTCGGTCCAGGAATTTCACCTGGTCAACCGGCCGCTGGATGCGGACGGGTCGCGGACTATAACCGCCGGTTCGGAATTACACCGACCCCGGAGTGCGCTGCTACTGGTACTAGGGCCAGTGTGCCACGGGTGATCCGAGGCCATGCGAGTGAATCGCTGTGGCCTGGGTCACAAACAAGCCGTTCTTGAGCGGTGGCGGCTCATGTCGTGCAGCCCCTCCGGCAGCGCCGCCGGGCACACGTCGCCGGCGCCGTACCCGCCTCTCGCCGGCGCCGCGCCCGCGCCCCGCCGGCACGGCGCCCGCGCCCCGGACGGGCCGGGCCGGCACTCCGCACACCCTTTGGTCCAGACCTATTGACGGGTTGGTCTAGTCCTCTTAACGTTCCCTTCATCCTCCCGGGGAGCCGGCCCTGCCGACGTGCGCACGTCCCAGGCCAACCAGCGTCATTTTTCTGCTTGTTGCTGCACGTGGTGTCCTGCCATCCTCCCCTCCCCAGGAGGCACAATGCTGTCCCCCACCCGTACGAGAGCGATGCTGCTGGCATCCGGCGCCGTCATCGCCGGCCTGCTGGTAGGCGGGCTCTCCGCAGGCGTCTCGCACGCCGCCGACAACGAGAGCTGTCGCCCCGACGGGCTGTACAAGACCCCCGGGGTCGACGTCCCGTACTGCTCGGTCTACGACTCCGAAGGCCGCGAGAAGATGGGCGCCGACCACCAGCGCCGCGTCATCGGCTACTTCACCGGCTGGCGCACCGGCAAGGACGGCACGCCCGCCTACCTCGCCAACAACATCCCGTGGTCGAAGATCACCCACATCAACTACGCCTTCGCGCACGTCGGTTCCGACAACAAGATCTCCGTCGGCGCGGACAACGCGAACAACGCGGCCACCGGGATGACCTGGCCGGGCGTCGCGGGCGCGGAGATGGACCCGTCGCTCCCCTACAAGGGGCACTTCAACCAGCTGACGAAGTTCAAGAAGCAGTACCCGAACGTCAAGACGCTCATCTCGGTCGGCGGTTGGGCCGAGACCGGCGGGTACTTCGGGGACGACGGCAACCGGGTCAACTCCGGCGGCTTCTACTCGATGGCCACCAACGCCGACGGCTCGGTGAACCAGGCCGGCATCGACACCTTCGCGAACTCCTCCGTCGACTTCATCCGCAAGTACGGGTTCAACGGCGTCGACATCGACTACGAGTACCCGACCACGATGAAGGACGCGGGCAACCCGCTCGACTGGCAGCTCGCCAACGCCCGCCGCGCGGGCCTCGTCAAGGGTTACGACGCCCTGATGAAGAGCCTGCGCGAGAAGCTCGACCGGGCCGGCGCCGCCGACGGCAAGCACTACATGCTGACCGTCGCCGCCCCCTCCTCCGGCTACCTGCTGCGGGGCATGGAGACGTTCCAGATGCAGAAGTACCTGGACTACGTCAACATCATGTCCTACGACCTGCACGGCGCCTGGAACGAGTACGTCGGCCCGAACGCCTCGCTGTTCGACGACGGCAAGGACGGCGAGCTGGCCGCCGCGAACGTCTACGGCAGCTCGCAGTACGGCGGCATCGGCTACCTCAACACCGACTGGGCCTACCACTACTTCCGCGGCTCGATGCCGGCCGGCCGCATCAACATCGGCCTGCCGTACTACACCCGCGGTCACAAGAACGTCCAGGGCGGCACCGACGGGCTCTGGGGCAAGGCCTCCGCGACCACCTGCCCGGCCGGCGCGGGTCTGACCAAGTGCGGTGACGGCGCGACCGGCATCGACAACCTGTGGCACGACAAGGACACCAACGGGGTCGAGTCCCCGGCGGGCTCCAACCCGATGTGGCACGCCAAGAACCTGGAGAAGGGGATCGTCGGCGACTACGTCACCAAGTACGGATTCCCGGCGAACACCACGCTGACCGGCACCTACGCCCGCAAGTACGACTCGACGCTGGTCGCGCCGTGGCTGTGGAACGCGCAGAAGAAGGTCTTCCTGTCCACCGAGGACGAGCAGTCGGTCGCCGCGAAGGCGGACTACGTGGTCAACCGCGGCATCGGCGGCACCATGGTCTGGGAGATGGCGGGCGACTACGGCTGGAACGCCGCCAAGGGCCAGTACGAGATCGGTGACACCCTCACCACGCTGATGTACGACAAGTTCAAGGCGGCGACGCCGTACGGCGCGACGAAGTCCAACACCGCGCTGCCGACGCAGGCCGTGGACGTGAAGGCGGAGTTCACCGAGTTCAAGCTCGGCGACTCCAACTACCCGCTCACCCCGAAGGTCAAGATCACCAACAACACGAAGTCGGCGCTGCCCGGCGGCACCGAGTTCCAGTTCGACTACGCGACGGCCGCCCCGAGCAACGCCTCGGACCAGTCGGGCTTCGGCACCAAGGTGATCAAGAGCGACCACACCGGCAGCAACGTGGGCGGTCTGAAGGGCGACTTCCACCGCGTCTCGCTGAAGCTCCCGGCGTGGCAGTCGCTCGCCCCGGGCGCCTCGGTCGACCTGGCCTTCAACTACTACCTGCCGGTGTCCACCCCGTCCAACTGGACGGTGAACATCTCCGGCACGACGTACGCCTTCGCCGGGGACCTGGCGCGCGGCACCACGGTCGTGGAGCCCGGCGGCACGCAGCCTCCGACCACTCCCCCGACCACCCCGCCCACGACTCCCCCGACCACGCCGCCCACCACGCCTCCGACGACCCCGCCGGGCGGCACCTGCACCAACCCGGCGTACGTGGCCGGCCAGGTGTACAACAGCGGAAGCCTCGTCTCCCACAACGGCCGCAACTGGAAGGCCCAGTGGTGGACGCAGAACGAGGCTCCCGGCACCACCGGCGAGTGGGGCGTCTGGAAGGACCAGGGCGCCTGCTGACACCCGGTGCCTGAGCACCACTGACACACCGTGCGCGAGACCCGGTGGCCCGGCGGCCACCGGGTCCTCGTGCGTGCGGGGCCCTTTCCGGGTTCCTCCCGCGGGGCTGTCACGTTCGGCGGGGCCGTTCTGTCCCACTGGTGTACGCACCCCTCGGGAAGGACGGACACACCATGAGCACGATCCTCGTCACCGGAGGCACCGGGAACCTCGGGGCCCTCGTCGTGGAGCGACTGCGGGACCGGGGCCACGAGGTCCGGGCGCTGAGCCGGCACGCCCGGGACTTCCCGGTCGACCTGCGGGACGGCCGGGGGCTGGACGCGGCGATGGCCGGCGTCGACGTGGTCGTGCACTGCGCGAGCAGTCCGCGCGGGGGCGACGAAACGGCCGCCCGGAACCTGGTCGCGGCGGCCCGGCGGGCGGGCGGCGTCACCAACCTCGTGTACATCTCGATCGTCGGCGTGGACGTGGTGCCGCTCGGCTACTACCGGTCGAAGCTCGCGGTGGAGCGGCTGCTGGAGGCCTCCGGGCTCGGGATCACGATCCTGCGGACCACCCAGTTCCACGACCTGGTGGCGCAGTTGGTGGACGCCGCGGCGAAGCTGCCGGTGGTCCTGCTGCCGAGGGGTGTACGGGTGCAGCCGATCTCCGCGGCCGAGGTCGCGGACCGGCTCGCGGACCTGGCGGTCCCCCGCCCCGCGGGCCGGGTCCCGGACATGGGTGGCCCCGAGGTCCGCGGCCTGGCGGAGCTGGGCCGCGCCCGCCTCACGGCGACCGGGCGCCGCCGCCGGGTGGTCACGGTCCCGCTGGCCGGGAAGACGTACGCCGCCTTCCGTGAAGGCGGCAACCTCGCCCCGGCGCACGCGGTGGGCCGAACCACCTTCGCCGAGCACCTCCTGCGCGGGCGGGGCTGACCGGGGACGGCCGGCGGGGCGGCGGGGCGGCGGGGCGGCGGGGCGGCGGGGCGGCGGGGCGGCGGGGCGGCGCCGGAGTTTGTCGGCGCCGCCGTGCGGAGCCGCTGGGCGGGAACCCGCCGGAGGCCCCGCCGCCAGGCACCGAGCCGCTCGACCGGACCCCATGGGAAGCCCCGGTCGCACCCCACCGAGCCACTCGACCGAATCGGGCCGAAGGCCGGTCGGCGGGGCCGCGTCGGAGGCCGTCAGGTGCCGAAGAGGATCGTCTGGGCGGCTTCGCGGGCGGCCAGCAGGGCCCCCTCCATGACGGCCGGTCCGCCGAGGGCGGTGGCGCGGACCGTCGTCGGGACGGGCGTCAGCCCCGCGAGGCGGCGCTCGACGCGGGCGGCGAGGGGGGCGCCGCCCGCCCGCCCCAGCTCGCCGCCGAGCACCACGCAGCCCGGGTCGAGGATCGCGGCGACGGCCGCCGCGCCGAGCGCGAGCCGTTCGGCGAGGGCGTCGAGGAAGGGCTCCCCCGCGGCCCCGGCGACGGCCTCGTCCACCGGTCCGGTGAAGCCGTGTTCCGCCGCGAGGGCCGCCACGCCGGCGCGCCCCGCCAGGGCGTGGAAGCCACCGCCGCAGTCGCCGGCGGAGGGCAGCCCGGCGGTGCCGGGAACGGGAAGGAAGCCGATCTCGCCGGCCCCGCCGGAGGCGCCCCGGCGCAGCCGTCCGTCCAGCACGACGGCGGCGCCCACCCCGGCGCCGAGCCACAGCAGGACGAAGGAGTCCAGGTCGCGGGCGGCGCCGACGCGCTGTTCCGCCAGGGCCGCCAGGTTGGTCTCGTTCTCCACCAGCACCTTGGCCGGCAGCCGCAGTTGGAGGGTCGTCACGAGGTCCCGGTGCCAGGACGGCAGCCCGATGGTGTCGCCGAGCTCACCGCTGGCCGGCGCGACCAGACCCGGCGCTCCGACGACGACGGTGTGGAGCCGTTCGGCGCCCGCCTCGCGCGTCAGGGCCTCCAGCCGCGCCACCGCCTCCTCGACGGCGTCGACCGGCAGGGCCGCCCGGGCGAGGGGTTGCCCCAGCAGGTCGGTGACCACCGCCGTCGCGCTGTCCGTCCGTACGTCCAGCGCGGCGAGGTGGGCCCGGCGGGCGACGATCCCGTACAGGCGGGCGTTCGGGCCGCGCCGCTGCTCGCCCGACTCCCCCACCACCTCGATCAGCCCCGCGCCGGCGAGCCGCTCGACGAGGTCGGCGACGGAGGGCCGGGACAGGCCGGTCAGCTGCTTGAGCTGGGCCGCCGTCAGCGGCCCCTCGGCCTGGAGGAGTTCCAGCGCGAGCCGGTCGTTCATGGCCCGGGCCGTGCTCGGCGAGGCGGGGGACGGGGCGGCGGCGGTCGTCAGCGCCTTGGCAGGGGTCACGGCGCCCATCTTAGGGAGGTTCACGGCACTAACCATCAGGAAGGGTCCCTGATAGTTTACGTCCATGACCGGGGACACCGACCTCAGCCCGGCGCGGCTGCGCCACGCCCGTTTCGCGATCGCCGCCGTGTTCTGCACGCACGGCGCCGTGACCGGCTCCTTCGCCACCCGCATCCCGTGGATCCAGGACCACGCCCAGCTCGGCTCGGGCACCCTGGGCCTCGCCCTCGCCTTCCCCGCCCTGGGCGCGGCGCTGGCGATGCCACTGGCCGGGCGGATCAACCACCGGTTCGGCGCGCGCACCGCCCTGCGCGGGCTGCTCTGCCTGTGGACCCTGTCCCTGGTCCTGCCCGCCCTCGCCCCCAACCTGGTCGCGCTGTGCGCGGCGCTCTTCGTGTACGGGGCCACCGCAGGCATGTCGGACGTGGCGATGAACGCGCTCGGCGTGGAGACCGAGAACCGGCTCGGCCGCTCGATCATGTCCTCGTTGCACGGCATGTGGAGCGTGGGCGCGCTGCTCGGTTCGGCCGCCGGAACGGTCGCCGCGCACCTGGGGGCCGACGCCCGGCTGCATCACGCGGTGGTCGCACTGGCCCTGACCGCGGCCGGGCTGGTCGCCGTCCGGGGCGTGCTGGACCTGAAGGGGGATCAGGAGGCGGAGGCGCCGCCGCACTTCACCCTGCCGCCGAAGTCCGCCCTCCTGATCGGCGCCATCGGCTTCTGCGCGGTCTTCGCCGAGGGGGCGAGCCTGGACTGGTCCGCGGTGTACCTGCGGGACGTCCTGGAAACGGACGCGGGCCTGGCCGCCGTCTCCACCACGGCCTTCGCGCTGACCATGGCCGTGGCACGGCTCGTCGGGGACCGGGTCGTGGACCGGTTCGGGGCGGTGCGCACCGTCCGGGCGGGAGGCGTACTGGCCACTCTGGGCGGAGTGTTGGTGGTCGCGGTCCGGCATCCGGCGGGCGCCCTGGCCGGCTTCGCGCTGATCGGACTGGGCATCGCGGTGGTGGTTCCGCTGGCCTTCGCGGCGGCGGGCCGCAGCGGGCCGGCGCCGGCCCAGGCCATCGCGGGCGTCGCCACGATCACCTACACCTCGGGGCTGATCGCGCCCTCGGCGATCGGCGCGGTGGCCGACGCGACCTCGCTGGTGGTGTCGTTCGGGCTGGTCACGCTGCTGGCCTTCGCGTTGGTCCTGGGGGCCGGCGTCCTGCGCACGAAGCGGGCGGTGGGCCCTGCCGATCCCGTCAATCGGGACGAACCCGCACCTATCGGACCGTAATATGGCGGCTGGCGCGCCGCGGTGAGCGAGCGGCGGACCGCCAGGATGCTTGACGGGCCGCAGGAACGGAAGTGGTGGAACATGGGCTTCGGCGTGGGCTGGACCCTGCACGGAGACGGGCGGACCCCCGCCCCCGGCGCGGTGGTACGGCCGGACGAGCGGCTGTCGTGGCCGCGCACCGCCGGGCTCGGGGCCCAGCACGTCGTGGCGATGTTCGGCGCGAGCTTCGTCGCCCCGGTCCTCATGGGCCTGGATCCGAACCTGGCCATCATGATGTCCGGCGTCGCGACGGCCATCTTCCTGCTCGCCACGCGCGGCAGGGTCCCTTCCTACCTCGGCTGCTCGCTCTCCTTCGTGGGCGTCGCGGCGGCGATCCGGGCGGGCGGCGGTGACAGCGCCGTCGTCACGGGCGCGGTGTTCGTGGTCGGTGCCGCGCTGTTCCTGGTGGGCCTGGCCGTCCAGCGGTTCGGCGCGCGGATCATCCACGCGGCCATGCCCCCGGTGGTGACGGGCGCGGTCGTCATGCTGATCGGCTTCAACCTGGCGCCGGTCACGGCCGCGACGTACTGGCCCCAGGACCAGTGGACGGCGTTGCTGACCATGCTGTTCACCGGCCTCGCGGTGGTGTGCCTGCGCGGCTTCTGGTCGCGCATCGCGATCTTCCTCGGGCTGGTCTTCGGGTACGCGATCTCCTGGCTCTTCGACCTGCTCTTCGGCCGGATCCACTCGCCGGCGGGCGGTCCGGAGGCGGTCGACCACTGGCGCCTCGACCTGTCCGGGGTCGGCAAGGCCGAGTGGATCGGGCTGCCGTCCTTCCACGCGCCGGCCTTCGAATGGTCGGCGATCCTGATCGCGCTGCCGGTCGTGATCGCGCTGGTCGCCGAGAACGCCGGGCACATCAAGGCCGTCGGCGAGATGACCGGGGACCCCCTCGACGACAAGCTCGGCACCGCCATCGCGGCGGACGGCGCCGCGTCGATGCTCTCCACGGCGGTCGGCGGCCCGCCGAACACCACCTACTCCGAGAACATCGGGGTCATGGCCGCCACCCGCGTCTACTCCACCGCGGCCTACTGGGCGGCGGCCGGGTTCGCGCTGCTCTTCGGCCTGTGCCCCAAGTTCGGCGCCGTCGTCGCCGCGATCCCGGGCGGGGTGCTGGGCGGCATCACCGTGATCCTCTACGGCATGATCGGCCTGCTCGGCGCCCAGATCTGGCTCAACGGCCGCGTCGACCTGCGCAATCCGCTGAACCTGGTGCCGGCCGCCGCGGGCATCATCATCGGTGTGGGCGGGGTCACGTTGCAGATCACCGACAGCTTCGAGCTGGGTGGCATCGCCCTCGGCACCATCGTGGTGATCACCGGCTACCACGCGCTGCGCTACTTCGCCCCGGCCCACCTGAAGACACAGGAACCGCTGCTGGACTCGGGCACCTCGGCGTACGACGAGGGCTCTTCCGGCGCCGCCGACGACTCCGGCGACAAGCGGGGTTGACGGAGTTTCGCCCGAACCGGGGAAGCCCACGGCCAAGTTCCCCCCACGGCTCTCCCGGGCTGCGACGCTGCCTCCCATGGAAGCGGTACTCGCGCGGATGCGCGCCCTCGACGAGCGGCTCCCCGCGCAGGACGGCGTCGCCGTCTTCAACCGGGTCTACCTGACGGTGACGCAGACCCTGCACCACCGCATCGAACGCGGGGAGTTCCCCGCACCCCGGACCGCGCGGACCCTGAGCGTACGGTTCGCCGAGCGCTACCTGACGGCGGTGGAGGCGGACCGGGCACCGGCCTGTTGGCGGCCGCTGCTCCAGTACCGCCGCCACCCGGGCGTGCGTCCGCTCCAGCACGCGCTGGCCGGGATCAACGCGCACATCGGCCACGACCTGGCGCTGGCGGTGGTGTCGACGTGCCGGGCGCTGGACTGCCCGCCGGCCGCCCTGGAGGCCGACTTCGACCGGGTCGGGGACACCCTGGTGGCGCTGGAGGAGCAGATCCGGGAGGACCTGATGCCCGGCCCGGACCTGCTGGAGGTCGCCGACCCGCTGACGCACCTGCTCGGCTCCTGGAGCCTGGAACGCGCCCGCGACGGCGCGTGGTCGGCGGCCCGGCTGCTGTGGACGCTGCGCCGCGCCCCGGACCTGGCCGAGGAGTTCCGCGAGTCCCTCGACGCGGGCGTCGGCCTGGTGGGCCGCTGCCTTCTGACGCCGACCGCCACGAGCCCCCGGCGCACCCTGTGGGCCCCGGCCCTCCGGTGACCGAGGACCGGAGGCGCCCCCGTCGTGCGACGCAGGCGCCGGCGCCATGAGCGGTCGCCCCGGCGGACCGGACGCCGATCAGGTCGACAGGCTCGGACCCCGGGGCGAGGACGTCGGCGGCGCGGCCACGCGGGGCGCGGGCGCCGCCGCCCGGGGGCCCGCAGCTCCCCTCCGCGTGGGGGACGGCCCGGGCCCGGTCGCCGAGAGCCGCTCGGAATGGGCCCCGGCCCGCTGCGCCACGGCGTGCAGGGCCCTGACGTCCTCGGGTGCGAAGCGCCCCGAGGAGGAGGCCGCCGCCGCGGCGGCCGACGCCCGTTCGGCGACCGCCGCGTACGGGGCCGCGGCCGCGCCGGGCCCCGCGGGCAGGTCGTGCGGGGGAAGCCGCTGCCAGGCCTCGCGGAAGGCCTTGACGCGCGGGTGGTTCGAGGCGGCCAGCTCCCGACCCATGTCGCTGCCCACCCAGGCCCCGAACGAGCGGGTGACGCCCTCGGCTCCGCGCGCGGCGTCGTTGGGGGTGGCGTACCCGGGCGGTACCCCCGTGGCCCGGTGCCTGGCGAGGTGGGAGCCCTGGAGGGCGGTGGCCATGAAGCCGGGGGCGACGTTGCCGCTCTCGGGCGGTGCCGTCTTGGCGTCGACGAGGGCGAGGCGGGCCACGTCGTCGGCGTCGAACACGTTGCCGGGCAGCAGGCGGGACGCCGCGCCGGTCACGTCGACCGAGAACCGCCGTTGGTCCGTCTCGAAGTCGAGTCGGTATCCGAGGTACTGGCGGTCGGCATCGAAGATCAACTCCCCCTGCACCCGGCCGCCCGTTGCCCGCACCTGCGCTTCCACGGCGTCGAGTGCGGTGGGAAGGCGGGAGATGCGGCCGAGGCACGCCACGTAGGCGTCGCCCTCGACGCCGGTCGGGTTGCCCGCGCTGTCGAGGGCCGCGAGGCGGACGCCGCCTTCCTCATCCGACGCGGACACCGTGCCGACCGCCCCGAGGTAGCGCCCGCCGTACGTCGTGAGCCGGCCGTCACCACCCCATTCGGCATCGTGCTTGCGACGCAGGGCGGTGTACTGGGCGTCGTTGTGCAGCACGAACGGCGCGTCCTTGCCGACCATGTGGACCCGGGCCCGCGGGTTGGCCTCCAGGATGATCTCCGCGTTGGCGATGGCCGCACCACCGACCCCGGCGATGACCCAGTCCGTGGCCGCGAAGGGATCGTAGTCGCCGTCCCCGACCTCGTCGCCCATGAGCACCCGGCCCGGCGCGAGGGCGGCGGCCCGCTCCCAGGCCGCGATCGCACGGAGCGTCTCCGTCGCCCCCGCGATCTTCTCCGTGGCCTCCGCGCCGCGCGTGTCCTCCCCGACGCGGAGGGCCTCGAACACGGGTGGGTGCGCGAGCACCCCCAGGACCGCGGCGGCGCGCCCCTCGCCCTCGGGCAGGGCCGTGAGCCGGTCACGAGCAGCCATCGCCTCGGGCGTACCGACCTCGGACAGCACCTCCGCGAAGGCGTCGGTCGCCTCCCGTACGGTCGGCACCCGACGGTTGGCTCCGGGAACGATCTCGGGCGGGATACCGGTGGCGATCAGTGGGGAGCCCTTCACCTCGACCCTGACCGGGGCCGAACCGTCGGCGGGAACGATCTCGGCGATCAGGCGGCCCTCGGGGCTGACGCTCAGCTCGGCCCGTCCGTCGATGAGCGGACCACGGGCCGCCGCGGTGTCCTCCCAGAGCTGGAGCGCGGACAGCGGCACCCGCTCCTGCGCGTCGGCGAACTGGTACGGGTCGCCGAACCCGCTCTGGCGCAGGTGGCGTACCTGGTCGGCGGACTGGACGATCGCCCTGATGGGGTCCACGTGCCAGCGTCCGCGCGCGTCGACGAGGAGTGCTTCCGGATCCCGCCCCGCGAGCGCGGCGCCACCGCCGATCATGATCGGGAACTCCGGGTACCGGCCTTCGGGCAGCGCCGCCTGCTGCTCCCGCACCGCGGCCAGCGTCCGACTGCTGAGTTCGGTCCGCTGCCGAGCGGCCTCCACCGTGACCGAACCGAGCTCCTCGCGCGGCACGGGCGTCCCGTCGGGCCGCAACCCCGCCATGGGGAAAGCGCCCAGGGCGGCCTCCGCAACCCGCTCCTGATCGGCACGCGCCGCCCGGACGTCGGCCAGCGCTGCCGCATCGGCGGGACTCAGCCGCTCCATGGGCAGGGCGAGTTCGGCCAGCGCGGTGTAGGTGTCCCCCCGCAGATGGGGAAGGGTCGTCCGGAAACGTACGTCGGCCGCGAACAGTTCGTCGGCACGTCGTACCGCGTCATCGGCAGGCCCCAGCGGCCGCAGACCCGCATCGTCGACGAGGGCCGAGAGGAGGTTGCGGGCCTCGCGCCGCTCCGGAGCCAACAATTCCTCGTCGCTCATGCGAGCCGCCAGGTAGTCGAACTCCCCCACCCGACCTCGGTCGGCCTCGGACAACTCCAGGTCCCTGGGCAGTGCGACGCCGGCGGCCAGGAGGTCCTCCAGCGGGGCCGTCCCTCCGCCGGCAGCCCGTTCCCGTACTGCGAGCACCTCGGCCAACTCGCGGGCCAGGACCTGACCGCCCCGCTCCGTCGGCAGGGTTTCGGCGAGCTGGATGACGTATCGGTCGGTCGTCGTGTTCGTGAAGGAGCGGGCCACCAGGGGCCGCGGCAGCGCGGCTGTGTCCAGGCGCAGCTCGATCGGCTTGCCCACCGGGTCGCTCAGCCGGAAGAAGCGCCGACCGTCCTCCTCCACGAAGGAGCCGCTCCGCAACCGGTCGGCGTACAGATCCGCCAGCACCCTCGGCAGTGCGCTCTCGGCCGCGGCCGACAGCTCGGCCTCACTGGTACGCAGCTCCACTGATCTCCCCGTTCAACACCCCGACACGCGTATGATCATGGCATGTTGATCGCTCGCTCGGCCCAGGAAGCGCACCTCTACATGGACCTGCGTGCCTGTGTGTGCGGCGCGACAGCGTTCGATCGGCAGCACCGGCTGGAGGATCGCGAAGGCCTCCTCGTCGACGTCTACGAGGGCACCTGTCCGCAGTGCGGCCGCACGCGCTCGTACGCGTTCTCGATGAACGACGACCGGCCCGTTTCCCCGCCCGCCTTCGGCGGACCCGAGCCCTCGCAGATCATCGACCCCGGCGAGTTCCTGTGGGTCAGCGACCGGATGGCAGCTGATTCCGGTCAACAGCTCCTGAACACGCCGCGCGAGACGCACCACCTGTACCGGCCGGCCGCGGCGCACGCCCACGCCGCACTGGAGGAGGTCGCGAAATTCCTACCGGAGGACGGCGACCGGATCCCCGAGGACCGGTTCACCTCCGACCTGGGCCGAGAGACCTTCGTCAAGAACCCCTCCCGGTTCGAGCGCGGAGCCATCGAATTCGCGCTGCAATTGTCGGGAAGGATCCTCGCCGGCATCGACAGTCACACCCCGCCCCAGGACTGAGCACGGCATCGGGCCGCCCCCACGCGCACGGCGTGGGGGCGGCCCGATGTCATGGGTGGTGCCGGGAGGGTCAGTCCTCCGGGAGTTCGACCGGGGAGATCTCGTCGTAGACGTCGCCCGGGCCCGGGTTCGTGGCGTCCGTGGAGCCGCCGAGGTGGTGCATGACGCCCCACACCGCGTTCAGGGCGGTCTGGACGGCGCCCTCGGCCCAGCCGGCCGTCCAGGAGATGTCGTCGCCCGCGAGGAAGATGCCGCGCTTGTCCTCGGGGAGGCGGTCCTGTATGAAGTGGGTGAACAGGCGCCGCTGGTAGCGGTAGTGGCCCGGCAGGTTGGCCTTGAACGCGCCCATGAAGTAGGGCTCGTTCTCCCAGGACACGGTCACCGGGTTGCCGATGATGTGGCGGCGGATGTCGACCTTGGGGTAGATCTCGCCGAGGGACTTCAGCATGACCTCCATCCGCTCGTTCGCGGACAACGGCAGCCACTTCAGGCTGTCGTCGCACCAGGTGTACGAGAGGCAGATGACGGCGGGCTTGTCCGGGCCGTTGTCCAGCAGGTAGGTGCCGCGGGTCATGCGGTCCGTCAGGGTCATCGACATGACGTCGCGGCCGGTCGGGTTCCCCTGGTCGTCGACGGCCTTGTCGAGCCAGAAGGGGCGGTCGACCGGGATGAAGAGCTTGCTGGACTCCATGTAGTGGGTGCGCTCGATCGCCGTCCAGTGGTCGATCGGGAACAGCGTGTCGTCACAGGCGATCTTGGAGAGCAGCATCCAGGACTGGGCCGTGAAGATCGCGGCGCGGTAGGTGCGGATGTCGCCGGACGCGTCCGTGACCGTGATCCGGTTGCCGGCGGTGCGGTGGAGGCGGGTGACCGCCGGGCGCGGGGTGCCGTCGTGCAGCGTGGACAGCGAGGTCCCCTGGGCCCAGTGGACGATCTTCTCGGGCTCGCGCTCCCACAGGCGCAGCGGGAGCTGCTGCGAGCCGCCGACGATGCCGCGGTGGTGGTCGTCGGCCTCGGTGTAGACGACGCGGAGGATCTCCAGGATGGAGTTCGGGAAGTCGGTGTCCCAGCCTCCGGTGCCGAAGCCGACCTGGCCGAAGATCTCGCGCTTGCGGAACGACTGGAAGGCCTCGGACTTGCAGAGGAAGCCGTAGAAGGTCTCGTCGTCGAGCTTCTCGACGAGCTTCGCCCAGATCTCGCGGATGCGCGGGACGTCCCGCTCGCGCATCGCGGTGTTCATGTCGGAGAAGTCGGCGCCCTCGTCGAGGCAGGCGTTCCACGCGGCGGCCACGTCGCGGTAGACCTGCGGGAGGTCGGCGATGGTCTCGGCGTAGTGGGTCTCGCCCTTGAGGTCGACGACCGTCGAGGGGGTGGCCTCGGCGAGCGGGTTCGGGAAGGGCTCGGTGACGAGGCCGACGAGGTCGATGTAGTGCTGGAGCGCGGTGGAGGACGGCGGGAAGCGCATGGCGCCCATCTCCGCGGTCAGCTCCTCGGTGCCGGCGCCCTCGAAGCCGACGGTGCGCAGCCGGCCGCCGATCTGGTCGGCCTCGTACACGACGGGCTTGAGGCCCATCTTCATCAGCTCGTAGGCGGAGATGATGCCGGACAGCCCGCCGCCGATGACGGCGACCTCGGTGCCGAGCTCGGTCGCCGGTATCTGGCCCAGGCCCGCCGGGTGGGCGAGGAAGTCGTCGTAGGCGTACGGGAAGTCCGGCCCGAACATGGTGATCGGGGGCTGGCCGTCGCTGTGCGGGACGGCGGTGGTGGGCACCGTGGACGTCATGGGGGTACGTCTCCTTGCGGGCTGAGCAGGCAGGGCGGGAAGAAAAAGGGGGAGGTCAGACGAGGGAGGCGTAGAGCCCGGGACGGCGGTCGCGCAGGTACGGGTTGGTCTCGCGCGAGGCCGCCAGCAGCTCGGGGTCGACCTCCGCGAAGGCGAGTTCCCGGCCGCGGCCGGCGCGGGTGCGGGTGACCCCGTCGGGACTCGCGAGGCAGCTGAGGCCGACGAACTCGAACTCGCCCTCGGGGCCGGTCCGGTTGACGTACGCGATGTACATCTGGTTCTCGAAGGCCCGGACGGGGACCAGCTGTTCGGCGACGAACTGGAACGGGTGCATCTGCGCGGTCGGAACCAGGAGGAGGTCCGTTCCGGCGAGCGCGTGCGCCCGGACGTTCTCGGGGAACTCCACGTCGTAGCAGATCATGATGCCGACGCGGAGGCCGTGCAGGTCCGCCTGGACGACGGGGACGTCGCCGGGGGTGAAGGCGTCCCGCTCGAAGCCGCCGAAGAGGTGGGTCTTGCGGTAGTTCGCGAGCGCGGTCCCGTCGGGGCCGATGAGCTGCGCCGCGTTGAAGACCGCCCCGTCGGCCGCCAGCTCCGGGTAGCCGTACAGGACGGCCAGTCCGTGGCGGCGGGCGATCTCGCCGACGGCGACGGCGGACGGGCCGTCGGCCGCTTCGGCGAGACCGGGGACGTCCTGGAGGTCCAGCGCGTAGCCGGTCAGGAACATCTCCGAGGTCACGAGGAGCCCGGCCCCGCCCTGTGCGGCGCGCGCCGCGACCTCGTCGAGCTCCTTCAGGTTCTCGGCGGTGTCGCCGAGCCGTCCGGAGCTCTGGAGGAGGGCGGTGCGCAGCGGGGGCATGGGCGTACCTCTGTGACAGGTGGGGTGGGGTCGTAACACGGTACGTTCGCGCGTTCGACCGCGACAAGCCGTCACCGTTGCGCTGGACGCATCGATTCGTTGCGCGTTCGACGGCCCGTACGGCGATTCGTTGCGCGCGCCCCTCCCCGGACGCCCGCAGGTCGCCGAACCCGCCGGTCAGGCTGCCGCGCCGAAGGCCGGGTGGGCCCGCAGCCGACGTGCGTAGGACCGGGCGTGCGGCCCCGCGGCGGACAGCACGGTCGGGTCGAGGAGGGCGACCCACAGGTCCACGTCGGCGAGGGTCGGCCGGTCCCCCAGAGCGTACGGGTGCAGGGCGAGCCGGCGGTCGATGAGGTCCAGGGCGGCGGACCGCCCGGCGGGCGGCGCGGCCCCGTCGAGGAGGGTCCGGAGGGCCTCGGCGTGGCGTGCGGGGACGGGCGGGCTCAGGTCGGGGCGGCCGGCGAGCCGGACGGCGAGGTCGTCGAGGATGTCGGGGGTGTGGTTGCTGACGACACGGCCGCTCCAGGTGTCGCACAGGGCGGGTACGGCGAGGGCGCCGTCGTAGTGGTGCCCGGCGGCTTCGTAGGCCCGGCGCAGGGCGGCGTGGGTGGCGGGCGGGCCGAGCAGGGTGGTGCCGACGCAGCCGGTCAGCCCCAGCAGGGCGAGGGCCGTGCGGACCCGCAGGGAGCGGGGACAGCCGGTGGAGAGGTACAGGTGGTAGCGGTGCGGGGCCGGGGAGAACCCGGAGCCGATCCGGCCGCGCGGAGCCGGCACGGGGGCGGTGCGGGGCATGAGCATCGGAACCATGACGACATCTCCTGTTGCCCTGCCCCTGACCGGGGCGGGCCTGGACGTGGCGGGGACCTGGACGTGGCGGGACGGACACGGACGGGTGTGCGGGTGGTGCGGGCCGCAGCGGGGGGATCGGGCGGGACGGACACGGACGCACGCGGGCGGGCGAGCGGGCAGGGCAGGTCGGAACGGAACCGGACGGGCGGACGGACGCGGGCGGGCGGAACCCCCGGGGCCGGCCGGGGCACGCCCCGTCGGGACGCGCCCGTCGCAGGGCGACCGGACGTGCGCGACCGGGTGGCAGTCCGGGCCCGCCGGGTGGCGTGCTCCTTCGCGCCGGCGCGACCGGGGCACCAGGGGCGCGTCCGGGCCCGCCGGTGGCCCGGGCCGCGAGCCGGTCCAGTACCGGGCGCGGGCGGCCCCGCGACCCGGCGGGTGCCGGAACGCGGAGGGCGTGACCCGGGAGCCCGACGGGAGCCGGAGAAGGGGTGCGGTCGGTCAGCGAGGCGGAGCGGCGAAGGCGCTGCAGACGCGCAGCAGGTCGATGTGGAGGCGCCGGGTCAGCCACCAGCGCCGCGGGGTCCACGCCCCCGCGCCGGGTGTGCCGGTCGTCTCCACCGCTCGCATGTCACCTGCTCCTCGGGGCCCGGGCATAACCTGCCCGTCGCGGGCGCTGACGGCAACGGCCGTCCCCCGCAGTCTCGTGGCGTCGTGCGGGGGCCGTCAAGAAGGCCGACGCCGCGGCCCGCGCTCCGACGGAAGGATCCCCGCACCCCATGCCCACCGACAACTCCCCCTCACCGCTGGACAATCCGGTCTGGGCGGCCCTGACCGGAACCCACCGCCGGTTCGCCCAGTTCGCCGGGGCCGCCCCCCAGGATCCGTCCGGCACTCCCGGCACGGTGGGCGGGCTGGCCGCCCGCTACCTCCCCGACGCCAACCCGTTCTCGGCGCTCGCGGACCCGGACGACCCGCGTTCCTGGGCGGCGCTCGCCGAGCTGTCCGGGCCCGGCGAGGTCGTGTGGCTGACCGGGCTGCCGACCCCGCCGCCGGGCTGGGAGACCGTCGCGTCGATACCGGGCGTGCAACTGGACGGCCGGGCGGTGGCCGTCGAGTCCGCGCCCGAGGCGGTGCGGCTCGGGCCCGACGACGTCCCGGAGATGCTGGAGCTGGTGCGGCTGACCGAGCCGGGGCCGTTCCTGCCGCGCACCGTGGAACTGGGCACGTACCTCGGGATCCGGCACGAGGGCCGGCTCGTGGCGATGGCCGGGGAACGCATGCGGCCGCCCGGCTGGGCGGAGATCAGCGCGGTGTGCACGCACCCCGAGCACCGTGGCAGGGGCCTGGCGGGTCGCCTGGTCCGGGCGGTCGCCGCCGTCGTCCGGGAGCGCGGGGACAGCCCCTTCCTGCACGCGGCCGCGGCCAACACCGGCGCCGTCCGGCTGTACCGGTCCATGGGCTTCGTCCTGCGCCGCGAACCGGTCTTCATCGGTGTGCGCACTCCGGGCGGCCCCGGGCCCGTCGATCCGGCAACGAAGGCTTAACACGGCCTTCATTGAGTGCCGCGGGGATCCGGCATAGCGTCTGACGGGACGGGAGCGTGGGCGGCGGACGGCCGGCCGGGGCGGTGAACACCCAGCGGATCAGAGGCCGTTCGTCCGTCCGCCCCGCTCCCGTACTCGCGCCGGGCGGACCGGTCCGGCCGTGCGGGCGGGGCCCCCGCTCCGTCGGTGGAAGCAGCCGGACCGTGCCCGTGGCGCGTCCCTCGAACGCCTCCGATCGACTCGATCGGGCGGCGTCGCCCGACGGCGGGTTTCAGTGGGTTCCGAGTGGTCACACGCGGGAGGACAACCCACGGAAAGGAAACCCCGTCATGAACGACGTCCACCGGCTGCCCGGACCCGCGCACCACAACTGGGACTGGCAGTCCCGCGCCGCCTGCCGGGAGCTGGGGTCCGCCCCGTTCTTCCACCCCGCGGGCGAGCGCGGTGAGGAGCGCGAGGAGCGGGACGAGGCCGCGAAGCGGATCTGCGGGACCTGCCCGGTGCGGACGGCCTGTCTGGAGCACGCGTTGCAGACCCGCGAACCGTTCGGGGTGTGGGGCGGGTTGACGGAGGAGGAGCGCCGCGCGATGCTCGGCCGCCCCGCCCGCCCCTCCCTCGTCTGAACTCCCGTACGGGCTCCCGTGTGAGCCCTGCCGGTGACGCCCGCCCGGTCACACACCGAACCGACTTCCCCGGCCGCCCTGCTACGCGTGTGCCCGGTCCCAGGCACGGGCGAACATCTCGTGCACCGGCGCCGGCGGCAACAGCCGCAGGAGCGGGGCGTGCAGGTCCTTCAGCGAGGCGGAGACCCGGTGGTCCGCCAGTTTGGCGCTCTCCAGCGGAAGGTGCGGGGCCTTGAGGTCCGTCCACTGCCCCGGCAGGAACAGCGTGCGGCCCGCTCGGGCCCGCTTGGCGGTCTCCACGCGGCCGGTCGCCGACAGCTCCGCCTGTGCGGCCTTGTGCCGGGTGGCCGTCCAGCCGTTCCAGCGGCGGACGTTGCGGTCGGTGGGCCGGGCGAGGGTCAGCAGTTGGAGGTACAGGGCGGCGGCGTCCGTGCCCGTACCGAGGGTCCGCGCGGCGCGCGCGACCAGATCGGGGACGCCGAGGGCCGGGTTGTTCTCGTAGCCGCCCGCGGGGACGGGTGTGGTGGCCGCGCGGTCGGCGAGCCCGGCGAGCCCTTCCAGGAGACCGCGCAGTGCGCGCAGGTCCGTGAGCAGCCAGGGCCGGTCCACGTCGGCGGCCAGCCGTTCCGCCCGGAGCAGCCGCTCGGGGTCGGCGAGGGCCGCGGCCCGGACGAAGGTGCTCCCCGCCGGTACGGCGACCACGAACAGTCCGTCGTCGACGGCCGTGGAGGTCTCGGTGACGCGCTCCCCAAGCGGGTGCGGGCAGGGCAGCACCGGACCGCGGTACGGGGTGAAGAGCGGGTCGGCGGCGGCCGTACGGGCCAGGTCCTTGAAGCGGCCCACGGGGACGAGGGCGTCGGGTCCGTCCAGTTGGGCCCGCAGCCGTTCGTACAGGGCGAGCGCGCCCGTGGCGGCGGGATCCGCGACGGGGAGTTCCGTGAGGGCCCAGGTGATGACGGAGGCCGCCGTGCGGTGGGCGGGCCCGGTGGCCCTCACTTCCCGGCCGGCCGCGCCGTCGGGGCCCACGTGGTGCAGGCCGAGGCCGCCGACGCGGTCGCCGACGAGGACGAACCCGGCCTCGCCGAAGGGGTCCTCGGCGGGGGCCCGGCCGGCGGGCAGGGCGCGGGCCCATGCGTCGCCGAGGCCGAGCTCCGCGTCCAGTGCGGCGGCGAGCTCCTCGTCGGCGTGTTCGGCGGCGCCCAGCAGGCCGGTCCAGGCGGCCGCCATCCGGGTCGCCGCCTCGACGGCCCCTTCCGGTTCCCACAGCGCGGCGGGGTCCCGGGGCACGCCCGCCGCGAGCACCGTGCGCCTCCCGGTCGCGCCGAGGTCGCGGCTGAGGGCGTCGTACTGCTCGATCAAGGGCTTCTTGACCTTGTAGGGGGCCGCGCCGAGCAGGGTGAGGTGTTCGCCGTGGTGGTCGCGGCCCGGGAAGCCGGCGAGGACCAGGACCGCCACGGCGGTCCGTACGCCGGTCAGGCGGGTGAAGGTGTCCACCGCGGCGGGCGGGACGGGGACCGGTCCGCGATCGGCGAGGAGTTCGAGCAGGCGGGGCAGGCGGGTGGTGTCGTCCTCGGTGACGGTGGAGGTCCGGCAGTCCTCGGCGCCCTCGGGTGCCGGGTCGCAGGCCCGTTGGAGGAACCGGGCCGTCCCGCCGCGGACGGCGCCGGAGGCCAGGGTGTGACCGGCCGCGCGGTGGGCGGCCAGGGCCGTGTGGTCGGCCCGGCCGGTGCGCCAGGCGCCGCCCGCCTCGGCGAAGGGTTGTCCGCTCCAGGTCTCCAGCAGGGCGGCGAGGGCCTCGCGTTCCGCGGTGGGGGTGCCGGCGACGGCCGCCCGCCAGGCGACGGCCCCGATGCCGCCGACGAGGACCTCCCAGTCGTCGGGGTCGGCCGGCCGGGCGAGGGCGCGGGTGTCGTCGTCGATCTCCCGGCGCAGGTGGCGTCCGTCGGCGGCGACCGCGGTGAGCAGGGCGGGCTGGGGTTGGGGCACGGGGCCCTGGTGGCGGCGGTGCTCGGCGAGGAGCCCGTACAGGGCGGGCGTGAGGACGGTGTCCGGGACTTCGGCGGTCAGGGTGACGGCGGGCTCGGCGCGCATCAGGGCGACGCGCCGGGTCAGTTCGCGGCGGCGGCTCAGCAGGTCGGCGGCGAGTCGGGCGGCGCGGGCCACGCCCTCGGCGACGCGGGGGTCGAGGGGGCAGGGCAGGGAGGGCGCCGGGTCGTCGCGCAGGGCGGCGTCGAGCAGCTCCCGTACGGCGGTGTCGTCGACGGTGCGCAGGGTCGTGGAGGAGGCCTCGTCGCGCGGGGTGAGGAAGTGCCAGAAGGCGGGCGGCGGGACGGGGCCGGCCGCGTCGCCGAAGCCGGGGGTGCGGCGCCGGTCGGAGCCGGGGAAGCCGTGGACCTGCCAGAGCAGCGAGTTGTCCTCGGCGGCGTGGGCGCGGACGGTCTCCTGACCGGCGAGCACGGCGTCCTCGCCGCCCCGGGGCATCCGGACGATCGCCCAGGGCCGGCGGCCGAAGCGCGCGGTGCGGTACCGGGCGGTGCGGCCGTCGACGCCTTCGAGGAGGAACTCCCGGGGGGAGGGGCCGGGGTGGGGGGTGTGGTTCAGCACGCGGAACCCGACGAGGGCGCCGTCCTGACCGAGGGGTGAGGCGGGGGCGCCCGGGGGCATGGCGGCGAGGGTTTGCAGGTCGCCGAAGAGTTCGGTGCCGGGCGGGGGCCCGGTGGCGGTGTGGAAGGCCGGCGGGACCCGGTCGGCGGTGCGGGCGCCGGTGACGGGGTCGAGGCGGGCCCAGCCGCTCCATCCCTGGAAGACGTCGGAGCCCCAGAACCGTTGGCCGTCGCCCATCTGGACATCGGTGGAGCCCATCCCGCTGCGGTCCCCGGGGCGCAGGACGCGGGTTCCGTCGTGGCGGCCGGTGCCGTCGGGGGTGGCGAAGTGGTAGCCGAGGCCGCCCTGGATCATGCCGCCGTAGCGGCGCAGGCCGAGCTTGTCCTCGGGTTCGAAGACCTCGTCGGGGCGGTCGGCCCAGAAGGCGTGCTCGCCGAAGCTGCCCTTGGGGGTGGTGCTCCAGGCGACGAGGAACTCTCCGCCGACGTGGTGCACGGTGTGGGAGGTCGCGCCGTCGGGCAGGCGGAAGGCGCAGCGGTGGCGGGGGCCGGCGTGGTCGACGGTGACGGCCCGGTCGGGTCCGAAGACGGTGAGGAGGGGCCAGGTGCTGGTGACTCCGGTGACCCGGTCCGGTCCGCCGAGTTCCGCCACGGCGTCGTCCAGGGCGGGCCAGCCCCATTCCTCGGGGAGTCCGGCCCGCAGGGCGCGGGCGAGGGGGCCGGTCAGGTCGAGGGCGCCGAGGGCTTCGTCGATGCCGTCGAGGGCGCGGGCGGTGGGCCGGTCGAGCAGGGTGTGCAGCTCGTCCATGGCTTCGTCGGCCGCGGCGAGGCCGCCGCCGCGCAGGGCGGTGAGCAGGTCCTCGATGCGGCTGCGGACCTCGCCGGCGATGCCGGGGTTCTGCGGGAGCCGGGTGATGGCGGTTCCGGCGGTGCGCAGCCCGGCGTGGACGGTGCCTTCGAGTCGTGGGCCGAACACGGGGTCGGCGGCGAGGGCCCGCAGGTCGCGCAGCGGCCCGGGGTCGCGGAAGACGAGCTCGACGGCGCTGCCGGGGTCCTCGACGGGGAGGTTCTCCGCGAGGCAGGCGTCGAGCAGTTCGGCGTCCAGCCCGGGCCATTGGTGGCGGTCCTCGTGGAGGCGCAGGGGCGTGGCGGCCGCCCGGGTCCGGGGGGCGAAGCGGGTCAGCAGGTCGAACAGTTCCGGGGGCATCGGCTGCCGGCGGACGCCTCCGCCACCGGCGGGGCGGTGCGAGTAGCGGCGGGTGAACTGCCCGAACCAGGCGGCGAAGCCGCCCTCGGGGGTGATGCGTCCGGCGGTCGCGGCGTCGGCGGCGCCGCAGGCGAGCAGGAGCCGCAGCCAGCCGGAGGCGTCGTTGCGGGTCTCGGGGAACAGGTCGAGGAGCAGGGCGTTGACGTCGTCGCCCGGGGGGTGCGCGGCGAGCAGGTCGCGGGCGGCGTCGAGGAGCCGGTCGGGGACGTCCTTGCCGCGGGCGGCGCCCAGGACGAGGCCCAGGACGCGGGCCTCCTCGGCGGGGTCCGCCCCGGCGCCGCGGGCGGAGAGGCGGATGCGGCGGGCCAGGTCGGCGGGGAGTCCGGCCGGCGAGGCGGCCCAGGCGGTGAGGACGCCGACGTACTCCTCGTGTGCGGCGGGTCCGTCCAGGGTGGCGGTGAGCCAGGTCTGGTGGCCGCCGAGCTCGGCGACGGGCAGGGCGCCGGCGCGGGCGAAGAGGAGGAGGTTGGCGTGGTGGTGGTCCGGGTCGACGGGGAGCGCGTGGGTGCGTTCGGCCGTGCGGGCCAGGGCGTAGGCGCGGGCGGCGGAGCGCGGGTGCCAGTCGATCAGCCTGTGGCCGATGGTGTCCCAGAACCAGGGCAGGTGGGTGGGGTCCAGGGTGCGTACGCGCCGCTCCAGGCCGTCCAGGAAGCGGCCGGGCTTCTCGTGGGCGACGTGGAAGCCGCCGAGGGCCTCGTCGAGCAGCGCGACGGCGGCGGCTTCGGCCGCCGGGTCGTGCGCGCGGGCCCAGTCGGTGTAGAGGACCGAGGTGCGCGGAAGGGCCGGCAGCCGGATCTGGATCTTCATGCCGCCGATCCTCACACGGTCCGGTGACAGACCCGCTCCGAGGGGACGGAGCCGGCGGCGGGGCCGGTGCGGCGGCGCGGGCGGATCAGGCCGGGGCGCCCGAGGTGAAGCGGCGCAGCAGCGGGGAGAGGACGAGGACGGACTTGGTGCGTTCCACGAAGGGTTCGCCCGCGATGCGTTCCAGGACGCGTTCGAAGTGCCTCATGTCGGAGGCGAAGACCTGGACGAGGGCGTCCGCGTCGCCGGTGACGGTCGACGCGGACACCACCTCGGGGTACCGCTCCAGCCCTCGCCGGATGTCGTCCGGCGAGGTGTTGTGGCGACAGTAGATCTCGATGAAGCCCTCGGTCTCCCAGCCCATCGCGGCGGGGTCGACGCGGACCGTGAAGCCGGTGATGGCTCCTTCGGCCCGAAGCCGGTCGACGCGGCGCTTGACCGCGGGGGCGGAGAGTCCGACCTCGGAGCCGATGTCCGCGTAGGAACGGCGGGCGTCCTCGGCGAGGGCGTGCACGATGCGTTCGTCGAGATCGTTCAGTCGCACTGCGGGTGGATCACTTCTCTGCTGTGGCCAGTCGGGAGCGGCGGATGCCGTACAGGAAGTAGAACACGAGGCCCGCGACCATCCAGCCACCGAAGACCACCCACGTCGGAGTGTCCAGGCTGAACATCATGTAGCCGCAGGTGATGAGGCCCAGGATGGGGGTGACGGGGAACAGCGCGACCTTGAAGGTGCGCGGCATGTCCGGGCGGGTGTAGCGCAGGATGACGACGGCGACGTTGACGAGGCCGAAGGCGAAGAGCGTGCCGATGCTGGTGGCGTCGGCGAGCTTGCCCAGCGGGATGAAGGCGGCGAGGGTGCCGCAGAAGAGGGAGACGATCACCACGTTGGCGCGGGGGGCGCCGGTCTTCGGGTTGACCTTGGCGAAGACCTTGGGGACGAGGCCGTCGCGGGACATGGCGAAGAGGATGCGGGTCTGGCCGTAGAGGACGGCGAAGACGACGGACGCGATGGCGACGACGGCGCCGGCGGCGAGGACGACGCCCCAGAAGGTGTGGCCGGAGACGTCGGTCATGATCCGGGCGAGCGCGGCCTCGGTGCCCTCGAAGTCCTGCCAGGGCATGGCGCCGACGGCGACGAAGGCGACGAGGACGTAGAGCACGGTGACGATCAGCAGCGAGAGCATGATCGCGCGGGGCAGGTCGCGCTTGGGGTTCTTGGCCTCTTCACCGGCGGTGGAGGCGGCGTCGAAGCCGATGTACGAGAAGAACAGCGTGGCCGCGCCGGCGCTGATGCCGGTGATGCCGAGCGGGGCGAGGGGGGCGTAGTTGCCGGCCTTGATGCCCAGGAAGCCGATGCCGATGAAGAGCAGCAGCGTGACGATCTTCACCGCGACCATGATCGTGTTGATCCGGGCGCTCTCCTTGGCGCCGCGCATCAGGAAGACCATGGCGAGGAGGACGACGACGAGCGCGGGCAGGTTGATGAAACCGCCCTCACCGAGGGGTGCGGAGACCGACTCGGGAATGGTGACGCCTATCGTGCCGTCGAGCAGTTCGTTGAGGTACTCGCCCCAGCCGACGGCGACCGCCGCGACGGACACGCCGTACTCCAGGACCAGGCACCAGCCGCAGATCCAGGCGACGAGCTCGCCCATGGTGGCGTAGGAGTACGAGTACGAGGACCCGGAGACCGGAACCGATCCGGCCAGCTCCGCGTAGGACAGGGCGGAGAAGAGCGCGGTCAGGCCCGCGATGACGAAGGAGATCGTCACGGCGGGACCGGCCTTGGGCGCGGCGGTGCCGAGGACGACGAAGATGCCGGTGCCCAGGGTGGCGCCGATGCTGATCATCGTCAGCTGCCACATGGTGAGGGAGCGGCGGAGCGAGCCGCCCTCGCCCTGTCCGCCCTCGGCGACCAGTTGCTCGACCGGCTTGCGGCGCAGCAAAGGATGGGCAGGCTTGCGCGGCTCGGAGGTGAGCGGTGGCGCCTGGCCGGTTTCGAGCACGGGGGGACTCCTTCGATGCTGCGGGTGGGGATTCAGGCGTCGACCGCAGCGGTCCGGAGCAGGAGCAGGCCGACGGAAAGTCGGTCTGGGCATGGGGGACCGCCGAGCAGGCGGTCCACGCCACTCCACGTACAGCGAGTGAGCCTACGAGCTGAGTGATACCGCCCGTAATGCACCATCCTTGCACATTGCCGAACGATCGTTGCGCGGATCTGTCCGGGATGGTCCTTTGTTGCGCGCGGATGATCGATCACTGCGCGAGGGACTTCAACCCCGATTCTTGACACTTCGTCAGATCTGTCGGAGCGTGCCGCCCGGACGCACCCGCGCCGATGCGACCCGTACGCCGACCACGGTCGGAACCGGCCACTCCGGGGTACGGGTCAACGAGTGGCCCCGGCACCCCGCCCGGACCCGGCGGCGCCGCGCACCGCACCCGCACCGCACCCGCACCCCGTCCCCACCCACCGTCCGCACCCGACCGGAGGCGAAGAGTGAGCGAACCGAGCCCGGGCCCCGACGCACCGTGGCAGGACCCCGAGCCCTTCCTGCGCGGGGTCGCCTGGCTGGACAAGGGCCGGCCCGTGCGCGCCGACCCGGCGGACACCATGCGGCTGCCCTGGGACACCGGGGAACGGGCCACGCTCCCCATAGGCGTGCGCCTGGAGTTCAACACCCCCTCCGCACACGCCGTGGAGGTCCGCTACCGGGCGACCGTCCCCGGCCCCACCGACGCGCTGCGCGACCTCTCGCACGGCTTCGCCCTGTGGAACCGGCACGGGCTCCTCGGCGAGGTCTTCACCGAGCCGGCCGCCGAGTCCGTCGTGCGCCTCGAACTCCCCCGCGGCGCGGGCCCCTTCACCCTGCACCCGCCCGAGACGCAGTCCCCGCTGATCCTGGGCCTGCGCGGCGTCGGAGGCCCCCTCGCGCCCGCCCCGATCGGCCCGCGCTGGGTCGTCCACGGCGACTCCATCACCGAGGGCTGGTGGTCCACCCGGCCCGCCCACGGCTGGCCGGCCGTCACCGGTCGGACCTTGGGCTGGGACGCCGTCAACCTCGGGTACGCGGGAGCCGCCCGCGGGGAACTCGCCACCGCGGAGCAGCTCTCCGCGCTCCCCGCCGATGTCCTGACCCTCGCCTTCGGCACCAACTGCTGGTCCCGCGTGCCCTACTCGGCCCCGCTGCTGTACGAGACCACCCGCGCCTTCCTCGACCTCATCCGCCAGGGCCACCCCCGGACCCCCCTGCTGCTCGTCTCCCCGCTGCTGCGCCCCGACGCCGAACGCACCCCGAACCGCCTCGGCGCCACCCTGGGCGCCCTGCGCGACGCGATGGAGCGGGCCACCCGTGACCGGATCGCCGCCGGCGACGGCCGGCTGGCCCTGCTGCCGGGCCGTGACCTGCTGGGATCCGAGCACCTCGCGGACGGCCTGCACCCCAATGACGCCGGACACCAGGTCCTCGGCCTCGCTGTGGCCACGGCCCTGCGGCGGGCCGGGTTCGACGGCGGGTGAGTGAAACAGGTCATACGGATCGGGCTGAACGGATCGCTCCCCCGGCCCCGTGTCCTCCACAAGTTGCCGCGGTCCGGCGACGGACACCCGGCAGACACGACACGTGGGAGAGATCAACATGGGCATCAAGCGCGGAACTTCCCTGGCTGCGGTCGCGATCGTCGTCACCCTCGCGGCGACGGCCTGCGGCGGAACGGACAAGGCGGCCGACAACACGAAGCCGGCCGGAGCCGCCGCCGCAGCCCCGGCTCCCGCGTCGGACCCGTACGGCGACGAGCAGCCCGCGCAGGACGCCCCCGCCAACGCCCCCAAGCCCGCCGGACAGCTGAACTCCTCCACCACCGAACAGCTCGGCTCCGTCCTCACCGACAGCGCCGGCTTCACCCTCTACCGGTTCGACAAGGACACCGCCAAGCCCCCGGCCTCGAACTGCGACGGCGACTGCGCCAAGGCCTGGCCGGTGGTGCCCGCGGGCGACGCCACGGCCGCGTCGGGCACGGACGCGTCCCTGCTCGGCGAGGTGGTCCGCAAGGACGGCAGCAAGCAGCTGACGGTGGGCGGCTGGCCCGCGTACCGCTTCGCCAAGGACACCAAGCCCGGCGACCTCAACGGGCAGGGCGTCGGCGGCACCTGGTTCGCCCTCGCCCCCGACGGCAAGAAGGCCGCGAAGGGCGCCGCCGCGGCCCCCGCCCCGGCTGCCGCCACCGGCGCCCTCACCGTCGCCAAGGACCCCAAGCTCGGTGACCACATCGTCGACGGCAAGGGCATGACCGTCTACCGCTTCAAGCCGGACTCCGCCTGGCCGATGATCTCCAAGTGCACCGGCGACTGCCTCGCCAAGTGGCCGGCCGTGCCCCCGGTCGAGAAGGGCAACGCCAAGGGCATCATCGAGAAGAACTACCTGGTCCTCGACCGCCCGGACGGCGTGAAGCAGCAGACCGTCGACTGCTGGCCCGTCTACACCTTCACCGGTGACAAGAACCCCGGTGACACCAACGGGCAGGGCGTCGGCGGCACCTGGTACGCCGTCTCCCCCGACGGGAAGCTCATCACCGTCAAGTAGCCCCTCCCCGGACCGCGCGGCCCCGCCCACCTCCCCCCTGGGCCGGGGCCGCGCACCGTTCCCGCCGGGCCGGCCGCGCGCCCGGGGCCCGACCGCCCCCGCCCGTGAAAGGGGCCCGACCGTAGAATCGGCGCATGCTGCGCGCCCTGGCCGTCGACGACGAGAAGCCCCTGCTGGAGGAACTCCTCTACCTGCTGCGCTCGGACCCCCGGGTGAGCAGCGCGGAGGGCGCCTGCGACGCCACCGAGGCGCTGCGCCGCATCACCCTGGCGCTGGAGAGCGGCCCGGAGGGGCCCGACGGCATCGACGTGGTGTTCCTGGACATCCGGATGGCAGGACTGACCGGCCTGGACATCGCCCGGCTGCTGGCCGGGTTCGCCCGACCCCCGCTCATCGTGTTCGTCACCGCCCACGAGGACTTCGCCGTACAGGCCTTCGACCTCAAGGCGATCGACTACGTGCTCAAGCCGGTGCGACCGGAGCGGCTCGCCGAGGCCGTCCGCCGGGCCCGCGCCCGGCTCGGCGACCCCCCGCGGGCGGCGGATCCCACGGCCTGCCCGGCGCTCACGGACCCCCTCCCGGCGTCCGCCCACGTTCCCCTTCCCGCCCCCGCGCCCGCCGTCGGGCCCCCGGCCGCGCCGGGACCGCGTCGACCGGCTCCCGAGGTGACCGTCGCCGACCGCGCTCCGGACCAGATCGCCGTCGAACTGGGCGGCGTCACCCGGTTCGTGGCCATCGCGGACATCGCCTACGTCGAGGCCCAGGGCGACTACGCCCGGCTGCACACCGACGGCGGCAGCCACCTCGTCCGGATCCCGCTGTCGACCCTGGAGGAACGCTGGGCGACGCGGGGATTCGTCCGGATCCACCGGCGGCACCTGGTGGCACTGGGCCGCATCGACGAACTGCGCCTGGACTCGGGCACCACGAGCGTCCGGGTCGGGTCGGCGGAGCTCCAGGTCAGCCGGCGGCACGCGCGCGAGCTCCGGGACCTGCTGATGCGCCACGCCACCGGCTGACCCGCTCCCGGCACCCCGACCCCCGGCATCCGGCCCCCGTCGCGCCCCGGCACCCCGGCGACCGTACGACCGTCCGGCGTGCCCGCGTGCCGTTCGTCGCGCCGGCACGGGCGTACGGCGATCCGCCGGGCCCGTCGGCCGCACCGGACCCCGCGGAGCGCCGGATCCGCGGTCGGCCGCCCGTATCGTGGATCTTCCGGGCCGGGAGGAGCGACATGTCCGAGATCGAGGCGCTGTTGGACGCGCTGACCGGACTGCCCCGGACCCGGGTGGCCGGCCCCGCCGAGGCCGAGGCCCTGCTGGCCCGGCTGCGCAGCGCCGCCGCCCGCTGGGCCGACGTCCTGTACGAGGCCCGCGAGGGCACCCACCGGCAGCTGCCGCCCCGCGCGGAGGCGGCCCTGACCCTCGCGTTCCGGCGCGCGGAGGAGTCGTACGTCGAGCTGGAGATCGCCCTGCGGGACTGCGCGGAGCACCGCGACCCGGCCCTCTGAGACCCCGCCCCGGGCGGGAGGTCGGACGGCCGGTCCGCCCCGGGGGGCCCGCCGCATCGCGCCGGACGGTACCTGTCGCCCGGCACGGGGCGGTACATAGACTCCGGTCAGCCCTCCCCCGTCGAAGGAACACCGGTGAACCAGACCTACGCGCTGACCGCGGTCACCGTCGTCGTCCTGGTCACCGTCCTCGTCGGGGCCCTGGGGTTGCGGATATCGCGGACCACCTCGGACTTCTACGTCGCCTCGCGCACCGTCGGGCCCCGCCTCAACGCGGCGGCCATCAGCGGGGAGTACCTCTCCGCCGCCTCCTTCCTCGGCGTCGCGGGGCTGGTGCTGCTCCAGGGGCCGGAGATGCTCTGGTACCCCGTCGGGTACACCGCCGGCTACCTGGTGCTCCTGGTGCTCGTCGCGGCCCCGTTGCGGCGGTCGGGCGCCTACACCCTGCCCGACTTCGCCGAGGACCGGCTCCAGTCGCGGGCGGTGCGGCGGATCGCGGTGCTGTTCGTGCTGGGCGTCGGCTGGCTGTACCTGCTCCCGCAGTTGCAGGGGGCCGGGCTGACCTTGGAGATCCTGACCGGCGCCCCGCACTGGGCCGGAGGGCTCGTCGTCGCCTTCGTCGTGACGGCGGCCGTCGCCGCGGGCGGCATGCGCAGCATCACCTTCGTCCAGGCCTTCCAGTACTGGCTCAAGCTCACCGCGCTGCTGGTGCCCGCGTTCTTCCTGATCGCCGCGTGGGCCGGGGACGGCGCGCCGCGCGCCTCCTTCGACGCCCCCGCGGTGTTCCGCGAGCACACCTCCGTCACGCTCGCCGAGGACGTACGGCTGTCACTGGACGCGCCGCTCACCGTGACGGTGACGGGCCGGATCGACGGGGTCGCGCACACCGCGGCTCCGGTGACGCTGGCGGCCGGCGGTCACACCGCCGAGGCCCGCACCCGCCTCGACTTCGTCCCGGGCGCCGTGGTTCCCGGTGCCCGCGCGGGCACCGACGGCGACGCCGAGCCCGGTTGGTCGGCGCCGCTGTTGTCCGGGGAGGGCCGCGAGCACCGGCTGTACGCGACGTACGGACTGATCCTGGCCACGTTCCTCGGCACGATGGGCCTGCCGCACGTCGCGGTGCGGTTCTACACCAGCCCGGACGGGCGGGCCGCCCGGCGCACCACCCTGGTCGTGCTCGGCCTGCTCGGGGTGTTCTACCTGCTGCCCCAGGTGTACGGGGCGTTGGGCCGGATCTACGCGCCCGAGCTGGCCCTGACCGGGGACGCGGACGCGGCGGTCCTGGTGCTGCCCGAGCGGATGCTGGGCGGGCTGCTCGGTGAGCTGCTGGGGGCACTGCTGGCCGGAGGGGCCTTCGCGGCGTTCCTGTCGACGGCCTCGGGGCTGACCGTGGCCGTGGCCGGGGTCCTGCACCAGGACGTGCTGCCGCGACGCGGGGTGGGAACGTTCCGCTTCGCCGTGGTGCTGGCGATGGCGGTGCCGCTGGCCGGCTCCGTGGCGGCGACGCAGGTCCCGGTCGCGGACGCCGTGGGGCTAGCCTTCGCCGTGTCGGCGTCCTCGTTCTGCCCCCTGCTGGTGCTGGGTATCTGGTGGCGCGGGCTGACCCCGCCGGGGGCCGTCGCCGGACTGCTCACCGGGGGCGGGGCGGCGCTCGGCGCGGTCCTGGCGACCCGGGTCGGGCTGGCCCCGACCGGCTGGTCGCACGCACTGCTGGCCTGGCCGGCGGTGTGGTCGGTGCCGTTGGGGTTCCTCACGATGGTGCTGGTGTCACTCCTGACCCGGTCCCGGATCCCGGCCGGTACGGCGGCTTCCCTGGCCCGGCTGCACCTGCCGGAGGCCGTGGTCCTGGACCGGGGCGCGGGGGGCGCGCGGTGAGCGGGGCGGTGCTCGCGGTGCTGGCCCCGGTGGGCGGGGCGCTGTTCCTGGGCCTGGGGTGGGCCGCCGGCCGGTGGCACGCGGCGCGCGGTGGGCGGGCGTCCGGGCTCGACCTGGGCACGCCCGTCGAGCGGGCCACCTTCCACACCCTGCACACCGCTTCGCTGGCCGCTCCCCCGCTGCGCGCCGGTCTCACGGAGGACGCCGCCCGCAAGGCCGCGCGGCGGCTGCGGTCCCTGCTGGGCACGGAGGCCCTGTGTCTGACGGACCGGGAGTCGGTGCTGGCCTGGGACGGTCCGGGCGCCGACCACCACGAGCGGCGGGCGATGGACCGGGTCGCGCAGGTGCTGGAGTCGGGGCGCAGCCAGAGCGTGCGGACGGACTGCCGGCGGCTGGAATGCCCCCTGAAGTGGGCGGTGTTCGCGCCGCTCACCGGTGAGGACGGGACGCTGGGGGCGCTCGTCGCCTACGGGTCGCGGGAGTCGGCGGTGTTGGTGCGGGCCGCGACGGAGGTGGCGCGCTGGGTGTCGGTGCAGTTGGAGCTGTCGGAGCTGGACCGGGCGCGGACGCGCTTGATGGAGGCGGAGATCAAGGCGCTGCGGGCGCAGATCTCCCCGCACTTCATCTTCAACTCCCTCGCTGCCATCGCCTCGTTCGTGCGGACGGACCCGGAGCGGGCCCGGGAACTGCTGTTGGAGTTCGCGGACTTCACCCGGTACTCGTTCCGGCGGCACGGGGACTTCACGACGCTCGCGGACGAGCTGCGTTCGATCGAGCAGTACCTGGCGCTGGCGGGGGCCCGGTTCGGGGACCGGCTGAAGGTCACCTTGCAGGTGGCGCCCGAGGTGCTGCCGGTGGCGCTGCCGTTCCTGTGCGTCCAGCCGCTGGTGGAGAACGCGGTGAAGCACGGGCTGGAGGATTCGACCGGGGAGTGCCGGATCACGATCGCCGCCCGGGACGCGGGCTCGGAGGCGGTCCTGACCATCGAGGACAACGGCGTGGGGATGGATCCGGGCCTGCTGCGGCGGATCCTGGCCGGGGAGTGCCCCGGCCCGGTCGGGATCGGGCTGCCCAACGTCGACGAGCGGCTGCGGCAGGTCTACGGGGACGACCACGGACTGGTCATCGAGACGGCTGTCGGCGCCGGCATGAAGATCACCGTACGGATCCCCAAGTACCGTGCGGGCGTGCACAGTTCGGGACCCGGCGGCGGCCGACCGGGGCCCGGGCGCGGCGAGGGGCGGGCAGGGCGACCCGACGACGGGCGCCGCGGGTCGCTCTGACCGGAGTGCGCCGGTGGCCCCGGTCCCGCCCCCTCGCGGGGTGGGACCGGGGCCACCGGCGGTACGGGTCCGACTAGCTCCAGCTGGCGTGGAGCGGCTTGCCCTCGGCGTAGCCGGCCGCGGACTGGATGCCGACGACGGCCTTCTCCTCGAACTCCGCGAGGGAGCCCGCACCCGCGTAGGTGCAGGAGGAACGGACACCGGCGATGATCGAGTCGATCAGGTCCTCGACGCCCGGGCGGGTCGGGTCGAGGAACATGCGCGAGGTGGAGATGCCCTCCTCGAACAGCGCCTTGCGGGCGCGGTCGTAGGCCGACTCCTCGGAGGTGCGGTTGCGCACGGCGCGGGCCGAGGCCATGCCGAAGGACTCCTTGTAGAAGCGCCCGTCGGCGGACTGCTGGAGGTCGCCCGGGGACTCGTACGTACCGGCGAACCAGGAGCCGATCATGACGTTGGACGCGCCGGCGGCGAGGGCCATGGCCACGTCGCGCGGGTGACGGACGCCGCCGTCGGCCCAGACGTGCTTGCCGTACTTCTTCGCCTCGGCGGCGCACTCCAGGACCGCGGAGAACTGCGGGCGGCCCACGCCGGTCATCATGCGGGTGGTGCACATGGCGCCGGGGCCCACACCGACCTTGATGATGTCGGCGCCGGCGTCGATGAGGTCCTTGACGCCCTCGGCGGCCACGATGTTGCCGGCGACGATCGGGACCTGCGGGTCCAGGGCGCGAACGGCCTTGATCGCGTTGATCATCGATTCCTGGTGGCCGTGCGCGGTGTCGATGACGATGGTGTCCGCGCCGGCGTCGAGCAGCTGCTTGGCCTTGGCGACGAAGTCGCCGTTGATGCCGACGGCCGCGGCGATGCGCAGCTTGCCGTTGGCGTCGGTGGCCGGGGTGTAGAGGGTGGCCCGCAGGGCGCCCTTGCGGGTCAGGATGCCGACCAGCTTGCCGTCCTTGTCGACGGCCGGGGCCAGCTTGCGGTGGCCCGCGTCGAGCTGGTTGAAGGCGTCGCGGGGGTCCATGTCGGCGTCGATGAGCAGCAGCTCCTTCGACATGACCTCGGAGAGCTGGGTGAAGCGGTCGACGCCGGTCAGGTCGTGGTCGGTGACGACGCCGAGCGGGCGGCCCTCGGCGTCGACGACGACACCGGCGCCGTGGGCGCGCTTGGGCAGCAGGGAGATCGCGTCGGCGACGGTCTGGGTGGGTGCCAGCGTGATCGGGGTGTCGAGCACGAGGTGGCGGGTCTTCACCCAGGAGATGACGTCGGTGACGACCTCGATCGGGATGTCCTGCGGGATGACGACGATCCCGCCGCGGCGGGCGACGGTCTCGGCCATCCGGCGGCCCGCGATGGCGGTCATGTTGGCCACGACCAGTGGAATGGTGGTGCCGGTGCCGTCGGGCGAGGACAGGTCGACGCCCTGGCGGGAACCGACCGCGGAGCGGCTCGGCACCATGAACACATCGTCGTACGTCAGGTCGTACGGCGGCTTCAGGTCATTGAGGAAACGCACGTGCTGAACATCCCAGTCGTTCGAAGGATCCTTCTATGGCCTCGACAGGGCAGTCGAGGAAACGCACGTACTTCATTCTCCCATGACCGCGGGTTCACGCCGCCCGGGCCGATCGTCCAGGACATTCCGGGCCGGCTGGTCCTTTCCTACGGGACCTTGGTCCCGTAGGACGCGACGGCCGGGACGTCACGAAGTCGGGTCCGTGCGGCCCGGGTGCCTGTTCGCCGCCCGCGATCCGCGAAAAGCTGGCCGGGACCACCTGAACCCGGGGAGAGGCCCACACCATGACCACCACCGTCGAGTACGTCCGCTACCGGATCGCCCTGTCCGACCGGGACGCGTTCGAGCAGGCGTACGCGCGCGGGGCCGAGGCCCTGGCGGCTTCGCCCGAGTGCGTCGACTACGAGTTGGCCCGCTGCGAGGAGGAGCCGGAGCGCTACGTCCTGCGGATCCGCTGGACGTCGGTCGACGCCCACCTGACCGGCTTCCGCAAGGGCGAGCACTTCCCCGCGTTCTTCAGCGCGATCCGCCCCTACGTCACGGCCATCGAGGAGATGCAGCACTACCGGGTGACCGGCGTGGCGGGTCCGGGAGGGGCCGCCGCCGGGCGGGCCTGAGCACCGTGCCCACGCTCCACGGACGGGCGGGCCGCGAAGGGGCGGCGATCCGTCCCGCCGCCCCTCCCTGATCGCGCGGGGCGGCCGACCGCCCCGCGCGAGGCCCGTGCACGGGGTCCGGCCGTCAGTTCCCGGCGCCGCCGGCGCGCGTCCGGCCCGGGGAGGTCGTCGTCGGTCCCGCGAGCAGCACGGTGAGCGGCGGGCGGCCGTCGTCCTGCTGCCGCCAGAAATCGACGGCCTCCTCCAGGACCTCCCGCAGGGTCTCCCAGTCCGTCGGGCGGGCTTCGGCGTACTCCCGCCAGGAGGTGACGGCGAGCAGCCGGCCGGGGGCGGGGGGCAGCCAGGAGAGGTCCGTCAGCACGTCGGCGAGGGCGTCCCAGTTGGCGCCGAACCAGTCGGGGGCCCGCAGCGCGCGCCCGCAGCGGCGCATCAGCGAGGTCTTGCTCCGCACACCCTCAAGGTCGAGCCGCACGGTGGTCCAGCCCGCCTCGGCGGCGGCGGCGAGGGCGGGGGCGAGCGGCTGCGGGTCCAGGGTCATCGGAGAACCGCCTTGAAGGTGTCGTAGTGGTCGTCCGTGTAGTAGAACTCCCCACCCTGCCCCGTCACGATCCGCCGGGCCCCGCGGTCCCGTTCGCCCGGTGTCCGCACGGTGAACTCGTGGTAGTAGCCGCGCTTGCGCTTCGGCAGGACCTTCTCGAAGTTCCCGAAGACGGTGCCGTCCTGCCGGTAGGCGTACGGTCCGCCCTTGTCGATCAGGACGAGCACCTCGCGGGCCTGCTGCGGCAGCGCGTCGGCGCGCACGGTCGCCATGCCCTGGACCCACCCGGGCAGGGCGGAACGTCCCGTGGGCTCGCCGCCGGAGGAGGCCTCGGCGGTTGCGGCAGGCGGGGCCGGGGCGGAATCACCGCCGCAGCCCACCGCACCGGCCAGCACGGCGGAGAGGAAGAGCGCTCCCAGCACGCGCAGCAGTGACCGGGGCACGCTCCGAAAGATCATGCACCGATCGTGCCAAATATCCGATTCGCTCGCGAATCGCCCGGTCGCCTCAGAGGGCGTTCATCTTGGTGTACGGACTCAGGACGCGGCACTGGATCGAACCGAAGTCGACGAGAACGGCGATTCCCTCCTCAACACCGACGACACGGCCGAGGCCGTGCTCGTCGTGAGTCACCCGGTCGCCGACGCTGAACTGCCGGAGCGGCGGTTCCACGGGGGCCTTGAACGGGCTGGACGGCAAATGGCGGCGAGGTACTGCTGACTTAGTCATTGAATCCAGTATGCGCCCCCGGGGGCGCCTCGCGGTCCGCTGTTCGGGTCTCGATTCCGGCACCATCCCGATCACGGAACCGGGAACCGGGGGCGACCGGCCCGATCAGTCGTCGGGGTCGGCCCGGTCCAGCGCCGGACGGAGCCCCGGAGCCGACTCCGTCAACAGGTAGTCGGCGACCGCGGTGTCGGTGACGAGGCTGGTCACCAGGCCCGAACGGAGGACCGCGCCGATGGCGGAGGCCTTGCGCAACCCACCCGCGATGGCCACCACCTCGGGGATCCGACGCAGCCGGTCCGCCTCCACGGTGATGCACCGCTCGCCCAGATCCCGACCCACCCGACGCCCGTCGGCGTCGAACAGATGGGCGGACATTTCGGCTGCGACGCCCAGCGAGGCGTAGTGCGCCCGCTCCTCGTCGGTCAGCATGTCGTGAACGGTCGAGATGCCCGGCTCCCAGGAGCCGATCGACACGGCCGCGACGGTCACCTTGTCGAAGTACTCGAAGGCCCGCGCGATCCCGGTCTGACCGCGCAGCGCGGCCGCGGTCGCGGGGTCGGGCAGCAGCATCGGCGCGTAGATGGGGTGAGCGTCGCCGCCGGACACCTGCGCGGCCCTGCGCACGGCCTCGACGGACCCGCGCTCGGCGGTGCCCGCGTCGTACACGCCGGTCAACTGGACGACGGTGCACGGGGGCAGCCGGTGCAGGGAGGCGGCCATGTGGATGGTGGAGCGCCCCCACGCGAGCCCCAGTACGTCGCCCTCGTTGACGAGTTCGCCCAGCAGGTCGGCCGCGACCGCACCGAGGTTCTCCGGGTCCGGGGCGTCCTCGGTGGCGTCGGCCGGCGATTCCACCACGACGGCGTGCCGCAGCCCGTAGCGGGCGCGCAGCGCGTCGGAGCGCTCCGCGTCCAATTCCGCCGGCACCCGGATCTCGATGCGTACGAGGTCACGTTCGAGGGCGGTCTCCAGGACCCGGGCCACCTTGAAGCGGCTCACGCCGAACTCCTCGGCGATCTGGATCTTGGACTTGCCCTCCAGGTAGAAGCGGCGCGCCATGGCCGCCGCCTGCACCAGCTCCGCGGGTCCCATCCGCAGGGCTGACCGTCCCGCCGACATTGCAGACACCGCGTTCTCCTCACTGCTGTTCACACTGTCGTGTTCACACTCTCGACTCGCCGTTCATCCTGTCAGATCCGACGGCCGTTGATCAGCCCGGACGGCTTCCGTTCACCGAGCCGTTCACCCACGCTCGACTCAGTGGTCGCAAGCCCACGGCGCGGCGGCGATCGCCGCGCCCGCCTGCTCGCGCAGGGTCCGCACGGCGGCGGCCGGATCGACCGCTCCGTAGACCGCGCTACCGGCCACGAACACGTCCGCTCCCGCCTCCGCGACCCGCTCGATCGTCGAGGCCGAGACCCCGCCGTCGACCTGGAGCCACAGGTCCAGGCCGTGCTTGGCGATCAGCTCACGGGTGCGGCGCACCTTGGGCAGCATGATGTCCAGGAAGGACTGCCCCCCGAAGCCCGGTTCGACCGTCATGATCAGCACCATGTCGAGCTCGGGGAGGATGTCCTCGTACTGCTCGATCGGGGTGCCAGGCTTGAGCGCCATGGCCGCCCGGGCGCCCTTGGCGCGGATCTCCCGGGCGAGCCGCACCGGCGCGGCGGCGGCCTCCGCGTGGAAGGTCACCGATCCGGCGCCCGCCTCCACGTACTGCGGGGCCCAACGGTCCGGGTCCTCGATCATGAGGTGCAGGTCCAGCGGGATGTCCGTGGCGCGGCTGAGCGACTCCACGATCGGCACGCCGAGGGTCAGGTTCGGCACGAAGTGGTTGTCCATGACGTCGACATGCAGCCAGTCGGCCCCCTCGACGGCCCTCGCCTCCTCGGCGAGTCGGGCGAAGTCGGCGGACAGGATGCTGGGATTGATCTGAACGGCCATGCCCCAAGCCTGCCATGCCCTCGGCCACTTCCGGCCATGGCCCCGGAACTCGATTTCGTGGTAGCGGCACTTAAGTGATCATGAGCGATTTTTCACTTGCCCTTCGGTGTGACACCGGTCCAACTTTGTGTCCATGACAGTCGCCGTCCGGCGGCACACGGCCACCTCAGGAGGAGTCCCACCCGGCATGGCATCCGCTCCCCCACCGACCGACGGCGGCGCCCCCGCCGCACCCGTCGATACCGCCCCCGACCCGACCGGCTCGGCCACCACCGCCCCGACCGGCACCACCCCGTCCACCACCGCCGCGCCGCCCGGGGGTCCCTGGCGCAGCAGGGACTTCCGCGCCCTCTTCGGCGCCACGACCCTCGACCAGTTCGCCACCAACGCCGGACACGTCGCCGTCCCCCTCCTCGCCCTCACCGCGCTGGACGCGAGCGCCGGCCAGGTCGGCGCCCTCGCTGCGCTCTCCACCGCCGCCTTCCTCCTCATCGGGCTGCCGGCCGGCGCCTGGGTCGACCGCCTGCGCACCCGCGAGGTCCTCGTGGCCGCCGACCTCGCCCGCGCCGTGCTCCTCGGCTCCCTCCCGCTGTCCTGGTGGTGGGGCGTCCTGACCCTGACCCAGCTGTACGCGGTCGTCCTGCTCACCGGCTGCGCCACCGTCTTCTCCGACGTCGGGGCGCAGAGCGTGCTCCCCCGGCTGGTCGGCCGGGACGGCCTGGTCCGGGCGAACGCGGCCGTCGTGACCCTGATGGCCGTCGCGAACATCGCCGGGAGGGGCGCCGGCGGGGCGCTGATCGCCCTCCTGACCGCGCCCGTCGCCCTGGCCTGCTCCGCCGCCTGCCACCTCGTCTCCGCGATCGGCCTGCTGCGGATCCGGCCCGCCCCGGCGCCGCCCACCACCGGGCGGATCCCGCTGCGCACCCGGATCACCGAGGGACTGCGACACGTGCTGGGCCACCCGGAACTGCGCGCCCTGGCCCTGTCCGCGGGCCTGAACAACCTGGGCGGGGCCGTCATCAACGCCATGCTCCCCGTGCTGTTCGTACGGGAGCTCGGGCTCTCCGCCGCCGCCCTCGGGGCGTTCTGGGCCGCCGGCGGCGCCGGGCTGCTGCTCGGTGCCCGCCTGGCCCGCCCGCTCTCCGCCCGGGTCGGCTACGGCCGCGCCCTGGTACTGACCCTGACCCCGGCGGCGCTGCTGGTGCCCCTGCTGGACCGGGGGGCGTGGCTCTGGCTCGCCGGTGCCGGGTGGCTGCTGTGCATGGCGAAGATCGGCTGTGACAACGTCCTGGGCGTGAGCCTGCGCCAGCACCTCACCCCGGACCCGCTCCTGGGCCGTATGAACGCCACGTTCCGCTTCGTCCTGACCGGCGCCCTCGCCCTCGGCTCGGCCGCCTCGGGCCTGCTCGCGGAACTCACCACCCTGCACACGGCCCTGTGGGTCGGCGCCGCCGTCCTGTCCCTCTCCTGGGTCCCGCTGCTGCTGTCCCCGCTGCAAGAGCGCCGTACGGGCCCGCAGGGGACGCCCCCGGCTCGGGACACCCACCGCGCGCGACCGCCGGCCGGGAAGCGATGACCGGCCCCGTCCGGGGCCTCGGAGCGGCCCCGGTGCGACCGAACGGCCGTTACGCCGTGCGGCGCAGCAGCGCCAGGTACATGGCGTCCGTGCCGTGCAGGTGCGGCCACAGCTGGACGTCCGGGCCGTCGCCCAGCGCCGGTACGCCCGCCATGTAGGGGCGGGCGTCGATCATCTCGGCCGCCACCGGGGCGGCCGCGGCGCCGCGACCCTTCAGGACGTCCTCCACGACCACCCGGGTCTCCGCCAGGTGCGGCGAGCAGGTCGCGTAGCCGACGACGCCGCCCACCCGCACCGCTGCCAACGCCTGCCGCAGCAGCCCGCGCTGGAGCGGCGCGAAGCCCTCCAGGTCCTCGGGGCGGCGCCGCCAGCGGGCCTCCGGGCGGCGCCGGAGCGCGCCCAGACCGGAACAGGGGACGTCCACCAGGACCCGGTCGAAGGAGCCCGGCAGCCACGGGGGCCGCGTGCCGTCGGCCGCGATGACCTGGTAGGGGCCGGGGTTGCCGGCCAGCGCCTGCCCCACGAGCCGCGCCCGGTGCGGTTGCTTCTCGGACGCCAGCAGGAACGCCCCGCGCTGCGCGGCCAGCGCGCCCAGCAGGGCCGCCTTGCCGCCGGGGCCCGCGCAGCCGTCGAGCCAGCGCTCGTCGCGGCCCTCGACCGGCACCGCCGCGAGGGCCATCGCCACCAACTGACTGCCCTCGTCCTGCACGCCGGCGCGTCCGTCGCGGACCGCCTCCAGCGCGCCCGGCTCGCCGCCCTCGGCCATCCGGACGGCGTACGGGGACCAGCGGCCCGGCAGCGCCGAGTCCTCGCCGACCGCCTCCAGCAGTTCCTCGGGGGTGGAGCGGCCCGGCCGGGCCACCAGCGTCACCTCGGGACGCTCGTTGTCGGCTTCGAGGAGGTCCTCGATCCCGGCGCGCCCGCCGCCCAGCGCGTCCCACAGCGCGCTGACGACCCAGCGGGGGTGGGAGTGGTAGACGGCGAGGTGTTCCTCGGCGTCGTCGTCGTAGGGCGGCGCCACCCGTTCGAGCCAACCGTCCAGATCGTGCGCGGCGATCTTGCGGAGCACCGCGTTCACGAACTTGGCCCGGCCGTCACCGAGGACGACCCGGGCCAGCTCGACGCTCGCCGACACGGCGGCGTGGGTGGGGATGCGGGTGCCCAGGAGCTGGTGCGCGCCGAGCGAGAGCACGTCCAGCACCGGCGGGTCGACCTCCCGCAGCGGCCGGTCGATGCACGCCTTGATCACCGCGTCGTAGGTGCCCTGGCGGCGCAGCGTCCCGTAGACGAGCTCGGTGGCCAGCGCCGCGTCCCGCGCCTGGAAGCTCTCGTCCTGACGGGCCTTGCGCAGCAGCGGGGGCAGGACGAGGTTCGCGTACGCGTCGCGCTCGTCCACCGCCCGGAGCACTTCGAAGGCCAGCATGCGGACGGGGTCCTTCTGCGGCCGGCGGTAGGGCTTGCCCGGCTTGCCGGACGGCTTGCCGCCGCCGGCGGGGCGCCGGGCGGGCTGACGGGGCTGTTCGCTCACGTGAAAGGTGCTCCGGAGGTACGAGTGCTGCGAATGTGCGGAGGAGGTGCGGAGGGGTCGGACGGGCGGGTGCCCGCGGGCACCCGCCGGCGGGGCCGGCGCCGCCGGGTTCAGCCTACGTCGGTCCCGCCGAGGCGCTCGCCGGGTGCGATCCGCACCCCGCGCGCCCAGTCGGCGGCCTTCATCGGCTTCTTGCCCTGCGGCTGGACCCACAGCAGCTCGACGGCGTGCGAGCCGGTGCCGACGTACACGTTGTTCTTGGCCGGGGCGAGCACGCCGGGCTCCAGGTCCGTGCGGTCCGCCACCGGGCCGACGGAGATCAGTTTGAGCCGCTCCCCCCGGAAGACGGTCCACGCGCCCGGCGCCGGGGTGCAGCCGCGCACGACCCGGTCGACGCGCAGCGCGGGCGCGGCCCAGTCGATCCGGGCGTCCTCGACGGTGATCTTCGACGCGTGGGACACCCCGTCCGCGGGCTGCTCCACCGCGCGCAGGGTGCCGTCCTCGATGCCGTCCATGGTCGCGGCGAGCAGTCCGGCGCCGGCGAAGGCGAGCCGGGTCAGCAGGTCGCCGCTGGTGTCGGTCGGCCGGACGTCCTCGGTGAGGATCCCGAAGACCGGGCCCGTGTCGAGGCCTTCCTCGATGCGGAAGGTGGAGGCACCGGTGACCTCGTCACCGGCCATGACGGAGTGCTGCACGGGCGCCGCTCCGCGCCAGGCGGGCAGCAGGGAGAAGTGCAGGTTGACCCATCCGTGGCGGGGAATGTCCAGGGCGCTCTTGGGGAGCAGCGCGCCGTAGGCCACGACGGGGCAGCAATCGGGGGCGATCTCGCGCAGCCGGGCCTGGAACGCCTCGTCGCGCGGGCGGGTGGGCCTGAGGATCTCGATCCCGGCCTCCTCGGCGCGCTGCGCGACGGGACTGGCGACCAGGCGACGGCCGCGTCCGGCGGGGGCGTCGGGCCGTGTGACGACGGCGGCGACCTCGTGCCGCCCGGAGGCGAGGAGGGCGTCCAGGGCGGGCACGGCGACCTCGGGGGTGCCTGCGAAGACCAGCTTCACTTGGGTCCTACCTCGCTATCCGGGCTGTCAGCAGCACACCAGTCTATGGGGCCCCCGCGAGGCCGCCCACCTGCGGTCCCGAGGGGGCGTACGCGGACCCGCGCGCCTCTCGCATATGCCGACACGCCCCCGGTGCGTGACCTGGGCGCCGGGTGACGCGTTGGTCAAGAGAGATTGACCGAAACGGGCCGCGCACAAGAACGGTGTCTGCGGCCCCATCCGCTCTTCAGCACCGGTTCGAGAGGCTTCTCCATGGCCGACCACGCCACCCATGACGCCCAAGCACGGGCCAGCCTGCACCTCCTGGTACGGGACATCGAGCGGGTTCGCCGGCAAGTGGACGCTCTGCGTACGCTCACCGCCCAGCTCGGCAACGTGTACCGCCCGCGCCGCTCCGGGCCCTCCACGGGCTTCGTCGTCTACGGCAGGGCACCGGCACCCACCGTCCGACTCGCGCAGGAACTCCGGGACAGCGTCGAGACGCTGGTCACCGCAGCCGTGGACTTCGACCGCTCGCTCGGATTCTCGTGGGACGCCGTCGGCTCGGCGCTCGGCGTGACCAAGCAGGCGGTGCACCGCCGCTACGGGGCCCGCCGCGCGCAGACCACCGAGGCCGCCGAGCAGCCCGCCGAGGGCACCACCACCCGGACCCTGGGCCCCCTGCCCACGATCCCGGCGGCCCGCTCGGTCCCGCCCCAGCCCGCCCGCGAGGACTCCGCGGTCGGGGCCCCGGCCTCGTCGGCCGCGCCGGCCCCGCGGACCCCGGCCTTCCCGGGCCCGCGCAACGGCTGACCCGGAGCCCGCCGCCGGGTCGCCGACCCCCGACGGCCGGGGCCCGGCTCCGCACCACCCGCCCCGGCGGGGCGACCCCACCGGTCACCCCGCCGGGGCGGCGGCGTTCCCGGGCGTCCCCCGGGCCGGACGGCGCCGGTTGCCCGGTCAGCCGATGTCCGACGGGTCGATGCGGACCCGGACCGCCTCCGCCACCGGGACCCCGCGCGCCATGCGGGCGGCCTGCGCCGCCTTGAGGGCCGCGGCCAGCGCGGCCCCGCTCCCGGGCGGGACCCGTACCAGCGCCCGCTCGCCGGGTGAGGGGTCCCCGCGCCGGCCGGGCAGCGGTACCGGGCCCAGGACCTCCGCGTCGGGGGGCAGGGCGGCGGCCGCGAGGAAGGCCTCCAGGGCGTCCCCCCGACCGGCCACCGCCGCCATCCGGGAGACCGGTGGGAACCCCAACTGGGCGCGCTCCGCGAGTTCCCGTACGGCGTGCCCCACCGGGTCCCACCGGACCAGGGCCTGCACGGGCCGCAGCGTCGGCTCGGCGACCACCACCACCTGTCCGTCGGCCCGCACCAGGGAGGAGGCGGCGATCCAGCGGCGCAGCGCCTCCTCCCCCGCCCGCAGGTCGGGCCGGGTCAGCATGGCCCACCCGTCGAGGAGCAGGGCGGCCGCGTAGCCGGCGCCCGCCGCGACCGGCTCGGCGCCCGGGGTGCACACCACGAGCGCGGGCCGGTCCGGCACCTCGTCCAGCACGTGGTCGCGCCCGGAGGTCCGCACGGGCACGGCCGGGAAGGCCCGCCCGAGTTCCTCTGCGGTCCGCCGCGCGCCCACGACCTGGGCCCGCAGCCGGAACCCCCCGCACTCCTCGCAGTGCCAGGCCGGCTCCGCCCGCCCGCACCACCCGCAGTGCAGGTCGCGCTCGTCGGGGGCTTCCAGCGGCCCGGCGCACACGGTGCAGCGGGCGGGGGCGCGACACCGCTCGCAGGCGAGTCGGGGCACGTAGCCGCGTCGTGGCACCTGGACGAGGACGGGGCCGGACTTGAGGCCTTCGCGGACGGTTTCCCAGGCCAGGCTGGGCAGTCGCGCGGCCCGGGCCGCACCGTCACGGGCGAGGAGTTCGTCGCCCACGGTCCGGATCCGGGGCGCGACGGCGCGGACCGTCTCCCGGTCGGCCGTCAACGGCCGGGCCCAACCTGACTCCACCAGTTGGGCGGCCTCCACGGTGCAACCGGTGCTCCCGACGAGGAACCCGCAGCCGTCGGTGACCGCGCGCAGTTCCAGTACCTCGCGGACGTGCGGGAAGGGGGCGCGGTCGTCGGAGTGGCTGGAGTCGCCGTCGTCCCAGACGGCGACGAGCCCGAGGTCCCGTACGGGGGCGAACATCGCGGCCCGGGTGCCGACGACCGCGCGCACCGATCCCCGGCTGACGGCCAGCCACTGCCGGTAGCGCTTCTCCGGGCCGGATTCGGCGGTGAGCAGGGCGTGCCGGCCCTCGCCGAGCAGGGCGGTGAGCGCCGCGTCGACCCGGGAGGCGGTGCGCCCGTCGGGGACGACGGCGAGGGCGCCGCGGCCGGAGGAGAGGGTGGCGGCCATCGCGCGGGCCAGTTCGTCCGCCCAGCCGGGGCCCGGCAGGGCGGTCCACACCGCGCGGGGGGTGCCGCCGCCGGCCAGGGCGCGCAGGAAGCCGGGCCCGGCGCCGTACCGCTCCCAGCCGCCCGGTTCGGGCGCGGGGGGCGGGGGCATGGGCTCGGGCGAGGGCTTCGCCTCGGCGCGGGCGTTGCGCGGCGGCAGGGCGAGCTGGAGGACGTCGGCGAGGCTGCCGGCGTACCGGTCGGCGACGGCCTGGGTCAGGGCCAGCATGCGGGGGCCGAGGACCACCTCGGGCGAGACGACCTGGGCCAGGGCGGCCAGCGCCCCGTCGTAGTCGGAATCGGCGCGCCGCTCGACGATGAACCCGTCGATGAGGCCGCCGCCCTCGCGACGGCCTCCGTGCACCCGGTGGGAACCGGCCCCGAACCGGACCCGGACGCGGACGCCGGGCTGCGCCACGTCGGAGAGTTCGGCGGGCACGGCGTAGTCGAACGGGCGGTCGAGGTGCAGGACGCCCTTGTTGACGAGGACCCGGGCGACCGGCAGTTCCTCCGCGAGGGCGGCTCCGCGCCAGGTCCGCGGTTTGGCCTTGGGCGCCTTGGCCTTCGCCTCGGCAACCATCTCCCGGATCAGGGCGAGCTGTTCCGGCGGGGAATCGTTCGCGCTGCTCACCCTGCATTCTTACCAAATGACACCGACAGCGAACGGCCCCGGACGGATGGGTCCGGGGCCGTTCGTCAGGTGCGGTTGCTCCGCGGGGCGACCTACAGGCCGGCGGCCGCGCGCAGCGCGTCGACGCGGTCGGTGCGCTCCCAGGTGAAGTCGGGGAGCTCACGGCCGAAGTGGCCGTAGGCGGCGGTCTGCGCGTAGATCGGGCGCAGCAGGTCCAGGTCGCGGATGATCGCGGCGGGGCGGAGGTCGAAGACCTG
>NZ_JBVIVP010000031.1:0-78882 GCF_055595445.1 Streptomyces sp. NPDC040432 | reverse complement strand
ACTGCAGGGGGGACCCTGTGGGAGAGTAGGACGCCGCCGAACAATCATTGTGGAAAGCCCCGTACCGGGATACCGGTACGGGGCTTTTCTGCGTTTACGGCCAGGTCGCCGGCTCGGCGGGCCAGAGTTCCTCCGTTTACCAGCACCGGCCTGCCGGGAACCCGGACCGAACGCTCGTACTGTGGGTGGATGGGCTATGAGCTGGTCATCTTCGACAACGACGGCGTCCTCGTGGACAGCGAGCCGCTCTCCAACACCATCCTGTCCGCGTACCTGACGGAGGTCGGGCATCCCACGACCTACGAGGAATCACTGCGCGACTACATGGGCGGCGCGGTGCACCGGGTGCACGACGTCATCCTCGAACGGACGGGGCAGCGCCTGCCCGAGGACTTCGACCGGGTCCTCCACGACCGGATCTTCGCCGCGTTCGAGCGGGACCTGCGGCCCGTTCCCGGAGTGACGGAGGTGCTGGCGGAGCTGTCCGCGCAAGGAGTGCCGTACTGCGTCGCCTCCTCCGGGAGCCACGAACGGATCCGCGTCGGGCACCGCAGTGCCGCGCTCGGCGAATGGTTCGAAGAAGAATGGATCTTCAGCGTCGAGGACGTCGGCCGGGGCAAGCCGGCACCCGACCTGTTCCTGCACGCCGCCGACATGATGGGCGTCGCGCCGTCGCGGTGCGTCGTCGTCGAGGACAGCAGGCTCGGGATCGAAGCCGCCCGCGCCGCGGGCATGGACGTCCTCGGATTCACCTCGATGACCCCCGCCGAAGCGCTCCCCGGCGCCAACGCCTACTTCGGAGAGATGAAGGAGCTGTACGGCCTGCTCGGATTGGGTGTGTGATCGCTCTACCCACCGGTAGCCCCTGGGCCTACGCTCAGCCGCCATGACAGTTGATGTGCGGCTGCGGCGTGGGCGCCGGGCCCTGGGGTTCAGCTTCTTCGCGCAGGGGGTCGCCTTCGCCCTCCTGGTCACCCGCATCCCCGCCATCCAGGACCGGTACGGGATATCCGACGGGCTGCTGCCCGCGTTCCTCGCCGCGGTTCCGATCCTGGCCGGGGTGTCGAGCGTCGCCACCGAGCACCTGGTCAAGCGGGTCGCGCCCAGCGCCGTGCTGCGATGGGCGCAGCCGGTGGTGCTGCTGTCGCTGTTGGGGGTGGGCGCCGGTACCTCGATGTGGCAGGTGGCCGTGGCGCTCGGGGTGTTCGGGCTGGCGGTGGGTGCGTTGGACGCCTCGATGAACATGCTCGGGGTCAGCCTTCAGCGGGCGTACGGGCGCAGCATCATGCTCGGGTTCCACGCCTCGTACAGCCTGGGCGGGATCATGGGCGCTTCCGCCGCGTGGGCGGGGGCGCACTGGCACCTGGAGCTGTTCACCGGGTACCTGCCGGCCGTGGTCCTGGTGCTGCCGTCGGCGTTGTTGGCGAGTCGGTACTACGTCGACGCGACGTCCGCGGCGAAGGACGGGACGCAGGGGTGGCCGGTCGGGGGCGGGAAGCTGTTGCTGCCGTTGTGCCTGGTGATGGCGTGCGCGTACATAGGGGACTCGACCGTCGCGAACTGGAGTGCCAAGTACCTCCAGGACGTGCTGGGCAGTTCGGAGCAGCTCGCGACGGTTCCGTACAACGTGTACATGGTGACGACGCTGATCGGGCGGGCCGTGGGGGACCTCGGGGTGCGTCGGTTCGGGGCGGTGGCCGTGGTGCGGGGCGGGACGGTGGTGGCCGCGGGCGGGTTCGCGGTGGTGGCGGCGGCGCCGGGGGCCTGGTGGGGGATGCTCGGGTTCACGCTGTTGGGGATCGGGCTGTGCGTGATCGTGCCGCAGACGTTCGCGGCGGCGGGGAGGCTGTTCCCCGGCGCGTCGGACACGGCCGTCGCGAGGCTGAACATCTTCAACTACGTCGGGTTCCTGATCGGCTCGCCGCTCGTGGGGGGCATCGGGGACGTGTGGAGCTACCGGGGCGCGATGCTGATTCCGATGGTGCTCGTGTTGGTGCCGCTGTTCAGTACCCGCTCGTTCGGCTCCGGTGGGGCCCGATACGGTGTCGGGCATGAGCGGCGAGCCCGTGACCGGGTTGTTGATGTGGGACGAGGCGGTAACGAAGTATGACTTCGGGCCGAGCCATCCGATGGACCCGGTGCGTCTTGCGCTGACGATGGGCCTGGTCCGGGCCTTCGGGCTGGACCGGGCGGTCGAGGTGCGGGCGGCCCGCGCGGCCGGGGACTCGACGCTGCGGCTGGTGCACCACGAGGAGTACGTGGCGGCGGTGCGGGCGGTGTCGGCGGACCCGGGGTCGGCGGACGGCTCGTACGGGCTGGGGACCATGGACGATCCGGCGTTCCGCGGGATGCACGAGGCGTCGGCGCTGATCGCGGGCCAGTCGGTGGCGGCGGCGGAGGCGATCTGGCGGGGCGAGGCCGCGCACGCCGTGAACTTCACCGGCGGGCTGCACCACGCGATGCCGGGCGGCGCCGCCGGGTTCTGTGTGTACAACGACGCGGCGCTGGCGGTGGCCCGGCTGTTGGAGCTGGGCGCGGAGCGGGTCGCGTACGTGGACGTGGACGTCCACCACGGGGACGGGGTCCAGGCGGCGTTCTGGGACGACCCGCGGGTGTTGACGATCTCCCTGCACGAACATCCGCGGACCCTGTTCCCGCAGACGGGATGGCCCGAGGAGACGGGCGGTGACGGGGCGCAGGGCGGCGCCGTCAACGTGGCGCTGCCCGCGGGGACGGGTGACGAGGGGTGGCTGCGGGCGTTCCACTCGACGGTGCCCGAGCTGCTCGCGGACTTCCGACCGCAGGTGCTGGTCAGCCAGCACGGCGCCGACACGCACTTCGAGGACCCGCTGGCGCACCTGGCGGTGTCGCTGGACGCGCAGCGCTCGGTGCAGGAGGCCTGTCACCGGCTGGCGCACGAGCACAGTGGGGGCCGGTGGCTGGCGTTGGGCGGCGGTGGGTACGCGGTGGTCGACGTCGTACCGCGGTCGTGGACGCACCTGGTGGGGATCGCGGCGCACCGGCCGGTGGATCCGGCGGCGGAGGTTCCGCAGGTGTGGCGGGACGAGGTGTACGCGCGGACGCGGCAGCCCGCGCCGGCGCGGATGACGGACGGCCGGACGGTCGGGTGGCGGGAGTGGGAGGCGGGCTACGATCCGGCGGACCGTACGGATCAGGCCGTTCTCGCGACGCGGCGGGCGGTGTTCCCGCTGCGCGGGATGCTGACCTGACGCACCATGTGTTACGCCAACTGTGGGGCTGTTCGCCATAATTGATGATCCGCCAGGTGCGGTGCGGCAGCATCGAGGGGTGTTGAGCACCGGCGCGCTGCGTGCGCATCTGCTGGCCGCCCGGTTGGCCGGGCCCGTCGCCACGACACGGGAGGAGAGCCTGCGCAGTTACCGTCTGTTCGCCGCGCGGGACCCGCGGGTGCTGCTGGGGCTCGACCCCGAGCGGGTGTGGGGCGAGGGTGAACTGCTGGGGCTGATGGCGGACAAGTGCGGGGTCTCGGCGGACCCGTCGCACGTCAGCGGGCCGGACGTGATCGATCCCGAGCGGACGGTGGCCGGGCTGGAGGCCTTCGCGGAGCGGTTGGCGGCGGTGGCGGGAGCGAGGGCGCCCGTACTGTTCGGGACGGGGCACCCGCATCGCCTCCTGGAGTTCTACGCCTGTTTGGCTGCGGCCCTGTCGGCGGCGGGATGTGATGTCCTCACCCCGGCACAGGGGGTGCGCGTCGACACCGCGACCCGGTTCGGCGTACGCCCGCACCGCATCGATTACGTACGGGGAGTCGCGTTGGTGCGGGAACCCGGCGTGCGGTCACCGGGGAGTGCGACCGGCGTGCACTCCCATTCGCCGCTGCCGGTGCGGATCGCGCTCGGGGCGCTGGCGGACGCCGGCGAGCCGCTGCCGGAGTTGGTGGTGGGGGACCACGGATGGGTCTGCGGTGCAGGTCAGCTCGGTGTCGAGGCGATCGGGCTCGGTGATACGGATGATCCCGCGGTGTTCGTCGGGGAGGCCGAGGGGCGGCTGGCGGTGGCCGTTCCGCTCGATGACGGGGTGCGCCCCGACTACTACCGGCCGCTTACCCGATACGTGCTGCACCGCGCAAGGCTGCCGGACCGTCAGGAGTGGCCGTAGCTCCTCTTCCCCACTCGTATCACCCGCCCCTACTCTGGGGAGTGAGCGTGCGACGACGAGGAGTAACCGGAGGGGAAGCCGGTGCCCGTCATGCGCGGAAGGTCAAGGTGTGTCATGGCTGCTGGCGAGAGGCCTCTCAGTGAGGTTCAGTTCCTGACCGTGGCGGAGGTCGCCTCGGTGATGCGAGTGTCGAAGATGACCGTGTACCGCTTGGTGCACAACGGTCATCTGCCCGCAATCCGGGTGGGCCGGTCCTTCCGGGTCCCCGAGAACGCGGTTCACGAGTACCTCCGGGAGTCGTTCGTGGGGGTGGAATCAGCCTGAGAAGGGGCTCCGGATCGTCCACCGAGGTCGCGGATTACAAGCTCCGAGCTCGGGCGGGTAGGCTAGGCCGACGTAGGTCGTGTGGGCCCAGACGCCCCGCACCGTTCTCCGCCAACGCGGGGATGTTCCGAGAAGTGAGCGAGGGTAGTCGTGGGCTCTGTTATCAAGAAGCGGCGTAAGCGGATGGCCAAGAAGAAGCACCGCAAGCTGCTCAAGCGCACCCGCGTCCAGCGCCGTAACAAGAAGTAAACGGCAGCTGTACGTGTTCTCCGCAGCCCCTCCACCATCCTTGGTGGAGGGGCTGCGGTGCAGCCGGGGACTTCTTCGAGGGAGGCGCTGAGCTCGTGGGGAAGGTCGTGCTCGTCACCGGGGCAGCCCGACAGCTGGGGGGCCGCTTCGTGCGGCGCGTCCAGCGCGACCCGGAGGTGGAACGGGTCATCGCGGTCGACGCGGTGAGACCGCCGCACCGGCTCGGCTCGGCCGAGTTCGTGCAGGCGGACATCAGACAGTCCGGGATCGCCCGCGTGCTCGCCGAGCACGCCGTGGACACCGTGGTGCACCTCGCGGTGACCGGGGGCGGCCCGGGAGCGGCCGGTGCGCGCAGCGCGGTCAAGGAAACGAACGTCATCGGGACGATGCAGCTCCTCGGGGCCTGCCAGAAGTCGCCGACCGTACGACGGCTCGTGGTGAAGTCGAGCACCAGCGTGTACGGGGGCACCTCCCGGGACCCGGCCGTCTTCACCGAGACGACGCAGCCTAAGTCGCTGCCGGCGGGTGGGTTCGCGAAGGAGGCCGCCGAGGTCGAGGGATACGTACGGGGCTTCGCGCGCAGGCGGCCGGACGTCGCGGTGTGCGTGCTGCGGTTCGCGAACATCCTGGGGCCCTACGCCGACTCCGCGCTCGCCGAGTACTTCTCCATGCCGGTCATGCCGACGGTCCTCGGCTACGACCCCAGACTCCAGTTCGTCCACGAGGACGACGTCGTGGACGTGCTGCGCCTGGCGGCGGGCGAGCCGCGGCGCGGAACCCTGAACAGCGGGACCTTCAACATCGCCGGTGACGGGGTGTTGCTGCTGTCGCAGTGTTCGCGGCGGCTGGGGCGGCCCACGGTGCCGTTGCTGTTGCCCGCGGTCACGTGGGTGGGTTCGGCGCTGCGCGCGGTCGGGGTGACGGACTTCTCGCCGGAGCAGATCCGGCTGCTGACGCACGGGCGGGTCGTGGAGACGACGCAGATGCGGGACACCCTGGGGTTCCGACCCCGGTACACGACCGCCGAGACGTTCGCGGACTTCGCGGGCAGTCGCGGGAGCGGACTGCTGCCCGCGGAGCGGGTGGAGCGGGCCGTGGAGCGGGTGGCGGGGTTGCTGAAGGTGGATGCGGGCGCGGGTGCGGGCGCCGGTGTGATCGAGGGAGCGAAGCGATAGTGGCGGACGCCAAGGTCATTCCGTTCGACGAGGAGCGGCCGCGCCGGCGGGGCGGACCCCGCCCGGTGCGGGCCGTCCCGACGCCGGGGCCCGATCCGGTGGTGGCGGAACCGGTGGTGGCGGAGCCGGTGGTGGCGGAGCCGCCGGTGGGGGTCGTCGGGTCGGGGCCGTCGTCCGGCGCGGGCTGGGACCGGCGGATCGCGGGCGGGTTGGCGTTCCTGCGGCGCCGGATCACCGGGGACTACGAGGTCGACGACTTCGGCTACGACGAGGAGCTGACGGACCAGGTCCTGATGACCCTGCTGCGGCCGTTGTACGACAAGTACTTCCGGGTCGAGGTCAAGGGCATCGAGAACATTCCGAAGGAGGGCGGCGCGCTGATCGTCGCCAACCATTCGGGGACGCTGCCGCTGGACGGGCTGATGCTCCAGGTCGCCGTCCACGACCACCACCCGGCGGAGCGGCACCTGCGGCTGCTGGCGGCCGACCTGGTGTTCATGCTGCCGGTGGTGAACGAGTTGGCGCGGAAGGCCGGTCACACCCTGGCGTGTGCGGAGGACGCGCAGCGGCTGCTGGAGGCCGGGGAGCTGGTCGGCGTGATGCCGGAGGGCTTCAAGGGGATAGGGAAGCCGTTCGGAGAGCGGTACAAGCTCCAGCGCTTCGGGCGGGGCGGGTTCGTGTCGACGGCGCTGCGCGCGGGCACGCCGATCGTGCCCTGCTCGATCGTGGGCGCCGAGGAGATCTACCCGATGGTCGGCAACGCGAAGACGTTGGCGCGGCTGCTGGGGATCCCGTACTTCCCGATCACGCCGACGTTCCCGTGGTTGGGTCCGTTGGGTGCGGTGCCGCTGCCGACGAAGTGGACGATCCAGTTCGGCGAGCCGATCCCGACGGACGGGTACGCGGCGGAGGCCGCGGAGGATCCGATGCTGATGTTCAACCTGACGGACCAGGTGCGGGAGCAGATCCAGCACACGCTGTACAAGCTGCTCGTGCAGCGGCGGTCCGTGTTCTTCTGAGTTCTCCGGCCGTGGTGCGAAGGAGAGGGGGCCGCGCGGTGCGCGGCCCCCTCTTCCCTTCTACTGTTCCGCGTCCTCGGAGTTGAGGCCCAGGCCCGGAAGGAGACCCGGGAGGAGGGGCGGGAGGGTGATGTCCGGCTGGGGGAGCTCGGGGGTCCCCGGGGCGGGCGTGTTCGCAGGAGCCTGGCCCGTCGGCGGGTTCAGCAGGTCGCCCGTGCCGCCCAGGAGACCGCCGCCGGAGGGTGCCGGGGTGCGGCTTCCGGTGGACGGCGTCGGGGTGGCCGCGGGTGCCGATGAGGGCGTACCCGAAGCCGACGGTGCGGTCTGCTGTTTGCCGGTGGCCGGGGTGCTCGGCGTGGCCGAGCCGCTGGGCCGGCCACGGGTCTGCTCCGGGGGCTTCGGCAGCAGGCCCTGGATCGGGGCCACGTCATCGTCTATGGCCTGGAAGACCGATTCGACCTCGCCCCCGACGTCGGTGAGCTGCGCCGGGAGCTTCTCCCGGAGCTTGCCCCAGGCGTCCCGGTGCGAGCGGGAGAACGAGGACAGGGCCTGCATCGGGCCCAGCGAGCCGTCCCGTTCGTACGCGGCCTGGAGCAGCCGGTGGCCCTGTTCGGCGTCGTGCTTCATGCCGGAGAGGGCTCGGCGGATCTCGCCCAGGGATTCGTGGTCGAGTACTCCTGTCCGGCCTCTTTCCATCAGGCGGCGGGCTTCCGACAGCCGGTTCGAGGCCCGGTCGAGGTAGAGCTCGCCCCGGTCCGAGTCCTCGTCGGCCATGCCCAGCTTGAGGTCTTCCATGCCCCGTTTGATCGGGTACAGGGAGTCACCGGGCAGGGCGTCCGTGCTGGCAGCGGCCACTCCGCTGAAGGCCCCTGCGGCCACACCCACGGTGAGGCCTCCCGCTGCGATGCCCTTGGACCAGCGGGAGCGGGGCCGCAATTTCCGGAGCGACGTCGCCCGGTGGGCGCCGCGGCCGGTCCGCTGTTCGGGCACCAGAGGGTCTGCGGCGGCACCGCCCCCGGCCCTCTCTTCCATCACCATGGCCTCCATGGCGGCGACGAGCTGAGCTCGTTGCACCACTTTGACCTCGGGATCCAGCACCGGGCGCGGCATTCTTTCACCGAGCGCGTTCGCCAGGGCCAACAGCCGGTCGTGGTCGGCAGGTTCGGCAGGTGCCTCGGGCTGCTCGGCCGCCGGGTCCGGTTCTTGGAGATCGGATGGGTTCCGATCCTCCAGGGCCTGGGCGAAGGCGTTCGCCCGCCGGTGCGGAGTTACGTTCGCGATCACTGGCGGCACCTCCTCTCGTCATGACGATCGACTCCCCAAGGTGTCCGGAAGGTTGCCTTCCTTGAGCACATCCACACTTTCGGGTGAGCGGCTTCGGGCAGGGCGTGTCCACAGGGAGCCTGCATCCCGCACAACGAGCGGCGCGGCACTTGGGTTACGGACGAAGGATGATCGGACCACAGCGTCATCGAGGGGTCACCGGGTGTGAGGTCGTGTCGTCGTTGAGCGTTGTCTTGTGGAGCGTCGTCGTGCGGGTCCGCGCGGTGTGCGCGGGCGCGTCAGCGTGCGTCTTCCGGGAGCAGGCGGGCCAGTGTGCGGACCGCCCGGTACTGGAGCGTTTTGATGGCTCCCTCGTTCTTCCCCATGACCCGGGCCGTTTCGGCGACCGACAGGCCCTGGAGGAAGCGGAGGGTGACGCACTCCTGCTGCTGGGGGTTGAGCTTGCGCACGGCCTCCAGCAGGGCCGCATTGGAGAGGGACTCCAGGACGGAGTCCTCGGGGCTGCGCTCCACCTCGTTGGCGTCGAGCATCTCGCCGGTGGTGACCTCCAGGCGGAAGCGGCTGGACTTGAAGTGGTCCGCCACCAGGTTCCGCGCGATGGTCACCAGCCAGGCGCCGAAGTCACGGCCCTGCCAGGTGAAGGTGGAGATGCGGCGCAGCGCGCGCAGGAAGGTCTCGCTGGTGAGATCCTCCGCGGTCGCCTTGCCGCCGACGCGGTAGTAGATGTAGCGGTACACCGTGTCGCTGTACTGGTCGTAGAGCCGGCCGAAGGCCTCGGCCTCGCCGGCCTGGGCGCGTTCGACCAGGTCCATCATGCGGGCCTGGTCGCTGTCCGCGGTGGGGCGGCGGTGGGCGGGTGCGGTCGTGCCGGTGGAGCCGGTCGATCCGGATCCCGCGCGACCGCGTCTGCCCACCGTCGCCCCGCCGTCGGTCAGGGCGTAGCAAGGGCCGGCCGGACCGAGGCCGGCGGGTACGGCGAAGGCGGGGACGGCGTACGCGGTGGGGACGAAGCCACGCAGGTGGTCGAGGACCGTTGCGCGCAGCGTAGCCAGGCCCGAGGCGTCAACCCCGACAGGTGGGTACACGGGACTCCCAGAGGCAGAGCTTCCATCACGTGCAGTGCGGGACCGTTCACCCGTCGTGGCGACAGATGGGCGGTGGCATGCGTTTGAGGAGAATAACGCTTCGTACAGGCAGCGCTACACCCAGTTGTCTAAATCACCGGTTCCGACACTTCTGTTGCCTGTCCAGGGCATATTCAGGCCTGATTGGTGATCGATTCTTGATCGCTTGGGTGCGCGGAATGGAAGCTTCCACAGAGGCTCGCGACCGAGTGGGGCAGGCCGGAGTGCCGCGCCGGGGGCGCGGGTAGAGGTGAGCGAATGAACGCCGGGCGGGCCGGAAGTCGGCCCCGGCCCGGCGTTGCTACTTGCGGCGGCGGTGGAGGGCGATCGCGGCGGCCGTGCCGCCCGCGATCGCGCCGACCCCGGCGGCGGCCGGGACGCCGACCTTCACGGCCTTGCGGCCGGTCCGATAGTCGCGCAGCCGCCAGTCGTGGGTGCGGGCATGCTTGCGCAGTTTTGTGTCGGGATTGATCGCGTACGGATGTCCGACCAGCGACAGCATCGGAATGTCGTTGTGCGAATCGCTGTACGCCGCGCAGCGGGCGAGGTCCAGGTCCTCTGCGGCGGCCAGGGCGCGCACCGCCTCCGCCTTGGCGGGGCCGTGCAGGGGCTCGCCGACGAGGCGGCCGGTGTAGATGCCGTCCACGGACTCCGCGACGGTGCCGAGGGCGCCGGTCAGGCCGAGGCGGCGGGCGATGATCGTGGCCGTCTCGACGGGGGCGGCGGTGACGAGCCACACCTTCTGGCCGGCGTCGAGGTGGGCCTGGGCCAGGGCGCGGGTGCCGGGCCAGATCCGCTCCGCCATGTACTCGTCGTAGATCTCCTCGCCGATCGACATGAGCTCGGAGACCTTGTGGCCCTTGACGATGGACAGGGCGCTGTCCCGGGCGTCCTGCATGTGCTCGGGGTCCTCGACCCCGGCGAGCCGGAACCAGGCCTGCTGCCAGGCGAAGCGGGCCAGCTCGCGGCGGCGGAAGAACTCGCGCTTGTAGAGGCCGCGGCCGAAGTGGAAGATCGCGGCGCCCTGCATGACGGTGTTGTCGAGGTCGAAGAAGGCCGCGGCGAGGTCGTCGCCGGGGACCGGGAACTCGGGCTCGGCGCCCTCTGCTTCCGGTTCCGGTTCGGCGTTCGTCGGGAAAGGTGGCGCTTCGGCCTGCGCGGTCTTGCGGGCGGCCTCGGCCGAGGCCTCGCCTGCCAGCACGCTCCGCGCGGTGGCGGAGCGCCTACGGGGGGTGAGCCATCCCAGAGCGGCCATGACGCGAGCATAGCCATTGTGTTCGGGAGTTCCCGAACCGCCGGGATACGGGGTGGTTAACACTTCGGGGCTCCCGCCCGGCGCGGGACAATGAGGACATGAGTCCTCTGCTGCGCCGTAAGGAAAAGAAGCGTCCCGCCGAGCGAATGGTCACGCTCGTGGGGAAGCCGGGTTGCCACCTTTGTGACGACGCCCAGGAGGTGATCGAGAAGGTGTGCGCCGAGACCGGTGCACAGTGGGAGAAGAAGGACATCTCGCAGGACGAGGAGCTGTACCGGTTGCACTGGGAGCAGATTCCGGTCGTGCTCATCGACGGCGAGCAGCACACCTTCTGGAGGGTGAACCCGGACCGGCTCCGGCGGGCGTTGGGGACCTGACCGTTCCGGCCGTTACCATCATGGGCGATTTATGGGGACACGGGGGCGTATTGATGAGGAGTGTGCACGGTTTTGCCCCCTTCTGGATTTGAACGGGTTCGGCCCGTTCTCGGTCCGACCCCCGGCCGTCCGGCCCGCGTGACCCCGGTCACTTTGGCCGGACAAAGCGGACACAATCTTTGTGCACGCGTTCACAAAGACATAGCCTGCATTCGACGGGGCGGTCCTGGGACAAGAGGCCGCCTGCAGCCCCGCTCATCCCGCAGGAGCATCGTGGCAACTGGCCGAACTCACCGACCGGCGACCCGCAGCCGAGGTATTCCCGAGGCCACTGTCGCCCGGCTTCCGCTGTACTTGCGTGCCCTCACCGCGCTCTCCGAGCGATCGGTGCCCACGGTGTCCTCCGAGGAACTCGCGACCGCCGCCGGAGTCAACTCGGCGAAGCTGCGCAAGGACTTCTCGTACCTCGGTTCCTACGGTACCCGGGGCGTCGGCTACGACGTCGAGTACCTCGTCTACCAGATCTCCCGCGAGCTCGGACTGACCCAGGACTGGCCGGTCGTCATCGTCGGCATCGGTAACCTCGGCGCCGCCCTGGCCAACTACGGCGGTTTCGCCTCCCGCGGCTTCCGCGTGGCGGCGCTGATCGACGCCGATCCCGCCATGGCCGGGAAGATGGTCGCCGGCATGCCCGTGCGGCACACCGACGAGCTTGAGGCGATCATCGAGGACAACGGCGTCTCGATCGGGGTCATCGCGACGCCCGCGGGCGCCGCGCAGCAGGTGAGCGAGCGGCTGATCGCCGCCGGCGTCACCTCCATCCTGAACTTCGCTCCGACGGTGCTGTCCGTGCCGGAGGGCGTCGACGTCCGCAAGGTCGACCTGTCGATCGAGCTCCAGATCCTGGCCTTCCACGAGCAGCGCAAGGCCGGTGAGGGCGCCGCCGCCGCGGCCGAGGAGCTCGCGGGTCCGGCCACCGGGACGGGGGCCGCGCCGGCCGCCGCCGTCGTGCCGCCGGCCGGTCGGGCCGCCGCCGCCGCGCGCAAGGGCGGTCCCGAGGGCGACGTCCCGGCGGTGATGCCGGCATGAGTCTGCTCGTCGTTGGCCTGAGTCATCGCAGCGCGCCGGTGAGCGTGCTGGAGCGGGCCTCCCTGTCCACGGACGCCAAGGTCAAGCTGCTGCACGACACGCTGGCCGCGGAGCCCGCCGCCGAGGCGACGGTCCTCGCCACCTGCAACCGCATCGAGCTGTACGCGGACGTGGACAAGTTCCACGCCGGTGTCGCGGAGCTGTCGACGCTGCTGGCCCAGCACAGCGGGGTGGCCCTTGAGGAGCTCACCCCGTACCTCTACGTCCACTACGAGGACCGGGCGGTGCACCACCTGTTCTCGGTGGCGTGCGGGCTGGACTCCATGGTCGTCGGAGAGGGCCAGATCCTCGGGCAGATCAAGGACGCGCTGGCGCTGGGGCAGGAACTGCACACCGCCGGCCGGCTGGTCAACGACCTGTTCCAGCAGGCACTGCGGGTCGGCAAGCGGGCGCACTCCGAGACCGGGATCGACCGGGCCGGACAGTCGCTGGTGACCTTCGGGCTGGAGCAGCTCGCCGTGCACGAGCCGGTCGGACAGTGGGCCGCGGGCAAGCGGGCGCTGGTGATCGGCGCCGGGTCGATGTCCTCGCTGGCCGCCGCCACGCTGGCGCGGGTGGGCGTCGCCGACATCGCGGTGGCGAACCGGACCGCGGAGCGGGCGGAGCGTCTCGCCGAGATTCTGGTTGCCTCGGGCACCGGTGTGACGGCGCGGGCCGTGACCATGGGCGCGGTCGCCGAGGAACTGACACGTGTTGACGTCGTCGTGTCCTGTACGGGCGCGACGGGCCTGGTGCTGACCGCGGACGACGTGCTCGCCGCGGTGTCCGGCGACGGGGCGGGGGAACTCCTGCCGGTCGGCGCCGTCGCACAGGTCGCGGTCGCACAGGTCGGCGTCGAGCGGACCGCGACCGTCGTACGGGCCGGTGTCGCGCCGGCCGCGGAGCCCGCCGCCGGTGACGTACTGGCCCGGCTGGTCGCAGCCGCGGAGGCCGGGCGGCGCATCGCCGACGCCGGCGCCGTACGGACCATCCCGGCCGCCGAGCCCGACGGCTGCCCGCTGGGGCTGGACGCGCCCGCCGGCGACGGCCGGGCCGCGCTGACCGGCGTCGACGCCGGCTCGCTCGAACTGCACGGCACGTGGGCCGACCAGGGGGAGGCCGCCGCCCAGCGGCAGCCCCGCCGGACGGCGCGCAGCCGGGCGGACGGTGCCCCCGTACGCCTCGCGCTCCTGGACCTGGCCATGCCGCGGGACATCGACGCCGCGGTGCACCGGATCCCCGGGGTGCGGCTGGTCGACATCGAGTCGCTCGCGGAGACCTCCGCCGACGCCCCGATGGCGGCCGACGTGGACGCCGTACGTGGGATAGTCGCGGAGGAGGTGGCCGCGTTCGGGGCCGCCCAGCGGGCCGCGCACATCACGCCCACCGTCGTCGCCCTGCGGGCGATGGCCGCCGAGGTCGTCGCCATGGAGGTGGCACGTCTCGACGGGCGCGTACCCGATCTCGACGAACGGCAGCGGGCCGAGGTCACCCAGACCGTGCGCCGCGTCGTCGACAAGCTCCTCCACGCGCCGACCGTGCGCGTCAAGCAGCTCGCGAGCGAGCCCGGCGGCGCCGGGTACGCGGAGGCGCTGCGCGAACTCTTCGACCTCGACCCTCAGACGGTTGCTTCCGTCAGCCGGGCGGACGCGGCCGATCCGAAGAACGACGACCCAGGACGGGCATCATGAACACACGTCCCGACCGGCCCCTCAGGCTCGGAACGCGGCGGAGCAAGCTGGCCATGTCCCAGTCCGGGCACGTCGCCGAGGCGGTCCGGGCGGTCACCGGCCGACCCGTGGAACTCGTGGAGATCACGACCTACGGTGACGTGTCCCGCGAGCACCTCTCGCAGATCGGCGGCACCGGCGTGTTCGTCACCGCGCTGCGCGAGGCCCTCGTGCGCGGCGAGGTCGACTTCGCCGTGCACTCGCTGAAGGACCTGCCGACCGCCCAGCCCGACGACCTGGTCATCGCGGCCATGCCGAAGCGCGAGGACGCGCGCGACGCGCTCGTCGCCCGCGACGGCCTGACCTTCGAGCAGCTCCCCGACGGGGCGCGGATCGGCACGGGGTCGCCGCGGCGCACCTCGCAGCTCCACGCGTACGCCAAGAGCCTGGGCAAGCGGATCGAGACCGTCGCCATCCGCGGCAACGTCGACACCCGCATCGGGTTCGTCCGCTCCGGCGAGCTCGACGCGGTCGTGCTGGCCGCCGCCGGCCTGAACCGGATCGGTCGCGGCGACGAGGCGACCGACCTGCTGGCCGTCGACAACGTGCTGCCCGCTCCCGGCCAGGGAGCCCTGGCCGTGGAGTGCCTGGCCTCCGACACGGCCCTCATCGCCGCGCTCGGCGAACTCGACGACCCGCACACCAGGGCCGCCGTCACCGCCGAGCGTTCCCTGCTCGCCGCCCTGGAGGCCGGCTGCAGCGCACCCGTGGGCGCGCTCGCCGACCTTCTGGCCGACGGGCAGATTGTCAATGAAATGCGCCTGCGCGGCGTCGTCGGCACCCTCGACGGCTCGACGCTGGTGCAGCTGTCCACCACCGGTCCCGTGCCCCAGTCGTATGACGAGGCCATGGCGCTCGGCCGCGAACTCGCGGACGAGATGCTGGCCAAGGGCGCGGCCGGTCTTATGGGGGAGCGATCGCTTTGAACCCCTCACGTCCGACCACCTCCGCTTTTCCGGTCGTCGCCGCCCACGGACTCGTCACCTTCCTCGGTGCCGGCCCCGGCGACCCGGGTCTGCTGACGCTGCGCGCCGTGGAGGCGCTCGCCGCCGCGGACGTACTGATCGCCGAGCCCGAGGTGCTCGACGTCGTACGGACCCACGCGCGGGCGGGCATCGACACGCCGCAGCTGACGGTTGCTGACGAGTTGTCAGCCGCCGCCGGGGTCCCGGTGATCCGCGACGCCGCCAATCTTGTCATGGAGGCCGCGCGGTCCGGCAGGCGGGTCGTCCGTGCCGTCACCGGCGACCCCGGGCTCGACGGGAACGCGTCCGGCGAGATGCTGGCCTGCGCCGCGGAGGGGATCCCCTTCGAGGTGGTGCCCGGTGTCGCGACGGCCGTCGGCGTCCCCGCGTACGCGGGTGTCCCGCTGCGCGGCGAGCAGGGCGCGGACGTCCGCTTCGTGGACGCCCGGCACGCGTCGGCGCAGTGCTGGAGCGAGGCCGGCGCCAGCGGTGGCAGCCTCGTCGTCACGGCGACGCTGGAGACGGTGTCGGCCGCGGCCTCCGAGCTGGTGGCCGCGGGCCGCAAGCCGGAGACCCCGCTGACGGTGACCGTCGGCGGTACGACGACCCGGCAGCGGACCTGGAGCGCGACGCTCGGCACGATCGCCCAGGTGTTCAAGCAGGGCAAGGTGCTCCCGTCGCCCGAGGGCGCGCGTCCGGTGATAGCCGTGGTCGGTGAGCAGGGCGCCGCCGCGCGGCGCGAGGAGATGGCCTGGTTCGAGTCGAAGCCGCTGTTCGGCTGGCGGGTCCTCGTACCGCGCACGAAGGAGCAGGCCGCCTCGCTCTCCGACCAGCTGCGTTCGTACGGTGCGGTGCCGCACGAGGTGCCGACGATCGCCGTGGAGCCGCCGCGCACCCCGCAGCAGATGGAGCGGGCGGTCAAGGGCCTGGTGACGGGCCGGTACGAGTGGATCGCGTTCACCTCGGTCAACGCGGTGAAGGCGGTCCGGGAGAAGTTCGAGGAGTACGGGCTCGACGCGCGCGCGTTCGCGGGCATCAAGGTCGCCGCGGTGGGCGAGCAGACCGCGGCCTCGCTGGTCGAGTTCGGTGTGAAGCCGGACCTGGTGCCGAGCGGTGAGCAGTCGGCGGCGGGTCTGCTGGAGGACTGGCCGCCCTACGACCCGGTCTTCGACCCGATCGACCGGGTGTTCCTGCCGCGTGCCGACATCGCGACGGAGACGCTGGTCGCGGGCCTGATAGAGCTGGGTTGGGAGGTCGACGACGTCACCGCCTACCGGACGGTGCGGGCGTCGCCGCCGCCGGCCGATACGCGCGAGGCGATCAAGGGCGGCGGGTTCGACGCGGTGCTCTTCACCTCGTCGTCGACGGTCCGGAACCTGGTCGGGATCGCGGGCAAGCCGCACAACGTGACCGTCATCGCGTGCATCGGGCCGGCGACGGCCAAGACCGCGGAGGAGCACGGGCTGCGCGTGGACGTGCTGTCGCCGGAGCCGTCGGTGTCGAAGCTGGCGGAGGCGCTGGCCGCTTACGGGGAGGCGCGTCGGGAGGCCGCGAAGGCCGCCGGGGAGTCGGTGGCGCGGCCGAGCGAGCGTCGGCCGGGGGCGCGGCGGCGTCGCACGACGTGAGCGCGTTAGCCGGGCCGGCCGCGGGTCGGGGACGGGTAGGGGTACGGGGAAGGGGCCCGGGTGCTGGACGCACCCGGGCCCCTTTTCGTTCGGTGGGTGTGGGTGTGGGTGTGGGTGTGGGTGTGGGTGTGGGTGCGGGTGCGGGTGCGCGTGCGCGTGCGCGTGTGGGGTGGGTGCGCGTGTGGGGCGGGGCCGGGGCCGGGGTGGGGTGTCGTCCGGGGCGGGCATGATTTATGGCGCCCTGGCCGGGGCTGCGTTGGTGAGGCGGTGGCGTGCGCCAACAAATCACGTTTTAGCCCCGGTCGACACCCCACCCCGTCCCCGGCCCCTCAGGTTGTCGGTCCCGTTGCCGTGCGGGCGTCAAGCGGTTGTCCCGGGCGGTCGGGTGGGTGACGATCTGTGGTCGGTGGGAGGGGGACTCGTGCGCGAGGTGGATGCCCGGCTGGTGGCAGCGGTGGCGGTGGGTGATGCGGAGGCCGTGCGGGGGTTGGTGGAGGCGGGCGCGGATCCCGAGGTGGTGGGCGGGGACGGGCTGCCGGTGGTGTGCGGGGCCGTCGCCGCGTACGCGGTGGACGTCGTGACGGCGTTGGTCGAGGCCGGCGCGCGGCTGGACCGGGTGCTGGCGGACGGTACGACTCCGCTGCTGCGGGCCGTTGAGGGCGGGTCTCCGGCCGTGTGGGAGGCCTGCCTGGGGGCGCGGGCTCGTGAGCGGTTGGGGGAGGGGGAGCGGGTCCGGCTGCTGGAGGCCGCCCGGCGGTGGTACGCGGGGGGTGCGGAGGCGGAGCTGCGGCGGGTGACCGGGGCGGACGGGCCCGCGCGGGTCCGGGTGGTCGAGGAGGGCGAGTTCCACCGGGTCGAGGAGATCACCCTGGGCGGGCGGACCGTACGGGGTGGGCACGGGGCCGTACTGACCGACTTGGAGTGGGAGTTCCGGATCCTGGCGCCGGTGGACGAGCTGATGGGCCGGGCGACGAAACATCCGTACGAGGGCGTTGACGAGGAGCACGTCGACCGGGCGGCGGTCAGATCGATCCTGGGGCGGCGGGAGAGCGCGGAGACCTGGTTGCAGGTGGTGGAGTACCGGTGGCATTCGTCGCCCGCCCACCGCGCGTTCGTCGCCGACTTCCTGAACATGGGCTGGGCCAGGTGGGGATCCGCCGCACACGCCCGTTGGTACGAGAAGAAGCTGCTCGCGCTGCTTCCGGGCTGGGTGGACGCGGAGACGGACGGCGGGGTCCTGGCGCTCGTGCTCGGTCTGATTCACGAGGAGGACCATCCGCGGGCGGCGGAGTTCGGGCTGCGGTACGCCGGGCATCCGGACGTGCGCGTACGGCGGCGGGTGCCGCAGTTGCTGGACGGGTCGCCCGATCCCGAGGCGGGGCGCGTGGTGCGGGACCTGGGGCGGGACCCCGACAGCGAGGTCCGCAAGCGGGTCGCGGAGGCGTTGGACGGGGGGCGGGAGGAGGACCGGGAGGTCATGCTCACCCTGTTCGGGGACGAGGATGCGGAGGTCAGGGCGTGGGCCGTGAACGGTGTCGCCTACTGGTCGGACGACTCGCCGGACATCCGGGCGGCGCTGTGGGAGCAGCTCGACGACGAGGGACAGGAGGTGCGTCTCGACGTGGCCTACACCCTGTACCGCCGCAACGACCCCCGCACGCCGGAGGCGTACGGGCGGGTGGGGACGCTCGGGCCGGAGTACGAGGGCGACCACCGGGCGGACGGACTGTGGCGGTGGGAGTACCGGAACGAATCCGGCGGGTGAGACGTGCGGTCCCCCGTGTGTGATCCACGTCTCATCGGGCCCTCCGGCCCGTTTGGGGGCGCTGTGATCGCGCAGGCGGGAGGGCTGGAACACCCCCGATGAAAGGACCGTCCATGGCGGCTCCCCGACGCCCGCAGACGGCCGACCCGGAGGCGGAGAAGCGCCATCCGGGGCTTTTCCGTGCCGTCAGACAGCGGAGGAACCCGCGCCTGCGCCGGACGGACATCACCGTCACGGACGACCGGGCGGTCAAGCGGGCCGTGAAGGCGGCCTCGCTCGGCAACGCCATGGAGTGGTTCGACTTCGGCATCTACTCGTATTTGGCCGTGACCCTGGGGCAGGTGTTCTTCCCGTCGGGGAACGAGACCACCCAGCTGCTGTCCTCGTTCGCGACGTTCGCCGTGGCCTTCCTGGTGCGGCCGTTGGGTGGGATGTTCTTCGGGCCGCTGGGGGACCGGCTGGGCCGGAAGAAGGTGCTGGCCCTCACCATGATCCTGATGGCGGTGGGGACGTTCGCCATCGGTCTGATCCCCTCGCACGACACGATCGGCCTGTGGGCCCCGGCCCTGTTGATCCTGTTCCGGATGGTCCAGGGCTTCTCGACCGGCGGTGAGTACGGCGGTGCGTCGACCTTCATCGCCGAGTACGCGCCGGACCGGCGTCGGGGGTTCTTCGGGAGCTTCCTCGAATTCGGCACGCTGGCGGGGTATGTGGGTGCGGCCGGGCTGGTGACCGCGTTGTACGCGCTGCTCGATGACGCGCAGATGCTGTCCTGGGGTTGGCGCGTGCCGTTCCTCATCGCCGGGCCCCTTGGTCTGGTGGGCCTGTACCTGCGGATGCGGTTGGACGAGACCCCGGCCTTCCAGAAGCTGGCGGGCGGGACCGCCCGCGCCACCGAGGCCGCCGACGGTGTGGAGACGACCGGTAAGGGCGACCTCGCGCGGATCTTCCGCGAACAGTGGCCGACGCTGATCCTCTGCATCTGCCTCGTCGGCGCCTACAACATCACCGATTACATGCTGCTGTCGTACATGCCGACGTACCTGTCGGACGAGCTGGGCTACAGCGAGACGCACGGCCTGCTCATCCTGCTCGGGGTGATGGTCTTCCTGATGCTGCTGATCAGCCGGGTCGGCACGCTCTCCGACCGCTTCGGGCGCAAGCCGGTGCTGATGGCGGGCATGGCGGGGTTCCTGGTGCTGTCGCTGCCGTCCTTCCTGCTGATCGGGCAGGGCGGCATTCCCGCGGTCACGGCCGGGATGCTGATGCTGGGCCTGTCGCTGGTCTGCATGCTCGGCACGATGTCGGCCGCGCTCCCGGCCCTGTTCCCGACCCAGGTCCGGTACGGCTCGCTGTCCGTGGGCTACAACCTGTCGGCGTCGATCTTCGGCGGGACGACCCCGCTGGTGATCACCGCGCTGATCGGTTGGACCGGCTCGAATCTGATGCCGGCCTACTACGCGATGGGCGCGGCCTTGGTCGGCCTCATCGCGGTGGCGTGCATGAAGGAGACTGCCGGCCGGCCGCTCGACGGCTCGCCGCCGTCGGTCGAGACGCAGGAGGAGGCCGCCGAGTTGTGCGCCGCTCAGTCCCCGGCCCCGAGGTTCTGAATCCGTCGGCGACGTGCCGCCGTCTAGGAGCGCACCCAGCCGGTGAGGCCGGTCCAGGCGGAGGGGGTCAGGGCGAGCGTCGGCCCGTCGGTGACCTTGGAGTCCCGGACGTGGACGGTGTCCGCGCAGGCGCAGGTGGCGACCTCGACGCAAGCGCCGCCTTCATCGTTGCTGTGGGAGGACTTGTGCCAGGTGACGGCGACCTCCAGGCACTGGCCGCCCTCACTTGCGCTGTAGCTGGACTTGAACCACATCGGTGGGGTGCTCATGACTCTCCTAGCAGCCGGTCCAACAGGCCTTTTGTTTCGGTGAGGTTGAGGGCCTGGGATCGCAGCATCGCATACTTCTGAGCAAGGATGCTGACCTCGTTGGGGTCCCGAACGAGGATGCTGCCGCGCTGAGTTTCTGAGTACGCGAGACGCTGGTGATCGGGTGTTTCCAGCAAGATGAACGGGCCTGTGAGGCCGGCGTGGGCGGTGAGGCCGAGGGGCAGGATCTGGAGGGAGATCGCAGGCCGGTCGGCGCAGTCGCGCAGGTGGCGCAGCTGCGCCCGATGAACCGCGTCACCGCCCAGGCGGTCGCGCAAAGCCGTTTCCGACACGATGAAGCCGAGAGTGGGCGGGACGCTGCGGCTCAGGATCACCTGACGCTCGATTCGGCGGGCAGTCTGGCGCTCGATCTTCTCCTCGCCCATGTAAGGCACACGACAGCTGAACACCGCGCGGGCGTATTCCTCGGTTTGGAGCAGGCCGGGCACGAGTACGGTGTCGTACCAGGACAGGGCGAGGGCTTCGGCCTCGTTGGCGAAGTACTCCTCCGCCCACGCCGGGACCATGTCGACTTCCGGCATCCGGTTCGCCGCGACCGTCAGGAGTCCGGGGAGGCCGAGGACGCGGTCCATCTTCTCGGCGACGTTGGGCATGAGGGTGCGCCTGCCCTGCTCGATCGAGGCGACCGTCTCGATGTCGATGTGCAGTGCCTCGGCGAAGGCGCGTTGGGTCAGTCCTGCGGCGATCCGTGCGGCGGCGACCAGGGCGCCGACCATCTTCATCGCGGTCTCGTTGGGCCGTGGCCTCTTGCGTGGTGGCATGTCTGTGAACTCCCCCCGTGCGCATCCGGGATACCGGTACCGACCCGTACTCATGAAGGAGTACGGGTCGGCCGCCTCCCCCACGGTAGTCACGGAACGCGACCATCACCGCGTGAACGTGGAAATCCATCCGGCCCTGCTGCGCGAGCGGTTCTACCCCCGCAGCCGTCAAACCGTCCGCTCTGCCAGGGAGTTCGCGGCGGTGACACTGCACGCGTGGGGTGTCACATGCCGTCGGGACGATGTGTTGCTCTGCGTGAGCGAGCTGGCGACCAACGCCCTGCTGCACGGGGTCCCCGCCGGGCGCGGGTACCGGCTGCGGATGCTGCGGTTCGGGGACGTCGTACGGGTCGAGGTGCACGACAGCGGGGGCGGACGGCCGCGCGTCGAGAACCGGGACACGGGGGCCGAGGGCGGGCGGGGGTTGTTGCTCGTGGCGGGGGCCGCCGATCGGTGGGGGGTCGGGGCGCGGGTGCCCGGGAAGGTGGTGTGGTGCGAGTTCGGGGTCGGGGCGTCCGGCGCGGGGCGGGCCGGTGGCAGCGCCTAGGCTGGGTTCCGACTGCTGTCGATGCTCGAAGAGGCGACTGAGAATGAGCGCGTACGGATCCTTCCCCGGCTCGCGGCCCCGCCGGCTGCGCACCACCCCGGCCATGCGGCGCATGGTCGCGGAGACGCGGCTGCACCCCTCGGACCTGATCCTGCCCGCGTTCGTGCGCGAGGGGATCTCCGAGCCGCTGGCCATTTCCGCGATGCCGGGCGTCGTCCAGCACACCCGGGACACGCTGCGGAAGGCCGCCGTGGAGGCCGTCGAGGCGGGCGTTTCGGGGATCATGCTGTTCGGTGTCCCGGCCGACGAGAACAAGGACGCGCTCGGTACCGCCGGCACCGAGCCGGACGGGATCCTCCAGCTCGCGATCCGGGACGTGAAGGCGGAGGTCGGCGACGACCTCGTGATCATGTCCGACCTGTGTCTGGACGAGTACACCGACCACGGCCACTGCGGGGTCCTGGACGAGCACGGCCGCATCGACAACGACGCCACGCTGGAGCGGTACGCGGAGATGGCGCAGGTCCAGGCCGACGCGGGCGTCCACATGGTGGGGCCGAGCGGCATGATGGACGGCCAGGTCGGCGTCATCCGTGACGCGCTGGACGAGACGGGCCACGAGGACGTGTCTATCCTCGCCTACACGGCCAAGTACACGTCGGCCTTCTACGGACCGTTCCGCGAGGCCGTCGCGTCGAGCCTCCAGGGCGACCGCAAGAGCTACCAGCAGGACCCGGCGAACGCCCGCGAGTCGCTGAGGGAGCTGGCGCTGGACCTGGAGGAGGGCGCCGACATGGTCATGGTCAAGCCCGCCGGGCCGTACCTGGACATCCTGTACCGGGTCGCGCAGCAGGTCGACGTGCCGGTGGCGGCGTACCAGATCAGCGGCGAGTTCGCGATGATCGAGGCCGCCGCGGAGAAGGGTTGGATCGAGCGCGACCGGGCCATCCTGGAGACGCTGCTCGGCATCAAGCGGGCGGGCGCGGACACGATCCTGACGTACTGGGCGACCGAGGTCGCCGGCTGGCTGCGCCAGGAGCGCTGAGCCCGATTCGACGACGTGACGCGAGGCCCCCGGACGCCGGTCCGGGGGCCTTCGTCGTGTCGTTGCGGGGCCGGGCGGGCGGGCGCACCCTGGAGGGAGAGGCCGACTGTGGAGGTGGTCCGCGATGCCCACGCTCGTCGGATGGCATGTCGAGATGGAGTTCGTCGAGGAGGGCCACCGCACGAGCGCGGCGGCCATGCTGCGGCTCGCCGACGGCTCCGAGATGAGGGCGCGCGGCTACGCCATGCGCCACCCGTCCGACCCGGAACAGCTGCGGGTCGGCGAGGAGATCGCCGGCGCCCGGGCGCTCATGGATCTCGCGTCCCAGATGTTGCAGAAGGCGCACACCGAGATCGACGAGGCCACCGGCAGGCACTCCCATCCGCTGTAGTGCCGCCGGGTCGACGGGCCCCTGCCGGACCTCGGGGCCCGGCAGGGGCCGTTCGTGAGGGCGCGGGGGTCAGCGGGTGCGGCGTTCGAAGAGGACCGACGACAGGGCGACGGACACCGTCAGGATCCCGGCGCACCAGCTCAGTGCCACCCAAGGGGAGTTCCCCGCCGGCTGGTCCAGCAGGAGGGCCCGTAGGGATTCGATGACCGGGGTGAGGGGCTGGTGGTCGGCGAAGCCGTGGAGCCAGCCGGGCATCGTGTCGATGGGGACGAACGCGCTGGACGGGTAGGGCAGGAACATCATCAGGAAGGTGAAGCCCCCGGCCGCCTCGGGGGTCCTGGCCAACAGGCCGAGCGCCGCGGCGAGCCAGGAGATGGCCGTGATGTACGCGAGCAACAGTCCGGCCGCCGCGAGGAAGGCGAGGGGGCCGGCCTGCGGCCGGAAGCCGATGGCGAGGGCCACGGCGAGGACGAGCGCGGTGGAGAGCAGGTTGCGGGCCACGGAGGCCGCGACGTGTCCGGCGAGGATCGGGACGCCGCCGACGTCCAGGGAGCGGAGCCGGTCGACGACGCCGTTGCGCATGTCGTCGGCGACGGAGACGGCGGTGCTCGCCGCGCCGAAGCCCGCGCAGAGCAGCATGGCGCCGGGGACGACGTACGTGACATAGGTGGTGCCGGTGTCGATGGCGCCGCCGAAGAAGTAGACGAAGATCAGCATCAGCATGACGGGCAGCATCAGGGCGGTGACCAGGGCGTCCGGCTGCCTGCTGCTGATGCGCAGGCTGCGTCCGGCCAGGGCGAAGGCGACCGGGGTCGTCATGGGGCTGCTCCCGTCAGGGTGAGGAACACGTCGTCGAGGGTGGCGGTGCGCAGGGTGAAGCGGTCGATGGCGGTGCGGTCGGGGTCGATCTCGTCGAGCAGGGCCCGGACGTGGGCGGCGGTCCCGTCGGTGGGCAGCCCGAGGGTGAGTTCGTCCGGTACGAGGTGCACGGCGCGCGGCGCCAGCGCGTCGTAGGCGCCGCGGTCGGTCAGGGTGAGGTCGAGGCGGTGTCCGGCGACGCGGGACTTGAGTTCCGCCGGGGTGCCCTCGGCCGCGATCCGCCCGTCGGCCAGCAGGGCGACGCGGTCGGCGAGCCGGTCGGCCTCCTCCAGGTACTGGGTGGTGAGCAGTACGGTCGTGCCGTCGGCGCGCAGTTCGCGTACGAGGTCCCAGAGCTCCTGGCGGCTGCGCGGGTCCAGGCCGTTGGTCGGTTCGTCGAGGAAGAGCACCTCGGGGCGCGTGACGAGGCTCGCGGCGAGGTCGAGGCGGCGGCGCATGCCGCCCGAGTACGTCTTCGCGGTGCGGTCGGCTGCCTCGGCGAGTCCGAAGCGGTCCAGGAGTTCGGCGGCCCTGGCGCGGGCGCGGGGGGCGCTCAGGCCGCCGAGGCGGCCCATCATGCGCAGGGTCTCGGTTCCGGTGCGGAGCTCGTCGACGGCTGCGAACTGGCCCGCCAGGCTGATGCGTTCGCGGACGCGGGCCCGTTCGGTGGTGACGTCGTGCCCGGCGACGCGGGCGGTACCCGAGTCGGGGGCCGTGAGGGTGGCCAGGAGGCGCACGGTGGTGGTCTTGCCCGTGCCGTTGGGGCCGAGGAGGGCCAGGACGCTGCCGCGCGGGACGGTGAGGTCGATCCCGTCGAGGACGCGGAGCGGGCCGTAGGACTTGGTGAGGGCGGTGGCGTGGATGCCGGGGGCGTTCGTGGTCATCGAGGACCGAGCTCCCTTCTGCGTTCTTCTTCTGCGTATGGGGTACGCGCTTCTGTGTAAGTAATACACAGAACTAGGATGTGGGTCAACGATCGAGGAGGGAGGGTGGGCGCCATGACGCGGGAACCGGCGGACGAACCTGAACCGGACACCGGGCTTCCGGCCAGCCTGGAAGTGGCCTGGGGCCTGCGCGAGCGCCCCGCCAAGGGCCCCAGGCCCACCCTCACCCTGACGAAGATCGTGGACGCCGCCGTCGCGCTCGCCGCCGCCGAGGGCACCGACGCCGTCTCCATGGGCCGCGTCGCCAAGGAACTCGGCGTCTCCACGATGTCCCTCTACCGGTACGTCACGGCCAAGGAGGAGCTCTACATCCTCATGTCCGACGCCGGCGTCGGCACTCCGCCCGAGCCCGCCGCGCAACCCGGCGCGGGCTGGCGGGAGCTGGTCACGCAGTGGGCATACGCGCAACGCGCCGTGCTGATGGCCAACCCCTGGATCCTGCGGATCCCGCTCACCGGAGCACCCGTCAGCCCCAACCAGCTGGCCTGGATGGAACGCGGACTCGCGGCCCTGGCCGACACCGGACTCGCCGAGGGCGAGAAGATCTCGGCGATCATCCTGATCGGCGGGCTGGTGCGCAACGAGGCCACCATGGCCGCCGACATGATGGACGCCATCATCAAGTCCGGGGTCGCCCCCGACCAGGTGATGGCCCGCTACCTCCGCACGCTGCGCCTGATGACCGGCCCCGACACGCATCCGGCGGTGACCCGTCTGCTGGAGTCCGACGCGTTCACGGGCTCCGACGAGCCGGACTTCCAATTCGCCTTCGGCCTCGACCGGATCCTGGACGGCCTGGCCGCCCTGATCGTCGAGCGGTCCACCGGGTAGGGACGTCGCCGGCCAGGGGCGGGAGGTGGTGCGGTCCGGGGCGTGGGCGGGCGGCATTCGTGTGCAGCGTCTCGACGGCCGGCACTTTGGGGCCACCGGCCGCGTACACCGGTGTCACGCGCACGTTCCGCACCTCGCTGGTCGGCAGCTTGTGGCCACCGGCCTGGGCCGCCGGTGGAGTGCGAAGCAGCATGGAACCTTCCAGTTCCCCCTTACCGAAACGGATTTCGCATGCGCGCATCGTTCGCGGCCAAGGCCGCCGTCACGGCCGTGCTGGCCGCCGCTTCCCTGACCGTCGTCGCCCCGGCCAACGCCGCTCCGGGTGCGGCGCTCACCGAGGCCAAGTGCACGACCGACAAGGACAAGCTGCAGTTCACGAAGTTCGTGGGCTTCAGCCGCTGCTTCAAGGGCGCCGGCGACCTCGACGTAAAGCCCACGTTCAACACCGAGGCGAACTGGGTGTTCACCGGCAACCACTCCGGCTGGTTCAGCTACGAGCCCACCCCGGGCAACGTGCAGGTTCAGCACTTCGGCCCGTACCAGCAGCTGTCGGGGAGCTTCCACCCGCTCCGCCACATCCACGTCGACGGCTGAGTCGATCGGGTCATCAGGGGTGACCCGTCGTGGGTGACCGGGCAAGGCCGTCCGCCGGTTCGGCCTTGCCCGGTCCGTGCCCCTGCTCCCGTCCCCGTCCCCGTCGTGGTCCGGGACGGGGACGGGCAGCCGGGGGCGGCCCGGGACGCCGGGCTTCAGGCCGGCTGTTCCGGGGCCCTCGCCGTGATCACCGCGAACGGGCCGCCCTGCGGGTCCGTGAGGACGGCCATGCGGCCCACCGGCATGTCGAAGGCCGGGGCGAGGACGTTGCCCCCGGCGCGGGTGGCGGCCGCCTGGATCTCGTCGACGCTGTCGGCGTGGAAGTACGGCAGCCAGTTGGGCGGCGTACCGGGCGGCAGGTTGTCGAGGTTCATCATCCCGGCGACCGCGCGCCCGCCGACCTTGAACTCCGTGTAGCCCTCGGTCCCCGGCATCTCGGACACGGCCGTCGTCACGGGCAGGATCGACGAGTAGAACGCGGAGGCGGCGGCGGTGTCGCCGGTCGTCAGCTCGTTCCAGATGAGGGCGCCGTGCTCGTTGACGATGCCCGCGCCGTCGAAGGTCCCGGGCTCCCACAGGCCGAAGACGGCGCCGGTCGGGTCGGCGACGACCGCCATCCGCCCGAGGTCCATGACGCCCATCGGGCCCATCATGACCGTGCCGCCGGCGTCGGTGACGGACTTGAGGGTGGAGTCGATGGCGTCGGTGGACAGGTACGTCGTCCACACGGTCGGCGGCATCGGGTCGGGGACGGAGCCGTCCGGGTTCAGCGCCTTCATGATCCCGGCGACGGGCTTGCCCTTGAGGGTGCAGACGGAGTAGCCGCCCTGCTCGGCCGGGCCGACCTCGCCCTGCCAGCCGAAGAGGTCGCAGTAGAAGTCGAGGGCCGCCTGCTGGTCGGGGACGAACAGGTCGATCCAACAGGGGGTGCCGGGCTTGTAGGGGCCGTTCATGTCGGGCACGGGTGCCTCCGGGTGGTGCGGGGGGCGGACGGGCCGCCCTTCGGGGGAAGGACGGGCCGTCCCCTACCCGGACGATGGGGCACGAACCGGGCCGTACGGGTGACCGTCGCCTGGCCGGCGGTGGGTGGGGTGAGGGTGTGTGCGGTTGCGCCTGCGGCTGGCGGGCGTGGGGTGAGGGTGTGTGCGCCTGCGCCTGCGGCGGGCCTCGGGTGGTGAGGGGCGCCGGCGGCGGGCGGTGGGTGGTGCGGGGTGTTCGACGGAGGCCCTCAGGTGGTGCGGGTGGCCGGGGGCCTCCGTCGGGTGGACCGTCAGGTGGTCGTGCGCCGGCGGTGGCGGCCCGTGCCGGCCGCGAGTGCGGCGCCGAGGGCCACGGTGAGGCCGGCACCGTTCAGAGCCCAGCCGGTGGCGCTGCCGGTGGCGGCGAGTTCGCCCGACGGTTGGTCGCCGATCGGCTGGAGGCCCCCGTTGGGCACGGGCGCGTTCCCCGAACCGCCGCTGCCGCCCGGCGTACCGCCGGTGTTGCCTACGGGGGTGCTGCCCGAGGTGCCGCCGGTGTTGCCTGCGGGGGTGCCGCCGGTATTGCCTCCGGGGTTGCTGCCCGGTGTGCCGCCCGGGTCTCCGCCGTGAGTACCGCCGGGAGTTCCGCCCGGTGTGCCGCCCGGGTCTCCGCCGGGAGTACCGCCCGGGTCTCCGCCGGGTGTGCCGCCCGGGTCTCCACCGGGGGTTCCGCCGGGTGTGCCTCCGGGGTCTCCGCCGGGTGTGCCTCCGGGGTTTCCGCCCGGTGTGCCTCCGGGGTCTCCGCCGGGTGTGCCGCCCGGGTCCCCGCCGGGTGTGCCTCCGGGGTCTCCGCCGGGTGTGCCGCCCGGGTCCCCGCCGGGGGTTCCGCCCGGTGTGCCTCCCGGGTCTCCGCCCGGCGTGCCGCCCGGGTCCCCGCCCGGGGTGGTGGTCGACGGTTCCAGGAGGGTGGTGAGGTGGCGGGGGGAGCGGGAGCCGGCCCAGGGCGGGGGGGTTTCCGCGTCGACCTGGGACGTGCCCCAGGAGAAGAAGGACACCGAACCGGTCGGGGTGTCGGCGGCGAAGCGGACGCGGACCGGGACGTCGAAGGTCTCACCGGCCGCGATCGGGCCCTGCGTGAGACCGGCCGCGTAGTAGAAGCCGCCCTCCTCGGAGAGGACCTCGACGGGCTGCCAGGCCGGTGCGCCGTCCGCGCCCGGCCGCTGGACCTCCACCGTGATCTGCGCGGCCTCCATCGCGACGAAGTCCGGCCGGGACATGACCAGTCCCAGGTTGAACGCGGCCAGCGCGCCCTTCCCGGTGTTGTCCACGCGCACCGACAGGTTCGTCCAGTCGCCGCCCGCCCGCACGCTCTCCGGGACGCCGCTCACCGTCAGGGCGGGCCCGGCGACGTGGACCGGGTCCTCGTCGCCGCCGGTCGCCCCGGTGATCCTGGTCGGGTACGAGGACGTGGGGGAGGTCCCGACGGAGTTGCCGACCCGGCTCTTCCCCTCCGACGTCAGGTCGAACAGCACCACCGGGGTGTCCGCCGCGAAGCTGATCCGCACGTCGATCGTGCGGACCTGCCCGGCCGGCACGTCCGACGAGGTGCCCAGGGCGTAGCCCAAGGCGGGCGCGGCGGACGGGTCGGCGAGGGGCGAGGCCGCCTGCCAGACACCCGCGGCCGTCCGGTACTCGACCGTGACGTGGGCGGACGTGAACGCCCCCGCGGCCTGCGCCACGCCCAGCTCCGGCGTGTACCCCGGCACGGCGACGTGGCCCGAGTTGTCGACGGTCACCGTGAGCGGCGTCCAACTGCCGTCGGCCGGGAACCCGCCCTGCGGGATGCCCTGGACGGTGACCTCGGGCCCCATCAGGATCCGCTCCGACGCCTCCTCGGCCGTTTCGGACTGCTCCTGGGCCGCCGGCGTCTGCGGTGTCTCCGCGGCCGCCGCCGATACGGGTGCGGCGGCGGCCTGCGGCTGGGCCGGTACGGCCTGCACCGGAACCGGGACCGGGGCGGGCGCCGCCGCCTCGGCCGGAGCCGGTTCGGGCGCCGCCTTCGTCCCCGCTTCCGCCACCTCCGCCGCCGCTTCCGCCGCCTTCTCCGGCTCCGGAGCCCCGTCCTCCGCCGGTAGGGCGTCCGGCACGGTCACCGATGGTTGGTCTTCGGCCATCGCCGGCGCCGCCATCAGCAGTGTTTGACCCGCCACCGCTGCGGCAGCCGCCACGGCCATGCGCTTGAACTGCATGTTCTTTCCTCCCCGGGCTCCGAACGCACGCCCGGACCCACCCCAAACCCCTTGGAACGCGCCCAGGTTAGTGAGACGGAAGGAGCCGGCGGGGGGATATGGAAATCAGAAATACGTACGGCCCCGGCGGTGGGTGCCGGGGCCGTACGCGTTCACCCGGTCGTGTACCGGGCGGGGGTCAGAGCTTCTCGGGCGTGCGGATCCCGAGCAGGGACATGCCCTTGCCGAGGGTGCGGGCGGTCAGCTCGCACAGGAACAGCCGGTTCTCACCGACGACGAGCTCCGGCTGCGGCTTCACCACCGGGCACTCCGTGTAGAACGTCGTGAACAGCGAAGCCAACTGGTACAGGTACGCGGCCACCTTGTGCGGCGCGTACTCCGCCGCCGCCTCCTCCAGGAGCGCCCCGAACGCGTCCAGGTGCAGACCCAGCGCCCGCTCCGCCGGCGCCAGCTCCAGCTCCGGGTGGGCCACCGGCGAACGGTCGCCCGCGTTGCGCAGGATGGACCGGATACGGGCGTACGCGTACTGGAGGTACACCGACGTGTCACCGGTCAGCGAGACCATCTGGTCCAGGTCGAACTTGTAGTCCCGCGCGGCCGAGGTCGACAGGTCGGCGTACTTGACCGCGCCGATCCCGACCTGGAGGCCGTTCTCGACGATCTCCTCCTCGGTGAGCAGACCGCGCTCCGCGTCCTTGTCGCGGACCACGGTGGTCGCCCGCTCCACGGCCTCGTCGAGCAGGTCCACGAGCCGTACGGTCTCGCCCTCACGGGTCTTGAACGGCTTGCCGTCCTTGCCGAGGACGGTGCCGAAGGCCAACTGGACGGCCTTGACGCCGTCGTTCAGCCAGCCGGCCCGGCGGGCCGTCTCGAAGACCATCTTGAAGTGCAGGGACTGACGCGCGTCGACGACGTACAGCAGCGTCGAGGCCTTCAGGTTGCCGACGCGGTCACGGATCGCGGAGAGGTCGGTCGCCGCGTAGCCGAATCCGCCGTCGGACTTCTGGACGATCAGCGGGGTCGGGTTGCCGTCCGGGCCCTTGTACTCGTCGAAGAACACGCACAGCGCGCCGTTGGAGCGGACGGCGACGCCCGAGTCCTCCAGCAGCTTGCAGGTCTCCACGAGCATGTCGTTGTAGCCGGACTCACCGACGACGTCCTCGTCCTGGATGTCCATGTCGAGCTTGTTGAAGACGGAGTAGAAGTAGATCTTCGACTCGTCCACGAACCGCTGCCACAGGGCCAGGGTCTCCGGCTCGCCCGCCTGGAGGTCGACCACCCGGGCCCGGGCCCGCGTCTTGAACTCCTCGTCGGAGTCGAAGACGGCACGCGAGGCCTTGTACAGGCGGTTCAGGTTCGACATGGCCTCCTCGCCGGAGACCTCCTCGTCCGACTTGTGGTCCAGCTCGTGCGGGTGCTCCAGCAGGTACTGGATCAGCATGCCGAACTGGGTGCCCCAGTCGCCGATGTGGTGGCGACGGACCACGGTCTCGCCGGTGAACTCCAGGATCTCGACCATCGCGGCGCCGATCACGGCGGAACGCAGGTGGCCGACGTGCATCTCCTTCGCGACGTTCGGCTGGGCGTAGTCGATGACGGTCGTGCCCGGGTTCGCCGCGAGCGCGACACCGAGACGGTCGTCCGCCGCGCGCGCCGCGAGGGTCTCGATGATCGCCCGGTCGGTGATCGTGATGTTGAGGAAGCCGGGGCCGGAGACCTCGATCTCCCGGATCAGGTCACCGGTCGCGATGGCCTCGACCACGGTCGTCGCCAGCTCGCGCGGGTTGGCCTTGGCCTTCTTCGCGAGCGCGAGGATCCCGTTGGCCTGGAAGTCGGCCCGGTCGCTACGTCGCAGCAGCGGGTCGGTCGCACCGGCCTCCGGCAGGGCGGAGGCAAGGGCGTCCGCGACGCGCTGATCGACGGAAGAAGCGAGGGAAGGGACCGAGGCCATGAGCTGCCGTTCCTGTGAGGTTGCACGTGAGGACGCACTTGGGTGTTCCGACAAGTGCCGAGTATCCCACGCGGGGGCCGTCGGCCTCGCGGGATATCAGGGGGTGGAAGCAACCCCGGAGCGCTCCCCTCCGTCTGGGAGAATGGCTGAAGCCAGCATTCGAGTAGAAGGACGTGTCGTGGCTCAGAGCAGCACCGAGACCGACTGGGTCTCCCGTTTCGCGGACGAGGTCATCGCCGAGGCGGAGCGCCGAGCACCCGGCAAACCTGTCGTCGTCGCGTCCGGAATCTCGCCCTCCGGTCCGATCCACCTGGGCAACCTGCGCGAGGTCATGACCCCGCACCTGGTCGCGGACGAGATCCGCCGCCGGGGCATCGAGGTCAGGCACCTGATCTCCTGGGACGACTACGACCGCTACCGCAAGGTGCCCCAGGGCATCCCGGGCGTGGACGAGGCCACCTACGGCCAGTACATCGGCCGCCCGTTGACCTCCGTCCCCGCCCCGGCCGGATCCCCGTACGCCAGCTGGGCCGAGCACTTCAAGGCCGCCCTGATCGGCGCCCTGGAAGAGCTGGGCGTCGAGTACGACCCGATCAGCCAGACCGAGCAGTACACCTCCGGCGTGTACCGCGAGCAGGTCCTGCACGCGATGAAGCACCGCGGCGACATCGACGCCGTCCTCGACCAGTACCGCACCAAGCAGAAGCCGGGCGGCAAGAAGCCCCAGCAGAAGCAGGCCGACGAAGCCGAGCTGGAGGCCGCCGAGGGCTCCGGCGCCGCCGCCGAGGACGACGGCAGCACCGGCGAGGGCGGCTACTTCCCGTACAAGCCGTACTGCGGCGAGTGCGGCAAGGACTTCACCAAGGTCACCTCGTACGACGACGAGAGCACCGAGCTGACCTACGTCTGCACCGAGGACGCGTTCACCGAAACGGTCAAGCTCAGCGAGTTCAACCGCGGCAAGCTCGTCTGGAAGGTCGACTGGCCGATGCGCTGGGCCTTCGAGGGCGTCATCTTCGAGCCCTCCGGCGTCGACCACTCCTCGCCCGGCTCGTCCTTCCAGGTCGGCGGCCAGATCGTGCACATCTTCGACGGCGAGCAGCCGATCGGACCGATGTACGCGTTCGTCGGCATCAGCGGCATGGCGAAGATGTCCTCCAGCAAGGGCGGGGTCCCGACCCCGGCCGACGCGCTGAAGATCATGGAGCCGCAGCTGCTGCGCTGGCTGTACGCCCGCCGCCGCCCCAACCAGTCCTTCAAGATCGCCTTCGACCAGGAGATCCAGCGCCTGTACGACGAGTGGGACAAGCTGGAGGCCAAGGTCGCCGACGGCTCCGTGCTGCCCGCCGACGCCGCCGCACACACCCGCGCCGTCCGCACCGCCGCCGCCGAGCTGCCGCGCACCCCGCGCCCGCTCCCGTACCGGACGCTCGCCTCCGTCGTCGACGTCACCGCCGGCCACGACGAGCAGACCCTGCGCATCCTGACCGACCTCGACCCGACGCAGCCGCTCGCCTCCCTCGACGAAGTACGGCCGCGCCTGGACCGCGCCGAGAACTGGATCACCACCCAGGTCCCGGCCGACCAGCGCACCCTCGTCCGCGAGACGCCCGACGCCGAACTGCTCTCCTCGCTGGACGAGGAAGCCCGGCAGTCGCTCCGCATGCTCGTGGACGGCCTCGACACGCACTGGTCCCTCGACGGCCTGACCACGCTCGTCTACGGCGTGCCGAAGGTCATGGCCGGGCTGGAGCCGGACGCCAAGCCCACGCCCGAGCTCAAGGTCGCGCAGCGCACCTTCTTCGCCCTGCTCTACCGGCTGCTCGTGACCCGGGAGACCGGACCGCGCCTGCCCACCCTGCTCCTCGCGGTCGGGGCGGACCGGGTGCGCAAGCTGCTGGCCGTCTGACCCACCACGGCCGAACACGGAAGGGCCCGCACCCCTCGGGGTGCGGGCCCTTACGCATGCGGCGCGGCCGGCGGCGCGGCCGGCGGCGGGGGCTTCAGGAGGACAGGAAATCGTTCTCCAGCGAGCGCTGGTAGCGCTGCTTCAGCATCGGCATCATCGCCTCGATGATCGAGACACTGTCCGGATGGATCGGCCCGTACAGCTCGGTGAGGGCCTGATCGACCTGCTGGGCGCTCGGCGAACTGCCGCTCGCCTCCACGTGGGCGTGGAACGCCTCGTAGGCGGCGTCCTCGAACTTCTCCTGGTCCAGCTCCTCGACCACCTCGTCACGAGGCTCCGGTACGGGGATCAGGAGCTGCTCGTCGGGGACCTGCTGAGCCTGCGCGGCCGGCGCCTCCGCCCGGGCCGCCACGGGGGCCGGCTGCGGGCCCTCCACCACCTGCTGCGCCTGGGCGTAGTAGGCGCCCTTGTACTCCGTGGCGTCCGGGGCCACGGGCCCGGCGAACCAGGCGCTGTTGTGGGCGGCCGGCATCGCCGTCGGGTCCACCGCGAAGGCCGGCGGGGCGTGCGCCGCGGCGGGCTGGGGCTGGACCCCGACCGTCGGAACCGGCTGCGGCGAGGGCTCCGCCCGCTCCGGCGCCTGCTTCCGGAGCGGGACGGTGGCACCGCCGGACGCCTCCGGTCCGGACTGCGCGGGGACGGTCGCCGTCCCCTGCGGCCCGACCGACGGCTGCGCACCGGCCGCGCCCGAGTCGTCCGCCGCGCCCGTCCCGTGCGCCGCGCCCGTCCCGCCCGCCGAGGCCGCCGTCAGTGCCGGGGCGGACGCGGCGGACTGACCGACCTGGACGGTCGGGGACGCCTGACCGATCCGACCGGCCGTCGCCGCGGCCGGGGGCAGCAGGACCGGGTCGATGCCCGCCGCCGCCAAGCCCTCAGGGGCCGTCTGCGACAGCGGGACCCCGATCCGGGCCAGACGCAGCGGCATCAGCGCCTCCACGGGGGCCTTGCGACGCCAGGAGCGCCCGTACCGGGCCTGGAGCCGCGCCTGGTAGATCAACCGATCCTGCTCCATGGTGACGGCCTGCTCGTAGGAGCGCAGCTCCCACAGCTTCATCCGGCGCCACAGCTTGAAGGTGGGGACGGGGGAGAGCAGCCAGCGCGTGATGCGCACGCCCTCCATGTGCCGGTCCGCGGTGATGTCCGCGATCCGGCCCACGGCGTGCCGGGCGGCCTCCACGGTGACCACGAACAGGATCGGGATCACGGCGTGCATGCCGACACCGAGCGGATCCGGCCAGGCCGCCGCGCCGTTGAACGCGATCGTCGCCGCGGTCAACAGCCAGGCGGTCTGACGGAGCAGGGGGAACGGGATCCGCATCCAGGTCAGCAACAGGTCCAGCGCCAGCAGGACGCAGATGCCCGCGTCGATGCCGATCGGGAACACCAGCGAGAAACTGCCGAACCCTTTTTGCAGGGCCAGGGCGCGTACGGCGGAGTACGAACCCGCGAAACCGATGCCCGCGATGACCAGGGCTCCGGCGACCACGACACCGATGAGTATCCGGTGCGTACGTGTCAGCTGCATCGCGGCCACACGCGATCCCCTCCCCTGTTCGAGCTACGGCAGGCACAGCGTACGGGTGACTGGATGTCAGTGGTCCCGTAGGTCCCCCCAGCGGTGTGCTACTGGGCCGGAGCCGATGCGGACTCGGAAGCGGAACCCGAGGGGGCAGCCGACGGAGAGCCCTCGCCCGAGCCCTGCGAAGGAGCCCCCTCCTGGTTGGCGCCGGCGACGGACGTCACGCTCTCCTTGGCCGCCGCGATGGCGTTCTCCAGCAGCTTCTTCTTGTCCGGGGCGCCCGCGCCCTCGTAGGCGGCACCGTTGTAGTCGATGGTGATCACGACGTTCTGGGTGCGGGTCACGATGGTCGTGTTCGAGAAGTCGACGTCCTTCTTGACCGAGTACACGACGGACGAGGCCTGGTCGCCGATCCCGCCGGCCTGCTCGACCTTCACGTCGTTCGCGCCCTCGGTGCTCTTCGACGCCTCGATCTGCTTGTTGTACTGCTCCTCGGCGCGCTTGTTGCCGCTGCCGAGCGAGGCGTGCGAGTCGTAGCGCACGAGCGAGATGGAGAGCCAGCGGTACTGCGAGCCCTTCAGACCGTCCGTGTCGAGGCCGTTCCAGGAGCAGCTGGCGCGGTTCGCCAGGTCGTTCGACTTGGTCGCCGTGCCGTTCTTCTCCTTCGCCTCGGGGACGAACGAGTCGATGGACTTCGCCGCGACGGTCTTGCAGGGGTCCGGCAGCTTCGCGAACGCCACCTTCTCCAGCACGGGCGCCGCCTTCGCGCTCGGCTTGGACGACGCGGTGGATTCGGACTTCTTGCCGGAGTCCTTGCCCGAGTCCTTGCCCGAGTCGGAGGAGCACCCGGCGACGGTGAGTATCACCGGGACGGCTGCGCAGGCGAGGACGCGGGTGAGGCGCGAGGCTGATCGGTGCATGGTTCCTTCAGACGTTGAGGGTCTACTTGCGGACCCGTTGCGGGCGCGGGACCCGTGCAACGGTAGCCCGACCGGGCGTCCGCCTGCTGTGCGCGCCGTCACGCGGGCGGCGCGCAACCGCGGGCGGCGGGGATGTCACTCGTTGAATCGCTCCACCAGGGCCTCCGCCAACAGACGGGTCCTGTCCTGCGTTTCCGTGCTCGGCGGCACCGTGTCGGGCCCCGCCGGCTGCACGCTGTACTCAATGGTGACGATCACGTTCGAGGTGCGGAACACGATCCGTACGGTGCGTGCCCGGGCGGCGGTCGCCCCGGCCGCGCTCAGCTTGTCGTCGAGGAAGGCCTCGTTGCCGAGCCCCTCCAGGACCCGGGAGCCGAGCTCCGGGGAATTGCTGGGCGAAGGCGATCCGGAGGTGGAAGCGGAAGGCGAAGCGGGGCCCGTGGACGGGGTCGTGGAGGGAGCCGCGGGGGGCGCGGCGGAGGGCGCGGCGGGCTGGCCGGCCGGCTGGGTGGCGGCCGGGGCGGGCGGGCCGCCGGGAGCCGGGTTCCCGGAGGGGTTCGTGCCGGGCGTGCCGGGGCTCGCGCCCGGGGTCGTGGCCGCTCCGGGGAACGGCAGCTGGGCCGCCGTCAGCCGGTTGACGTAGACCTCGTGGGCCTTGTCGTCGTCGCTCGTGGTGGCGCGGTCGTACGAGACCACCCGCTCGAAGTTCACCGACAACAGCAGGGTCCCCTCGGGGACCTGCGAGTTCCAGCGGCAGCCGACGTGCCGGTCGCCGTCGTACGAGGCGTCCGCGATCCCCTCGTAGAGGCGCTCGCGCGCTTCGAGGGTGAGGGAGTCGGAGGTCGGGAGCATCGCCTTGAGCGGCTTGCCCTCGGCGGCCTTGCAGGGTTGGGGCAGGCTGCGGTACTTGCCGGGCTGGGCGGGTGCGGCCGTGCTGCCGCCGTTCTTCTGGTCGCTGGTACCACCGCCGTTGCCGTCGGTGCAGCCGCTGAGGCCCGTCACGGCGGCGACCAGGGCGGTGAGCATCGCGATGCCGGGCAGGACCCGCCGACGTACCGTCTTGCGCTCCACGTCCACTGGCTCCCTGGCTCCCTGGGGAAAATGCGTTGCCGCGACTTGGGCGCGGATGGACACAATGTCTATCGCACACGCTGGTGCCGGCGCCGGTCCCCTGACTGTTTTGGGGTGATGAGCGAGGCTTTTGCGTTTTCTTGCTTTTCTTTGTTTCTCGGGGGGTTTGACGCCGTATGTCGTATGTAGAGGTTTCGGGAGGGAACGTCCCGATCCGCATGTGGACGGATCCGGCGTCGGTCGAGGACAGCGCCATGCGCCAGCTCCACAACACGGCAGGCCTCCCGTGGATCAAGGGACTGGCCGTCATGCCGGATGTCCACTACGGCAAGGGCGCCACGGTCGGCTCGGTGATCGCCATGAAGGACGCGGTCTGTCCGGCGGCGGTCGGCGTCGACATCGGCTGCGGCATGTCCGCGGTGAAGACCTCCCTGACGGCAAACGACCTGCCGGGCGACCTGTCGAAGCTGCGGTCGCGCATCGAGCAGGTGATTCCGGTGGGGACGGGCCTCCACAAGGAGGCCGTGGACCCGTCGCGGCTGTACGGCTTCTCGGAGGCGGGGTACGACGACCTCTGGGCGCGGTTCGACTACCTCACCGATGCGGTGAAGTTCCGGCGGGACCGAGCCATGCGGCAAACCGGAACGCTCGGGTCCGGGAATCATTTCATTGAGCTCGCAACTGACACGTCTGGGGCGGTTTGGCTCATGCTGCACTCCGGATCGCGAAACATCGGCAACGAGCTGGCGGCGTTCCACATCAACGTGGCTCGTGGCCTTGCGCACAATCAGAACCTGGTCGACCGGGACCTGGCGGTCTTCCTGTCCGCGACCCCGGAGATGGCGGCGTACCGCAGCGACCTCTTCTGGGCGCAGGAGTACGCCAAGTTCAACCGTGCCGCGATGATGAGCCTCTTCAAGGAGGTCGTGCGCAAGGAGTTCCGGAAGGCGAAGGTCTCCTTCGATCGGGAGATCAGCTGCCACCACAACTATGTGGCGGAGGAGCGGTACGACGGCATGGACCTCCTCGTCACGCGGAAGGGCGCCATCCGCGCCGGCAGCGGTGAGTACGGGATCATCCCGGGCTCGATGGGCACGGGCTCGTACATCGTGAAGGGCCTCGGCAACGAGAAGTCCTTCAACTCCGCCTCGCACGGTGCGGGTCGGAAGATGAGCCGGACGGCGGCGAAGAAGAAGTTCTCGACGCGTGATCTGGTGGAGCAGACGCAGGGTGTGGAGTGCCGCAAGGACTCGGGCGTGGTGGACGAGATCCCGGGCGCGTACAAGTCGATCGAGCAGGTCATCGGCCAGCAGACCGACCTCGTTCAGGTCGTGGCCAAGCTCAAGGCGCTCGTTTGCGTCAAGGGCTGAACCGGCGGCTTGCCGGAACGGCGGAAGGGCCGGAATCCTGGTTGGGTTCCGGGCCTTCCTTGTGCTGGGCGTGTCAGTGCCTGGGCCATGGGCCGCCGCCCGTGCGGAGGCGCGTGAGGCGCTGCCCGCAACCGGATTCGGTGCGACCCAGCTCGACGGCCGCGGCAGCGGCGTCACCGATATCGAGCAGCTTGAGGTCCTCTGCCAGAGTCCAGCGGCGGCGTGGGGTCATCTTGGGCATGTCTGCGGGCCTGATCCACGTCCTGAGAGAGCCTGCGGAAGTCTTCTTGCGTTCCAGGGCGAGGCAGCCTTCGTAGTACAGATGTGAGGCCAGTTCAACGGCTGCTTCGTTGGTGTAGAGGATGTTGTAGATGCCGTCTCGCGCATTGCGCTTGATGGTGCGCTCCGCTCCGGTGATCTTCTTGGCGTAGTGGCAGAGGTAGGCGCCGATCGCCGTGCTTGCGGTCGTCAGGGAGACGAAGGGGAAGCCCTTCCCGGTGTGTCCGACTGAACCGTCCGCGTCGATCACTCCGCGGACGTAGTCGCGGCGGGAGAAGTCGACGCGGGGCGGTGCGATGGTCTTGGACTTGCGCCCGTACGGAATCCCCAGCTCGTTGACGATGGTGCGCGCTTCCAGGGCGGAAAGTGCCCAGATGGCGGTGTGTGATGAAGCGGCGAAGTTGGTGGCCCGTGTGCGCTCGGTGATGGAGCTGTTGAACGGCGTGAGGCGCTGGAAATCGTGCAGCAGGCCGATGTCGCGGGCGTTGAGCTCCAGGGTGAGGCGCCCGCGCTGTCGGCTCTGCTGCGACAGGTGCCCGTCGGCTTGGAGGAAGCCGAACATATACGCATAGCAAGGGACTTGGAGGTCCATGAAGCGCACGGGGGCGCTAGGGTCCTGGTCAGCCATCAGGAAGGCCTTTCTTCCCTGTTGGTGAGGCCCTCGGCCGGGACTGGCATCCCGGGCGGGGGCCGATTGTGTTGTGGCTGAACCTAGGTAGGAGTGTGGCGTGTCGTGAGTGGATCGGACGTCGTTCACTCGAACGTATGGCGGAATATCACACGTGATCCCGCAGGGGGCGAGATGGCAGAGTCGACGCGACTGCCATGCAAGGGGGTTGGCGGGCGAGTTGGTCTAGACCATGATGTGTGCCATGTGGAGATCCCGCGTGCTTCTGGCCGCGCTCGCGTCGTTGTCCCTCACGCTCGGAGCCGCCGGGCAGTCCCGGGCCGCCGTGGGGCTGCCGCCCGTCGTGTCGCACGTTCCGACCCAGGAGAAGGTCGTCTTCATCACCATCGACGACGGGTGGAACCACGATCCGGAGGCCGCCCGGATCCTGCTGGAGAAGCGGGTCCCGGCCTCGTTGTTCCTGCTGCCGGGCGCGACCTCGTACGACACCGGCTACTTCACCGCGCTGACCGGGGGGACCGGTCAGGGGCGGGCGACCGTGGAGAACCACACGGTCAACCACCCCGACCTGACCGCCCTCGACGCCGCCGGCAAGGACGCCGAGGTGTGCGGGGCCGGTGAGCAACTGTCGGCGACCTTCGGCAGGACCCCGAAGCTGCTGCGGCCGCCGTACGGGACCGTGAACGACGACGTGCGGCTCGCGGCCAAGGCGTGCGGGGTGAAGGCGCTGGTCACGTGGACGCACGACTTCACGACCTGGGGGCAGACCCCGGCGACGCCGCAGCTGAGGGCGGGGGACATCGTGCTGCTGCACTTCACGCCGACGCTTGCCGCCGACCTCCGGCGGGCCCTGGACGCGGCGAAGGCCGCCGGGCTGAAGCCGGCGGCCCTGATGCCGCACCTGAAATCGGCCGGACTGGTCTGACCGGACCGGACCGACCGCGCCGACCGGGCCGGTCGGCCCGCGCGGTGTGATCGTGCGGTCCGACCCGGCCGTTCCCGCGGGACTACAGCTCGCGGTGGACCTTCGTGTTCGAGGCCTGGGCGCGGGGGCGGACCACCAGGAGGTCGATGTTGACGTGGCTGGGACGGGTCACCGCCCAGGTGATGGTGTCGGCCACGTCGTCGGCGGACAGCGGCTCGGCCACGCCCGCGTAGACCTTGGCGGCCTTCTCGGTGTCGCCGCGGAAGCGGGTGGTGGCGAACTCGTCGGTCTTGACCATGCCGGGGGCGATCTCGATGACGCGGACCGGCTGCCCGACGATCTCCAGGCGGAGGGTCTCGGCGATGACGCGGGCGCCGTTCTTGGCGGCGACGTAGCCCGCGCCGCCCTCGTAGGTGGAGTGGCCCGCGGTGGAGGAGAGCACGACGACCGTGCCGTCGCCCGAGGCGGTGAGGGCCGGGAGCAGGGCCTGGGTCACGTGGAGCGTGCCGATGACGTTGACCTCGTACATCGTGCGCCAGTCGGCCGGGTCGCCGGTGGCGACGGGCTCGGCGCCGAGGGCGCCGCCGGCGTTGTTGACGAGGACGTCGACGGAGGGGAAGCGCTCCAGGGAGGCGGCGAAGGCGTCGACGGCGCCCCGGTCGGTGACGTCGAGGGCGTGGGCGGTGGCCTCGTGACCCGCGGCGGTGAGCTCGGCGGCGAGGGCCTCGATGCGGTCCTTGCGGCGGGCGGTGAGGACGACGTGGTAGCCGGCTGCGGCGAGCTGCCGGGCGGTGGCCGCGCCGATTCCGCTGCTCGCGCCGGTGATGACGGCGGTGCGGGTGGCCGTGCTCATGGGCGGGGCTCCTCGATCGTTCGTACGGGCGATTTCCGTCAGCATAGGCCGGGGCGGGGTATCGGGTGGCCGCCCGCTCAGTGACTGCGTGGCGCGTACATGATGATCGCCATGCCGGCGAGGCAGACGAGCGCGCCCGTGACGTCCCAGCGGTCGGGTCGGTAGCCGTCGGCGACCATGCCCCAGGCCAGGGATCCCGCGACGAAGACCCCGCCGTAGGCGGCGAGGACGCGGGCGAAGTCGCCGTCGGGCTGGAGGGTGGCGACGAAGCCGTAGAGGCCGAGGGCGATGACGCCGGCGCCGATCCAGGCCCAGCCCCGGTGCTCGCGCACCCCCTGCCAGACGAGCCAGGCGCCGCCGATCTCCAGGACGGCGGCGAGGACGAAGAGCAGAGCTGAGCGGGCGATCGGCATGGCGGGAAGCCTACGCAGGCGAATGGGTGAGGGGCTCGCCCTCTTCCGTGTGATGGTCCGATCGGGCGGTGGGCGTCCTGGCTAGCGTCCGCGCGAGGAGGTGGTCGCGGTGCGTCGTGGTGCCGTACGGAGTGTGGTGTTGGCGGGCCTGCTGGTGCTGGCTGGGGCCGGGCAGGCCGGGGCCTGGGCGGGACCGGAGGCCGACCTGGCCTACCACGGGCGGGTGTCCCTGACGCAGGGCCAGCTGCGGGTGTGGATGGTCCCGGAGAACGAGGGCCCGTCGGCGCTGGCGAACGCGACGCTGCGGGTCCGCCTGTCGGTGGACCTCGCCGACGTGCAGCACCTCGCCGGCGGCTGCGCCCGGGCCGGGCAGCGCGAGGTGGTCTGTGAGACGGGTCCGCTGCCGGAGCACGGCAGGGGGCGGCACATCGGGTTGATGTTGAACCTGCGCGAGCGGCCGACCGAGGTGGTCGTGCGGATCGACACCTGGTGGAACGGCGGGGCGACCGACCGCAACCGGACGAACGACGACCATGTGGTGCTGGCCCTGGACACGGGCGACGACTACGCGTTCTGAGCGGGCGCGCCGGGCGGTCGGGCCCGTGACCGGGGGAGGCCCCCGACCGTCCCGGCCCGACAGCCCGGCCCGACAGCCAGGCCCCGACTACCCCGCGCCGCCGCCGAATTCGGCGACGGCGTCGTCGACGATGCGTTCCAGTCGGGCGTGATGGGCCCCGCGCCAGTAGACGCGGTCGCAGGCGGTGCATTGGGCGAAGACGTCGTACGAGCGCTGCGTGCCCTGCTCCAACCGGTCGCCGACGCTGTCCTTGTCGGCCTCCTCCAGCGGGCCGTTGCAGGCGGTGCAGCGGGTCCAGGGGGTGAGCGCGGGGGCGAAGCGGCCCAGGACGTCGCGTAGTTGCTCGTCGGGGTTGTCGCTGTAGACGTACGCGCCGGCGAACAGCTCGCGGCGGCGCAACAGCCCGCGGTCGCGGGAGAGCAGGACGCGCTGCTCGGCCGCGGAGCGGGTGGCGAGGGCCGGGTCGCCGATGTCCTCGTTCTCGTAGGCGGCGTCGACGCCGAGCAGCCGCAGGCGACGGGCGAGCGTGCCGAGGTGGACGTCGAGCAGGAAGCGCAGCGGGGCGCCGGTGACCTGCTGGGGGCGGTCCACGCCGAACACCTCGACGGACTGCCCCGCGCGGGGGACGTACGAGAGGGGTACTTCGTTGCCGTCGACGAGCAGGCGGCCGACCTCGGTGAGGGGGACGCCCGCCGACTCGACGACGTGGCCGATGCTGGACGCGCCGTCGGTGGCGGTCGGTACGCGTTCCGCGCGCCGGCTGGGCGGGGCGAAGAGGCGCAGTTCGGGGGCGAGGGTGAGCTGAATGCCGGGACCGTTCACGGGGCCAGCATGCCATTGCGGTCCGGGCCCGCGCCGCCCGATTTCCCGGCCCGTGCCGCCCGATGATCCGGGCTCGCGGCGGCCCGCGGAACGGCCGAAACCGAGCGGACCGAGGCGCACCCGGCCTACGGGAGCGGGCCGGTGCGAGCGGGCAGACGCGAGCGGGTCGGCCGCGGGGCGGCGGCCGTCGGTTCAGGCGGCCGGTGGGGTCAGGTCCAGGCGCCAGTCGTTGCTGGGGTGCGGGACGCCGGCGGGGTACTCGAAGTCGACCGCTCCCCGACAGGTGAACCCGCCGCGCCGGCAGACCGCGTTGGACGCCGGGTGGTCGACGCCGGGGAAGGCGTGCAGGGCGCGGCGGTCGCCGTGGGCGGTGACGTGGCGGACGAGTTCCGCCAGGGCGGCGGCCGCCAGGCCCCGGCCCTGGAATTCGGGGAGGACGGCCCAACCGGTCTCGTACACCGGCTCGTCGCACCAGTCCCGTTCCCAGAAGCCGATGGACCCGACGGTCTCGTCCGTGTCCTCCAGCACCACCCGGAACATCCGACCGGCGGCCGGGTCCCGGGTGTTGAGCTCCTGGTAGCGGCGGTGCCGGTCGGCGAGCTTCTCCGGTGTCTCGGGGCCGCCCAGGTGCTCGGTCATGGCGGGCTCGTTCTTGCGCTCCAGCAGCCAGAAGTCCCCGGCGGCCCAGGCCTCCAGCCGTACGCGTGTGTCCATGCCCCCCACGCTACGCACCGCGCGGTGGGGAGTCAGGGGGGTCCGCCCGGTCGGTGCGGGTCAGGGCCAGACGAGGCAGTACGGCTGGTGGCCCGCTTCGTGGAGGCGGTGGGAGAAGTCCTGCCACTCGTGGAGGAGCTGGTAGACGTTGAACGCGTCCCGCGGGCCGCCGCGGTCGGGGACCGTGGACCAGATGAAGGCGGCCGCGCCGACGGATTCCTCACCCACGCCGCGCAGCGGGTCGACGACCGTCATGGGGAGCTTGACCACCGCGTAGTCGGGGTGGAGGACGACGAGCTCCAGGGGCGGGACCTTGTGCAGGGGTATGCCCTCGATGCCGGTGAGGACCATGGCGGCGACCGTCTCCGGCTTGATCTTGGTGAACATGCCGCCCGTGCCGAGTTCGTCGCCGCCCAGTTCCTCCGGCCGCATGGTCACCGGGACGCGGGCGGCGGTAGCGCCGTCGGGGGCGCCGAAGTACTTGTAGGTCACTCCCATGCCGCGGCCCCGGGGGAGGCCGTCCGTACAGTCGGCGTCGTCAGGGTCGCGCGTGGGGCCCGGTACGGGGTCGGCGGCTTCGGCTCCGCGGCGTCGGTGTTTGCCTCGGCGGCGGGCATCGCGGGCGCGCTGCGGGTCCAGGCCGTCCGTACCCTCGCCCGGTCCACCACCGCGTTGCATATCTCCACCCGACTGGTATTGCCTGCCCCGGCCCCGCGGCCCCCGCCACGCAGCCTGATCATCATGGCAGTGACCTCCCCCGCGGCGGCGCGGTGAAACGCCCGTCCGCAAGTCTGTCGCGGCCTCTGAGACCATGGCTGGTGTGAGCTACCCGTACCCGTATGAAGCCCCAGTTTCGCAGACGCTCTTCGAGCGTGCGTCCCTCGTGACCCCCGGCGGCGTGAACTCTCCGGTCCGCGCCTTCCGTGCCGTGGGCGGTACGCCCCGGTTCATGGTGTCCGGTACCGGTCCCTACCTGACCGATGCCGACGGGCGTGAGTACGTCGACCTGGTCTGCTCGTGGGGACCGATGATTCTCGGCCACTCCCACCCGCAGGTGATCGAGGCCGTCCAGGCCGCCGTGGCCCGCGGCACGTCCTTCGGTACGCCCGGTGAGGGCGAGGTCGCCCTCGGCGAGGAGATCGTCGCCCGCATCGAGCCGGTCGAGCAGGTGCGTCTGGTGTCGTCCGGCACCGAGGCGACCATGTCGGCGATCCGGCTGGCCCGTGGTTTCACCGGCCGCGCCAAGATCGTGAAGTTCGCCGGCTGCTACCACGGACACGTCGACGCGCTGTTGGCCGCCGCCGGTTCCGGACTCGCGACCTTCGCGCTGCCGGACACCCCGGGCGTGACGGGCGCGCAGGCCGGGGACACGATCGTGCTGCCCTACAACGACCTGGAGGCCGTCCGGGCCGCGTTCGCCGCGCACCCGGGCGAGATCGCCTGTGTGATCACTGAGGCGGCGCCCGGCAATATGGGCGTCGTGACCCCGGGCGAGGGCTTCAACCAGGGGCTCGCCGACCTGTGCCGGGACAACGGCGCCCTGTACATCTCCGACGAGGTGATGACGGGATTCCGTACCTCCCGCGCCGGCTGGTACGGCGTCGACGGGGTCCGGCCGGACCTGATGACCTTCGGCAAGGTCATGGGCGGCGGCTTCCCGGCGGCGGCCTTCGGCGGGCGTGCCGACGTGATGGGCCACCTGGCCCCGGCCGGTCCGGTCTACCAGGCGGGCACGCTGTCCGGTAACCCCATCGCCACCGCCGCCGGTCTCGCGCAGCTGCGGCTGCTGGACGACGCGGCGTACGAGAAGGTCGACGCGGTCTCCGCGGAGATCCAGGGCCTGGTGACGGCCGCGCTGACGAAGGAGGGCGTCGCGCACCGGTTGCAGACGGCCTCCAACATGTTCTCCGTGTTCTTCACGGAGGACGAGGTCCGCAATTACGACGACGCGAAGAAGCAGGAGAGCTTCCGCTTCAACGGGTTCTTCCACTCGATGCTGGCGCAGGGCGTCTACCTGCCGCCGTCGGCGTTCGAGTCCTGGTTCGTGTCCACGGCGCACGACGAGCGTGCGGTCGAGCGCATCGCCGCCGCGCTGCCCGCCGCGGCGCGCGCCGCCGCCGAGGCGAACCCGGAGGCGGGCGCATGAGCGAGATGACCGTGGTCCACCTGATGCGGCACGGCGAGGTGCACAACCCGGACGGTGTCCTCTACGGCCGTCGGGCCGGCTATCACCTCTCCGAGCTGGGTCGGCAGATGGCCGACCGGGTCGCCGAGCACCTTCAGGACCGGGACATCACCCACGTCGTGGCGTCCCCGCTGGAGCGGGCGCAGGAGACGGCCATGCCGATCGCGAAGACGCACGGCCTGGATCTGGTCACCGACGGGCGGCTGTTGGAGGCGGGCAACGTCTTCGAGGGCAAGACCTTCGGTGTCGGTGACGGGGCGCTGCGCAAGCCGGGCAATTGGAAGCACCTGACGAATCCGTTCAAGCCGTCGTGGGGTGAGCCGTACGTCGAGCAGGTCGTGCGGATGATGAGCGCGATCGAGACGGCGCGGGATGCCGCGCGCGGGCACGAGGCGGTGGCGGTCAGTCACCAGTTGCCGATCTGGATCGTGCGCAGCTTCGCGGAGAAGCGGCGGTTGTGGCACGACCCGCGCCGTCGGCAGTGCACGTTGGCCTCGCTGACGTCGTTCACCTACCAGGGTGAGCGGTTGGTGTCGGTGGGTTACAGCGAGCCGGCGCGGGATCTGGTTCCGGCGCATCTGTTGGCCGGTGCGAAGCCGGTGAAGGGCAAGTCGAAGGCTTTCGGGGCCTGATTCCCGCATGCCGGGGGCGGTCACGCCCCCGGTGTGGGTCCCCGTGTCCGGGCGGGGGTTGCTCTCCGGCCGTTGGTGGCCCTCCGGCGTGGGGTGCCTCACACTTCCGGCGTCCGAAGGTCAACGGGTCGCAATGGTTCGGGATGGGTTGGGGCAAGTTCCGTGCGTCCGGGCGGGGCGAGGTGTCGACGCCCTTGGATTGTCCGTTTATATGACATTTCATGAGCGACGTACGAGACTTCAGTCGAAGGACACTGCTCGGACTCGGCGCTGCCGCCGCCGCGACGGCCGTCGCGGGTTGCGGTGGCGGAGGCGGCGGATCCGGACAGGGGGGTGCTGGGCCGGACCCCACCAAGGGTCCCGCGAAACCCGACGCCAAGCCGATCGGTGACGGCTCGACCGCGGACACCGGCCCGCAGCCCCGACAGCCGGCGGCGCCCGTGCCGCTCCAGCCGGGCGAGACGCCACCGCAGTTCGTCGTCTTCAGCTGGGACGGCGCCGGCGAGGTCGGCAACGGCCTCTTCCCGCGCTTCCTCAAGCTCGCCCGCGACCACGACGCGACCATGACCTTCTTCCTCTCCGGCCTCTACCTGCTGCCCGAGTCGAAGAAGCACCTCTACAAGCCGCCGCGCAACCCCGTCGGTGCCTCGGACATCGGCTACCTGAAGGACGAGAACATCCGAGCCACCCTCGGCCACGTCCGCCAGGCCTGGCTCGACGGGCACGAGATCGGTACCCACTTCAACGGCCACTTCTGCGCGGGCCCCGGCTCCGTGGCCCACTGGACCTCCGAGGACTGGCGCACCGAGATCGACCAGGCCGTGTCGTTCGTCACCGGCTGGCGCACCAACACCGGCTTCACCGACCTGGAACCGCTGCCCTTCGACTACCACAAGGAACTGGTGGGCGGCCGCACCCCCTGTCTGCTCGGCCGGGACACCCTGTTGCCCGTCGCCCGCGAACTCGGCTGGCGCTACGACGCGAGCTCGCCCGGCGGCCTGCAGACCTGGCCCGTGAAGAAGGACGGGGTCTGGGACCTTCCCCTGCAGTCGCTGCCCTTCCCCGGGCACTCCTTCGACGTGCTGTCGATGGACTACAACATCCTGGCCAACCAGTCGAAGAACTCGACGAAGGGCCCTCCGGCCAACTACCCGGGCTGGCGCTCCCAGGCCACCGCCACCTACCTCGGCGGGTTCCGGCGGGCCTACGAGACCAACCGCGCGCCCCTCTTCATAGGCAACCACTTCGAGGAGTGGAACGGCGGCATCTACATGGACGCCGTCGAGGAGGCCCTCAAGGGCATTGCGGACAAAAAGGATGTACGGCTCATATCCTTCCGGCAGTTCACCGACTGGTTGGACGTCCAGGACCCGGCCGTACTGGCCAAATTGCACGCCCTCGGACCGGGCAAGCAACCGGACGGTGGCTGGTCCACGTACCTCTCCCGTGCCTGACCAGCGCATTGACTTCGCGTCGGGGGGTGCGGAAGATCCGCAAATCGCTCATGCGAAACTTTTCACATGAGCCTTAGCCGCGCCCTTCGCCGCCGAAGTAGCCGCCGCTCGACCAGCGGCCGCACCGTCCTGCTGACCGCGGTGGCCCTCGCGAGCGCCATGACCCTGACGGCGTGCGGCGACGGGGACGACGGCGGCAAGCCCTCCGGGTCCGGCGGCGGCAACTACGTGGCGGGCCCCAGCGGCATCTCCACCGTCGCCCGGGCCGACCGCAAGGAGGCCCCCAAGCTCGACGGCGAGACGGTCGCCGGCCAGACCCTCGACACCACCACCCTCAAGGGCAAGGTCGTCGTCCTCAACGTCTGGGGCTCCTGGTGCCCGCCGTGCCGGGCCGAGGCCCCGTACTTCGCGAAGGTCTCCAAGGAGATGGCCGACGGCGGCAAGGACGTCACCTTCGTCGGCCTCAACACCCGCGACAACAGCAAGCAGAACGCGGCCGCCTTCGAGGAGACCTACGGGATCACCTACCCGAGCCTCTACGACCCGGACGGCAAGCTGATGCTCCGCTTCCCCAAGGGCACGCTGAACCCGCAGGCCATTCCCTCCACGATCGTCCTCGACAAGGAGGGCCGGATCGCGGCCCGCGCCCTCGTCGCGCTCAACGAGGAGCAACTGCGCTCGATGATCGACCCGCTCCTCGCGGAGAAGTGACCTCGTGGTCGAGCTCCTCCTCGCCGCCGAACCGATCGGCGTCAACACCACGGTCCTGAACGGCGGCCTGCTGGCGGCCCTGCCGATCGCCCTCTTCGGCGGTCTGGTCTCCTTCTTCTCGCCCTGCGTGCTGCCGCTGGTCCCCGGATACCTGTCGTACGTCACCGGCGTCGGCGGGGTGGACCTCGCCGAAGCCCGGCGCGGCCGGATGGTCGCCGGGGCCACCCTCTTCGTCCTCGGCTTCACCGCCGTCTTCGTCTCCACCGGCGCGCTCTTCGGGTACTTCGGGCAGACCCTCCAGGCCCACCAGGACGTGATCTCCCGGGTGCTCGGCGTCCTGGTGATCGTCCTCGGCCTGTTCTTCATGGGGCTCATCCCCGGCCTGACGATGCGCGAGTTCCGCTTCCACCGGAAGCCGACCGCGGGCCTGCTCGGCGCGCCCGTGCTCGGGGTCCTGTTCGGCGTCGGCTGGACGCCCTGCATGGGTCCGACCTTCGCCGCCGTCAACAGCCTGGCCTTCGAGCAGGCGAGCGCCGGTCGTGGCGCGCTGCTGACCACCGTCTTCTGCCTCGGACTCGGCGTACCGTTCATCCTCGCCGCGGTCGCCTTCCGCAAGGCGCTCGGCGCCTTCGGCTGGGTGAAGAAGCACTACGCGTGGGTGATGCGCATCGGCGGCGGCATGCTGGTCGCCACCGGAATCCTGCTCGTCACAGGATGGTGGGGCAGCATCGTCATGGAGATGCAGAGCTGGAGCGAGAGCTTCACGGTGGGGATCTGAGGACTACACGGACATGAGTACGACCGACAAGGCGCCCGGCGCGGCGCCCCACGACTCCGCCCCCGCGGACGCACCCGACACCACCGACACCTCGGCCGCGGACGCCGCGGACCTCGCCGCCGGCGCGCAGCTGTCCACGGCCCCGCTGGAGGACGCGCCGTCCGCGCCCGTCGGCATCGGCGTGATCGGCTGGGCCCGCTGGTTCTGGCGCCAGCTCACCTCGATGCGGGTGGCGCTGATCCTGCTCTTCCTGCTGTCCCTCGGTTCGATCCCCGGCTCGCTCGTCCCGCAGACGCAGGTCGACTCGATGAAGGTCGCCGAGTGGAAGGACAAGCACGAGTTCTGGGTGCCGATCGCCGAGAAGCTCCAGCTGTTCGACGTCTACAGCTCGGTGTGGTTCTCCGCGATCTACATCCTGCTGTTCGTGTCGCTCATCGGCTGCATCGTGCCGCGCACCTGGCAGTTCATCGGTCAGCTCAGCGGTCGCCCGCCGGGTGCCCCCCGGCGGCTGGACCGGCTGCCGGCCTACGCGACGTGGCGCACGGAGAAGTCCCCGGAGGAGGTGCTCGCCTCGGCGAAGACCCTCCTCGGCGGGCGGCGCTTCCGCACGGACGCGGCCGGCAACGCCGTGGCCGCCGAGAAGGGCTACCTCCGCGAGGCCGGGAACCTGGCCTTCCACATCGCCCTGATCTTCATGCTGGTCGCGTTCGCGGTCGGGCAGCTCTACAAGTCCGAGGGCGGCAAGCTCGTCCTGCGCGGCAAGGGCTTCTCGAACACGCTGACCCAGTACGACGACTTCAAGTACGGCGGCCTCTTCTCGCCCGACAGCCTGCCGCCGTTCTCGTTCACCCTGGACAAGTTCGACGCGACGTACGAGACGAGCGGCCCGCAGAAGGGCACCCCGCGCGACTTCAAGGCGTACGTCTCCTTCAGCGAGGGCGCGCACGGCAAGCCGGTCAAGACCGAGATCGAGGTCAACAAGCCGCTGGAGATCGACGGCTCCAAGGTCTTCCTCCTCGGCCACGGCTACGCGCCCGTCATCTCGGTGACCGGACCCGACGGCAAGGTGATCTTCAAGGACGCCGTGCCGATGCTGCCGTTCGACGCCAACCTCAGCTCCTCGGGCGCGGTCAAGGTCACCGACGGCTACAAGGACAAGGACGGGAAGCAGGAGCAGCTCGGCTTCAACGCCATGTTCGTGCCGACCTTCGCGGGTGAGGGCAAGGGCACGATGCTCTCCCAGTTCCCCGCCCTGGACTTCCCCGTGCTCGCGCTCAGCGCCTACCACGGCAGCCTCGGCGTGGACTCGGGCCTGCCGCAGAACGTGTACCAGCTGAACACCTCGAAGATGAAGGAGTTCAAGGACGAGCAGGGCGAGCTCTTCAAGAAGCGGCTGCTGCCCGGCGAGACGATGACCCTGCCGGACGGCGCGGGCACCGTGAAGTTCGAGGGCATCGAGCGCTGGGCGACCTTCTCGGTCACGCAGCAGCCCGCCAACGGCCTCGCCCTCGCGGGCGCGATCGTCGCCATCGGCGGTCTGGCCGCCTCACTGTTCATCCAGCGCCGCCGGATCTGGGTCCGGGCGGTGACCGGCAAGGACGGCGTCACCGTCGTCGAGATGGCGGGCCTCGGCCGCAGCGAGTCCGCCAGGCTCCCGGAGGAGCTCGCGGTGCTCTCCGCCGCCCTCCACCAGCAGGCGCCCTCGGCGCCCGGACAACCTGTCAAGGAAAACGTTGAAGGGGAGCGCGGATGACGCCGCTCGCAGTCGCAGCCAATGAGAACCTGGCGCAGATCAGCAACTACCTGATCTATTCGTCGATGGCGGTCTACACGCTCGCCTTCCTCGCGCACATCGCCGAGTGGACCTTCGGCAGCCGCAGCAAGGTGGCCCGTACGGCCGCCGCGCTGACCGCGCCGCAGGCCGCCGAGGCGCCCGCCGTGCAGGTGCGCGGCAAGGGGGGCACCGCCGTCCTCGACAAGCCGAAGGTCGTCACCCGGTCCGCCACCGGCTCGCGCGACGTGCCGGACGGCCCGGGCGCCGCCGGCGGCGACGAGCAGGGCGACCTGTACGGGCGCGTCGCGGTCTCCCTGACCGCGCTGGGCTTCCTCATCGAGGCGGCCGGCGTGGTCGCCCGCGCGCTGTCGGTGCAGCGGGCGCCCTGGGGCAACATGTACGAGTTCTCGATCACCTTCTCCACGGTGGCCGTCGGCGCGTACCTGCTGCTGCTCGCGCTGAAGAAGAACGTCCGCTGGCTCGGTCTGATCCTGGTCACCACCGTCCTGCTCGACCTCGGCATCGCGGTCAAGGTGCTGTACACCGACAGCGACCAGCTGGTGCCGGCCCTGGACTCGTACTGGCTGTGGATCCACGTCTCCACCGCCATCTTCTGCGGCGCCGTCTTCTACATCGGCGCGGCCGGTGCGGTGCTGTACCTCTTCCGCGACAGCTACGAGAGCCACCTGGAGGCGGGCCGCACGCCGGGTCGTTTCCGCACCTCGGTGATGGAGCGGCTGCCCTCCTCGGCCTCGCTCGACAAGTTCTCGTACCGCATCAACGCGGCGGTCTTCCCGCTGTGGACGTTCACCATCGTCGCGGGCGCGATCTGGGCGGGCGACGCCTGGGGCCGCTACTGGGGCTGGGACCCCAAGGAGGTCTGGTCGTTCGTGACGTGGGTCGCCTACGCCTGCTACCTGCACGCGCGCGCCACGGCGGGCTGGAAGGGTCGCAAGGCCGCGTACCTCGCACTGTTCGCCTTCGCCTGCTGGATCTGGAACTACTACGGCGTGAACATCCTGCTCAGCGGCAAGCACTCGTACGCGGGCGTCTGACCGGCGGTCCCGCCGCCGCGAGCCCCCCAGGAGGCCCCGCCGCCCGCCCCGACCGCGTCGGGCGGGCGGCGGGGCCTTTTCGCGTGCCGGCTCCGAAGGGGTACGGGCCGGGGCGCGGCGCGGCTCAGGCGTCCTTCTCCAGGACGTAGGCGCCGTTCCCCTGCGAGGGGCCGAGGAAGAAGTAGAGCTCCAGGGTCCGGCGTTCGTCGCGGCGCAGCTCGAAGGTCCAGGAGTAGCGGCCCGGGGTCCGCGTGACGGTGTTGCCGCGGGTCGCGGTGCCGGTGGCGGCGGGCAGGTCCAGGCGCAGGTGCTGGCCGAGGTTGCGGCCGGCGGGCTGGTCGTCGGTGAGCGTCCAGGTGGCCGGGCCGGAGAGCCGCCAGCCCGCGGCGTAGTCGCGTTCCTGGCCGTCGAGGAGGGTGACGGAGGCGGTGCCGCCGGCGTGGAAGACGACCACGGTGCCGTCGACGCAGCGCCAGGTGCCGACGATCTCGGAGAGACGGGCGTCGTAGACGGCGGGGACGGGGCCGGGGGCGGATCGCTGCGGGTTCCAGCCGGTCATGGCGAGCAGGGCGGCGACGAGCACGCCGTACGCGAGGAGGTTGCGCAGGGCCGTGTCGATGATCCGCGGCCCGCGGTGGTGCGGGGCCCGTGGCAGTGGCATGGGGTGATTCTGTCAGCCGACTTGAACGCGTTCAATCGTCTTTCGCGTCACATCCCGGCCCGCGCCGCTCCCCGTCAACGAGCGCGCCCCGCACGGGGGTTCCCGGAGCGGAACTAGTCCTTGTCCTTGTCCTTGTCCTTCTCGCGGTCACGATCGCCGTCGCCGTCGGTGCCCTCGTCCTTGCGCTGCGCCTCGTCCTTCTTCTCCTGCTCGTCGCGCAACGACTTGAGGAAGTCCGGGTTGTCGTCGGGGGCGACCCACTGGTTCCTGCGGGACCGGCCGCCACCGCCGCCCACCGCGGAGCGCTTCTTGCCCGCGAACAGCCAGACCACCGGGCCGACGATCGAGAACAGCAGGATGATGATCACCCAGACCCCCTTGGGGAGGACCTTGACCTCTTCCTCCGGGGTGTTCAGGCAGTCGACGAACGCGTAGATGGTCAGTGCGAGGAGAAGTACGAAGGGCAGAAGGCGCAGCACGGTGTGGGACCGACTCCCGGGCAGTGGCGGCGGGGCCCGCGTCGGGCCCCGGTGACGCTTCCAGGGTAGAGGGTGACGGATACTGGGCCCCATGGCTTACGACGATCTCCGCTCGCTGCTCCGGGCTCTGGAGCGAGAGGGCGACCTCAAGCGCATCAAGGCCGAAGTCGACCCGTACCTGGAGGTCGGGGAGATCGTCGACAGAGTGAACAAGGCGGGGGGTCCCGCGCTGCTCTTCGAGAACGTCAAGGGCTCGGCGATGCCGCTCGCCATGAACGTCTTCGGGACCGACCGGCGCCTCCTGAAGGCCCTCGGCCTGAAGTCGTACGCGGAGATCAGCGAGAAGATCGGCGGGCTGCTGAAGCCCGAACTCCCGCAGGGCTTCATCGGCGTCCGAGAGGCCTTCGGCAAGCTCGGCTCGATGGTGCACGTCCCGCCGCGGAAGGTGAAGGGCGACTCCGCGCCCGTCCAGGAGGTCGTCCTCACCGGCGACGACGTCGATCTCGACCAGCTCCCGGCGCTGTTCACCTGGCCCAAGGACGGCGGGGACTTCTTCAACCTCGGTCTCACGCACACCAAGCACCCCGAGACGGGCGTGCGCAACCTGGGCCTCTACCGCCTCCAGCGGCACGACAAGCGCACCATCGGCATGCACTGGCAGATCCACAAGGACAGCCGCAACCACTACGCCGTCGCCGCGGCGAAGGGCGAGCGGCTGCCCGTCGCCATCGCCTTCGGCTGCCCGCCGGCCGTCACCTACGCCTCGACCGCACCGCTGCCCGGCGACATCGACGAGTACCTGTTCGCCGGGTTCGTCGCGGGCAAGCGGATCGAGATGGTCGACTGCAAGACGGTCCCGCTCCAGGTCCCGGCCAACGCCGAGGTTGTCATCGAGGGCTGGCTGGAGCCCGGGGAGATGCTCCCCGAGGGGCCGTTCGGCGACCACACCGGCTTCTACACCCCGCAGGAGCCCTTCCCCGCGCTGAAGATCGACTGCGTGACGATGCGCAGGCGTCCGCTGATCCAGTCCATCGTGGTCGGCCGGCCGCCGACCGAGGACGGTCCGCTGGGGCGGGCCACCGAGCGGTTCTTCCTGCCCCTCCTGAAGATCATCGTGCCGGACATCGTGGACTACCACCTGCCGGAGTCGGGCGGCTTCCACAACTGCGCGATCGTCTCGATCGACAAGAAGTACCCGAAGCACGCGCAGAAGGTCATGCACGCCATCTGGGGCGCCCACATGATGTCGCTGACCAAGCTGATCATCGTGGTGGACAAGGACTGCGACGTCCACGACCTGCACGAGGTGTCCTGGCGGGCGCTGGGCAACACGGACTACGCGCGCGACCTGACGGTGGTCGAGGGGCCGGTGGACCATCTGGACCACGCCTCGTACCAGCAGTTCTGGGGCGGCAAGGCGGGCATCGACGCCACGAAGAAACTCCCGGAGGAGGGTTACACGCGCGACGGCGGCTGGCCCGACATGGTGGAGTCCGACCCCGCGACGGCGGCCCTCGTGGACCGCCGCTGGAAGGAGTACGGACTGTGAGTCCCATCGCCGTGGGCGGACCCGCCCTCTTCATCGGAACCGACACGCCCTGCGTCGCGCTGGTCCGCCCCGAGATCGACCCGGCGCAGCCGGGCGTCCGGGAGGCCGCCGAGCGGGCCGGAGTGACCCCCGAGGAGTTCGCGGGGCCGTCCGACCTGTGGCAGCTGATCGCCGACCGGACGGACGGGGAGGGCCGCGAGATCGCCCTCAACGAGCTGTCCACCGCCGACGCCGACGCCTTCGCGGGCAGCCTGCTGGACGCGACCGCCGACCCGGACGCCGAGTTCACGGTCGTGCTGACCGTGGCCGCCCACGACGTGCTGCGCCTCAGCGGGCGCCCCGCCGGCGAGGGCTTCGCCTTCCTGGCGTCCGTCGTCCCGCCGCCCTCGGAGGGCACGCCGCCGCTGGAGGTGGAGATCGGCCCCACCGCCCTCGCCGACCTGCGCGTCGAACTCGAACAGTTCCGGAGGTCCCTCGGATGACATCGGCCGCCGAGGGGGTCCTCGACCCCGGGCCCGCGCCCCGGACGAACGGCAGGGTGAAGGCCTTCCTGCGGCTCGTGATGATCGAGCACTCGGTCTTCGCGCTGCCGTTCGCCTACATCGCCGCCTTCACCGCGATGTACCGGCTCGACGGGACCGTGCACTGGGGCACGCTGCTGCTCGTGACCATCTGCATGGTCGGGCTGCGGACCTTCGCGATGGCGGCCAACCGGATCATCGACCGGGAGATCGACTCCCGGAACCCGCGCACCGCCGGGCGCGAACTGGTCACCGGCGCGGTGTCGGTGCGCTCCGCGTGGACCGGCGCCGGGATCGCGCTCGTCGTCTTCCTGGGCTCGGCGGCGCTGCTGAACCCGCTGTGCCTGATGCTGGCGCCGGTCGCCGTCGTGCCGATGGTGGTGTATCCGTACGGGAAGCGGTTCACGGACTTCCCGCACGCCATCCTGGGCCTCGCCCAGGCGATGGGGCCCGTCGGGGCCTGGCTGGCCGTCACCGGCGAGTGGTCCTGGGACGCGGTCGTGCTGGGGCTCGCCGTCGGCGTGTGGATCGGCGGCTTCGACCTGATCTTCGGCTGCCAGGACGTGGCGGCGGACCGGGCCGAGGGAGTCCGCTCGGTCCCGGCCCGCTTCGGCATCCCGGCGGCCCTGTGGGGTGCCCGCGGCGCGCACGTGGTGACCACCGCGCTGCTGGCCTGGTACGGCGTGCTGACGGACGCGGGCGTGCTGTTCTGGGTCGGTCTGGTGATCGTGGTCGGCGCGTTCCTCTACGAGCACACCATCGTCAAGCCGCACGACCTGTCCCGCCTTAACCGCGCCTTCTTCACGGTGAACGGGTTCATCGGGATGGCCCTGTTCGTGTGCGCGCTGCTGGACCTGGTCGTGCGGGGCCTGACCTTCTAGAGCGTGAGGGTCGTGGTGGGGGCCGGCCGGCGGAAGAAGAGGGCCGTGACCACGCCGGCCACCAGGCCGCAGAGGTGGCCCTGCCAGCTGATCCCGTCGTTGATCGGCAGGATGCCGTAGAAGGCGGTGGCGCCCCAGTAGAGGCCGATGGCCACGCCCGCCACGATGCCGAGGACCTTGCGTTCGACGAAGCCCCGCACGACGAGGTAGCCGAAGAGGCCGAAGACCAGGCCGGAGGCGCCTGCGGTGATGCTGCCCGGCGCCGAGAACAGCCAGGTGCCGATGCCGTCGGCCACGATGATGAGGGCGCTGACGGCCAGGAAGCGGCGGATCCCGCCGAGGGCGGCTACGAAGCCGAAGACCAGCAGCGGGACGCTGTTGGCGGCGACGTGGTCGAAGCCGTAGTGCAGGAACGCGGCCAGCGGGGACCGCAGGAGGCTTCCCGGGTCCCAGGCCGCGACCCCGTACGCGTCCAGCGCGTGCCCGGTGGCGTAGTCGACCGCCTCTATCAGCCAGAGCAGGCCCACCCAGCCCACCATCAGCATGCCGGCGGCCTTGGCCCGCTCCACGCGGCTCCACTCCTCGACCTGCGTGTCCCCCATGGCGGCCCCGTCCTCTCCCACGTCGCGCGTCCCACCCCTTGAAACGTCGGGTCACCTTACCCAGTGCCCTTCCGGCGTGGCCGGATAGTCTCGGAGCTATGACTGAGCGCAATCGCACCCCGTGGGTGGTCGGGGTTTCCGGGGCGTCCGGGACGCCGTACGCGGCGGCGGTGATCCGCGGGCTGCTGGCAGCGGGGGAAAGCGTGGACCTGGTGGTGAGCAGGGCCTCCCGGCTCACCCTCCTGGACGAGACCGGCATCGCCTTCCGCGACGCGCACTGGCGCGACGATCTGGCCCGGTGGTTGGAGCGTGGGGCGGACGGGAAGCCCGGGACGTTCGCGACGCCGGATTCGGACGACGTCCGATACTGGGGCGCGGGCGATCTGGCGGCCGGGCCGAGCTCGGGTTCGTACCGGGTGAAGGGGATGCTGATCGTGCCGGCGTCGACGGCCTGTGTGGCCGGAGTGGCGCTGGGGCTGTCGAAGGACCTGCTCCAGCGGGTCGCGAGCGTGACGCTCAAGGAGCGGCGCCGGCTGGTGGTCGCGGTGCGGGAGACCCCGCTCAACGGGCAGACCCTGAAACACCTGGTGGCGCTGGACGAGGCGGGCGCAGTGGTGCTGCCCGCCTCTCCGGCGTTCTACGCGGGGGCGACGCACATCCAGGACCTGGTGGACTTCGTCGCGGGGCGGGTGCTCGACGCGGCGGGTGTGCCGCACGTGCTGTACCGCAGGTGGGAGGGGGAGCTCGGTGGCGGCTCCCGTCCTCCCGAGGGGGCAGGCGGCGGTGACTAGCGCTTCTTGGCGCTGCGCGGCTTGCGGGTCTTGTCCACGCGGTGGGCGGCGGACGGCTGGTCGGTGCGGGATCGGTTGGCCAGCTCCTGGAGCTGTCGCATGTGCGCGTAGGCCATCTCGATCGTGTACACGGTGAACACCACTCCTGAAGATCGTCATTGATCTGTTGAAAGATTCGCAGGGTGTTGACCCTGCGTGCCTTTGATTCTATACCTAGACTTGCAGAATCGCCGAATAATGGAAGGCTCCACGTAATGGACACGGTGGACAGGCAGCTCATCCAGGCACTTCGTGAGAACGGTCGTGCCTCGTATGCGGAGCTGGGCCGTCTCGTGGGCCTCTCCGGCCCCAGCGTCACCGACCGCATCAACCGGCTGGAGACGGCCGGCGTCATCACGGGCTACCGCGCGACGGTGGCCGCCGCCGAGCTCGGACTCGGCGTCACCGCGCTGATCGGGATCTCCCTCTCGGACGCGGCCGACCACGAGGACGTGGCCCGCAGGCTCCGCGACCTCGCGGAGATCGAGGACTGCTGGTTCATCGCGGGCGACGACTCCTTCATGCTGAAGGTCCGCGCCAGCGACGTCGACGGCCTGGAGAAGATCATCCGTAGGCTCTCGGGCACCAAGGGCGTCTCGCGCACCCGCACCACGATCGTGCTCTCCACGAAGTGGGAGAACCGGGTCGGGGAGCTGCCCGAGGAGAGCTGAGAGTACGGTGGGTGGCGGTTGCAGGCAGGTCAGGACAAAGAGGAGACACCGGCATGGACGCTGGGCTCAAGCGTGAGCTGGAGGAGAAGGTCCGCTCCGGCGAGCGGCTGACGCGTGAGGACGGCATCGCCCTCTACGAGTCGGACGACCTGGCCTGGCTCGGTGGCCTCGCGCACGAGGTGCGCACGCGCAAGAACGGTGACGTGGTCCACTTCAACGTCAACCGCCACCTGAACATGACGAACGTGTGCACCGCCTCCTGCGCCTACTGCTCCTTCCAGCGCAAGCCGGGGGAGAAGGACGCGTACACGATGCGCATCGAGGAAGCCGTCCGCCTGGCCAAGGCCATGGAGAACGAGAACCTCACCGAGCTGCACATCGTCAACGGCCTGCACCCGACCCTGCCGTGGCGGTACTACCCGCGTTCGCTGTCCGCCCTCAAGGAGGCGCTGCCGAACGTCTCGCTGAAGGCGTTCACGGCGACCGAGATCCACCACTTCGAGACGATCTCCGGGATGTCGGCCTCCGACATCCTGGACGAGCTGATCGAGGCCGGTCTGGAGTCGCTGACGGGCGGCGGCGCGGAGATCTTCGACTGGGAGGTCCGTCAGCACATCGTCGACCACCGCACCCACTGGGAGGACTGGTCGCGCATCCATCGGCTGGCCCACTCCAAGGGGCTCAAGACCCCGGCGACGATGCTCTACGGCCACATCGAGGAGCCGCGCCACCGCGTGGACCACGTGCTGCGGCTGCGCGAGCTCCAGGACGAGACCGGCGGCTTCCAGGTCTTCATCCCGCTGCGCTACCAGCACGACTTCGTGGACATGCAGGACGGCAAGGTCCGCAACAAGCTCCAGGCGCGCACCTCGATGGCGACCGGGGCCGAGGCGCTGAAGACCTTCGCGGTCTCCCGGCTGCTCTTCGACAACGTCCCGCACGTCAAGGTGTTCTGGGTGATGCACGGCGTGCAGACCGCCCAGCTCGCGCTGCTCCACGGCGCGGACGACATGGACGGCTCGGTCGTCGAGTACAAGATCACGCATGACGCCGACAACTACGGCACCCCGAACAAGCTCGGCCGCGAGGACCTCCTCGACCTCATCCGCGAGGCGGGCTTCCGCCCCGTGGAGCGCAACACGCGCTACGAGATCATCCGCGAGTACCCCGGCCCGGACGCCGACCTGCGCGAAACCCCGCAGGCCATGCGCCTCTGAGCCCCCGCATCCCTGAAGGAGCCCCGGTCCCCGCGGACCGGGGCCTTTCCGTTGCCCGCGCCGGAAGCGCCCCCGCCGCGCCCCGACCGATGCGGTGCCGATGCGGCACCGACCCCCGGCGGGCCGTCGCGGGGCCCCGGCGTGCTTCACTGGACGGGCACGCCATGCCCGCAGTACGACGAGAGAGAAGGGGTCACCGTGTCCCTCAAGACGAGCGCGACGATCCGCTACACCGCGATGCGCCTGGGCATCTTCGTCGGATGCCTGGTCCTCGTCGCCCTGCTGGTCCGCCTGGGCTGGGTGCCCTCCGGCCTCGGTGACGCCAACCCCGCCTGGATCGTGCTGCTCGCGCTCGTGCTGTCCGCCCCGCTCTCGTTCGTCCTCCTGCGCAAGCAGCGCGACGCGATGTCCGTGCAGATCTCCGGACGCGTCGCGGGTGCGAAGGACCGGCTCGCGGCGAACCGCAGCCAGGAGGACGTCGCCGACGACGCCGCCCGCGTCGGCTGACCGGAGCCGCGTTGGCTTCCTCACACACCGAACCGCCCCAGCTACGGGAGTGCCGCCCGTAACGCTGGGGCTTTCGTGTTTTCCGGGCCGGGCGGGGCGGGCTCGGGGCGCCACGGGATCAAAGAATGACTTTGGGCTTCTCAAAGGAGAAGTGTTAGCGTGTTCAACATGTTGACCTCAGTTGCGCACCCGATGACCGCGAGCGTCCCGCTCGTGGCGCGCCTGCACGTCGACCTCTGCCGCCGCGTGTCCGCGGCCTGTTGCTGTTGCCGCTGATTCCCTCCGCAGTTGAGCTGAATCGATACAGCAGCGGTCCCGGCCGGCCCGGCCCCTTCCGGCTGCTGCCGCACCGCACCCCTCGCAGAACCTTCCGCCGTACCTCGTGCGTCCCCCCGGAGAGTGTCCGTGTCCGCCACGCCCCAGGCCCAGGCTCCCGCCAAGGCCTCCTTCAAGTTCCCGTTCTGGGCCCAGATCGTCGCCGGTCTCGTGCTCGGCGTGCTGTTCGGCTGGCTCGCCCGCAGCCAGGACATCAGCTGGCTGAAGACCACCCTCGAACAGGTCGGTGACATCTTCATCCAGCTGCTGAAGCTGGCCGTCGCCCCGCTCGTGTTCTTCGCGATCCTGGTGTCCATCACCAACCTGCGGAAGGTGAACAACGCCGCACGGCTCGCCTCCCGCACCCTGCTCTGGTTCATGATCACGTCGCTGATCGCGGTCGGCATCGGCCTCGCGATAGGCCTGCTGACGAACCCCGGCGCGGGCACCGGCCTCACCCCGGCCGACGGCAAGGAGCCCAAGCGGACCGGCTCCTGGATCGACTTCCTGACCGGCATCGTGCCGAAGGACATCATCACGCCGTTCACCGAGCTGAACGTGCTCCAGATCGTCTTCCTGGCCGCCGTCGCCGGTATCGCCGCCCTCCAGCTCGGCGCCAAGGCGCAGCCGGTCCTGAACCTCGCCGAGTCGGTCCTGGAACTCCTCCAGAAGGCCCTGTGGTGGGTCATCCGCCTCGCCCCGATCGGCACCGTCGGCCTCATCGGCACCGCCATCGCGAGCTACGGCTGGGACCTCCTCGGCAAGTACGCCACCTTCACCGCCGACGTCTACATCGGCTCGGCGCTCGTCATGTTCGGCGTCTACCCGCTGCTGCTGTGGGCCGTCGCCAAGATCAACCCGCTCCACTTCTACAAGGGCGCCTGGCCCGCGATCCAGCTCGCCTTCGTCTCCCGCTCCTCGGTCGGCACCATGCCGGTCACCCAGAAGGTCACCGAGCGCCTCGGCGTCCCGAAGGAGTACGCCTCCTTCGCCGTCCCGTTCGGCGCCACCACGAAGATGGACGGCTGCGCCGCGATCTACCCGGCGCTCGCCGCGATCTTCATCGCGAACATCTTCGACGTGCAGCTGGGCATCAAGGAGTACCTGCTCATCGCGTTCGTCTCGGTGGTCGGCTCCGCCGCCACGGCCGGTCTGACCGGCGCGACCGTGATGCTCACCCTGACCCTGTCCACGCTGGGCCTGCCGCTCGCCGGTGTCGGCCTGCTCATGGCGATCGACCCGATCCTCGACATGATGCGCACCGCCACCAACGTGGCCGGCCAGGCCGTCGTCCCGGTCATCGTCTCCGCCCGGGAGGGGATCCTGGACAAGGAGGCGTACGCCACCGCCTCCGCCTCCCCGCTGGACGAGAAGGCCGATCAGGCCGCGACCCCGGCCGAGGACAAGGCCGGCGCCCCGGTCCCCGTCACCGCCTGATCCGGACGCGCCCCGAGCGCGCCCGCCCGCCGCGACCCCCGCCCCCGTCCGGGCGGGGGTCGCGGTGTTTCGCGTACGGGGGCGTCAGGCGCGTGCGACGAACGCCGCCCAGGCGCCGGGGGCGAACGCCAGGTGGGGGAGCGCGGTGTCCTTGGAATCGCGGACGTGGACGGTAGCGGGGGTGCGGGCCACCTCGACGCAGTCGTTCCCGTCGCTGCTGTCGCTGTAGCTGCTCTTGAACCAGCGCAGCTCGGGGTTGTAGATCATGTTTCTCCTAGCAGTTCCTCGATGAATGCGAGCGACTTCCGGGGAGTGAGCGCCTGAGCTCGGATGATGCCATAGCGCAGTTCGAGGATCCGGAGCTGCTTCGGGTCGGAGACCGGACGGCCGTGGAACGCTCCGTCGGACCGTCCCACGGCTGATCCGTCCGGAAATTTCAGTACCTGGATGCGCCCCGCCATGCCTGCGTGCTCCTCGACGTCGGTCGGCATGACCTGGAACTCCACGTTGGGCAACTTGGCTACCTCCAACAGGCGTTGGAGCTGTCGGCGTAGCACCATTGTCCCCCCGATTGGGCGGGAGAGCGTGACCGCTTCTTGGACGAAGCTGAGGGTTGGGGCGGGGGAGCGGTCGAAGATCGACTGGCGTGCCATGCGCGCGGCGAGCATCCGTTCAGTCTCGTCCGGCGTATAGACCGGCCGCCATGTCCTGAACAGTGCCCGTGTGTACTCAGGGGTTTGCAGCAGGCCATGGACGTTGTGGTTGTTGTAGGTGTTCATCTCGACGGCCCGGCCCTCCAAATCTGCCAGGTCTCGGATCCTCTTCGGGTAGCGGACCCGTTCCATGTCCGCCTTCATCGCGGCGATCTTCCCGTTCGCCCGCAGGGCCTCGTCGGCCTTGTCCAGGTACTCCGGGCGGGGGATCCGCTTGCCGCCCTCGATCTTGCGGACCAGGTCCTCCCCGTAGCCCACCTCGACGCCGAAGTCGGCTGCCCGCAGGCCCGCTTCCTCGCGCCACGCCCTGAGCTGGCGGCCGAGCGCCGACAGGACCGCGACGCCCTGTTCGTCATCCGGGTCGACGTCCCAGCCCGCGTCTTCCGTACCGTCCGTGTCCATCGTCATGCCCGCTCGCTCCTGACGCACCGAAATCGACTCAGCAGTCCTGTCCCTCCGGGGTCCGGGACAGCCCCTACAGCGCGGGACAAGCGCGGGACAAAGCCCGGACCGAGGGGTGTTCGCCCGGAAAACGGTAGGCAGGGCGTTCCACGCTGGGCGCTGTGAATACTCAAATCTGGTTCACCGAATACCAGTTCGGCGTACGGCTCGCCGCGACGCCGCACGGCGCGCACCGGGCGCGGCGGCTCGCTGCCGAGCACGTGCGGTTCTGGGGACTTCCGTCAGACGGGCCCGCATTGATCGTGGGGGAGCTGGCCGGCAACGCGGTCACGCACGGGCGGGTGCCCGGGCGGGACTTCCAGGTCGTGCTCACCCGCATCGGCGGCGTGCTGCGGATCGAGGTGGTGGACACGCGGCGGGACCGGATCCCATGTCTTCGCGACCCGGACCCGGACGCGGAGTCCGGGCGGGGGCTGGCGCTGGTGGCCGCGCTGGCCGACCGATGGGGCGTGGACCAGGGGCCGCCGCCGCGCAAGGTGGTCTGGGCGGAACTGGACCTGCCCGGGGAGGGGCTCGGACCGTGACGCGGCAGGTCGGGACGCGGTCGTGCTCGACCTCTAAGCACCAAGTACCGAGGGGAAACCAACCAACCCCACCCCTCCGGCTCCCCGCTCACTCACACGAGTGAACTACGCCAACCGGGCTGGCTTTTGCTCCGGTTGAGCGGCATATGCTCGGCCCCGCAACTCTTAGACATGAGACGGCCCCCGCCGGGACTGGCATCCCGAACGAGGGCCTGACCAATCAGGAAGCAGCATCTTCCCCATGGCTTCAAGGCACCCTAGCGCGCCCTCGCCCGCCTCGTCCCGAGTTCCCTCCGGGACCATTCGATCCGGTGTCGTCCACGTCAACACGCGGCATACCACTCACTACACCGTGGTCGGCAACCACCTCGCCCAGCACCGCGAGCTGTCGCTCACGGCGATCGGGCTCGCCCTGCACATCCAATCGCTGCCCGCCGGTTCCCGCATCGGCATCCAGGCGCTCGCCGGCCGCTTCCCGGAGGGGGAGACGCGGATCGCGACGGCCCTGCGGGAGTTGGAGGCGTACGGCTACCTGGAGCGGAGCCGCGTGCGGACCGGCGACGGGCGGATCGTGACCAGAACGGTCTCCTACAACCGCCCGAAGGGCACGCCGTCGATTCCGTCGCCCCCGCCGATCCCGCCGGGCGACCGCGCACTCGTGCCGGACCCGGCCGAGCCCGGCACCGTCCCGGAGCTCGGCCCGCTCGGCCCGCAGCCCGCCCCGGGGCCGGTCCAGGAGCAGGGACCGGGGCCCGCCCCCGACCCGCAGGCCGCCTCCGACCTGCGGCCCGTCCCGGATCCGGATCCGGACCCCGTATCGGATCCGAACCCCGCATCGGAGTCGGAGCCGCGGTTCGGGCCGCGGATCGGGGGTCCCGAGTGGCGGGCGGCCGAGGCGCTGCTCACCCGGCTGCGGGAGGACGACCCTCGGCTGCTGCTTTCGGAGAGTTCCGTACGACAACTCGTGCCCGGGGTGGCGGACTGGTTGCACCGGGGTGCCACCCCGGAAGCCGTGCGGACGGTCCTCGTCGCGGATCTGCCCCCCGACCTGCGACACCCGGCCGCCCTGCTCGGCTACCGACTCACGTGGTCCAGGCCGCCACGGCTCTCGGCCGTTCCGGCCGCCGCTCCGGCCGCGAGGCCCGACCCGCTGCAGAACTGCGACGGCTGCGACCGTGCCTTCCGCGCGCCCGTCCCGGGTCGCTGCGCCGACTGTCCACCCGCAGCCGACGCCGCAGCCGCCTGAGAAGGAGGGGGCGAGTGGCCACTTGTCCCCGGCAGCGTCATCCCCTCGCCGCCGGGCGAGAACTGCGGGAGGCCATGACCTCGTACATCCGGCCCGAGGACGATCTCGCGGCCGAGGCCGAGGCGCTCCTGGAGCGCGGCTGGTTGACGCGGGACGCCGAGTCGCGCCTGTGGCTCACCGAGGAGGGCGAGCGGGCCCGCGTCGACCTCGGACGTCACGGACCCGCGATCCGCGCCGCCGTGCACGAGGGGATCGACGACGCGGACTACGTCACCACGCTGAAGGTGCTCCAGAGGCTGATCCACAACGCGGGCGGGCCGGCCGAGGCCGGCTGACCCCACCCACGACGCGTCGGGGCAGCTGCCCGGAGGGCGTCAGCGGGACGGGTTCGGGGCACCCGGGCCCGCGTGGGCCGCCAGGAACTCCGTGCGTTCGGGCGTGGCGGGGAGCGGGGCGACGGCCGCCGCGAGGCGGACGGCGAGGTCCGGGAAGAGGAGCCAGGCCGTGACGGGGCGGGTGACGGTGGCGTGCAGCAGGTCGCCCTCGTAGAAGCAGGCGTCCAGGAGCGGGTCGTCGACGAGCAGGTCGACGGCCAGCGGCAGGACGTGGGGGAGCGCCACGTCCTGGCTGATCAGGGTGCGCAGGTCCGCGGGTGCGAGGCTGCCCAGGGGGCGTCTGCGCAGGGCGTGGACCTTGGTGGCGAGGCTCGTCGCGTTCGGCGGCGCGGGCGGCCACGGGGGCCCGTCGATCTCGTCGAGGGTGCGGTCCAAGTGGTGGAACATCATGTCGCCCTTGCGTCTGCCGAGTTGCGGAAGAGTGGATAAGCCTCCCTGTCTACCAGTCGCGAGCGCCTATCGGCGGGAGTACGAGCCGATCCCGACGAGGCAGTACACGTACTCGTTCAGGACGCTGCCGCCCATCGTGTAGCGGTAGGAGAAGGCGTATTCGGTCTTCGTGTTGGTGTTGCAACGGTCCATGTCCGAGGTGAACGGGATGCTTTCGATCACCCGGTAGTGCGCGTCGGACGCCGAGCAGGGCACCTCGTCCACGCCCGTGACGCGCTGCGCCGTCGTGGAGTCCGGTAGCTCGCCGTTGAGGCAGGTGCCCCGGTCGAAGGGGGTGGGATCGGCCTCGGCGCTGGGGAGGACGGGATAGGCCGCCGAGGTGGTCGGATCGGGCGCGGGGGCGCTGCTCGACGGGGTCGACCCGGTCGCCATGTAGGTGGGGGCGGGGACGGCGGGCGGGGAGTACTGGCCCGGGGCGGGCGTGTCCGAGGGGCTCGCGGAGGCGGAGGCCTTGCCGTCGGAGCTCGCGGTGTTGCGGGAGTCGTCGTCGTTGCCGACGAGGAGGACGACGACGGCGAAGGCCGCGAGCAGCCCGACGGCCACCAGGCAGCCGCCCCGCACGTTCTTGGCGGACGTACCGGGCGACCCCGCGCCGGGGGGTGCGGCGGCGGCCATCGGGGTCGTCGCGCCGAACGCGCCGCCCCGCACGACGATCCGCAGCAGTACTTCCTTGCCCGCGACCTGAGCCCGGACGAGATCGCCGTTGCGGGTGGGCGGGATGCGCAGGGTGACCGGACCGCCGGCCAGATCGACGCTGATGACCGTTCCCGCCGCGGCCTGCTCGGCGGTGAGCGAGAGCTGGATTTCCTGTGACGACACCGGAGTTCCCTTCCGAGCGCGGGCCCGAAGCCGTCGAACGGACCGTCTCGATTCTGCCCGCCGGGGATCGGCGGACGCATGCGTTCTGCCGTACTCAGTAAGGCAGTTGTGGGTTGGAACCGTCAAAGGGGTTGCTGTCGGCGCTCGTTCGGGACCGGACTCTGTTCATGACATGCATGGTGCTAGTACTATTGGCACCATGCTGCTGAGGTTGAACACCACGGACGGCCGCCCCCTGCACGAGCAGGTCGCCGGGGCCATCCGCCGTGCCATCGCCGAGGGCGAATGCGCCCCCGGGGACCGGATCCCGCCCGCCCGCGAGCTCTCGCAGGCGCTCGGAGTGAACGCGAACACCGTGCTCCGCGGGCTGCGCACCCTGCGCGACGAGGGGCTGCTGGAGTTCCGACGCGGCCGGGGGGTGACGGTCGCGGGCGGGGCGGACCGACGGTCGGATCTGCTGGACCGGGTGCGCGAACTCGTCGAGGAGGGCGCCCGCCTGGGCTACAGCAGGACCGATCTCATGGAAATGATCAGGGAGGTGCCGTGAACGACCGTCCGAATGAAGCGAACGAAGCGAACGGAATGACCGGTGCGGCCGGGGTGCGCCTGTGGGGCGTCGTGGCCTGGGTCGTCGGCATCCTGGTGTTACTCGTGGCCATGCCGGTGGCGGCGAGCGGGCGGCTGCCGGACCGCATCGCCACGCACTGGGGCAGCGCGAACGCGGGCGGCCCCGACGGTTCCATGCCGCTGTGGGCGGCCGTCCTCGTCCCCGCGTCGGTGTGGGTGCTGCTCGCCCTCGGCGTCGGCTTCGTGCGACGCCTGGGCGGCGCGGAGGCGACCGCCGGATGGGCGGCCGTGACGCTGCTGCCCGGCGGAGTGCTCCTGGCGGGCGGCCAGGCCTCGGTGGTCCGTGCCAACCTGGACCGGGAGGACTGGCGGCAGGCCGGTCCCGTGACGGGCTGGATGCTCGCCGTCCTCGCCGTCGCCGCGGCGGCCGGGCTGGCCGGGGTGCTGGTCCGGCGGCGCGGACGGGCGGGGGAGGAGCCCGTGCCGGGCCCCACGATGGACCTCCCCGAGGAGAGGCGTCTCGTCTGGTTCTCCCGGGCCTCCAACGTCTGGCTCCAGCTGACGGCGGCCGTCTGCGGGCTGCTCGCCGTGGCGGGCGCGCTCGCCGGCCTGGGCGGTCTGATCGGGTCGCAGTGGCTGGTGGCGGCGGCCCCCTTCGCCGTGGCCTGCGTCCTCACCCTCACCTTCTCCTCGGTTCGGGCGCGGGTCGGTGCCCAGGGCTTGGCCGTCGCCTTCGGGCCGCTCGGGTGGCCGGTGCGGCGCTGGGCCGTCGAGGACGTCGAGTCGGCCCGTGTCGAGGAGCGCGGGCCCGCCCGCGCCGGCGGCTGGGGCTACCGGATCAACCAACTCGGCACGACCGTGATGATGCGCGCCGGTGAGTGCCTCGTCATCCGCTCCAAGGGCCGGGACTTCGCGGTGAGCGTGGACGACGCCGAGCGCGGCGCCGCCCTGCTGAACTCCCTGAAAGGTGCGGGGATTCGGCCCGGGAGCTGACCTCCGGAGGCGGCGTCGCGGGGGCCCTTCCGGGCCCCGGCGAGGGAAAAGGCCCGGTCCGGGGGGTGGTCGGACCGGGTTACCCGTGCGTAAATTACCGGCGGTAACTCCGATCGACCCGAGGAGAGCGCGCCGTGGATGCCCAGCCGAAACCGGTGGAGCCCGTCAAGACGACCATCGCCGGAGTGGTGCGGGAGGTCTCCGTGCCCCCGCTCGCGGGAATGCCGCAGCGGGGCTCGCTCGGGGACCTACCGTTCGACAACGCCCGCGAGGCCCCCCACGAGGCCGTCCTCGCCCGGAAGGCCCCCGACGGCACCTGGCAGGACGTCACCGCCGCCCGCTTCGCGGCCGAGGTCCTCGCCGTCGCCAAGGGGCTCATCGCCGAAGGGCTGAGAGCGGGCGACCGGCTGGCCATCATGGCCCGCACCACCTACGAGTGGACCCTGCTGGACTTCGCGGGCTGGGCCGCCGGCCTGGTCACCGTACCGATCTACCCGACCTCCTCCGCCTCGCAGGCGCGGTGGATCCTCCACGACTCAGGCGCCGTCGCCTGCGCCGTCGAGGACACCGCCCAGGCACGGATCATCAGCGCCGAACGCGGCAACCTGCCCGGACTCGCCCACCTGTGGGAGTTCGACACGGGCGCGGTCGCACGCCTCGTCAAGGCCGGGGAGCACCTGCCCGACGCCCTCGTCCACGCGCGCAGGGAGGCCCGTACACCGGACACGGTCGCCACCCTCGTCTACACCTCCGGCACCACCGGCCGGCCCAAGGGCTGCGTCCTGACCCACGCCAACTTCTTCGCCGAGGTCGACAACGCGGTGGGGCTGCTGCACCCGGTCTTCAAGTCGGTCACCAGCGAACCGGCCTCCACCCTGCTGTTCCTGCCGCTCAGCCACGTCTTCGGACGGATGGTCGCCGTCGGCTGCATGCGGGCCCGCGTCAAGCTCGGCCACGCGCCGAGCATCCGCACCGAGGAACTCCTCGCGGACCTGGCCGGCTTCCGGCCGACGTTCCTGCTCGCCATCCCCTACGTCCTGGAGAAGGTCTACAACACCGCCCGCGCCACCGCCGAGCGGATGGGCCGCGCAGCCTCCTTCGACCGGGCCGCCAGGATCGCGCAGAGCTTCGGCGAAACGGTCGAGGGCAAACGCCCCGGCATGGGGCTGCGCGCCGCCCACGCCCTCTACGACCCGCTCGTCTACCGGCGCATCCGGGCCGCACTCGGCGGACGCGTGCGCTACGTCCTCAGCGGCGGATCCCCGCTCGGCCGCCGCCTCGCCGCCTTCTACACCGGCGCCGGCGTCGAGGTCTTCGAGGGCTACGGACTGACCGAGACCACGGCCGCCTCCACCATCACCCCGCCGCTGCGCCCCCGCCTCGGCACCGTCGGCTGGCCGCTGCCCGGCACGTCCGTACGGATCGCCGACGACGGGGAGGTGCTGCTGCGCGGCGCCCACGTCTTCGCCGGCTACTGGAACATCGCCGCCCAACCGACGGGCGGTTGGCTCGCCACCGGGGACATCGGCGAACTGGACGCGGACGGATACCTCACCATCACCGGACGCAAGAAGGACCTGATCATCACCTCCGGCGGGAAGAACGTCGCCCCGGCGCCCCTGGAGGACTGGCTGCGCGCCCACCCGCTCGTCGGCCAGTGCATGGTGATCGGCGACAACCGGCCCTACGTCACCGCCGTCATCACGCTGGAGCCCGACGGGCTGGCGCACTGGCGGCAGATGCACAAGAAGCAGGGCGTGCCGATCCGCGAACTGGTCGACGACGAGGACCTCCTGGCCGATCTCCAGCGGGCGGTGGACGAGGCGAACCAGACGGTCTCGCGCGCCGAGTCGATCAGGCGCTTCGCCGTGCTGCCGGGGGACTTCACCGAGGAACGCGGACACCTGACGCCCTCGCTCAAACTCCGGCGCGGCGCCGTCGCCCGGGACTACGCCGCCGAGATCGACGCGCTGTACCGGGGGGCGCGGGAGCGGTGAGGGCCGGTCCGGTCCGGTCCTCGACACCGGTCATATGATCACGGCGACCGGCGCGCGGGGACCGACCGCGCGCCCGAGCTTCGGGGGAAGCCGTGACCATGAACCGCTCCGTGACCGTGCCCGTGCCCGGAACCGTGTCCGGAACCCTGCGCGGAACGGTGCCCCGGACCGTGGTCGCGCTGATGGCCGTCGTCGCCCTCGCCGCGGCCTCGGCCGGTTGCACCGGGACCGGGCCGGAGCCGAAGGCCACCGCGGACGCCGCACCGACCCCACCCCCGGTCGTCACCCGGACCCCGGCGCCGTCCACGCCCACGCCGCCCGAGGGCACCGAGGGGTTCGGGCCGGTCGTCGCCCGCGACGGCGACGTCAGCGCCCACGCCGCCGTCCGGGACGCCGGCGGCGTGCTGCGGGTGCCCGTCTCCATCACGAACGGCGGCACCGTGCGGGCCTTCTACGAGGTCACCGTGCGCGTGACCGGCCCCGACGGCTACGAGGCCACGGGCAGCCTCGCCACCGACACCGTCGGCGTGTACCCCGGCGCGTCCTGGCCCACCGAGGTGAAGGTCTCGATGCCCGGCCGGGAGGCGCCCGCCGAACCGAAGGTGGAGATCGCCCGGGTCGGGGTCGACCGCCACTAGTGCGTGGTGAAGGTCCCGCCGCGGGCCACGCCCTCGGGCGCCCGACGCCACCTTCACCACACCCCCCGGGGCGAGCCGCTGAGCCCCGACGGGAACATCCGTCGGGGCTCATCGGCTCAGGGATGCCCTAGCAGTTGCCGCGGGCCGGGCGGCCCGCGAACCGGTCCGCGAGCCAGTTGCCGGCCGCCAGGGAGTGCGTGATGACGCCGCTGACGTGTTCGCCGAGCCAGATCGTGTCGAAGTCGACGTTCGCGCCCCGCGCGCACCACTCCGAGCGCAGCCGGCTGCCGACCCCGTACGGGATCAACTCGTCGCCGAGCGCGTGGTACTGGTGCACCGGCGCGGCCGGGGCGGTGCCGCCGAGCCGGCTCCCGCCGAGCCGGGCCCGCCAGTCCGGCTGCTCCAGCGGGTTGCGGGTGGTCAGGTCGGAGATCCGTTTGAAGGAACCGGCGATCGCGTCGACGGCGACGCAGTGCTCCTTCATCCCGGCCACCAGCGCCTTGCCCGCCGGGTTCAGGTAGGAGTCCAGCCGCAGTTCGGGGAAGGCCGCGTCCTGCCCGGCCGCCGCCATGAAGATCAACCCGGAGCCGTAGGAGCCGTTGTTGAACTCGGCGACCTTCATCAGGTCCGCGGGGACACCGCCCGTCGCCGTGCCCTTCACCTTCAGCTCGGGGGCGTACGACCCCTGGAGTTCCGCCGCCCAACCGGCGGCCTGACCGCCCTGCGAGTAGCCCATGATGCCGACCGGGGTGTCCGGGCCGAGCCCGGCCGCGGGCAGGCGGACGGCGGCGCGCGCGGCGTCCAGGACGGCGTGGCCCGCCGACGGGCCGACGGTGTAGGTGTGCACGCCCGGCGTGCCCAGGCCCTCGTAGTCGGTGACGACCACGGCCCAGCCGCGCAGCGTCAGTTGCTGGATGAGGTTGGCCTCCATGGAGGTGCCGTACGGCAGGTTGTTGCTCGGGGCGCAGGAGTCGCCCATGCCGACCGTGCCGACGGCGTAGGTGACCAGCGGGCGCGGCCCGTCGCGGCCGTCCTGCGGGACGATGACGGTGCCGGAGACGACGTTCGGGGCGCCGTCGGCCGTGGTCGAGCGGTAGTGCACCTTCCACGCCTTGGTGTTCGTGGGCTGCCCGGGCAGCGGGTGGAAGGCGGAGGGTGCGCTGGAGACGAGGTCGCCGGGGGCGCCGGCGGGGATGTCGGCTGCGGCGGGGGCGTCGGCGGTGGCGGCGGCGGGGATCCAGGCGGACATGGCCATGGCGGCCACGACGGCGAGGGCGGTCCTGCGGAATCGCATGGGGCGGCTCTCCCAACGGTCCGTACGGGTGGGTGAGGAGAAGGTAGTGACCGACCGCTCAGGATGTGCCTGACCGCGCAGCTCACCTTTCCTGACCCGGGATCCCACCCTCGCCCGCGCCCACCCCGCCGCCCGGCAGCGGCACACCGACGCCGCACCCCGTGAACAGGACGCGGCGCGGGCCCGTCCCTCCCGGTGGGACAGGACGAAATCCCGGGCCGCCGGCCCGCCGGCCCCGCAACCCGCCGGCCCGGCACGCCGTGGGCGCTCCCGGCGCGTGGCCCCCGCTCAGCCCCCGGACGCGATCCGGTACGCCCCCGGTGTCGTGCCCGTCCAGCGGCGGAACGCGCGGTGGAACGCGGTGTCCTCGGAGAAGCCCAACCGGGCGGCGAGCTCCGCGATCGGCTCCCCGCTCTCCGCCAGCCCCGCGATGGCCGCGTCCCGCCGGACGTGGTCCTTGAGCTCCTGGAAGGACGTCCCCTCCTGCCGGAGCCGGCGCCGCAGCGTCGCGGGGGACACCGCGAGCCGGCCCGCCACCTCCCCCAGCTCGGGGAGCCGCGGGGAGGTCCGCAGCCGCTGCGTCAGGGTCCGGCGCACCTGCTCCGCGACCGTGGTCCCGTACGCGGGACGGGAGAGCAGGTCGAAGGGGGCCCGGCGGAGCATCGCGTCCAGCGCGGCCTCGTCCCGCACCAGCGGCGCGGTCAGCCAGTGCGCCCCGAACACCGCCTCCGTACGCCGCGCGCCGAAGCGCACCGGGCAGTCGAAGAGCAGCGCGTACTCGTCCGCGTGGGGCGGCGCCGGATAGTCGAACGTCGCCGACGACAGCGGGATGCGCCGCCCGATCAGCCAACTCGCCAGCCGGTGCCAGATCGCCAGCACGCACTCGGTGAGGAACCGCTCCTCGTCCCGCTCGAAGTCGTTGCCGACGGCGAACCGGGCCTCGCCGCCCTCCGCGTCGACGTGGAGCTCCAACTCCGGCCCGCCCGGGAACAGCCCGTAGAAGGCAGCCCCGCGCTCCACGGCCGCCCCGAGATCCCGGCAACCGAGCGAGGCGTGACACATCATCGCGAAGGTGCCCGGCCGGCTCGGGACGGTCGCCAGGCCGAGGAACTCGTCCTGCGTGGTCCGGTACAGCGCCCGGAACAGGCGGGCGAACTGCGCGGGTGTGATCCGCGCCCGGTCGTCGCCCAGCAACAGCGGCGGGATCTGAGCCTCCTGGAGCAGCGGCAGCAGGTCGAAGCCGGCGCCGCGGGCTCCCGCGAGCACGGCACGCACGTGGTGCACGGTGACCGTCCGCCTCCCCATGGCTCCGACGGTAGCCGCAATGAGCGCTGGGGTCAGCGGTGGTGACGCGTCCGGTCATGCCGGAGCCGGTCCCGCGGTGCCTAGCGTCGGGGGTCACCTATTCCGGGAGGGCACGCGATGGACGGTCGGCCGGGCACGCTGGCGGAGTTCACCCAGTGGACCGAGGAGAGGTACGGCCCCGGGACGGCCCTGCGCTTTCGCGCGGGGCCCGATGGCCGGCGGACCAGGACCTACACCGAACTGGCCGCGTCCGTGCGGGAGGTGGGGCGGGCCCTGATCGGCCCGGACCTCGCCGTCGTCGCCGGTGAGCGGGTGGCCGTCCTCGGGGAGACCGGGCCGCGCTGGACGTACACGCACTTCGGGGTGCTGGCCGCCGGCGCGGTCCTCGTCCCCGTGTACCCGACGGCGGGGGAGGAGGAACTGGCCTGGGTGCTGTCCGACTCGGAGGCCGTCGTGGTCGTCTGCGACGACGCGACGCAGGCGGCCCGGGTGGAGTCCCTGCGGTCGAAGCTGCCCGCGCTGCGGGCCGTCGTACGGATGGACGCCTGGGCCGGACGCGCCCCGGCCCCGGAGGCGGCGCTGCGGGTACGGGCCGCCGCCGTGACCCCGGACGACGACGCCTCGATCGTCTACACCTCGGGCACCACGGGCCCGCCCAAGGGCTGCCGGCTCACCCACGGCAACCTCGGAGCCGTGCAGGACGGCACGCTGCCCCTGGTCCGGGGCGGGCCGGGCGACTCCACGTACCTCTACCTGCCGCTGGCGCACCTGCTCGCGCAACTGATCCAGTTCACGACCCTGCTGGAGGGCGGCGAACTCTGCTACTTCGGGGGCCGCGTGGAGGACGTCGTCGCCGAGCTGGCTCAGGCGCGCCCCACCCACCTGCCGTCCGTGCCCAGGCTGTTCGAGAAGGTGCACGCCGTGGTCCTGGCCCTGGCCGAGGGGCAGGAGGGCGGCCGGGAACGCTTCGACGAGGCCGTCCGGATCGGCGTCCTGGCCGCGCGGGACCGGCTCCCCGACGAACTGCGCGCCGCGCACGCGGCGGCCGAGGAGTCGCTGTACTCCCCGGTCCGGGCCGCCTTCGGCGGACGGCTGAAGTGGGCGCTGACCGGCGGCGCCCCCATCGCCCCCGACACGCTGGACTTCCTGCGCGCCTGCGGGATACGGGTCTTCGAGGGCTACGGGATGACCGAGTCCGGCGGGGTGATCAGCCTCAACCATCCGGACGCCGTCCGGTACGGCACCGTGGGCCGCCCCATCGCGGGCTGCGAGGTACGGATCGCCGAGGACGGGGAGATCCTGGCCCGCGGCCCGATGGTCTTCCCCGGCTACCACGCGAACGCCGCCGCCACCGCGCGGACCCTCGACGCCGAGGGCTGGCTGCACACCGGCGACCTGGGCGCACTCGACGCCGACGGCTTCCTGTCCGTCACCGGCCGCAAGAAGGAACTCGTCATCACCTCGGCCGGCAAGAACATCACCCCGACCGAGGTGGAGTTCGCCGTCCGGGCGGCCTCCCGCTACGTCTCGCAGGTCGTCCTGATCGGTGACCGGCGGCCCCACCCCGTCGCCCTGATCACCCTGGACGCCGATGAGGTCGCCGCCTGGGCGGCCCGGCGCCGTCTCGACCCGGGAACGCGCCCCGGCGCCCACCCCGAGGTGCGCGCCCTGATCGCCGAGGCCGTCGCCGCCGCCAACGCGACGGTCTCCCGCCCGGCCCGCATCCGCGCCTTCCACATCCTGGACGAGGATCTCTCGGTCGACGCCGGCACCCTCACCCCGACCCTCAAGCTGCGCCGCGCCGCGGTCGCCGAGCGGTACGCGGCGGAGATCGAGGCGCTGTACGCGGGCTGAGGCGGCGGCCGTCGACGCCCGGGCCGGGCCGTCGTCGGCCGCGGCGGGTCCGTCCGTACTGGGCCCGGGCGGAAGGCGCGGGGACGGCCCGGGCCGGAGGCGCCCGCCCCCGGCCCGGCCGCGCTCAGGCCAGGGCCCGGCCCAGGCGGTCCAGGCCCTCCGCGATCTCGGCGGGGGTGTGCGTGGTGAAGGACAGCCGGAGCGTGCGCGGGTCCGGGGCGCCGGTGAAGAAGGGGGCGCCGGGCACGTACGCCACGTCGTGCGCGACGGCCGACTTGAGCAGCGCCGTCGCGTCGTACCCCTCGGGGAGCCGGGCCCACACGAACATGCCGCCCTGCGGGCGGTTCCACTCCGAGCCCGCCGGGAGGGCCGCGCCGAGGCCCGCCAGGAGGGCGTCCCGACGGGCCCGGTAGGCCTCGCGGACGGTGGCCACGTGCGCGTCGAGGTCGTGGGCGGCCAGGTAGTGCGCGGCGGCCAGCTGGTCCACCGTCGAGGTGTGCAGGTCCGCCGCCTGCTTGGCGACCACCGCCGCCCGGCGCAGGGCCGCCGGCGCGCGCATCCAGCCGAGGCGCAGACCGGGGGCCATCACCTTGGAGAAGCTGCCGAGCAGGGCCGTGCGGTCCTCGGCGCCAGGGTGGGCGGCGAGCCACGGCTCGTGGTCGCCCTCGTAGCGGAGGTCCCCGTACGGGTCGTCCTCGACCAGCCACAGGCCGCGGCGGGCCGCGAGCGCCGCAACCACGGCCCGGCGGGCCCCCGGCAGGGTGCGGCCGGTCGGGTTCTGGAAGGTGGGGACGGTGTACAGCAGCTTCGGGCGCTCGCGCAGGAGGATCTCCTCCAGGGCGTCGGGCAGCAACCCCTGCGCGTCGCAGGGGACCGGTACGACCCGGGCGCCGGCCAGGCCGAAGCACTGGAGGGCCGCCAGGTAGGTGGGGTTCTCCACGAGCACCGTGTCGCCGGGCTCCAGCAGGGTCGCCGCGAGCAGGGCGAGCCCCTGCTGGGAGCCGGTCGTCACCAGGACGTCGTCGGCCGTGGTGGCCAGCCCGCGCGCCCGGGCCCGTACGGCCACCGCCTCGCGGAGCTCCGGAGCGCCCTCGGTGGTGGAGTACTGGAGGGCCCGGGCGGCGGTGGGGCCGCCGAGGGCGGCCTCGTAGGAGGCGCGGAGCCCGACGGTATCGAAGAGCTCGGGGGCGGGGAGCCCACCGGCGAAGGAGATCACCCCGGGGCGTTCGGTCAGCGCCAGGATCTCGCGTACCGGCGAGCCGCCCACGGAGACGGCGCGGGCGGCGAAGGCGGGCAGGGGCCGGGCATCGGCGGGGAGGCTCACGGGGGCTCCTTCGGGCGGTCGGTGGGCGCAGCCTAGCCACAACAGGTGCAGACGGCACCTATTTGTTCACCAGGTGAACGCCGCCCGCCCCCTCCCCAACTGACGACTCATCAGATACACCGGTGCCATGACCACAGACGAGCGAGCAGCAGACCGGGACGAGCTGGACGCCGCCGACTCCGGTGACCCCGCCGACTCCGGTGACACCCGCGCCGACGACTACGCCGCGCTCGCGGCCGTCGGCCCGTACGGCGTCCGCCCCGGCCACGCGCTGATCACCATGGTGGAGCCGCACCCGGGCCACGAGTTCGCGTACAACCGCTGGTACGAGGACGACCACTACTACGCCGGCGCGATGGCCATGCCCTGGATGTACGCCGGCCGCCGCTGGGTGGCGACCCGCGAGCTCCAGGAGCTGCGCTACCCGGAGAAGTCGGCGGTGGCCCAGCCCGTGACCGCCGGGTGCTACATATCGACGTACTGGGTGACCCAGGGCCGCTACGACGAGCACATGAAGTGGACCGTCGGCATCAACAAGCGGCTGAACCGCGACGGCCGCGTCTACCGCGACCGCACCCACGTCTTCACGGCCTTCCAGGACCACGTGGCCACGGTCTACCGCGACGGCGCCGCCGGCCCCCGTGACTTCCACGCCCTCGACCACCCGTACGCCGGGCTGGTGGTCCAGGTCGTCGACGCCGAGGGCCCCGAACAGCGGGCCGAGCTGCTGGAGTGGCTGCGCTCCCGGGCCCTGCCCAAGAGGCTGAACGGTTCTTCCGCGGCGATGGTGACCGTCTTCCGGCCGACGCCGCTGCCCGGCGACCGGATGACCTACGTCAAGCAGGTCGAGGGGGTCGACACCCGACTGACCCTGCTGTGGTTCCTGGAGGTCGACCCGCGGGCCTGCTGGGACCACTTCCGCGGGCTGGACGCGGAAGTTGCCGAATCGGGGCTGGGGAGAGTGGAGCTGGTGGCACCGTTCATCCCCACGGTGCCGGGGACGGACCGCTACGTCGACGAACTCCGCCAGTAGTTCCGGTCGAGGTTCCGCTTCGCGTTCCGGTCGGCGTTCCGGTCGGGGTCTCCGAGCGGGGTTCGGTCCGGCCGGGCCGGCGGGTTGGGTGCCGCCCGGTCGCCGCGCCCCGGTCCGGGACACGGCCGAGCCCCCTCGGCCAGGACGGCGGGCCGGTCGAGAGGGCTCCGATCAGTGGTGCGCGTACAACAGTCGAGGTGGATGGCGTGATGTTCAGGCGAGGTGCCCCGACCGGCCCTCGACGACGTCGGTGACGAAGGAGGTCCAGGAACCCGGCGCGAAGGTGAGGGACGGACCGTCCTGCACCTTCGAGTCGCGGACCGAGATGGACGCGACCACGGGGGACTTGACCTCGACGCAGGCGCCGTTTCCGCCGGAGTACGAGGACTTGGTCCAGTTTTCCGTGGCGCCCTGACGAATAGCCATTTTTCTCTCCGGTTCAGCGAGTAGTTCCGGTTTCGTGCCGGCCGGTTTCCCTGCCGACGTGATCGACGCTACCCGCACCTCCCGATGGGTGAAGGAGGCATTCACTCGACCGGGTGGCATATTCCATTCAGGCCTTCTGTGGCTGGGGATGGACGGTGTACCGTACCCGGCCTTCCGTTATCCCCAGCCACTTTCGCCACACCGGACCCACCCGTTACGGGGCTTTGACCGCGTAGTGCTCGATGATCTCGCCGATGAACTGTCGGGTCTGCTCGACGTTGAGCGCCTGGGCGCGCAGGTGCTCGTACATCACGCTGTACTTCTGGACGTCGTTGGCCTTCTCCAGGTACAGGTCGCTCGTGACGCCCTCGATGTAGACCACCGTCGAGTCCGACGCGTCGGGGAACTCCAGGATCGCGTACTGGCCGTTGACGCCGGGGTGCGCGCCCATCGAGAACGGCATCACCTGCACGGTGATGTACGGCTGCTCGGACTGCTCTATCAAGTACTCCAGCTGCCGGACCATCAACTGCGGATCGCCCACGTGCCGGCGCAGCGCGGCCTCGTCGATCACCGCCCACAACCGCAGTGGACCGACGTCCGGATTGTTGTTGTCCGTCTCCGAGAGCCGCTTCTGGCGGTGCATCCGCACCTGGACGCGCTTCTCCACGTCGGCCGGCGCCGTCTCCGGCAGCGCGCCGCGGATCAGGGCCTGCGCGTACTCGGGCGTCTGGAGCAGTCCGGGAACCATCTGCGGTTCGTAGGTGCGCAGGCTGGCCGCGTCCGTCTCCAGGCCGATGTAGACGCTGTACGGGATGTCGCCGAAGGCGTGCCACCAGCCCTGCTGACGCGAGTCCTTCGCCATCTGCATGAGCGAGTCGACGAGGCGCGGGTCCTCGACCTCGTACACCTCGCACAGGTCGCGGACGTCGCGCTGGCTGATGGACCTGCGGCCGTTCTCCAGTCGGCTGATCTTCGACTGGGAGACGAGGAGGCGCTCGGCGACCTGTTCGGCCGTCATGCCCTTGTCCTCGCGGAGCTTGCGCAACTCCATGCCCAGTCGGCGGCGTCGGACGGTGGGATTGACATTGGACGCCACGGGTCGGCCCCTCTCTCTGTGTGTCTGCTGTTCAGCAGACTGCCACCGAAGGGCGCGATGCCGCTGGGGAACGGCAGGGAAATGCGAACGCGGGGGGGGGGGGGGGGGGGGGGGGGGGTCCCCCCCCCCCCCCCCCCCCCATCCCCCCCCCCCCCCCTTTTGGGCGTCCCCCCCCCAGCTCTTCCCAAAAAGGGG
>NZ_JBVIVP010000030.1:0-78966 GCF_055595445.1 Streptomyces sp. NPDC040432 | reverse complement strand
ACGCTCTGCCGCGGGGTCAGCGTGATGACGTTGACGTCCATCACCGCCTCCACCGCGTCCCGCGTCCCGATCGTCTCCTCGAAGTGGTAACCCGTATCCAGGAACACCACGTCCACACCCGGCAGGACCCGGGAGGCGAGGTGCGCGACGACCGCGTCCTCCATCGAGGACGTCACACAGAATTTCCTCCCGAAGGTGTCGGCCGCCCAACGCAGGATTTCCTGCGGAGGGGCATTTTCGAGTTCCCGGCCCGCCCGCTCGGCCAGCGTGCTGAGATCTCCGTCTGCGTGAGTCGTCGCCATCCGGCGGCTCCTTGATGAAAAATAGGGGGCGCGGCGAGCGGGCATAATTTTCTGGGCCGAGAATAGCAATCCGGGCACATAATTCACTGACGGTCCGCTGATCGGCGTCAATTTCACCCCCAAGCTGCCGGTGACCAGGGGTTTCTGATCGTTCAGGGTTTTTGTGGAGCCCGGTCAGCGCACGGTAAGTCCCGTATCAGCGGACCGCCAGCACCGCTGTGCCATAGTGGGTCGGAAATTGCACAGAATCCCGTGCTGGCCGGCGGGCCAGGAATTGCCGTACACCGAAACCGAATCAGCCACCGACCGGCCGGTTTACGCATTCCGGCCGATACCCCCGGAGAGGGCACGCGGAGAAATGAGCCTGCAAGGACCGCGCCGAGGAAGGCTGTTACGCCGCCTCGCACTCTGTCTTTCGGCGGTGGGATTCACCGCCTCCATGCTCACCGGAGCGGAACCCGCCGCCGCCGGCACGCCGGAGACCTGGACGTCGAGCTTCCAGGGCAGCGACGGCGTCACGTACACGGCGACGAACCACCTCGTGCAGGCCTCCAAGGGGCCCGGGCGGCAGTGGATGCTCGTCTGGTCGGGGCCCGCGAAGCAGCCCGCGCCCGACTTCCTCGCCGTCATAGACGCAACCCCGGGCTCCCCGTCGTACGGGAAGGTCGCCAACACCGTCACCATCGGCCCGAACAACGGCAACGAGCCGCACCACATGCAGTACGTGTGGCACAAGGGCGACCGGATCTACGCCGGCGGCATCATGAGCGACACGACGTTCGTCTTCGACGCGAAGGCACTGCCCGCGCTGACGATCGCCGGGGTCAACACGACCGTCGACACCCCGTGCGGCACCCTGCCCGACGCCTATCAGGTACTGAGCGACGGCACCGCGTACGGGACGTACATGGGCGGTCCGAACGTGACCGGCCCCTGTACCTACACCAACGGCGAGGTGCGTGTCGGCAACGGCGCCGCCGGCTCGCCCGGTGAGATCGTCCGGATCGGGAAGGACGGCAGGACCCTCGCGGAGATCCCGGCGGCGACCGCGGGCGGCGAGGATCCCGCACAGTGCGGCAACGTTCCGGCGCTGCCCGCGGCGAGCTGCGCGAACCCGCACGGCATCGCCGTCCGCGAGGACCTGAACGTGATGGTGGCGAGCGACTTCGCCGAGGCCCGCAACTTCATGACGCCCGATTCGGAACTGCGGGAGAACCTGGCCCGCCAGACCGTCCGCGTCTTCGACATCGCCGACCGGAGCAACCCGACGCTGCGTTCGGTGTCCAAGGTCGCCGACGGTCCGCGCGGGGCGCAGGAGCCCCGCGCGTTCTTCCGCGAGTCGCGGGTGGTCATGGAGACCGCGCTGACCAACCGGCCGGGCCACAAGGGTGCGTTCGTGTCCTCGATGGCCGGCGGCGCCGTGTTCTACACCCCGGACATCACCGCGCCCGCCCCGCAGTGGAAGGAGGTCTTCGACGACACGACGGCCTACCGGAGCTTCCGGCGGGATCCGGGTGTCACCGGCAGCGGCGACAACGCGAGCTGGCTGGCCGTCAGCCCCGACGACCGGTTCCTGTTCCACACGGTGATGGGCCAGTCGGTGCCGTACGGCAAGCCGCTGGACGACACCACGGGCATGATCTACGTCCTGGACATCCAGAAGCTCCTCGCCGCCGGTACGGGCGCCAAGTGCTCGATCGACGACCTGAACGAGGCCGCGCGCGGCGGCCGCGAGCGGGACTGCCCGGAGCTCGTCAGCACCGTGCCGATCCGTGACGTGAGTTCGGGCGGTCCGCACTGGGGCGCGATGGACAACTTCAAGCGGGGCGGGGACGGCGTGTACCGCGAGACGCAGAACGTCAGCCGCATCGCGGTGGCCAACTACTTCGTCGCCGGGTCGTTCGGCGGCGGTGGCGACCACCGGGTGTGCATGTTCGACCTCGACCGGCGCGGCAAGGTCAGTCTCGACCGGTCGTTCCGCGACGAGCACACCGGCAAGCCGTGCGTCGGCTTCAACCGGGCGTCCTGGCCGCACGGCGACTACGGCGACAGCCAGCCGCACGGCGTCCTGTTCGTCGTCAGCGACGGCGTCGTACGACGGTGAGCGCGGTCCTCCTGGCGGCGGTCGTCCTGACCGCCGCCCTGGCGGTGGGTGTGCTGCTGCTGCGCCGCGGCCTGCTGCGGCGCCGGGCGAGCGTGTCGGCGTACTTCGCCGCGGCGGTGGCCGTCACGGTCCTGGCCGGGCTCTCGGCGGGTCCGCCGCTGCCGCGGAACGGGCCGGTCGGGGCGCTGGGCGGGCCGTTGCTCGGTTCGCTCGGGCTGGGCGGCAAGCAGGTGCCGGTGATGGTGGTGCCGAACCGGCCTGGCTTCAACCTGGTGGCCGTCGGGGCCGAGGAGGCCTCGGCCGGCACCGACCGGGGCCGGCTCGCGAAGGGCGGGCCCCGGCCGGGCTCCGCGCTGACGTGGATCCCGGTGGAGCTTCCGGCGGGGCCCGGACAGGTGTGGGTGTCGTCGGGCGGCGCCGTCGCCGCGTTGGCGGTGGACACCGGCCGGGCGACGGCCGGAGCGGGCCGGGACGCGGGGCTCGCCGCGCTGCGCGGCGACGACGGCCCCGAGTGCGCGAGCGCCGCCGCCGGGGCGTTGCTCGGTGGGGACGCGAAGCCGCCGGCGGGCTGCCCCGCCGACGCGCTGGCCGCCGCCGACGCGGCGGCGCTGCGGGAGACGGTGGCGTTCCTCGCGGGACGCGGGGCCCGCTCGCTCGGGCTCGTGGAGGACGCCTCGCCGCGCGGGCGGGCCGCGGCCTCCGAGGTGCGGGCGGCGGCGGGCCGGGCGGGAATCTCCGTCGGCGTGCCGGATTCGAGCCGGCAGCCGCTGGTCGTGACGTCCGGTTGGGCGGGCGCGGACGCGGCCGTACGGGACGTGGAGGCGGGGCGCGCCTTCGCCGAGGGCACCTACCTGGCGCCCTGGTTGTTCACGGCGCCGCTGCTCTCGCCGAGCGCCGGCCAGCTCATCCCGCTGCGGTACGCGCCGAACAGCCCGGCCGCGGTGGAGTACCTGAAGGCGCTCGGGACCCGTTTCCCGGGCGAGCTGCCCACCTCCGCCGGGTACGACGCCTGGCGTCGGGCCCGCGGTACGGCCGTGCCGGCGCCCGCGAAGTTGTACGCCACGGCCGTGCTGTACGTCCCCGGCAGCGGCGGGCCCGGCGCCGCCGGCGGGCACCACCACGCGGAGGCCACGAGTTGGCTGCCGAGCGGGATGGTCGTCCCGGTCGCGGGCCTCGGTACGACCTGAGCCGGCCGGTCGCCGGAACCCCCCTCCCCCAGCCCACGTAGGAGTACGGACAGATGACGGAAACCGCCGCGGCGCCGGTCCGGACCGCACGGACCGCACGGACCGCCGCCAAGCGACCCGAGGGCCAGTGGGCGTTGGGCGAGCGCGAACCGCTCAACGCGAACGAGGAGTTCAAGCAGGTCGAGGACCCGCTGCTGGTGCGCGAGCGCATCGAGCGGGTGTACGCCCGCGAGGGCTTCGCGAGCATCGATCCGGACGATCTTCGCGGTCGGATGCGCTGGTGGGGGCTGTACACGCAGCGCAAGCCGGGCATCGACGGCGGGCGGACGGGCTCGCTCGCCCCGGAGGAGCTGGAGGACGAGCACTTCATGATGCGGGTGCGCAGCGACGGCGGCACCCTGGACCTCGCGCAGTTGCGGGCGGTCGCCGACGTGTCGATGCGGTTCGCCCGCAACACCGCGGACATCACCGACCGGCAGAACATCCAGTTGCACTGGGTGCGGATCGAGGACGTGCCCGCGATCTGGCGGCGGCTGGAGGAGGTCGGGCTGTCCACGACGGAGGCGTGCGGGGACTGCCCCCGGGTCATCGTCGGCAGTCCCGTGGCGGGGGTGGGCGCGGCGGAGGTGCTGGACGCGACGCCGGCGGTGCGGGAGATCGCCGCCCGGTACGTCGGGGACCCGTCGCTGTCGAACCTGCCGCGCAAGTACAAGTCGGCGGTGTCCTGGCTGCCGGACATCCCGTACGAGATCAACGACCTGGCGTTCCTGGGCACGGTGCACCCGGAGCACGGTCCGGGCTTCGGCATGTGGGTGGGCGGCGGGTTGTCCACGGTGCCGATCCTGGCGCGGCACGTCGGGGTGTGGGTGCCGCTGGACGAGGTCCCGGACGTGTGGGTGGCGGTGGCGCGGCTGTTCCGCGACTACGGCTACCGGCGGCTGCGGGGCCGGGCCCGGTTGAAGTTCCTGATCGCGGACTGGGGTGTGGAGAAGTTCCGCCGGGTGCTGGAGGAGGAGTACCTGGGCCGGCCGCTGCTGGACGGGCCGCCGCCGGAGCTCCCGGCGGCCCCGATCGACCACATCGGGGTGCATCCTCAGCACGACGGACTGTCGTACGTGGGTGCCGCGCCGGTCGTGGGGCGGTTGTCGGGGACGAAGCTGGCGGCGCTGGCCGACCTGGCGCAGGAGCACGGAAGCGGCCGGGTGCGGTTGACCCCGTACCAGAAGCTGCTGGTGCTGGACGTGGCCGACCCGGAGCCGTTGGTGGAGGGGCTGCGGGGCATCGGGTTGGAGGCGCGGCCGTCGTCGTGGCGGCGCAACACGATGGCCTGCACGGGGATCGAGTACTGCAAGCTGGCGATCGTGGAGACCAAGGAGCGGGCGGCGACGCTGGTCGCGGAGTTGGAGAAGCGGCTGGCGGGCGAGGACGTGGGGCTGAGCGTGAACGTCAACGGCTGCCCCAACTCGTGTGCGCGCACGCAGGTCGCGGACATCGGTCTGAAGGGGCAGTTGGTCGCCGACGAGGACGGCCGTCAGGTCGAGGGCTTCCAGGTGCACCTGGGCGGCAGCCTGACGTTGGCCGCGGACCAGGAGGGTGGCTTCGGGAAGAAGCTGCGCGGGCTGAGGACGACGGCGGCGGACCTGCCGGACTACGTGGAGCGGCTGACGCGCGGCTACCTGGCCGGGCGGACGGACCCGTCGGAGACGTTCGCGGAGTGGGTGGAGCGCTGCGACGAGGAGGAGTTGCTCTAGGGCCCCGACGGGAACGGTTTCGGGGCGGCCCGGCGGGAACCTCCGCCGGGCCGCCCTGCCGTGTGCCCGGGGCCGGCGGACCGGAGGACCGCGTACGGACCCGGTGGACGGAGCGAACGCACGGACCCGCCGGACGGCGGGAACGGCGGACCGGCGGACCCCCGCGTGCGGAGTCGGCCGCGGGCCCGGGAACGCCGCGGGCCGGGCCCGCGGTGGCGGGCCCGGCCCTGGTGGGGGGTGGCTCCGGGGTGGTTCCGTGAGGGGTGGCGAGGTCGTCAGGCTTCGGCGAGTTCGGCGGCCAGGGCCTCGCGGATCACCTCGACGCTGCGGTCCACGTCCTGCTCGGTGGTGCGCCAGTTGACGACGGAGACGCGCATCGCGGCCCGGCCCTCCCAGACGGTGCCGCCGAACCAGCACACGCCGCTGCGTTGGATGCGGGCGATGACCGCCCGGGTGACCCGGTCGTCGTCCCCGAAGCGGACCAGCAGTTGGTTGAGGACGACGTCGTTGAGGAGCTCGACGCCCGGCACCCCGGTCAGCCGCTCGGCGAACCGGTGCGTGTGGCGGCAGCAGCGTTCGACGAGGTCGGCGACGCCGGATCGGCCCAGGGAGCGCAGCGCCGCCCAGACGGGCAGGCTGCGGGCGCGCCGGGAGAAGTCGGGGACCCATTCGATCGCGTCGCGTTCGCCGTCGGTGCCGGGCGGCAGGTACCCGGCCCGCTCGTTGAGCATGGCGGCCCGGTGGGCTTCGGGGTGGGCGATGACGACGATGCCGCAGTCGTAGGGGACGTTGAGCCATTTGTGGGCGTCCAGGGCCCAGGAGTCGGCCCGTTCCACGCCTTCGACGAGGGGGCGCAGGCGGGGGCTGGCCGCGGCCCACAGGCCGAAGGCGCCGTCGACGTGGACCCAGGCGCCGTGGCGGTGCGCGATGTCGCAGATCTCGCCGACCGGGTCGACGGCTCCGGAGTTGACGTCGCCGATCTGGGCGCAGACGATGACCGGCCCGTCGAGGTCCGCGAGGGTGCGTTCCAGTTCGGCGGGGACCATCCGGCCCTTGTCGTCGACGGGCACGTTGCGGATGCGTGCCGTACCGAAGCCGAGGTAGCGGGCTGCGAGGTCGATGGTCATGTGGTGCTGGGCGCCGGCGACGATCGCGATGTCGGGGGCGCCGCCCAGGCCGTCGTGTTCGACGTCCCAGCCCGCCTCCGCGAGGAGTTTGTGGCGGGCCGCGGCCAGCGAGGTCAGGTGGGCCATGGTGCAGCCGGTGGGGAAGCCGACCGAGGCGTGGGCGGGCAGGCCCAGCAGTTCGAGGACCCACTGCGCGGCGACGTCCTCGGCGACGGCGATGGCCGGGGAGAGGTTGTAGAGGCTGGCGGTCTGGTCCCAGGCGGAGACGAGCCAGTCGGTCGCGATGGCCACGGGCAGGGTACCGCCGGTGACGTAGCCGAAGTAGCGGGGGCCGTTGGCGGTGGGGATGCCGCCCTCGGCGACGGCCCGGCCGAGCAGCTCGATGGTGTCGGTTGCCTCGGCCGGTCCGGCGGGCAGCGGGCCACCGAACATTTTCAGCAATTGTTCGGAGCCGGCAGTGGCACCCACCGGTCGATCGGCGAGACCCGTCAGGTATTCGATGGCCTGCTGATAGGCCAATGCGAGAGGCGCACTGTCTGCTGTGGTCATACTACGAACGTAGGCGGCCGGCACTGACGTGCGACTGACTCAAATGGCCGGAACTTCCGGTTACTTGGACCGCACGGCCCGTTGGACTGTATTACTTTCCTTGCGGCCCGTTCCGACCGGCGGGCCGTACCGCGGTGAGCCATGAGACATGAGGAGTCCCGATGTCCGACGAGCAGACGCGCAAGGTTATCGACCAGTTCAACCAGGCATTCCAGCAGCACGATCCGGGCCTGCTGAAGGATCTCCTCGCCGAGGACTGCCGGCTGGAGAACTCCGGACCCGCACCGGACGGCTCCAAGCACGTCGGATACGACGAATGTCTGCAGTTCTGGTCCTCGATCGCGTCGAACGCGCAGGCCGATTTCGAGGTGGAGGAGGTCTGGGTCGCGGGCGAGCGCGCCGTGTGCCGCTGGACGCTGCGCTGGGGCACCGGACCGAAGGACTTCGTCCGCGGCGTCAACGTGACCCGGTTGGAGAACGGCCTGATCGTCGAGAGCTTCGGCTACGTCAAGGGCTGACGCCCGGGCGGAGGACGCAGGCCGAGGAAGCAGGCCGGAACGGAAGACGGAAGGGGGGCCCGGGCCGATCGGCCCGGGCCCCCCTTTCCCGTTCTTCTCGCGCCGTCCCGGCGGGCTCCCGCCGCCGTCACGGGTGCGTTCAGTCGAGCTGCGAGACGATCATCACGCAGTCCTGGAGGGCCTTGGTGGCGTGCCCCTTGCCCTGGGTGTCCTCGACCAGCTGGGTGTTGCCCGGGGTGAACGTCCGCCACGTGCCGTCGCTGACGCCGCACTCCAGCAGACCGCTGATCAGGGTCATGATCTGGCGGCGCGGCGCGGGGTGGAAGTCGCCCACGTACCCGGCCGGCAGGAAGAGGTAGACGGCCTGCTTGGCCGGTACGCCCTCGGACACGAAGATCGGCGGCGCGGGCGGGGCGAAATTGACGGCGGTCACCTCCAGCGTCTCGTCGATGAAATGCGATTCGCCGTTCTCGTCGTTGTAGAGACGCGATACGGCGATTTTTGCGGTCTCGGCGCTCACGGGAACTCCCCGGGTATGTGGTGAAGTGGCTCGATCGCCCTTCACTATCCCAGCGGCCACTGATGGGCCCCTGACCGTCGTCCCGAATTCCCGTCTCAGAAATCCATCAGCAGGCTGTCAGCGACGGCGTGCCAAGCTGATGCCAGAGAAAGGCCGTTGGAGAGGTTCCCAAAGCGGCCGAATGGGGTTCGGTGGGGCTACTCGCCGGACGGGCTCTGCCCACGCAGGTTCGAATCCTGCCCTCTCCGCAGGTGCTCATCCCAGGCACGCGCATCCCGATCCGAACCAAGGGGTGCGCGTGTCTTTGGCATGAGGGGCCCCCGCCGCACCGGCCCGGGCCCCCTCCGGCGCCCCTCCCGCCCCGGACTCGCGGAGCGAGGACGTGTATCCAGCCGATCCGCCCGCGGGTCCGCGTCGACGGATCCGATTCCCTCACCACACCCGCGCGACCCGACCAGGCGTCGTTTCCCGAGCGACCTTGAGAGACATGGAGACGCAGTTGCCCAGCACCGACAACCACACCGATCCCGCGATCCGCAGGACCGACGCCGCAGCGCTCGTCGAGGAGGTCTCGTCCTGGCTGACCGTCGACGCCGACGAGATCGACGCCAAGTTCGCCGGCGAGCGGGCCCGGGTCGTCGAGGCGGTCACCCGGATGAACGCGGCCGCGGTGGCCGGACCCGACCGGGAGGACGCCCACTACCAGCAGCAACTCCTGCTGTCGCGGATCTACCAGACGGTCATGCAGATACCGTCGCGGCCCACGGCCGAGGGTTCCGTGCTCCTCCACGAGGTCACCCGGCTCCTGGAGCACGCCACCCTCACCGCCGAGGACGCCCACCTGGAACCCGGGCTGCTGGAGTCCGCGCCGACCGAACCCAAGCAGTTCCTGTCCTGGCTCAAGGGGCTCGTCCGCAAGCACCGCGCCTTCAAGCACCCCTACTACACCGACTTCATCAACCGCGAGGCGGTCGGCGAGGACCTGCGCACGTACGTCATCCAGGAGTCGCTGATCGACGGCCGCTTCGACGACTTCCTCGCGATGATGCAGATCGGCACGGCCGGCGCGAGCAAGATGGAGATCGCCGGCAACTACTGGGACGAGATGGGCAACGGCGACCCCGAGGCCGTGCACACCCACCTCTTCAACAAGATCTACGAGGTCTTCGACGTCCGCGCCGAGGACCTCGAAGCCGCCATGACCACCACCGACCTGCATTCGGGGAACCTCGCGGTGCTGCTGTGCCGCTACCGCAACCTCTACCCGGAGGCGGTCGGCTTCCTCGGCATGACCGAGTGGCTGGCCCCCGACCGGTTCCGCAACGTCGTACGGGCCTGGGAGCGGCTCGGGCTGCCCGAGGTCGGCATCACCTACCACCGGCTGCACATCACCATCGACTCGCAGCACGCGGCGGGTTGGTTCCACAACGTGGTGATCCCGAGCGCCGACACCGCCTACATGCGTCGGGGCATCGCCCGCGGCGCGCTGTGGCGGGCCAACTCCTCCGCCCGCCACCTCGACGAGCGCCTGCAACTGGCGCGGCTGTCCGCCGAGCGCACACCCGTCGCCGCGGGCTGACGCCGTGGCGTCGTCGAGCGGGCACGCGCCGCGCGAGCACGGGTTCGCCCTCACCGGCCTGCCGCCCGTTCCCGCGGTGGTCGCCGCCGGCTTCGGGGACCTACCCCGGCCGCCCCTGCTGCTGCGGATGTCGTGGACGGCCGACGACGACTGGCTGTTCCTGTACGTGCCCGCGGCCGGCGGTCCCGTGAGCCCCGTACGGGACCTCGCGGACCGTCGGCTCGCGGCGGGCCTGTCCGCCCTGCTGCGGTCCACGCTCAGCGGGCCGTGGCTCGACATCCACGCGGACTGGCTGATCGAACTGCACCGGGTCCGTACCGTCGCCCCCGCCGGGGAGGCGGCGCGGGTGGAAACGCCCGGCCGCCCGGCCGACTGCGCGTTCACCCTGGTGGCGGTGGTCGGCCGCGACGGTACGGGGAGCCTGCGCTCCCGGTTGTACGGTCCCGGGCGGGTGGGGCCGCTCGTGGAGGCGACCCCCGCGCCCGGGCAGGGCGTCCTGGTGGACCGGCGGGCCGGCGTGGAGGACCGGCACGAGTTGCTGGCACAGGCCGGTGGGCCGGTGGTCCAGGACCTGCTGGTCGCGCACCTCTCCCCGGCCTCCGGGCCGGTGGAGGCGGCGCCGGGGCCGGCCCTGCGGCGGCGCCCGATGCTGGTGCGCGGGCCGGCCGGGACGGTGGTGAGGACCCGTCCGGCCCTGCGCTGAGGGGCGGACCGCGGAGGAGGGCGGGGCGGTGGGGGGCTCCCCCACCGCCCCGCCCCGTGCGTGCCCGGGTCCGCCCACGGCCGCGCCCCGCACGGGAATCCGTACGGGGCGCGGGCGGGGAGGACGTACGGGTTCTCAGGACGCGGCGGCTCCTTCCCGCAGCAGGGCGTCGAGGCGGGCCAGCCCCTCCTCGACGGCGCGGGCCGCCTCCAGGTCGTCGGGGGCGGCGGCGCAGGCCTGGAACTGCTCGACGACGAGCAGGCCCTGGGCCCGGATCTCCTCGTCGGTGGAGGTGATCAGGGAGGTCGAGGGCGTCGAGGGCGTCGGGGATGTCGGGGGCGTCGCGGGCACGGGTGGGTCTCCCTCTCTCAGACCGCGTTGCAGGCGCGGAAGACGTGGACCAGCGCGGGCAGGCTGGCCCGGTGCTGGAAGGCGATGTACTCCGGCAGCACCGCGGAGGGAGCCCACTTCTGCTTGTACTCCAGCTGTGTGCGCGCCGGGTAGATGTGCGCGCCGTGCTCCCACAGGTGCTGCATGAACCAGTGGAAGCCCAGGCTGTGGCCCGGGAACTGGGGGGCCGTCAGCGAGGTGAAGGGGGTGAAGCCGAAGTGGAGCCAGCGGGTGCCCTCGGCGGTGAACACGTCGACGGCCGCCTTGTTGAGGGCCTCCATCACCCCGGGCGGGGAGTCGGGTTGCCGTCGGCTCAGGTCGTGCATCCAGCCGGGCTGCGGGCCGTAGACGGGGGCGTAGGAGACGTAGCCGATCAGCCGGCCGTCGTTGACGGCGGCGAAGAGGCGGCGCAGCGGCTGGTAGCGGCCGCCGGTCTGGCCGACGAGGAACTCCAGCGGTTTGACGCCCTCGCCCTTGGTGCCGAGCCAGGCGGTGTCGAGCGCGGCGATCTGGTCGGCGTAGTCCTCGTAGGGGACTTCGCGGATCTCCAGGCCGCTGCGCAGCGCCCGGGAGATCTTGTTGCGGAGCTGCATGAACTTGGTGCCGGCCAGGGTGAAGGTCTCCAGGTCGACGGCGTAGGAGGCGCCCATCTGGTTCACGGTGAACCCTTGGTCGACGTAGACGTCGGCGTCCGCGCCCTGGAGCTGCACCGACACGATCTCGCGGCCCTGTTCGGCGGCGAAGGCGGTGAAGCCGGCCAGGAGCCGGGCCCGGGGTCCGTCGGGGCCGGCCGGGGCGAAGGGTGCGAAGGGGCCGCCGAACTGCACCAGGTAGCGGCCCACCGGCCGGTAGACGATGATCCCGGGCTCGTCCGGCAACCGGAAGTAACTGTTCCCGTCGCTGAAGGCGAAATACGCGCTCGGATTTCCGGCGTCCGCGTACTGCCGGATGGCGTCGAGCGCGACATCCGTCTCCAGAATCGTTCCGGTCATTTCAGATCCATTCTCCCGCGAGCACTTCCCCACTTATGGCACGGGCGGCGCGCCGCCACAAGTGCCGGGCGGTCCCCCGGTCAGCCGGCCGTCAGGACCAAGTCAGTTGAAACTGCTGGTCAGATGAGTGTCAGGCCTCAGTCAGACGGTGGGTGAAACACTTCTTTCCGAATATTGCCTTTCGGATCGCAGGGAATGCCCCGACCGGTCCGGAGGAGAATTCCGAGAGAGCCCGAGGAGAAAACGCCGATGCGTTCCCTGACGACAGCCCGCGGGATCTGCGAGCAATTCCATCCAGGTCTTCTCGACGCGCTGGAGAACCTGCCGCTCACCTCCGCCGACGGTGGGGCGCGGGAGAGCGCGGACAGCCCGGTGCTGGAGCTGTACCGCGAGCACGCCGGTCCGGGGCTGCTCGTGCCGGCCGCGTACGGCGGCGCGGCCGCGGGGCCGCTGGAGGCGGTGCGGGTGCAGCGGGCCCTCGCCGCCGCCTCGCCCTCGCTGGGGGTCGCCTCGACGATGCACCACTTCACCGTGGCGATGCTGTTCCGGTTGGCCGAGGTCACCGACCGGCTCACACCGAGCCAGCTGAAGGTGATGACGTCGGTGGCCTCGGACGGGTTGCTGCTGGCCTCCGGCTGGGCGGAGGGGCGCACGAGCCAGAACATCCTGACGCCGTCCGTCATCGCGGAGCGCACCCCGGGCGGGTACCGGGTCAACGGGTCGAAGAAGCCGTGCAGCCTGTCCCGTTCGATGGACGTGCTGACGGCCAGCGTGGCCGTGACGGGGGACGACGGGCGCCCCGGTCTGGCGCTGATGCTGATCCCGGCCTCCTCGCCGGGCATCACGACCCGGCCGTTCTGGGGGACGCCGGTGCTGGCGGCCGCGCAGAGCGACGAGGTCGTGCTCACCGACGTCGACGTCCCGGCCGACCTCGTCATCCACAGCACCCCCGAGGACGCCGACCGGCTCGACGACCTCCAGACGGCCGGGTTCACCTGGTTCGAACTGCTCGCCACCGCCACCTACGTGGGAGCCGCCTCGGAGCTCGTCGCCCGGGTGGTCGCCGGCGGGCGCGGCACGGCCGACGAGCGGGCGCGGCTGGTGGTCCGGCTCGACGCCGCGGTGGCCCTCGTGGAGGGCGCCGCCCGGGCCCTGGAGGACGGCATCGAGGGCGACGAGGCGGTGGCGGCGGTGCTCACCGCCCGTTACGCGTCCCAGGACCTGCTCGCCTCGGCGGTCGACCAGGCCGTGGAGATGCTCGGCGGGATGGCGTTCATCCGTTCCGCGGACGTGGCGTACCTGGCGAGCTCGGTCCGCGCCCTGGCCTTCCACCCGCCGTCGCGCGCGAGCGTGGCCGCGGAGCTGGCCGACTACTTCGCCGGCAGCCCCCTGCGGCTGTCCTGACCAGCCGCCCCGTCGGAAGGACACCTGATGGACATCAAGAACCCGGTCGAGTCACCGGTCACCTTCAACCTGCACCGCGCCGAGTACCTCGTCGCCTTCGCCGTGACGATCGGCATGATCCTGTGGCACTTCACGGACATCCGCTGGTTCGTGGCGATCGGCCTGTTCCTGTACATCGACCTGCTGGGCTACATCCCGGGGGCCATCGCCTACCGGCGCAGCCCGGACGGGCGGATCCACAAGGCGTACTACGTCCTGTACAACACGATGCACAGCCTGCTCAGCGTGGCCCTGGTCGGCGTGTTGTGGATGTGGCTGGTCGGGCCCGAGTGGGCGCTGCTGGCGCTGCCGTTCCACGTGTTCGGTGACCGGGGCGTCTTCGGGAACTTCCTGAAGCCGTTCGGGCTGCCCTTCGAGCCGGTGCCCACACCGTTGGTCGACCGGGTGACGGCGATGTTGAGGCGTCGCGCGGCCACCGACGGCCCGGTGCCGCTGCCCTACGAGGAGCAGGCCGCCACAACCGGCGCGACGTCGGCGGTCGGGGCCCACCGGTGAGCCGCTACCCGACGTGGCTCACGGACCGTTCGGCGTCGGTGCCCGCGCAGGGGTACGAGGATCCGGAGGCGGCCCGGTTGGCGCTGCGCCGGTTGGCGTCGGGCGTGACGGTGTTGACCGTGAGCCAGGGCGGTGTCCGGCACGGCACCACGGCGAGCGCGGTGGTGACCCTGTCGCGGGACCCGCTGGTGCTGGGGGCCTGTCTGCGGCCCACCTCGACGTTCGCCTCGTTGGTGCGCAGGGCGGGCCGGTTCTCGGTGAACGTGCTGTCCTCGGCGCAGAACGACGTGGCCCGCCGGTTCGCGAACCCGGGTCGTCCGCTCGGGGACGCCCAGTTCGAGGGTTTCGACTGGTCCACCGACCCGCTCACGAGTGCGCCGCTGCTCGGCGGGAGCCTGGCGCACATGGCCTGCCGGGTCCTCGGCTGGCACCAGGTCGGCGACCACGACATGCTCCTCGCCGAGGTGACGGGCGGCAGCCACACCGTCGACTCCCCCATGCTCAGCTTCGCCGGCCGCATGCACAGCGCCGCCGTCACTCCCGCGGCGTCGGCCGGCGCCGCCCCTTCCGGTGTTCCCGCCCCTTCCGGCGCTTCCACCGTTTCCGTCTCTCCCAGCGAGGTGTCATGACCACCGTTCCGCAGATCCCCGTCGAGGCCGACTGGGACCGCGCGCCCAACCTGCTGGACGGCGCGCAGGAGATGACCCTGACCGCCGACGAGTGCGACCTCGGGTACTGGTTGTCGGCCGTCGCCCAGGGCACCCTGCGCGGGCGGGCCGAGGCCGGCCACGACGCCGTCACCCCCGATCACATGCGCGAGGACGGTCCGCTGCGCCGGGCGCTCGTGCTGGAGCTGGGCAACCGTTCGCTGGCGGAGTCCCGGGCGGTGGAGGTGCTGTCCCACTACGTGATCGGCGCGCCCGGCGTCGTCGAGCAGGAGTTCTTCACCACGCAGGTGGTGGACGAGGCCAGGCACGCGATGATCTTCCGCAAGCACCTGGTGGACCTGGGGGTGCCGGAGGCCGGGTTGCTCGGCTTCATCAAGGAGCAGGGTGTCGACTACACGCGGCGGGTGCTGAACCCGATCGCCGAGTTCGCCACGTCCGTGGTGCGCGACGAGGGCGACTTCATCGGCGCGGTCGCCGTGTTCACCATCGTCATCGAAGGGGTGCTGGCGCCGGCCGCCGAGCTCAGCGAACGCAAGTGGACGCTCCTCGACCCGGCCGCCGCCGAGATCGCGCGCGGCGCCTCGATCGACGAGATCCGTCACCTGACCGTGGGCAGTTCCATCGTCCGCGAGCACCTGGCGCGCAACCCCTCGTACCGGCCGCGGCTGATCGAGCTGATCCGGCGCGGCCGGCGGCTGTGGGACGAGCTGCCGTCGGAGGAGTTCGTGCTGGAACGCGAGGAGCTGTTCCAGGAGGGCATGTTCGCCCACGCCGAACTGCTGGACGGGTACGAGGTCTTCCCCGGTTGCAAGCTGCTGGAGACCACCCCGAAGCAGCGGTACGACCTCGCCGAGCAGTGGACCGACGACATGGCCGAGGTGCGGCTGCCGTACATGGGCGTCCCGGAGGCCGTCGACATCATCCGCAACCACCCGAGGTGAGCCGGTGGCGGCCGTCGCCGCCACCGCGCACGTCACCCCCCGCACGTCACCGACGAGGACCGAGGAGCCGTCATGCACGACCCGCACGCCCTGCTCCAGGACGCGGCGGGGGCCGACCTGGCCCGCCGCGGACACCACCTGGACCGCGCCGCCCTGCGCGAGCTGACCGACCTGCGCTCCCGGCTCATCGCCGAACGCGACAAGCTGCGGGCGGAGCAGAACCGCTCCGCCCGCAGCGGGGTGCGGCCCGACGCGGCGGCCCGCTCCCGGATCCAGGAGGCGAAGGAGCGCCTGCGGTCGGTGTCGGAGGAGCTCCGGGTGGCTCAGGAGTCCCTCGACGCGCTGCTGCTGGCCGTCCCGAACCGGCCCCACCCCGACGTCCCCGACGGCACCGAGCAGGATCCGCCGGTGGTGCGCCGGGTCTTCGGGGAACCCCCGGGCTTCGAGTTCACCCCGCGCGACCACGTGGACGTCGGCACCCGGCTGGGCATCCTCGACCCGGTGCGGGCCGCGAAGCTCTCGGGCTCGCGCTTCGCCGTGACCCGGGGCGCCGGGGCCCGGCTGGAGCGGGCACTGGCCTCGTTCCTGCTGGACCTGCACACCGGGGAGCACGGCTACGTGGAGCACGGCGTGCCGCACCTGGTGAACCGGGAGACGATGACGGGCACCGGGCAGTTGCCGAAGTTCGCCGATGACCTGTTCGCGACGGACGCCGCCGACCGCGAGCTGCTGCTGATCCCGACGGCCGAGGTGCCGCTGGTCAACCTGTACCGCGGGGAGACCCTCCAGGACGCCGAGCTCCCCCTCGCCCTGACGGCCTTCACGCCCTGCTACCGGGCGGAGGCGGGCTCGTACGGCCGGGACACCAGGGGGCTGGTGCGGCTGCACCAGTTCGAGAAGGTCGAGCTGGTACGGATCTGCCGGCCCGACCGGTCCGGGGAGGAACTGGAGCTGCTGGTGGGGCACGCGGAGGTCGCGCTGCGCCGGTTGGGGCTCGCGCACCGGGTGGTGGAACTACGGGCCGGGGACCTCGGGTTCGCCGCCCGGCGGACGTACGACATCGAGGTGTGGCTGCCGGGCCAGGGCACCTACCGGGAGATCTCCTCCGTCTCCGACTGCGGGGACTTCCAGGGCCGCAGGGCCGGCATCCGGGTCCGCGACCGGGACGGCGGCAAGGTGTTCGCGGCGACGCTGAACGGTTCGGCGCTGCCGATCGGCCGGACCCTCGTGGCGATCCTGGAGCAGTACCAGCGCGCGGACGGCTCGGTGACCGTGCCGCCCGCGCTGGTTCCGTACACGGGTTTCACCGCGATCGCCCCGGACGGCACGGCGGTGCTCAGCCCCGCGGCGTGAGCGTGAGCACGGCCTCCCGGGCCCGGCCGCCGGCGGGTTCCAGGACGTGCTCCCGGACCTGCTCCCGGGCGGGCCACGGCAGGACCGTGACGGGGGCCAGGTCCCGGGACACGAAGGCGGTCATCGCCCAGGGCTCGTCCCGGTGGGTCGGCCGGAGTTCGGTCCGGCCGTGCCAGGGCGACGGGCCGTGGCCGCTGATCCCGCGCAGGGTGACCGCGCCGTCCGGGCCGAAGTCCAGGTCGACCTCCCGGGCGCCGTCGGTGAGGCCGCGCCCGGTGGCCTTGACGGCGGCCTCCAGCAGGGTCCAGGCGTGGAAGAAGGTCTCCGGGGTCGCGCCGGCGGGCACGCCCGGGTAGACGAACGTCAGCACGTCCAGGTTGGTGGTGGCCGGGCGGACCAGTTCCACGTCCACCCCGACCGGTCCGGTCTCGGTCGCCCCGAGCAGCAGCAACCCGTCCGAACGGGACCAACTGATGTGGGTGCCGGGCTGGTCGGGCAGGTACGGCTTGCCCGCGGGGTCGTAGTGGATGCGCAGCTCGGACGCGGGGACGCCGAGGCGTTCGGCGAGCAGCCGGCGGACGGTGAGCCGGGCGCGGTAGAAGCGGTGGGCGGCCCGGGCGTGGACGAACTCGGCGCCGCGTCGCAGCTCGTCCTCGGTGAGGCCCTCGGGATAGTGCGCGCTGATGTCGGTGGGGGCGACCCGGTCGAGGTCGACCAGCCATGCGTCCATCGTGCTCCTTCCATGGGTACGGTCCTTCGTCGCGGAAGGGGCGGCCTACAGGGAGAACACCCGCGTGGTGGAGTGCGCCGGGTCGCCGGGGCGGACGTACAGCCGGCCGGCGGCCGGGTGCATGACGACCGCGGCGACGGTGCGCTCCGCCCGGATGTCGCCCCGGTCGGGGACGCGCAGCGGTTCTTGGGCGAGCAGCGCGAAGTGGTCCTCGGCGCCGGCGTCGCCGCGCAGGGCGGCGAGCCCGTCGGTGGCCGCGCGCAGCCGGCGCACGGAGGAGTTCCGGGCGAAGACGTTCAGCTCGTCGGCCGGGACGAAGTCCGGGTGGAGGAAGTGGTTGGTGTGGGCGAGGCCCCCGGGCCCGGCCTCCCGTACGCGCAGTTCCCCGTCGAGGTGTTCCACGTACAGGGCCCGCTCGGGGTCGCAGAGCATGAGGGAGCGGGAGCTGGCCAGTGGCAGGCCGGCGAGGACCTTGAGGGCCTCGTCGACGCTGCCGGCGTGGTCCAGGAGGTGGCGGATGGCCAGGTACGGGGGGACGCCCGGGCGCCAGGTGCCGCCGAGGACCAGGTTGAGGCCGACGGCCAGGCCGTCGCTGTTGACGCCGAGGTAGCCGAGGAGCCCGGCGAAGCTGAGGACCAGCGAGCGCCGGGGGGAGCCGGCGCGGGCGGTCTCCAGGACGGCGATGTGGGTGTCGAGGTTGCCGTTGAGGTCGACGGTCTGGGCGAGGACGGGGGTTCCGTCGGCGGTGGTGCGGGCCCAGGTGGTGCAGTCACCGGCCGTGGGGACCTTCGAGTAGCCCATGATCTCGCGGCGGAGCTGGAGCAGCCAGGCCTCGTCCTCGCCGATGCCGGCGCCTTCGGCGAGGCCCGCGACCTCCTCGGCGAGGTCGGGCAGGGCCGCCGTCACCCGGGCCCGGTAGGCGGCGACGGTCGGCAGCAGGTCGGGCAGGGTCAGGGGCCGGGCCGTGAGGTGGTTCAGCCGGGCCAGGCCGTCGTCGAGGAAGGTGCGCAGGGGGGCGGCGAGGGCCCGGCCGTGGGCGCGGCCGATGTCGCGGGGCTCGCCGCCGGCCCGTATGAAGGTGATGTCACCCGCGGTGTTCACGCCGGTACGGCCTTCTTCGGGCCGCGGGCGAGGGCCTCGCGGACGGCGGGCCACTCGGCGCGCAGGATGCTGTAGAAGACGGCGTCCCGGCGGCGGCCGCCCGGCATGTAGTTGAAGCTGCGCAGGGTGCCCTCCTCGGTGGCGCCGATGTTCGCGAGGCCTCGGCGGGCCTGGACGTTGAGGACGTCGGTCTTGAACTCGGCGCGTTCGACGTCGAGCACCTCGAAGGCGTGGGCCAGCAGCAGGGCCTTGGCCCAGTGGTTGACGCCGCGGCCGCGGAAGTCCCGGCCGAGCCAGGACCAGCCGATCTCCAGCCGGCGGTCGGCCTCCGCCATGTTGCCGAAGCTCATGCTGCCCGCGACGCGACCGCTGTCCTTGTCGGTGATCACGTACACGACCCGGCGGCCGGCGGTGTGGTCGGCGAGGTTGGCGTCGAAGAAGGCCTCGAAGTCGGTCTCGGTCTCGACGGCGGCGACGAAGTAGCGCCAGATCGCGGGGTCCATGGCGACGGCCCGGATGCCCTCGCGGTCCGCCTCGGTGATCGGGGCGAGGCGCACCCGGTCGTTCTCCAGGACGGTGGTGGAGTGGTCGGTCCAGCTCATGATTCAGGCTCCGGTGGGGGCGTGGTGACGGGTGAGGGCTTCGGTGACGTCGCGCAGCGTACGCATGACGGCGAGGTCGTGCTCGGTGAAGTGGGCGAGGTCCACGTCGGTCTCCTCGCACACCTCGGTGAGGAAGAGGACCTTGTTGAGGGAGGTCAGGCCGTAGGCGGCGACCATGTCGGCGTCGAGGTCGAGGTCCTCGGGCTCGACCTCGGGCATCAGGACGAGGGAGAGCTGGGCGCGGGCGGCCTCTTCTACGAGCTGGGTGTCAGGCATGGATTCCGGCCTCCTGGTCGTGCAGCGGGATGTGGTGGGCGGCCGCGATCGCGGGCCGTTTGGGCTTGTACTGGGAGGTCAGCAGGCCGTTGTCGATGCTGAACGGCGGATCGGCGACGAGGACCCGGCTGATCCGCTCGTCGGCGCCGGTGGCGGCGTTGACGGCGGCGAGCCGGGCGGCGATGGCCGCGCGGTCGGCCGGCAGCGCGGCCGGCGACACCACGGCGACGAGGTCGGTCTGCGTGGGGCTGAACAGGACGCATTCGGCGACGGCCGGGTCGGCCCGCATCAGTTCCTCGATGGGCCGGACGATGACCTTCTTGCCGTTGTCGAGGACGATGACGTCGTCCGCGCGGCCCCGCACGAACAGGTAGCCGTCCTCGTCGATGTGGCCGAGGTCGCCGGTGCGGACGGTTCCGTCGGCGTCGAACACCTTCTCCGAGTCACCGGGGCGGGCGTACGCGTAGTGGTTGTTGACGGGATGGGTGCTGCGGACGCTGATGACGCCGTCCTCACCGATCAGCACCTCCTTGCCGCTGACCACCCGGCCGACGCTGCCCTCCCGGTGGGCGCCGGGGTGGTTCTTGGTGACGATGCAGGTCTCGTTGAGGCCGTAGCCCTCGAACAGGGGCAGGCCGACGTCGGTGAAGAAGCGGAGCACGGCCGGGGAGGCGGGTGCGGAGCCGGTCCACAGGTAGCGGATCCGGTCGCCGAACAGGGCGCGGGCGGCCTGCCGCGGGTCCTGGCCGGTGGACCGGCGCAGCCGGCCCTCGATCTGCCGGCGGGCGCTCTCGTAGAAGGCGGGTACGCCCATGACGACGGTGGGGCGGACGCGTCGCAGGGTGGCGAACGCCGCCTCGTAGGTGGTGAGGGTGACGTCGTGGCCGTGGAGCAGCGCGGAGTACACCCAGTAGCGCTGTTGGAGCAGGGACAGCGGGAGGAAGACGAACAGGTCGTCGCCGGGGCCGTGCGCGAAGATCTCCTGGACGGCGGTGAGGGAGCTGTCGATGCTGCCGGCGGTGGCGCCGAGCCCCTTGGGCACGCCGGTGCTGCCGGAGGTGAACTTGATGGTGGTGACGTCCCGGAACCCCCAGTGGACGGGGGGCAGGGGCCGGTCGGGGGCACCGTCCGGCTCGGTCAGGTCGAGGATCGCGCCGGTGCCGAGGACGCCGGTCGGCCACGGGGCGGACGCGTCGGCGGAGCGGTCGCCGGACCCGTCGGCGGTCGCGTCGGCGGAGCGGTCGCCGATCTCGTCCGCGGCCCGGTCGGTGTACAGCAGACGCAGGTCGTAGCGGTCCAGCAGTTCGGCGGACGGCGTGAACTTGCCGGGCTCCAGGCCGGCCGTCTGCGCCCCGAGGCGCAGCGCCGCCAGGTCGATCAGGACCCACTCCAGGCTGTTCGCGGCGAGGATCCCGATGCGGTCGCCGGGGCCGATGCCGTGGGCGTCCCGCAGGTGGTGGGCGAGGCGGCCGGAGCGCTCGTGGAGTTCCCGCAGCGTGATGGTGCGGGTGCCGTCGAGGCGGGCGACGGAGATGCTGCCGGCGGCCGGCGGGCCGGTGACGATCCGCCGGATCGTGTCGGGGCCGGCGGCCGGTACGCCCCCGGACGCGGGCCGCGGGGGCGCCGGTGAGGGCGCGGCGCCGCTCATCGGGGGGCCTCCGGGCGCAGGACGGCGGCCATGGCGCGGACGGTGTCGACCTCGGCGAACCGGTCGAGGGTGAGGGTGACGCCGAACCGTTTGCGGGCCGCGGTCAGGATCCGGGCCGCCGCGATGGAGTCGCCGCCGAGGGAGGCGAGGGTGTCGAGGGCCCCCACGTCGGGGCGTCGCAGGACGGTCGACCAGATGTCGCAGAGGATCTTCTCGGCCTGGGTGCCGGGGGCGCTGCCGCCGGCCTGCGGTGCGTCGGCCGCCGGGTCCTCGGCGCCGAGCGCGACCAGCTTCGTACGGTCGACCTTGCCGTTCTTGGTGAGCGGGAGCGAACCGTGCCAGATCACCGCCGCCGGGAGCATGTAGTCCGGCAGGTCGGCGCGCAACGCCCGGCGGACCTCGGTGAGGTGCGGGCGGTGGGAGCCGGCGGCGACGAGGTGGGCGACGAGGCGGTTGCCGTGGGCGGCGACGACGGCCCGGGTGACCTCCGCCAGGGCGGCGAGCCGGGTCTCGACCTCGCCGGCCTCGATGCGATAGCCGTTGATCTTGATCTGGAAGTCGCTGCGGCCGAGGATCTGGATGTTCCCGTCGGGCAGGTACCGGCCGAGGTCGCCGGTGCGGTAGAGGCGTTCGCCGCGCACCGGGTCGGTGAAGAACTTCTCGGCGGTGCGCTGTTCGTCGCCCCAGTAGCCGCGGGCGAGGCCGGTGCCGGCGGCGACGATCTCCCCGGTGACCCAGTCGGGGGCGTCGAGGCCGTCCCGGTCGAGGACGTAGGCGCGGTTGTTGGCGTTGGGCCGCCCGTACGGGACGGACTCGCTGCCGTCCTCGTCCTCGCCGACGGGGTGCAGGATGTTCCAGATGGTCGTCTCGGTGGGGCCGCCGAGGGAGACGACCTCCAGGCCGGGCGTCATCGTGCGCAGCGCGGCGGGCAGTTCGGGCGGAATGCGGTCGCCGCTCATCATGACGAGGCGCAGGGCGGGCGGCGGCGTACCGTCGGTGCGGGCCTGGTCGTGGAGCAGTCCGGCGATGGCGGGGACGGAGTTCCACACGGTGACGCCGTGCAGGCGGCACAGGTCGAGCCAGTGGGCGGTGTCGACGGCCTTGTCGTGGTCGGGCATGACGAGGGCCGCGCCCGCCGACAGGGCGCCGAAGACGTCCCAGACGGACAGGTCGAAGTTGAAGGCGCTGATGGCGAAGAACCGGTCGTCGGGGGTGATCCGGAAGCGGGTGTGGCAGTCGGCGACGACGTTGGCGACGTTGCGGTGGGTGACCATCACGCCCTTGGGGGCTCCGGTGGTGCCGGAGGTGTAGAGGACGTACGCGAGGTCCTCGGGGTGGGAGCCGGGCAGCCGGTCGGGGACCTCGGCACGGCCGGCGGCGGGTCCGGTGAGGTCGAGGACGGCCAGGGGGGCGAGGGGGCCGGTGTCGGACGGGGCGGTGTCGGTGAGCACGCACCTCACCCGGCCGTCGGCGAGCATGTACTCCTGCCGGGCGGCGGGCAGGGCCGCGTCGACGGGCAGGTACGCGGCCCCCGCGAGGACGGTCGCGAGGATGCCGATGATCTGCTCGGGTCCGCGCCGCATGACGAGGCCGACGAGTTCGCCGCGGCCCACTCCCCGTGCGCGCAGCCAGCCGGCGGCGGTGGCGGCCCGGTGCAGGAGCTCGCCGTAGCTGACGGTCCGGTCGGCGGTGAGGACGGCGGGCGCCCCGGGGGTCTCGGCGGCCCGCTGCACGATGGCGTCGCCGAGCATCTCGTCGGGCAGGGTGACGGCCGTGTCGTTCGCGGCGAGCCGGCGGGCGCGTTGCGCGGGCGGCAGCAGGTCGAAACCGTGGCGCTGCCAGGCACCCGCGTCGACGAGGGTTTCGAGGAGGGTGGTGTAGCCGTGCGCCAGGTCGTCGAGGAGTCCCTCGCAGAAGAGTTCGTCGAGTCCGTCGAGTTGGACGACGAGGCCGCCGTGCTGCTCCATGGCGAAGGCGTTCAGCCACACCTGGGGGGTCTGGCTGACGGAGAAGACCTCCTTGCCGAAGAGTTCCAGGGTCGACCCGTCGACCTCGCTGCTGACGTGGCCGATGGCGCTGTTGAAGGTGTAGGGCATGCGGGCGCCGGCCAGTCCGCCGCGGCGGCGGGCCAGTTCCTTGAGGACCTCGATGCCGGAGAAGTGGCGGTGGTCCATGTCGGCGTGCAGTTGCCGCTGGAGGCCGCGGGCGCGGTCGGCGAAGGTCAGGGTGCGGTCGGTGGCGGCTTCGACGAGGAGGGTGTCGGAGAACTGTCCGATGGTCTCGAAGATCCTGGGGTGGATCGGCGGCCGGTTGGCGACGGTGGTGGTGAGCGTGAAGCGGTCGCCGGCGCCCCAGGTGGCGAGGGTTTCGGCGTAGGCGGCGAGCAGCAGGGCGGACGGGGTCAGCCCGGCCTCGGCGGCCCGGTCCTTGAGCGCGGTCCAGGCGGTGCGGTCCAGGCGGACGGCGCGCTGGGTGAACCGCGAGCCGGACAGGGCGGCGGGGCTGGTGCGCAGCGGCAGGTCGGGGTGGGGGGCGAGGTCGTCGACGCGGGCCGTCCAGTAGTCGCGGGAGCGGCGGGCGGGGGCCCGGTCGCGGGCGGTCTCCAGGGCGGCGACGTAGTCCTCGAAGGGAAGTTCCTCGGGGGCGTCCGCGGTGGGGCTGCGGTAGGCGTGCCACCAGGCGCGGAAGAACAGGAACATGCTGATCCCGTCCATCACGAGGCCGTCGTGGCCGACGTGGAGGACCATCCTGTCGTCGGCGAGGATCGTCACGTCGGCGGTGAGCAGGGGGGCTTGGTCGGCGGGCAGTACCTGGTGGGAGCGCATCTCGCGGAGTTCGGTGCGGATGAGTTCCTGCTGCCGGGGGTCGTGGGCGCGCAGGTCGAGGACGCCGATGACGGGTGTGTGGTCCCCGTGTTCGGTGACCTGCCGGTCGGGGGACAGGAAGCGCGAGCGCAGGGCACTGTGCGCGGCTACGACGGTGGCGAGGGCGTTCTGGAGGCGGTCGACGTCCCAGTGGCCCTCGATCTCGTGGAAGACGTGGCTGGCGACGTCCCCGATCTCGAAGACTCCGCTGCGGCCGGCGTAGTAGCCGCGCTGGAGGGGGGTGAGGGGGAAGCCGGGGCCGTGTTCGGCCTCGCGGGCGAGGTGGGCGACGAGGGCGGGCTTGGCTGCCTTGACGCGGGCGATGAACTCGGCGTCCATCCGGTCGCGGTTGCCCTGGAGGCGCAGGTCGCCGTCGGTGAGGGTGACGGACAGCCCGCGCCGGCCCATTTCGCGCAGCAGTTGGAGGTGGTTCATCGGGGCTCTCCCGAGGTCAGGGCGGCGACGGCGGCGGGTTCGGCGCGTTCGGCGATGATGGCGGCCAGTTCGGCGAGGGTGCCGCCGTGCAGGAGTTCGTCCATGGACAGGTCGACGTCGAGGGCGTCGAGGATCTGGTACTGGACGGTGACGGCCTGGAGGGAGCCGGCGGCGAGCTGGGTCAGGGTGCGGTCGGCGATCGGCTCGTCGTCGCCGAGTCGCAGGACGGTGCGGGCGATGTGGGTGAGCCAGGGCGTCAGGGCGGGTTCGGCAGCCGGTGCGGCGGCGGATCCGGTGTCGGGCGACGGTCGGAAGAACACGGCGTCGGCGAGGGCGACGGCGCTGCCGGGGGCGAGGAGTTCGACGTCACGGGGCCACGCGCTCGGGGTGTCCTGGCCGAGGGCGGCGGCCAGTCGGGCGGCGAAGCGGGGCATGACGGGGACGGCGGCGTGCGCGAGGAGGCGGGCGGCGGCCAGTTCGAGGGCGACGGCGGTGCGGTTCTCCGCCTCCCAGCCCGGGGTGTCGGCGAGGAGGCCTTCGGCGCGGCCGAAGCGGACGGTGTCGCGGACGATGCCGTCGAGCTCGGCGGCGGCCTGGTTGAGGGAGAACGCGTCGTTCTCCAGGGCCGCGGTGACGGCGGCGAGGCGGGTCCCGAGCCGGGCGAGGAACGCGGAGTGCTCGGGCGTCCAGTTGCCGGCGTCGGGGGCGGTGCCGCCGTGGTGCTTGGCGACGCGGGCGCCGAGGTCGGTGAGCCAGTGCTGCCAGGTGCCGATGAGGGTGTCGTTCAGGGTGGCCTCGTAGGCGGTGCGCGTGTAGTCGGTGCGCAGGCCCTCGGGGCGGGTGGCGGCGAGGAAGTAGCGGACGGCGTCGACGGTGTCGGGGCCGAGGACGTCCTTGCCCCAGATGGCGTGCCGGCGGCTGGTGGAGAACTTGGCGCCTTCGAGCAGGTAGAACTCGTTGACGTGGTAGTCGATGTCGGGGTTCCAGCCGGGGAAGGCGAGCCGGTAGAGGACCGGGTAGAGCACCGAGTGGTAGAAGCTGTTGTCGTAGCCGAAGAAGTGGACGATCTTCCAGTCGCGTTCGGGGTCGGCGGCCCGCCAGGGCCGGCCGAGGCGGGCGCCCAGGGCCTGGATGCCGTGCAGGAACCCGTAGCTCATCTCGGGCCAGACCCAGATCACCTGGCCCTCGGTGTCCCCCTCGCGGGGTTGCACGCCCCAGGTGGAGGGGTGGGTGAGGGGGATGTCCACGCGGGGGCGGCGGAAGAGGCGGTCGGCGAGCTCGCGGAGCCGGGCCGGGACGCGGCCGGTGCGGTGGTGGTCGCGGACCTCGGGGGCGAAGGTGTGCAGGGGCAGCGTCCAGCGGGCGGCCGGGGTGGCGCGGGGCGCGGCGTCGGAGACGGTGGAGCGGGGGTCGGTGAGGTCGGTGACGGTGTTGGGTTCGCCGCATTCCTCGCAGATGTTCCCGTTGGTGAGGTTGCCGCAGCCGGGGCAGCCGCCCTTGACGTCGGCCTCGTAGAGGTACTGGCCGGTGGTGGCGTCGTGCAGGGCGTCCTGTTCGGTGACGGCGACCTCGCCGGAGGCGACGACGCGGCCGAAGAAGTCCCGCAGGCCCTCGGGGTAGGCGGGGTCCTGGTCGGTGACCGTGTACTGGTCGAGGGGTATGTCCATCAGCCGCAGCGTTTCGGCGATCTCGGCGCTGTAGTGGGCGGCGGTCTCGGCGGGGGTGCGGCCGTCGGCGCGGGCGGCGCCGAGGACGTAGCTCTGGTAGTCGTCGCTGCCGGTGAGGTGGTAGGCCTCGGCGCCGATCATGCGCTGGTAGCGGGTGAAGGCGTCGGCGCCGAGGTAGGGGCCGGAGAGGTGCCCGAGGTGCAGGTCGCCGTTGGGGGTGGGCGGGGTGGAGAAGACGAAGACGGGCCGGTCGCCGAAGCCCTTGCGGGCGGGGTTCGCCGCGGAGGTCGCGGCCCGTTCGGCGTCGCGCCAGTACTGGGTGAAGAAGACGAGGTCGCCGGCGTCGGGACCGCCGGTGTTCTCCAGGACGTGGGACTCGAACGGTTCGAAGAGGACGACGGTGCCGGGGGCGGCCGGGTGGCGTTCGCCGTCGATGACGAACTCCCCCCGTCCGGCGGTGATCACGAACAGTTCGGTCTCGTCGTGGCGGTGGTGGTCGGTGGCCCGGCCGGGTGCGATCCGGCCCCAGCCGGCGGGTGTGCCGAGGCCCTCCACACCGCTCATGTCGATGCCGAACGCCTGCTCCAGGACGTCGGCGTCATAACTGGCGATGATCATGTCGTGGCCTTTCGCGGGGACGGGAGGGACGCGAGGGAGGAGGGGGACGGCAGGGACGGGATCAGGTCTGCGGCGCGGGCCGCGAGCGCCGGGGCGAGCCGGTAGCCGGAGCCGCCGGCCGCGCCCGCGAAGAGCAGCCGGCCGTAGGGATCGAGCGGGGTGACGACCGGGGTGCCGTCGGCCCCGTACGCGTCGCAGAAGACCCGGCCCGACCGGCAGTGGGCGGCCAGGCCCGGGGCGTAGCGGGTGAGCAGGGCGCGGGCCTCGCGCAGGTGGCCGGCGGTGAGGGCGGGGTCGACGGTGTCGGGGTCGACGTCCCACTCCTGGCAGGTGTAGCTGAACAGCCAGTGGCCCCGGTGGTGCACGGGCAGCAGGAAGGCGTCCTCGGCGTGCAGGACGACGGCCCGGTCGCCGGGGGCGCAGGGCACCTCGACGTGCAGGGCGATGATCTTCTTGACGCGGGCGCCGAGCGGCGCGACGAGTTCCCGCCAGGCGGGCGCGGCGAGCCAGGGACCCGGGGCGAGGACGACGTGGCCGGCGTCGAGGGTGGCGCCGCCGGTGAGGGTCAGGCGGGTGCCGCCGGGTCCGGAGGCGAGGGCGGTGACCTCGACGCCCTCCCGGAAGGCGACGGCGGGGCGCAGGTCGGCGGCGAGGCGCTGGGTCAGGGCGTGGACGTCGGCGTACTGGCAGCCGTCGCCCTCCCAGGCGCCGTGTCCGCGGGGCAGCGCGGGGACGGCCGCCGGCAGGTCGGCGGTCCAGCGGAGCTTGGCCTCGGGGAGGTAGGCCTCGCGCAGTCGTTCCTCGGCCTCCTCCGGTGCGAGCACCGTCATCCCGAGCGGGTGGATCGGCAGGTCGGGGCGGGCCGCGCGGAGGTCCTCGTAGAAGCGTTGGCTCTCGGCGGCCAGCGTGCGGACGGTTTCGTTCGCGCCGCGCGGGAAGTGCAGGCCGGCGGAGCGTCGGGTGGCGCCGGAGCCGGTCATGTCGCGGTCGAGGACGGTGACGGCGGCGTCGGGGTCCCGGGCGAGGACCTCGCGGGCGATGAGGACGCCGAGTATCCCGGCGCCGACGACGGCCACGTCGGTACGGGCCCGGGCGGGCCCGCCGGCGCCCCCGCCGGCGGCGGCGAACGCGGCGGACCCGGTGGGTATGCCGGGGGCGCCGGCACGGTCGGCCGGCATCAGGCGCTCCACCGTTCGTCCTGGGGTGCCTTCGACGACCACTCGATGAAGGAGGACAGTTGCTCGTCGCCGCGTGTGCCGCACAGCCGGTCGGCGATGCGCCTGCTGCGCCAGGCGTTGAGGCTGAGGTTGGGGTCGGCCAGTCCCCGCTGGCCGCGGACCCCGTTCTGGACGAAGATCCGGCGGTCGGCGGGGCCGTCCCAGCGGACCGCGTAGTCCTCGTCGACGCGCAGTTCGTCGCCCTCGCGCTCCAGGCGGTCGGCGACGGGGGCGAGGAAGTCCATGCCGGCGGGCCGGTAGCCGGTGGCCCAGACGACGAGGTCCGCCTCGAACCTCTCGACGGAGTCGGGCTCGCCGGTGTGGCGGGCGCTGACCTCCCAGCCGCCGAACGGGCCCCGGCCGACGTCGAAGACGTCGCGGCCCGGGTGCAGGGCGACCAGGTCCTCGTTGCCCTCGACGAAACGGTGGACGTAGATGGTCTGGTAGATCTCACGGAGGGTGGATTCGGAGATGCCGTCGCTGGTCAGGAGGTTGCGGGAGTTCAGCGACTGGCGGCGCTCGCGGGGCAGTCCGTAGAAGTAGTCGGCGTGGCTCGGCATGTAGTAGTCGTTGGTGAAGGGCGAGTCGTCGATGGGGAGGTAGTTCGGCCGCCGGGAGATCCACGAGACGCGGCGGGGCAGCTCCCAGCCGCTGCGGGAGATCAGGTCGAGGAAGGCCTCGGCGCCGGACTGGCCGCCGCCGATGACGACGACCCGCTTGCCGCCGACGTCGCGGGCGGCGCCCAGGTAGTCGGCGACGTGGAACTGGGTGGGGCCGAGGAGGCCCTCCCCCTGCGGCGGCACCCAGGGCCGGCTGCCGACGCCGACGACGACGTTGTCCGCGGTGACGGTGCGGCGGTCGGTGTGGATCGTGAACACGCTGCGGTCGTCGTCGAAGTCGACCTCGCGGACGCCCTCGCCGAAGACGACGTTCTCGTTGCGGCGGCTGGCCCACGCCAGGTAGTTGCGGAACTCCAGCCTCGGTACGTCGTCGAACTGGGCGTTGAGGAAGTGGTAGACGCGTCCCTTGGCGTGCAGGTACGCCAGGAACGAGAAGGGGCTGGCCGGGTCGGCGAGGCTGACCAGGTCCTTGAACTGGGAGACCTGGAGGGTGGTGCCCGGGATCTGCTGGCCGTCGTGCCAGCCGAAGGACTCCTTGCGGTCGAGGAAGAGATTGGGTACGTCCGGCATGCTGTGCAGCAGCGACGCCAGACTGAGGTTGGCCGGGCCCACGCCGACGCCCAGGCAACGGAAGTGCCTGGTGCCGGGCCGGAAGCTCTCGTGCCCCATGGTCGGAACCTCTCGTTCGAATCGGTGATCAGCAGGAGGTGGAGCGGGGACGGGTGGCGGAGACCGCCCGGGCGGGGTGGGTGCGGACGGCGATCAGGCCGAACAGGGTGGCGAGCAGGGAGGCGGCGCCGACCAACGGCCAGACCAGCGAGCCGAACTGGAGGAAGAGCCAGGTGCCGGCCATCGGCCCGAGGGCGGAGCCCAGGCCGAAGACGAACTGGAAGCTGCCGATGTAGCGGGAGCGCAGGGCCTCGGGCCCGGCGTTGGCCGGGTAGGCGAAGACGGCGGGGCCACCGAGGATCTCGCCGAGGGACCAGACGAGCGTGCCGATGACGATGGCCGCCGGCCCGATCGGCAGTCCGTAGCAGGCGACGCCCGCGCCGACGAGGGCGAAGCCCAGGCCGATCGTGATCTTCAGGGGCCAGCGCTGCGAGACCTTGGTGACCAGCAGTTCGAAGGCGATGACGATGACGCCGTTGAGCGCGACCGCGAAGGTGTACCAGAACAGCGCCAGCCGGGCCTCCTCCATGTAGAGGGGCAGGGTGGACAGGTACTGCATGTAGACGGCGGAGTGGAAGAAGGCCGCGACGAGGTAGAGCAGGTAGCGGCGGTCGCGCAGGACCGCGCCGTAGCCGCCGGTCCGTACGGGTGCCTCCGGGCGCACGGCGCCGGGTGCGGACTTGGCCCGGGCGGGCAGGGTGGCGCGGGCGACCAGCGCGAAGGCCAGGGCGAGGGCGGCCTCGCCCCAGAACAGCAGGGTGTACGTCCGTCCGCCCGCGTGGTAGAGCGCGTAGCCGAGCAGGGGCGCGGCGGTCGCTCCGACGTTGAGGCCGAAGCGGTACATCGCGAAGATCATGATCTGTCGGTCGCCGTCGGTCTGTTCGGCGAGGAGGGTGGCCGACGCCGGCCGGAACAGTTGGGCGCCCAGGCTGACGAGGGCGATGGCGACCAGCAGCGGCAGGAAGCCGGGCAGGTACAGCAGGGCTGCGGTGAGCACGGCGGTGCTGCTCATCGACAGGACGGTGGCGCCGCGGATGCCGAGCCGGTCGGCGAGGGTGCCACCGACGAGCGAGCCGGCGACGGCGCCCGCCCCGTACACGCCCAGCGCGATGACGGTGCGGCCCTTGGAGTGGCCCTCGGCGGTGAGGAAGAGGACGAGGAAGACGTGCAGGAAGCCGCCGAGCCGGTTGACGAGCACCCCGGCCAGTACGGTTTTGACCGCGCTCGGGGCCTCCTTGAAGGTGGTCCACACCCCGGGGGCCGGGGCGGGCGGAGCGGCTTCCCGTTCCGCTTCGACGGGCCGGACGTCAGTGCTCATCGGGGTCCTCCGGGTCGACGACGACGGTGACGGCGGCCCGGACGGCCCGCTCCAGCGCGTCGAGTCCTTCCGGCGTGGGCGCGTCGATCAGGAAGGTCACCGCCCGGTCGTCGGAGCAGGCGAGCGGCTGGAGCCGGGCGCCGGCCTCCTTCAGGACGAGGAGGGCGCGCAGCGCGGGCCCGTCCTGCGGCTCGCCGGGCGCGAACTCGGGCCAGGTGCCGGCCTCGCCGACCCACTGGGGGCGCACGCCCGGCCAGTCGAGGGTGACGTCGGCGAGGCAGCCCGCCTCGTGTTCCAGGTAGACCTGTCGGGTGAAGCGCCGCGGCGGCGGGTAGTCGGCGCCCTCCCCGAGGGCGATCCGGATGATCTCCGGTTCCAGGGGTTGCCCGGTGGCGAGGTGGTAGAGGGCGACGAGACCGTCCCCGGGGGTGCGGGCGGCGACCTCCATCAGGCGGGGTTCGCCGTCCTCCCCGATGCGCCACTCGGCGTGGGCGATCCCGTCGCGGAAGCCGAGCACCTCCAGCATCCGTCGGTTGGCGGTCAGCAGGACCGCGTCCTCGCCGGTGTCGGCGTTGGGGACGGAGTGGGCGAGCTCGACGAAGGTCCGGTCGCCGGACTCGGTGGTCTCCTTGCGGGTCACGGAGGTGAAGAGCGGCTCGCCGTGCTGGACGAGGGACTCGACCGAGTACTCCTGGCCGGTCACCTTCTCCTCGACCATCAGCGTCTCGTGCTCGGGGTACCCCGGCAGCAGCGCGCGCAGTTCGGCGGCGTCCGCGACGGCGACGACGCCCGAACTGGAGTGGCGGGTGGCTGGCTTGGCGACGACCGGGTAGCGCAGGGCGGACAGGTCGGCGTCCTCGCGGGCGCCGGGCGGCAGGACGAGCGTGGTGGGGCTGAACTCCTCCAGGTACCAGCGCTGGAGGTACTTGCTGCGGCACACCCGGGTGGCGCGCAGGCCCGGTCCGGGCAGGCCCAGGGCGTCGCACAGCAGGCCGGTCTGCTCGACGAGGGTCTCGCCGACGGCGTACGCGCCGCGGACGGTGTAGCGACCGCGCCAGGCGCGGGCCCCGGCGACGAAGCCGGGGGTGAAGGAGCCGTCGAGGTCGAGGGAGCCGTCGACGTAGGCGATCTCGTCGATCAGGGACGCCGGGTGCTCGGGGTCCTTGCGGGCGCGGCGGACGGCGTCGCGGTTCGTGTCGGGGGTGATGAGGAGGATCCGCAGGCCGCGGGCGGCGAGTTCCTCCAGGTAGCGGGGGTTGCGGCAGACGACCCGGAAGGCTCCGGTGAGGATGAACGCCTCGGGGAGGGCGGGGGCTTCGGGCAGGTGGGCGGGCTGCGTCATGCCGGGACTCCTGACGGGGTGGTGGTTTCTTCGAGGGCGCCGCGCAGGCCGTGGGCGCCGAGGAAGGTGAGCCAGCGGCCGGTGTCCTCGGGCGCGGCGGCGCGGTGGAGTCCGGCGGGGAGCGCGCCGGACAGGATCCGGGTGACGCCGTAGGCCACGGGGAGGGAGACGCAGCGGGCCATCGCGGATTCCTCGGCGTCGCCGGTGAGGTCGAGCAGGTGGGAGCCGCGCCAGGTCGGGCCCGCCGGGGTGCGCAGTTCGAGTGCGACGGACAGCACGACGCGGTCGCGGTCGGCGGGGGTGGTGGGGTACCGGGCGGCGAGCGAACCGGCCAGGGTCCGGACGGCCTGTTGGTCCCCGGTGGAGACGGTGTCGAATACCTCCTTCCAGGCGGTGTGCCATCCGGCGTTGCGCAGGGTGCCGCGGACGAAGGTGTCGAGCCGCCAGTGGTCCGGTAGGCCGTACTGGGCGACGAAGGGGAGGCTGTCGCGGTTCGGGTAGACCTCGAATTCCTCGCCCGCCAGGGTCAGGGAGCGGGTGGCCTCCCAGGGGTGCGGGACGGTGGCCTCGACGCCGGCCTCGATGTGCCGGGCCGGGGTTCCGAGGGCGGCGAGGACCCCGTACGGGGCCCAACTGAAGCGGTAGCGGAAGGGGTTGGGGACCGCCGGTAGGCCTCCGCAGTAGGAGGTGAACACGGCGGTCGCGGGTATCTCCCCGAGGGCGGCGCGGCCCCGTGCGACCAAGTCGTGGGCGAGCAGGTGGTCGATGCCCGGGTCGAGGCCGGCCTCGGTGAGGACGACGGTGCGGGTGCGGTCCGCGGCCTCGGCGGCGAGTTCGGCGAGTTCCGGGGAGACGTAGCTGGTGCAGGCGAAGTGGGCGGCCCGGTCGATGGCGAGGCGCAGCAGCGGGGCGTGTTCGGTCGCCGGGAGCATCGAGACGAGGACGTCGCCGGGGCCCACCCCGGCCGCCAGGGCGGCCGGGGTGAACGCGCGGACCTCGGCGCGGCCCGCCAGGCCGAGTGCGGCGAGGCGGGCCGCGCCGCGCTCGGCGGTGCGGTCCCACAGGACCACCCGCCGGGCGCGTTCGCAGACGAGGGAGAGGCCGGAGCGGCCGGTGGACAGGCCGGTGCCTATCCAGTGGACGGTGCCGGACGCCGCGACCGCGGTCGGTGCGGCGGTCGCGGGTTGGTCAGCGGACAAGGGGATCCTCCTGGGCTTCGACGGCCGTCCGGTAGGTGTGCAGGGCGCGCTCCCAGACGTCGTCCGCCGGGGCGGTCAGGCGCAGGAGCTGCGGGGCGAGTTCGGCGGAGAAGGCGGTGGCGGCCTCGACCGGCAGGAGCGAGGGCAGGTTGTCGATGGCGATCAGGTCGAGGGGCCGCTCGGGTCCGGCGCGCAGGGCGCGGACGGGTTGCGTCCAGGTGGTGGTCTCGTCGTAGACGGGCAGGACGTTGCAGTCGGACGTGACGTCGCAGGTGACGTCGGAGACGAGGGACAGCCGGCGGTGGGGGTCGTCGAGGTCGGCCTTGGTGAGGAACGGCGGTACGGGCGTGGTGGTCAGGACGGTGTTGACCATCAGGTCGTGGCCGAGGAGGGCGGCGCGGTCGAGGTCGCGGGTCTCGGCCACGTCCCAGCGGGTCGGTTCCAGGCCGGCGGTGGTCAGCGCGTCGCAGGCGCCGCGGCCGCTGCGGCCGAGCGCGCCGATCACGAGGGCGGTGGTGGGGTCGTCGGTGGTGGCTCCGGAGGCGAGCAGGGCGTCCAGGGTCGGTCGGTCGGTCGGGCGCAGCGGGGTGGTGAGGGCGCCGCGGTGGTGCAGGACGGCGAGGGCGGCGCCGACGTACCCGGCCCAGTAGCCGAACGCGGCGACGCGGCGGCCCGCTCCGTCGGTGAGGTACTCCATGTCGAGGAGGGCGCCGCCGCCCGTGGTGAAGCGGGCGAGCAGCTCGCGGGCGCCGGTCTGGCCCTTGTAGGCGTGGCCGAAGTAGATGTGCCGGTGGCGCAGGGCGGGCGCGTGGGGTCCGGCGGGGAGTTCCTTGAGGCCGAGGACGTACGCGTCGTCGGGGGCCTGTTCGTGCCAGGAGGCGGTCGGGGCGGCAGCGCAGCCGACGGCGGTGTAGGCGTCGAGCGGGAAGACCCGCTGGTCCGACTCCTCGACGGTGATGCGGATGCCCTCGGCCACCAGGCGGCCGGCGTCTTCGGGGGTGAGGGGGGCACGGCGTTCGGTGACGCGGGCCTCGTGCCGCATCCAAAGGTGAATGGTGTCCGACATGTTGCGGTTTGTCCTGTCTGAAGGCATGGAGGTGGCCGACCCACGGCCCGATCGCGGTCGCGGGGTGACGTCGTCCTCGGGTACGAGGACCACCTGGGCGCTAGAGGAGCGGGATCCGGGCGTTCGCCAGAGGGCGGTAGGCGGGGGTCGCGGTGGTGCTCAAGCCTGCCGTGCGGAGCTCGGTGACGACCGCGCCGGCGAGGGCCACGGCGAGCTCCTCCCCCGGACACCGGTGGGCCGCCGCACCGAAGGTGAAGACCACCGGATTCACCCGGCCGGGTGACAGGGTGTCGGGGTCGGGGTTGACCGCGGGGTCCCGGTTGGCGGCGGCGAGCAGCACCAGCACCTGCTGCCCGGGCTGCACTTCGCAGCCCGCGTGGACGAAGGACCGGGCGGCGAACCGGCGGGTGTTCTGGATCGGGGCGTCGTGGCGGACCACCTCGCGCACGAGCGCTTCGGTGGCCTGCGGGGTGTCCGGCACGTCGGCTCCCCGGGCGAGCGCGACCAGGGTGTTGCCGATCAGGCCGGCGGTGGCGTCGTAGGTCTGGGACAGGAAACCGACGGCGTTGGCGAGCAGGGGCGCCAGGTGCGGCCAGGAGTGCCGGTCGGCGCCGCCCACCAGCTCGGCGAGCAACCCGGACGCGGGGGCGCCGTCGTACCGGCCGGCCACGTGGGTGGCGGAGGCCGCGTTCAGGGGCGGGGTGAGCAGTTCGCGCAGCCGGGCCGCCGCCGTGGCCGCGGCCCGTTGATCGGCGGGGGTCGCGGAGGCGGGGATGCACCGGACGAAGTCCCCGGTCGCACGGGCCGCCTCCCGACCGACCCCCTCCGTCAGCCCGCAGAGCTCGGCGACCACCCGGGCCGGAACCCCGAACATCAGCTCCTCGTACGGGACTTCGCCGCCGCCGGCCAGCAGCTCACGGGTGTGCCGGGCCGCCAGTCGGGCCGCCCGGGCGGTGTCGGCGCGGGCCAGGGCCTCGGCCACCACCGTCTTCAGCCGGGCCGCGACCGGACCGTCCGTCATGCGCACCAGGTCTCCGAACACCTCCCCGGCGGGAGTACCGACGATCCCGGTCGGCACCGGCTCCGCCGGCGGCCGCACCCGCAACGCGTCGCTGCCCAACACCGCGCGCACCGCGGCCGCGTCGGCGGCGACCCAGGCCCCGAGCGCCTCGTCGTGGGCGAAGGGGCGCTCGGCCACCAGGCGGGCGTAGAAGGGGTAGGGGTCCGGAAGGCGCACCGCCTCGACGGGGCCCGCGGTACGGGCGGTGACGGCGGTACCGGTTCGGGGGGACGTGGTGCTCACTGCCTGCTCCTTGCTGAACGGGTGGTACGGGTCGGGCGGGGTGGTGCGGACGTCGCGGGCGGGGCGGGCCGTGCGGGTCAGGCCGCCGCGCGGGCCGCGCGACGCATGTCGAGCGAACCCGCGATGGCCATCCTCAGCACCTCCGAGGTGCCCTCGTAGATGCGCAACGACCGGACCTGCCGGTAGAGCCGCTCGGTGACGCCGCCCTGCACGATGCCCGCCGCCCCCAGCAGTTGTACGGCGGCGTCGACGACGCCCTGGGCGGCCTCGGTCGCGTGGACCTTGGCGATGTTGGAGTGCCGGGCGAACCGGCGGCTCCCCCGGTCCGTCTCCCAGCCGGCGCGCGCCACCAGCAGCGCCGCCGCGTTCAGCTGCACCTCCATGTCGGCGAGCGAGGCCTTGACCAGCTGGAGGTCGAAGAGGGTCGCCCCGTACGCCTCCCGGGCCAGTACGTGGGCGAGGGCGGTGTCGAAGGCCCGCCGGGCGAAGCCGAGTGCGGCCGCGCCGACGGTGGTGCGGAACCGCTCCAGCAGGTCCACCGCGATCACGAAGCCCTTGCCCGGCCGTCCCAGGAGGGCGTCGGCGGGCAGCCGGCAGTCCTCGAAGGACAGGTGCGCGAAGGACCGCGGGGCGATCGCGTCGATCCGCTCGACCCGCAGGCCGGGGGTGTCCGCGGGCACCAGGAAGGCGGACAGCCCCAGCGGGCCGGGGCCCTGCCCGGTCCGGGCGATGACCACGAACACGTCGGCGATGGTCCCGTTGGCGATCCACGCCTTGCGGCCGTTGAGCAGGTACGAGCCGTCCTCGGCGCGCGCCGCCTCCAGCCCGACCGAGGACACGTCCGAGCCGGCCTCCTTCTCGGAGACCGCGAACGCCCCGATCAGGGTGCCGGCGGCCATCCCCGGCAGGTAGCGGCGGCGCTGCGCCTCGCTGCCGAAGCGCAGCAGCGGGGTCGCGGCGAGCGCCTGGATGGAGAAGGCGAAGTCGGCGAGGTCCTCGGCGTACGCGAGGGCCTCGCGGCGCAGGCACACGGCGCGGAAGTCGTTCACCGGGGCGCCGCGCGGGTCCAGTTCGGAGAGCCAGCCGGCCGCGCCGAGGGCGCGCACGAGGCGACGTCCGGCGGCGTCCGGGTCGAGGGTGCGGATCTCCTCCCACAGGACCCGGTTGCTGTCGCACCAGGCCCCGGCGGACTCGGCGAGCCGGCGGTGGGAGTCCTCGTAGAAGGGCAGCGCGAGGACCTCGGGGTCGAAACTCGTCGTCAGTTCCATGGTGAGGCTCCTCAGATGACCAGGTCGGCGGGGGTCCGGGCGGTTCCCTCGGCCTCGGCCGCGGCATCGGCGCGGACGCGCTTCACCAGGCCGTGCTCGACGAAGTGGGCGAAGGAGGCGTAGCCGCGCCAGATGCGGCGCCACGCGCCCTGGACGGCCTCCTCCCCGGAGGCGGTCCGCACGTCGTCGAGGAAGGACACGATGATCTCGGCGGACTGGCGCGCGTGCCCGGCGGAGAAGTTGTCGATGGACAGGTGGGCCTCCTCGTAGGAGACGTCGAGGCCGTGCCGGCGCAGTTTCTGGATCTCGTGCAGCCGCATCGCGCCGAGGCCGAACATCTCGATGCCCAGGTTGTAGCCGAGGATCTCGTGGTGGAGGCTGTCGGGGAACAGCGACAGGCAGATCTGGTGGATCGAGAAGCCGTACAGGTGGTCCGGCAGGTCCCCCTGCTGGAGGAAGGCCTCCTGCCGGATGTGCGGCAGGTCCATGTCCATGCCGGCCAGCACCTTGTGGATGATCGTGATGTGGTTCTTCGCCATGTCGCCGCGACCCATCTCGTCGGCGTAGATGGAGAAGAGCATGTCGTCGCTGCGCCGGTGGCGGCGGCCGAGGTTGCCCACGCGGTGGGCCCAGGTGCCGTCGATGAGGCTGCCCAGGGCGTACGTGGACTGCTCGAAGACGACCTCGTCGCGCGAGGGGATCTCGGTGAGCGGCTCGTACGGGTCCACCAGCTTGTCCCGGTAGATCCGTTCGACCCGCTCCATCAGGGCTTCGGGCGTGTAGTCGAAGTACGAGGCGTCGGTGAGCAGCCCCCCGGCGCCGTGCTCGAACAGGAGCTCGGCGTCGGCGAGTCCGGCCTCGGCGCGGGCCCGGGCGGCCGGCAGGACGTTCGGGTGGCGCTCGAAGTTGACGAGGCGGTGGAAGAAACGGCGGTGGTCGTCGGTGGGACCGGGCTCGCGGACCAGCACGTCGGTGGGTTCGACCGAGGCGAGGCGGCCGCTCCACGCGCGGGCGGGTTCGTCCCCGGCGGTGAGCGGGACGAGGTCGGCGCCGGCGGGCTCGCCGGCGGCGACGGACCGGGCCCAGGCCGCGAACACGGCTGCCTCGCGCTCGTCGAAGATGCCGAACATGGGGCCGCCGAACTTGATGGACCTCAGGAACCGGCAGGGTCCGCCGTCGCGGCCGGGCCGCAGTTGGCGGGCGGTGCGGAACTCCCGGACGAAGGCGGCCGGGTCGAGCTGTTCGTCGTCGAGCCAGTCGGTGAGCTTGCGGGCTCCGAGGCGGACCGCGCGGTGCTGGCGGCCCGCGTGCGGGGCGTGCCGCTCCACGATCAGGGCCACCTTGGCGTCGAGGGAGAGGCCCTCGTGCCAGGCGGCGAGCTCGGCGAGGGCGGCGGTGTGCTCGCGTTCCAGGCGGACGACGAGGCGCACGGCCGCCAGGGCGCGGCGGCGGTCCTCGTCGCCGGTCGGCGACTGCGCGGTGAGGGCGAGGTACTCGGCGAGGACGGGACGTACGTCGCTCTCGGCGAGCATCGGCTCGCCGCCGAGCAGGAGTTCGTCGAGGCCCAGGGCGTGGGCGGCGTAGTGGACGCCGACGACCTCGGGGAGGAAGGAGGCCGGCAGCCGGGACAGGGCCAGGTGGAAGGCCGCGTGCAGGGCGGTGAGGGGGCGGGCGCCGGCCGCGTCGAGGAAGGCGGCGGCCTCGACGGCGGGCAGGAACACCCCGTGCCCGGCCAGTGCCCGGCGGCGGCGGCCGAGGAGGCCCGCCTCGGCGGTGCCCTCGCCCTGGAGCAGCCAGTGCTGGCCGAAGAGGCGGCCGACGATCTCGGCGGGCTGGGTCGCGGCCTGCGAGACGGTGTCGAGCCAGCAGCCGCCGGTCAGGGCGAGGGGGGCGCGCTGGCGCAGCACCGCGGTGCGGACCTCGGGGTCGGGGTGGCTGCGCAGGGGGGTGAGGACGGCGGCGAGTTCGGCGCGGGCGGCGCCGACGTACGCGGCGACCGCGTCGGCGTCGGCCGGCTCGGGGAGGGCCTCGTCGGCGGCGGGGTCGCCCTCGGGGGCGAGGAACGCGGCGAGGACGCGGCGGGCGGCGAGCAGCGCGGCTTCGCCCTCCTGGTCGGCGAGCAGCCGGCGGAAGAGGTCGGCGGGCGGGGCGGCGGCGATGAGGACGGCCTCGGCGGCTCCGGCCGGGGAGGCCTCGAAGGGGCCGGCGGGCAGGGAGGTGGTGAGGTCGGGCAGGGGGAAGGCGGGTGCGAACGAGCTGCGGGCCAGGTCGAGGTCGGGGAAGCCGTCGGCGGCGGGGCCGGCGTCGGTGTCCGTGCGGGCGGTCCCGGCCGCGGTCGTGTCGGTGGTCGCGGTCGTGTCGGCGGTCGTGTCGGCGTTCATGTCAGCGGCCCTCCCGTCGGGCGGTGGTGGTGTCGGGGCCGTCGGCGGGAGCGGTGTGGCCGGCCGGGAGCCGGCGCAGCAGGACGCCGATGCGCACGCCGGGGACGCTCGACGCCAGCAGGTAGTGCCCGTGGGGCTTGAGGGCGCCGGCCGCGGCGCGGTCGACGAGGTTGATCAGCGGGTCGGCGGCGAAGCAGTGGCCCACGCGCGGGATGTTGTCGAGGAAGAGCTGTTCGCGGCCGAAGCCGGCCTGGCGTTCCTTGAGGACGACGAGCGGCTTGTAGAGGTTGGGGTGCAGGACCCCGTGGATGTCGCCGATCTTCATTCCGGCGTCTTCGAGGATCCGGTCGTTGACCTCGCGGGCGAGGTCGGAGCTGATCTCGTTGGACCAGTCGAGGCCGGCCGGGTCCTGGGCCGCGGCCCCGGCGACGATCTCGTAGGCGTCCGGGCCGATCGGGTCGGCGCCGACGAGACAGGAGGCGGCGCCGTCGCTGAACAGGGCGAAGTTGTCCATGCGGACGGATTCGTCGGTGACCCGGTCGGCGGTGACGACGACGACCCGGCGGTACATGCCCGCGGCGACGTACGCCTGGGCGGTGCGGATGCCGGCCAGGAGGTTGGCGCAACGGCCGAGGGTGAGGCCGATGAAGGCGGCGGCGCCGAGACCGGTGGCGGCCAGCACGTTCTCCACGAACGTGCCGTGGGTGCGGGGGCCGCCGGGGAATCGGGTGGAGCACAGGATGAGGCAGTCGACGTCCGACGGGGCGGCCTCGGCCGCGTCGAGGGTGGCCCGGACGGTTTCCGCGGCCAGGGTCTCCAGGGATTTGGCGGTGCGGTGGACGCTCCCCCAGCCCCACAGGTCGGCGCGGGGCGGCATGCCGAACCGGCGGGCGCGCTCGGCGAGCCCCTCGATGGTGGTGTGGTCGTCGTGGCGTTCACCGAGGACGTAGCGGGGCGCGGACAGGTGGACGGCGGGACCGCCGGCGGTCGGGGCCGTGGGCGGCGCTTCGGTGGCGGCGGTTGACGGGCGTGGAAGGCTCACGGTGCCGGTTCGCTCTCTCGGTCGGCGGACGGGGCGGGGTCGGCCAGGAGTTCGTTGGCCTCGGCGTACGGAAGGGCTTGCGCGCCGAAGCCGAACGTGCCGAGCTCGACGATCTCGCGGGCGGCCCGGGTGAGGGCGCCGAGGGCGGCGCGCGACAGTGCGGAGCCGGTGCTGACGCGGCGTACGCCGAGGGCTCCGAGGTCGGCGACGGACAGCGGCAGGGCGCCGCCCATCAGGACGTTGACGGGCCGGTCGACGGCCGAGCACACGGCGCGGATGGCGTCCGCGTCGGGCAGGGCCGGGGCGTAGAGGACGTCGGCGCCGGCGGCCTCGTAGACGCGCAGCCGGCGGATGGTGTCGTCGAGGTCGGGGCGGCCCTGGAAGAAGTTCTCGGCGCGGGCGGTGACGGTGAAGGGGAAGTCGAGTTCCTTCGCCGCCTCCACGGCCGCGGCGACGCGTTCGACGGCCTCGTCCAGGGGGCGTACGGGGTCCTCGTCGCGGCCGGTGGAGTCCTCGACGGAGCCGCCGACGAGGCCCGCGGCGGCGGCGAGGCGGATGGTCTCGGCGACGTCCTCGGGGCGTTCGCCGAAGCCGCTCTCCAGGTCGGCGGTGACGGGCAGGTCGGTGGCCTCGATGATCGCGGCGGCGTTGGCGAGGAGTTCGGCGCGGTCGACGCGGTTCGCCCCGTCGGGGCGGCCGAGGCTGTGGGCGAGGCCGGCTCCGGTGGTGGCGAGGGCGGCGAAGCCGAAGGAGGCCAGGATGCGGGCGGATCCCGCGTCCCAGGGGTTGGGGACGACGAAGGGGTGCGGGCCCTCGTGCAGGTCCCGGAAGGCGATGGCGCGCCGCAGCCGGGCGGCGACCGCCGGTGCGGAAAGGGGCACGTCGAAGGAGGCTGAGTGGTTCATGGGGTCCTCGCTGGTGGGCTGTTGGGGTGCGTCGGCCGGTCAGATCAGCTCAACGTACTCATCCCCGACAGGTGTCGCGGCCGAGGCCGCCGCGCGGGCCAGCGGGCGCAGCACGCGGGTGACGGCGTCCGGCCGGCCCTCGAAGTAGAAGTGGCCGCCGTCGGCCCAGTGCCGCTCCGGCGGCGTGGCGCATTCGCGGGCCCAGGCGTCCAGCGCCGCCGCGTCCACGTGCGGGTCGTCGGTTCCGTTGAGCAGGGTGACCGGAACGTCCAGCGGGGCGGCGGGCCGGTAGTGGTAGCCGGCGACGAGCCGGAAGTCGGCCTTCAGGTGCGGGAGGAGCAGTTCCTGGACGGCCTCGTCCTCGACGACCTCGGGGGGCAGCCCGCCGAAGAAGCCGACGGCCTCGGTGAAGGCCCGGCCTTCCAGTCGGGCGGTTTCCACCACGCGGCGGGTCGGCAGCAGGGAGGGGGCGCTGCATCCGGAGACGACGAGGCCGGCGAGGCCGCGCACGCCGTCCAGCCGGCGGGCGACCTCGAAGGCGAGCGCCGCGCCGAAACTGTGGCCGAAGAGCAGGAAGGGCCGGTCGGCGGTGGCGGACGCGAGGGCGATGGCGGCGGCGGCTCCGTCGGCGAGGGCGGCGACGGAGGTGAGGGCGGGTTCGCGGAAGCGGTGGCCCCGGCCGGGCGGGCAGACGGCGAGGATCCGCGCGTCGTCTCCGAGGTCGGCCTGCCAGTCGAGGAAGGTCCGGGGGTTGCCGCCGGCGTGCGGGAAGCAGTAGACGCGGGTGGCGGCCGTGGCCTCGTCGGCGGCGGCGGTGGTCTCGGGGGTCAGGAACCAGGGGGAGGGGGCAACCACGAGGATCAGCCATTCTCTTGCCGGTCGGTCAGTGGCGGGAGGTGACGCAGTGCAGGACGGGGCGACGGCGGACGGTCAGTTCCAGCCAACGTCGTTGGTGGGGCCGGGAGTCGGGGTCGTGGTGGCCGGCGTCGGGGTGGTTCCGGTGGGCTGCGGGTTGTTCCAGCCGACGTCACCGGCGACCACGTGCGGGTTCGTGTTGTTCCAGCCGACGTCGCCGAGGCGCAGGTGGCTGCCGGAGTCGGTGGTGAGGGCGCCCTGGGCGATCCCGGTGACGACCGTGCCGACTCCGAGGGCGATGCCCGCGGCGGCGAGTCCGACGCGACCGCGGATTCCCGAAACGCGGCCGGTCCGACGAGTCACCATGTGGTTCTTCCCCATTTTGCCCAGTCCCCTCAAGTCGTTTCGCCTTCGGCCATTCCAGGAACGCCAAACCGAGGCGGTTTCCGGCGGTGGTGATCGCCGGGCGCCTTCTGCGTGTTCGTTCCTGCGGTGAGACCAAATCTCCCCTGCCGGGTCACGACGAGGTAGACCTACGATGGCTCCGGTTTACGCATTGCGGGAACCCACGGGGTCCAGACCGCTACAGACAGCTGCATACCGGACAGACAGGGGTGGCACGTGGACGTAGTCAAATACGTCGAAACCGCACAGAGCGGTGCACCTGAAGCGCTGTGTGCGGCGGCGGCGGGGGAACCGCAGGCGTTCTTGCGGGAACTCGCAACGCACCTCGGGCTATTGGCCCAGGAAGCCGCCCAGCAGGCCGCGCGACCGGCCGCCGCTCCGGCGGTGGAGGCGCACGCGGACGAGGTGGTGGTGGGGCCGGGGGTCCGCTACTTGCATGGTCTGGGCAGCATCTCCACCGCGATCAACGACGCCCTCGGCGCGGTTCGGCGGGACATCCTCACCGCGCAGCCCGACGGGGCACGGCCGAGCGCGGTGCTGAAGGAGGCGCTGGAATCCGTGCGCCGGCACATCTCGGCGGGGATCGCGATGCGAACGCTCTATCAGCACACCACGCGATTCGACGAGGCGACGAAGGAATATGTCCGCGCGGTTACCGAATACGGAGCGCAGGTTCGCACATTGGAGGAATTCTTCGACCGGTTGATCATTGTCGACGACATCGCCTTCATTTCGGCGAACGAGGACCGTACCACGGCGATCTCCATTACCGAACCGACGATCGTACGATTTCTCCGCGACACGTTCGACAAGGCCTGGGACCGGGCGAAGCCCTTTCCCTTCGTGCCGTTGCACGCCGCGAAGGCCGCGGACGAAGTGGTTCCGGCGATTCGGGAGTCGATCAGCAGGCTGCTCGTGGAGGGCTACGCGGACAAGGCCATCGCCCGCCGCATAGGGATCAGCGAGCGCTCCCTCCAGGCCCACATCGCGGCCATCAAGCAGGAGATGGGCGCCCTCAACCGGTTGCAGCTGGGGTACCTGCTGGGGCGCAACGAGGCCACCTACGTCCTGTGACCCGCCCCGGGGAGGGGGCGGGTCACGGCGCGGGGGTGGGTCACGGCGCGGGCGTCGGGCGGGCGCCCGGCCCCGGGGGCCTCAGACCAGGGCGGTGATGACGATCGCCGCGATCGAGGCGCCGAACACGACCACGTGGCGGGCGTTCTGCAGGACCCAGACCCATGCGGGGAAGCCGTCCTCGGCGGCCTTGAGCAGGGCGGCGACGTCGACGCGGGCCAGCTCCTCGTCGCCCTTGCGGGCGAAGGCGGCCGTCACGGAGGGCACCGCGGTCAGGTTGCTGTACAGGATCACGCAGTTGACCAGCAGGATCAGCGACTGGAGGACGTAGGTCAGGACCGGGGACCAGGAGACGTCCAGGAGGTTGGCGCCGGCCGCGGCCACCATCATCGCGGCGAACGACACGGGGGCCCAGGTCTCGTGACCGCCGGCGTCGAAGCGCATCCCGTTCTCGGTGAGGACGCTCGGCCGCACGCCCTGGCGGCGCAGCTCCGCCTCCGCGGCCCCCATGGCGGTCGCCCCGTAGCGGGCCCGGACGACCGGGATGCTCAGGAAGGCGGCGGCGACGAGCAGCTGGAGCGTGGCGACGAGCGCGTTCATGGTGAGTCCCCCTCATGCGGCGCCGGTTGGCGCCGCGTTCGACTTTCACTAAGTTCAAGGGAACTGTAAGCCGAGACTTGAACTAAGTGCAAGAGCGGGACTGAACTTTGTGCAAGTGGGGGCCCGCGGCCTATCGTGAGCGCCATGGCACGCGACACGCTCACGCAGGAACACATCGTCCGGACCGCGATCGAGCTCCTCGACGAGGAGGGACTGGACGGCCTGAACATGCGCAGCCTGGGCAAGCGCCTGGGCACCGCGGCCACGGCCGTCTACTGGCACGTCAAGAACAAGGACAACCTCGTCCTGCTCGCCGGCGACCAGGTGTGGCACGAGATCGAACTGCCGGACCCGGAGGCGGTCGGCTGGCACGCCGCGGCCACCTCGATGGCGCTGGGCCTGCACGCGATGCTGAGCCGGCACGCGTGGCTGGTACCGGCCTTCGGCTCGTACCTCTTCCACGGACCCGGCAAGGCCCGGTTCGACGACCTCAGCCTGGCGGTCTGGGAAACGGCCGGATTCACCGGCCCCGAGGCGGACCGGGCGGCGGGCACCGTCTTCACGTTCGTGCTCGGCAGCGTCCTCGGCACCTCCGCGGAAGCCTCGCTGATCCGGCGGCTGGGACGCGACGGGGGCGACCCCGAGGAGCTGATCCGGGAGACCGTCGCCAAGGCGACCGAGGTCGCCCGGCAGTTCCCCCGGCTGCGCACGCGCGTCGACGGCCGGGCGGCCACCGAGTACGCCGCGGCGCCCGAGCAGACCTTCGAGTTCGGCCTCCGGGTCCTGCTGGGCGGGCTGGCAGCCGAACTCACCGCCCGCGACTGATTCCGTCCGGTGCGGACGCACCGGTCGCACCGGACGGCCGCACCGGGGCGGTCCGGGTCACTTGCCCGCGGTGGCCTCCGCGGGGGCGGGCCGGGGTCGCCGGCGGGAGACCGCGACACCGGCGAGGCAGATCGCCCCGCCGAGCAGGGTCAGCCAACCGGGGACCTCGTCCAGGGCGAACCACGCGATGACGACCACCACGGCGGGCACCGCGTAGGTGGTGGCGCCCATCTTCCCGGCGGTGGTGCGCGAGAGCGCGTACGTCCAGGTGGTGAAGGCGAGGGCGGTCGGGAACAGGCCCAGGTAGACCATGTTGAGGGTGGCCGAGAGCGGGGCCTCGGGGAGCTGGGAGATCAGTTGCCAGGCGAACGGCAGGGTGCAGGCCGTCCCGACGAAGCAGCCGTACGTCGTCACCTGGAGCGGAGTGGCGTACCGGAGCGCGGGCTTCTGCGAGACGACCCCGGCCCCGTAGGCGAGGGCCGCCACCAGGCACAGCAGCACGCCGAGGATCGAGGAGGAACCGCCGTTGGAGGTGGAGACGCCCACGACGGCCGCGCCGACGAAGGAGACGCCCATGCCCGCCAGCAGCATCGGCGGGAAACCCTCCTTGAGCAGCCAGCCGCTGAGCAGCGCGATGACGATCGGGCCGATGTTGACGACCATCGCCGCCGTCCCGGCGTCGACCTCCTGCTCGCCCCAGTTCAGCGTCACCATGTACAGCCCGAACCACAGCACCCCGGAGACGAGGATCCCGGGCCAGGCCTGGCGCGGTGGCAGCGGCACCCGCTTGACCAGGAGCACGACGCCCAGCGCGACCGAGGCCGTCAGCAGCCGCCCCAGTGCGAGCGCCCCGGGCCCGAAGTGCTCGGCCGCGGCGCGGATGGAGACGAACGCGGAGGCCCACATCACGACCGTGATGGAGGCCGCCACGAGGGCGCGTTGATCGGTTCTGGGATCGCCAGCCGTTTGGTCCATGCGAGCAACGTACCGACGCCCCCCGGCCCTGCCTAGATGATCTCCGGCGGGTTCCGGCCGGCGCGGCCGGTACCGGTCGCGGCCCCGCCCGTCAGGCCCCGGCGAAGGCGACAAGGTCCTCGGTGAGCGCCCGGACCACGGCGTCGTGCTGCTCCGCCAGGTAGAAGTGCCCGCCGGGGAACGACCGGAAGGTGAAGGCGCCGCCGGTCAACTGCCGCCAGTCCATGGACCCGGCCAGGCTCGCCCGCGGGTCGGACTGCCCGCACAGCACGCTGACGGGAGTGCTCAGGAGCGGCCCCGGCTCGTAGCGGTACGTCTCGATCGCCTTGTAGTCGCTGCGCAGCGACGGCAGGATCAGCTGCCGGAAGTCCGGATCGGCGAGCAACTGCGGGTCCGTTCCCGAGAGTTCGCCCAGTCGGGCGATGAGCGCGTCGTCACCCTCGATGTGGGTGGTCCCCTCCTCGGTCAGCAGCGGGGAGCTGCGGCCGGAGAGGACCAGGCCGCGCGGGGCCGTGCCCGCGCGCTCCAGGCGGCGGGTCAGCTCGAAGGCGACGACGGCGCCCATGCTGTGTCCGAAGAGCACCAGGGGCTTGCCGAGCCAGGGCCGCAGCGCCCGCTCGACCTCGTCGACGAGGCCGGTCAGCGTCTCCGGGCTCGGCTCGCCGAAGCGGTCCTGGCGGCCGGGGTACTGGACGGTGAGCACCTCGGCGTGCGGCGCCAGGTCCCTGGAGATCGGGAAGTAGAAGGAGGCGTTGCCGCCCGCGTGCGGGAGCACGACGAGGACGGGCGCGTCCTGCGGTCGCACCGCGGTGTGGAAGCGGCGGATCCACGGACTGCCGGTGGTGCGGACGTCCCTGGTGGTCTTGGCGATGGTCATGCGTGGTCCCCGGTGTCGTCCGTCAGCAGGAGCTTCTTCTGCGGTTTGCCCATGGCGTTGCGCGGTACGGCTGCGATGAACCGGACTTCGCGCGGTCGTTTGTGGACCGACAGGTGCGCGGCGACGAAGTCGGTCAGTTCGCCGCCCGTGACCCCTTCGGCGACGACGAAGGCGACGATCCGCTGCCCGAGATCGGCGTCGGGAACGCCCACCACGGCCGCCTCGCTCACCCGGGGGTGGTCCAGCAGCGCGTTCTCGATCTCGCCCGCGCCGATCCGGTACCCGCCGGATTTGATCATGTCGATGGAGGCGCGGCCGACGATCCGGTGGACGCCGTCGGTCTCGTCGACGGCGGCGATGTCGCCCGTACGGAACCAACCGTCATCGGTGTACGCGGCGGCGGTGGCCTCCGGGCGGCCCAGGTAGCCGGAGAACAAGGTCGGCCCGGTCAGCTGGAGTTCGCCGATCTCCGCGCCGGGTTCGGCCGCGATGCGGGTCCGGATGCCGGGCAGCGGGGTGCCGACCGTGCCCGGGCGGACCTCGCCGCCCGCCCGGCCGCTGATGGTGATCAGCGTTTCCGTCATCCCGTACCGCTCCACCGGCCGGTGCCCCGTCAGGCGCTCCAGGTCCCGGAAGACCGGGGCGGGCAGGGCGGCACTGCCGGAGACGAGCAGCCGGGCCCCGGACAGGGCCGCGGCGGCCTCCGGGTCGGCGGCGATGCGGGACCAGACGGTGGGGACCCCGAAGCAGAGGCTGCCGCCCGCCTGCGCGTAGGCCCGCGGGGTCGGCCGGCCGGTGTGCACGAGGCGGCTGCCGGTGCGCAGCGCGCCGAGCACGCCGAGGACCAGGCCGTGCACGTGGAACAGCGGGAGCCCGTGGACGAGGGTGTCCTCGGCGTTCCACTGCCACGCGTCGGCGAGGGCGTCCAGGTCGGCGGTGATCGCGGCGCCGCTCAGCACGACGCCCTTGGGCGGCCCGGTGGTGCCGGAGGTGTACAGGATGAGCGCCGGGTCGGCGGTGGGCACGGCCGGGAGGGACCGGGCGGGAGCCCGGCGGGCGAAGTCGACGTCGAGTTCGACGGCGCCGGAGTCCCGCAGGATGTGCTCGCGCTCGGCCGGTCCCGCGTCGGGCGGCAGCGGTACGAACGGCACCCCGGCCAGCAGGGCGCCGACGGCCGCCGCGACGGTCTCCAGCGAGGGCGTCGCCGTCACCGCGAAGGCCGCCCGGCCCACCACGTCGGCGGCGACGGCGCTCGCGGCGCCCAGCAACTCCTCGTACGAGGCGGTCCGTCCGGCGACGCTCAGCGCGTCCTTGCGATCGCCGTACGTCCCGTCGAGCGCGCTCAGCACGGATGGCTCCCTGTCTGTGGTGGAACACCAGGCTACGGCCCCGGCCCGGTACCCGGGCCGGGTGCCCCGGCTTCCGGCCTCAGATCACGCCCTGGGCGAGCATCGCGTCGGCGACGCGCTCGAAGCCGGCGATGTTGGCGCCGGTGACGTAGTCGCCGGGCGCTCCGTACCGCTCGGCCGTCTCGTGGGCCACCGCGTGGATGTCGCGCATGATGTCCGCGAGTTCCTCCTCGACCCGGGCGGCGCTCCACGCCGTGCGGCCCGCGTTCTGGGCCATCTCCAGGGCGCTGACCGCGACCCCGCCCGCGTTGGCGGCCTTACCGGGGCCGAAGGCGACTCCGGCCGCCTGGAACAGGTGGACGGCCTCGGGGGTGGTGGGCATGTTGGCGCCCTCCGAGACCGCCTTGACGCCGGCGGCGATCAGCGCGCGGGCGTCGTCGGCGCCGAGTTCGTTCTGGGTGGCCGACGGGAAGGCCACGTCCGCCGGGACCTCCCAGACCCGGCCGCCGGGCACGAACCGGGCGGAAGAGCCGCGCCGCCGCGCGTACTCGCTGACGCGCCCGCGCTCGACCTCCTTGATCTGCCGCAGCAGCGCCAGGTCGATGCCCTTGTCGTCGATGACGTAGCCCTGGGAGTCGGAGCAGGTCAGCGGGTTGGCGCCGAGCTGTTGGAGCTTCTCGATCGTGTACAGGGCCACGTTGCCGGAGCCGGAGACGACGGCGGTGAGACCGTCGAGGGACTCGCCGCGGACGGCGAGCATCTCGGCGGCGAACAGGACGCTGCCGTATCCGGTGGCCTGCGGACGGATCTCGGAGCCGCCCCATCCGGTGCCCTTGCCGGTCAGGACGCCGGCCTCCCAGCGGTTGGTGATCCGCCGGTACTGGCCGAACAGGTAGCCGATCTCGCGACCGCCGACGCCGATGTCACCGGCCGGGACGTCCGTGTGCTCGCCGATGTGGCGGTACAGCTCGGTCATGAAGGACTGGCAGAAGCGCATGACCTCCGCGTCCGACCTGCCGTGCGGGTCGAAGTCGCTGCCGCCCTTGCCGCCGCCGATGCCCAGGCCGGTCAGGGCGTTCTTGAAGATCTGCTCGAAGCCCAGGAACTTGACCACGCCGATGTCCACCGACGGGTGGAAGCGCAGACCGCCCTTGTACGGGCCGAGCGCGCTGTTGAACTCCACCCGGTAGCCGCGGTTGACGTGGACCCGGCCGCGGTCGTCCGTCCACGGCACCCGGAAGATGATCTGTCGCTCGGGCTCGACCAGCCGCTCCACCAGCCCGGACTCCGCGTACTCGGGGCGTGCGGCGAACACCGGGGCGAGGGTGTCCAGGACCTCGCGCACGGCTTGGTGGAACTCGGGCTGGGCGGGGTTGCGGCGTTCGATCTCGGCCCGCAATGCGTCCAGCCGGTGCTTCGGTTCGGTCACGGTCTGCTTCCTCTCCAGGCGTCGATGCCGGGCGTGCGGGCCCGCGGAAGCGGAGGGTACCCCGTGCTCCTGTGCGCGCCGAAAGGTGTCCATCGGTTGAAACCGGGTGCTATCCGCTCATCGGATTTGCCGGGACGCCGTGGATCTCCGCCCGTAGGATCGGCCGCGTCCGCAGGCACGATGACCGGATTTCGACCACGCACGGGGGAGCTCGACATGGAAACGGCACGGTTCGCGTCACTGATCGCGGCGACGATCACCATGGGTCTGGTCAGTGGCCTCTTCTACGGGTTCTCCGTGGCCGTGATGCCCGGTCTGCGCGCCACCGGGGACCGGACCGTCGTCGAGGTGATGCAACGCGTCAACGTGGCGATCCTCAACGGCTGGTTCATGCTGGGCTACCTCGGGGCGCTCCTGTTCACCGGGCTCGCCGTGGGCCTGCACGTCCCGGCCGACGGGCGGGCGGCGCTGGGCCCGCTGATCGGGGCGTTCGTCTGCTACGTGCTGGCGATGGTGGTGACCGGCGTGGTGAACATCCCGCTCAACAACGCCCTGGCGCAGGCCGGTCCGGCCGACGCGCTCGGCGACCCGGCGGCCGTCCGGCGGGCCTTCGAGGGCCCGTGGGTGCGCGCGAACGTGTGGCGCACCCTGCTGTGCACGGCCGCGACCGGCCTGCTGGCCTGGGCGCTGGTCCTCCACGGCGGTTCCTGACCCGGGGACGGCCCCCGCGGTGCGGGGGCCGTCCCGTCCGGGTCAGCGCGCCGTGGCGCGGCCGTGCAGGAGGAGGGCCCGGACCAGGGCGACGAGCGCGAGGGCGGACAGCAGGGTGCGGATGATGTTCGTGGTCACCCACGTCCCCTTGAAGTCGTCCACGACCGGGAGGCCGCCCGGCCCGGCCGCGCCGACCGCGTCCGCGAGCCGGTCGTTCAGCGGGATGTTCACCGCGAAGGTGAGCACGAGGACGACGAGGTAGGCGACGGCGGCGGCACCCACCAGGAGCGCGATGCCGCGCCGGCCGCCGCGGAGGGAAACCACCGCGGCGGCGGCGGTGGTGAGCAGGGCCAGGACGAAGACGCTCCCGAAGAGGCCGTTGCCGTCGATGGCCGCGTTGAAGCCGTTCATGGCGGTGGCGTACGCGCCGTCGTCGAGCCGGGCCAGCCCCGGCATCACCGAGACGTCGAAGGCGAAGAACAGCCCTGCCATCAGGCCGACGAGCACCGTCGACAGCCCGAGCAACACCCCGGCGGCCCGTTCACCGCTCCCGCCCGCCCCGGCCGGTCGTTCGGGGGCACTGCCCTGTGGAACCCGGCCCGGCACGGCTCTGTTCGGATTCATGACGCGTCCTCACCTGCTGTCGGCGGGCCCCGTACCCGCGCGCGGAGCCGATCGTGGCATCCGGGCGGGCCCCCTGTCAGGGCATCGGAGCGTCGCACCGGACACGATCGGCACCGCGGCACCGGAAGGGCCCGTACCGGCCCCGCGGGTTCCGGCCCGATGGGCAATATGGGCGTCGGCCGGGCCCGTGTCGAGCGGACTTCCAACGGCGCTGGATCCGGCGGGGGGAGGGTTGGCCGCCATGCCACATGCCTGGCGCGACACCCGGAGAACAAGGAAGTGGCACTGATGCCGAGCCGGACATCGGACGCAGACCTGTACACGAGGGCTCAGCGGTTGGCCTCCGTGGCGGTCCGGTACGCGGACCGGGCCGATGCCGAGCGCGCACTGTCGCCCGCGGTCACCGAGGGCATCGTCGACGCCGGGTTCGCTCGCCTGTTGGTCCCCACCCGCTGGGGCGGTGACGCCGGTTCAGCCGCCGGCCTGCTGGGCGCGCTCGACGTACTGTCCCAGGGGTGTACCTCGACCGCCTGGTGCGCGTCGGTCATCGCGGGCGCCGGTCGGATGGGCGCCTTCCTCCCCGAAGCGGGACAGGAGGAGCTGTGGGCCGCGGGCGCGGACACCCCGGTGGTGGGGGCTCTGATGCCGCGGGGCAGCGCGACCGCGGTCAAGGGTGGCTGGCGGGTGACCGGTGAGTGGGACTTCACCAGCGCGGTCGGATTCTCCGAGTGGGCTCTGGTGTGCGCCCGGCTGCCGCAGGCCGGTGGAGGCCAGGTTCCGTGGTTATTCGCCATTCCGCGCCGGGACTATCAGGTGGCCGACACCTGGTCCTCGTTCGGGATGCGCGGGACGGCCAGCGACACCCTGCTCGCCGACAACGTTTTCGTGCCCGGGCACCGCGGCTTCCCCCGACAGGACATGATCGAGGGGCGCAGCGTCGGTTCCGACGCCCGCTGCCACACGGCCCCGCTGCGGCTCCTGAGCGGGCTGCTCTTCGGCGCCCCCGCGCTCGGCGCGGCCCGGGCCGCCCTGCGCCTACGCGCCGCGGACACGGGGGGCTGGGAGGACGGTGCCGACCGCCGGCTGTGCCTGTCCCTCGCCCGGGCCGTGATCGCCGTCGACGCGGCCGGGTTGCTGCTGGCGCGGGCGGCCCGGGTCGCGGACGCCCCGCAGGCCACGGAGCTTGAACTGGCGCGCACCCCGGCCGATTGCGCTTACGCGGTCGAGCAGTTGGTCGACGTCGTCGAGCGGTTGCAGCGTGCCGTCGGCAGCGCGACGCAGCTCGCCGGGCATCCGTTGCAACGCATCTGGCGCGACGTGCACAGCCTGTCCGGGCACGTCGCGCTGGATTTCGATCCGGTCGGCGACGCCTACGGGGCGCTCCTCGCGGATCCCGTCGACGGGCTCCGCTCCCCCTGACCCGGCCGCCGGCCCGTCCGCGCCGCGCGGTCGCAGGAAGGCGAAAGCGGCCGCCCCGCCGGATGGATCCGGCGGGGCGGCCACTCCTTCGCACCGCCCCGTTCCTACTCTCCGAGCAGGTATCGGATGTGCTTCACCAGCTCGCCGATGTCGGGCGTGCGCAACAGGCTGTAGTGGTCGGCGTCGAGGTCGATGACCGTCGGCGGCGTGGCCGAGTACCCGCTGCTGTTCTCGATGAACGAGTAGTCGTCACCCCGGGCCTTGAAGATGGTCACCGGCGCGGTGAGGGTGCGCTCGGCCAGCTCGTGGAACGAGTACTCGAACTCGTAGGTCTGGCCGACGACGTCGATGATGCGCTTCGCGAGGTCGACGTCGATGCCCTTGAGCTCGCCGATGAACTCGGCGAAGGACTGCTCGTCCTTACCGACCTCCAGGCACTTCTCCAGGTCCGGGCCGCTGATGCTGCCGGTGAACACGGAGAACAGGATGGTCGTGTACGCCTTGTTCGCGTAGGAGGCCTCACGGCCGTACACGGCGCCGTTCTCGGCGCGGACCGCCGGCGATCCCGGGGCGATCAGGAAGAGGTTCTCGACCGTCTCGCCCGCCTGCTCCAGCTGGTAGGCGGTCTCGAAGGCCACCCGGGCTCCGAAGGAGTAGCCCCACAGGGTGTAGGGGCCGGTCGGTTGGAGTTCCTTGATGGCCGCGATGTCGGCCGCGGCCATCTCGCCGATGCTCGCGTAGGGGCTCTCGCCCTCGTTGATGCCGTGCGCCTGGATGCCGTAGAACGAACGGCCCAGGCCGATCTCGGCGGCCAGGGTGCGCAGGTTCATGGGGTAGCCGCCCAGGCCCGGCCAGCACAGCACCGGCCGGCCCGTGCCCTCCTGGTGCAGCCGCACCAGGCGGGAGGATTCCTGCGCGACCTCGCGCTCCAGGCGCCGGGCGAGCTTCTCGACCGTCGGGGACTCCAGGACGCTCTGCAGCGGCAGGGAGACGCCGAGCCGCGCGTTGAGTTCGCGGATCAGGCCGACGGCGATCAGCGAGTTGCCGCCCGACTCGAAGAAGTCGTCCTGGACCGAGACGCTCTCGCGGCGCAGGGACTTCGCCCAGACGTCCGCGATCTCCTTCTCGGTCTCGGTGCGCGGAGCGACGAAGGGACGCTCCACGAGCTCGGCGTTGACCTGGTCGGAGGCGGCCAGCGCCTTCCCGTCGATCTTGCCGTTGGCGGAGAGCGGCAGCCGGTCGAAGACCACGACCCGGTTCGGGATCATGTAGTCCGGCAGGAAGCTGACGAGGTCGTCACGGATCATCTCCGCCGGGCCGCGCATGTGGACGGTGTCCTCGCGCATGCCCTCGTGGCCGAGCTGCTCGTCGCTGACGCGACCGCCGACGAAGAAGTACGACGGGCCGCTCGGCACGCCGCGCTCCGTCAGTACGGTGTCCATCCGGCGCGCCGCGGGCAGCGGGTTGCCGGTCTTGGAGCTGTACCCGGAGGACATGAAGCCCAGGCCGAGCCCGTTCATCATCAGGTGCTGGAGCTTCTTGCCGAGGGTGACGTAGTGCATCCACGCCTCGGGCGCCCGGCTGACGACCGTGATGCCGAAGCTCGCGGCCTCGTAGACCGACTGGTTGATCGCGATGACGTGCTTCTTGAGGACGACGTCGTCGGAGAAGCGGGTGAGCGTGCCGTCCGCGTAGCGGTACTGGCCGGCGGGCAGGCCCGCGACCTTGCCGCCGTGCGTCTGGAGGTAGACCTCGGCGTGGTCCTCGCGCTGCCCGGTGTGCGGGACCAGCTCGAAGGTGCCCAGGTAGAAGTCCTCCTCCGGCACGTCGAGGTGCTCGCGGACGGCGGGCTCCCAGCCCAGGTCGCGGATGTCGAGGCCGTACGCGGGCAGCACCTGCTCGAACAGGCCGACGATGTGCCCGGTCTCGATCTCCAGGACTTCCTGGATGTTGTTCTTGTAGACCGGCTCGATGCCGCCCTTCTTGCCCATGAAGTGGACGTGGGCGGTGGGCCGGCCGGTCGGGGTCTTCTCACCGATGAGGACCAGCTGGTGACGCACCGGCTGGTAGTAGTAGTAACCGGGCTTCAGCCCGGCGACGCCCTCCAGCTCGAAGTACATCTGCGTCGCGTACAGCGCGCCCGGGGAGGCGTAGCCGTACTTGGGGAGCAGCCGCTCCTCGCTGACGTACTGGCCGAACCAGCGCAGGATCTGCCCCAGTTCGGCGGGGGCCAGGTCGGCGGCCTTGCGCGAGTAGGCCGAGGCGACCTTCGCACCGAGCAGCTCCAGCAGGGACGCCTCGGAGACGGCACCGCCCTCGAAGAAACGGTACGTCTTGCGGGCGAACACCCGGCCGCGCTGCTCCGGGGTCGCCTGGGCGCCGGGCAGGTCGTACGCGGTGCGTCCGGCCAGCTCCGAGTCGTCGCGCAGGCCCGGGTTGGACAGCTGGGCCTTGACCTGGAGCTTGCTCTTCTTCGAGGCGTGGTGGGAGCCGTGGTTGCCCTGGTCCATCAGGGCGGCTTCCTTCTCGCTCAGCTCGACGCAGGCGATCAGGTTCTGGAAGCCGGTGCGACCGTCGTTCTTGACGATGACGGCGGCGTTGCGGACCCAGTCGTGGTTCTCGATCGCCAGGGAGATCTCGTCCAGCTCGACGCGGTAGCCGCGCAGCTTGACCTGGTTGTCGGCGCGGCCGGCGAACTGCACGGTGCCGTCCGGGTTCCACTGGCCCAGGTCGCCCGTCTTGTACAGGCGCACGGGCGGGGCGCCCTCGGTGAGCTCGACCTCCAGGAACCGTTCGGCGGTGAGGTCGGGGCGGTGCAGGTAGCCGCGCGCCAGCTGGACGCCGGATATGTACAGCTCGCCGATCTCGCCGACGCCGATGGGCGCCAGGTCCTTGTCGAGGATGTGGTACTCGGTGCCGTTGACGGGGCTGCCGATGGAGATGGACTGCGGTCCCTCGTCCAGGGCGCTCGGGTCGACGGTGTACGACGACGAGTTGATGGTGCACTCGGTCGGGCCGTACAGGTTGATCAGGGCGCGGCCCGGCATCTCCTGGGTGGCCTGGGTGGCCAGGATGCGGGAGAGGGCCTCGCCGCCGCTGAAGATCTGCTGCAGCGAGGTGCAGGTGGGGAACTTCTCGGTGTCGATGAGGCCCTGGAGCAGCGTCGGAACGCACTGGAGGGAGGTCACGCCGTGCTTGACGATGGTCTCGATGAGACCCTCGGGGTCGGCGTAGACGCCGGGGGCACCCATGACGACGGTGGTGCCGTTGGCCGGGGAGAGGATCTCCCACTGCGCGGCGTCGAAGCTCATCGGGGTCTTCTGCAGGACGACCTTGGAACGGTCGATGCCGTGCGCCTCGCGGAGCCAGCCGAGCTGGCTGACGATCGAGTCGTGCTCGATCATCACGCCCTTGGGCTTGCCGGTGCTGCCGGAGGTGTAGATGACGTAGGCCAGGCTGTCCGGGCGGGCTCCCGTCGCCTCGGCCGCCGGGAGCCCGTCGGGGACGACGAACGCCTCGGACTCGCGCAGGGTGATGACCTTGACGTCCTTCGGGGCCAGCTCGCGCAGCCGGGACACCAGGCGCTGCTGAACCAGGATGATCTTCGCCTGGCTGTTCTCGATCATGTAGCGCAGCCGGTCCTCCGGGTACTCCGGGGACAGCGGCAGGTAGGCGCCGCCGGCGGACAGGATGCCCCAGGCGCCGATCATCAGGTCGAGCGAGGGCTCGACGAAGAGACCGACGCAGTCGTCCGCCGAAACGCCGAGGTGTCTGAGGTAGTCGGCCAGTCCTGAGCTCCTGGCGGCCAGCTCCCGGTAGGTGAGCTTGTCGTCACGGTAGATGACGGCGGTCGCGTCCGGGTGCTCGGCGACCCGCTCTGCGAGCAGGCCCGGCAACGTCTTGGTCCCGCGAAGGGTGGGCTCGAGCACGCTGGTCTCCTGAAGAGTCATTTCCCGCTTCCTTACTTTCCCGTTGTGGAACAGCGGGCGTGCTCGGACGCCCGCGCCCACCGGGCTCCGGCGTTGCGGCGGGCCCGGTGGTGCGACGGCTCACCGTTCGTGGGGGGACCTCCGCGCGAGGCGGACGCCGCGGTGCGGTGGGCCGTCAGAAGCCGAGGTGGCGACTCGGCGAGGAAGAACCGAAGAACGCGGGCGCCGGGCCGTGGCCGCGGCGCCCGGTGGGAGCGGATCGGCAGGCCGGGTGAGCCTGTTCCCCCGTACGGACGGACGGGCCCCCGTCGGCCCGCCCGTCCGGATGGTCACCGGCTTTGCAGCAGCCGGGTCACCGATCCGTTCTCGAACACCTCACGGGCCGCGCTCGCGATGAGCGGGGCGATCGACAGGACGGTGACCTTGTCCAGTCCGAGGGCCCCGGGCACCGGGAGGGTGTCCGTGAAGACGAACTCGCTGACGCGCGAGTTCTTCAGGCGGTCCGCGGCGGGCCCGGAGAGCACGCCGTGGGTGGCCGCCACGATGACGTCCCGCGCGCCCTGGGCGAACAGGGCGTCGGCCGCGGCACAGATCGTGCCACCGGTGTCGATCATGTCGTCGACCAGGACGCAGACCCGGTCGCGGACGTCACCGACGACCTCGTGGGCCGTGACCTGGTGGGCCACGTCCTTGTCGCGCCGCTTGTGGACGATGGCCAGCGGCGCCCCCAGCCGGTCGCACCAGCCGTCCGCGACGCGGACGCGGCCGGCGTCGGGCGAGACCACCGTGAGGGACTCGCGGTCCACCTTGGCGCCTATGTGGTCCGCGAGGACCGGCATGGCGAAGAGGTGGTCGACGGGGCCGTCGAAGAAGCCCTGGATCTGGTCCGCGTGCAGGTCGACCGTGAGGATCCGGTCCGCGCCGGCGGTCTTGAGCAGGTCCGCCACCAGGCGGGCCGAGATGGGTTCCCGGCCGCTGTGCTTGCGGTCCTGTCGGGCGTATCCGTAGAACGGCAGGATCACCGTGATGCTCCGCGCCGAGGCCCGCTTCAGCGCGTCGATCATGATGAGCTGTTCCATGATCGACTTGTTGATCGGGGCCGTGTGGCTCTGGACCACGAAGCAGTCGGCTCCGCGCACGGAGGCGTGGTAGCGGATGTAGATCTCGCCGTTGGCGAAGTCGATCGCCTTCGTCGGGACGAGCGTCGTGCCGAGCTCGGCCGAGATGGCCTCGGCGAGCCCGGGGTGCGCCCGCCCCGAGAAGAGCAGCATCTGCCCGGAGTCGCTCACGCGGCGCCGGCCGCGGCGTGCGTCGGGTAGTCGGTGTAGCCGGTGTGGTCGCCGCCGTACCACTTGGTCGTGTCGTCCTGCGCCAACGGGGCGTCGGTGCGCAGGCGCTCGACCAGGTCCGGGTTGGCGATGAAGGCCGACCCGAAGGCGATGGCGCAGCCGACGCCGGTCTCCAGCGCCTCGGTGGCGACGGCCTTGGAGACCGCGACGCCGTTCTCCGGGTGCGGGCACAGGATGATCGTGCCGGTCCACTGGGCGCGCAGGGCCGCGGTGTGGTCGCGGTCGCCGCCCTCCAGCAGGTGGATGAAGGCGATGGGCGGCAGGGCCGCGACGAGCGCCTCGTAGATGGCGCGGGTGTCGCCCTCGACGATGTCGTTGTACGGGTTGGCGGGCGAGATGCGCACGCCGACGCGGTCGGCGCCGATGCGCTCGGAGACCGCCTCGATCACCTCGATCGCGAAGCGGATGCGGTTCTCGATCGGGCCGCCGTACTGGTCGGTGCGCCGGTTCGAGTTCTCCGCGAGGAACTGGTGGAGCAGGAATCCGTTGCCCGCGTGGACCTCGACCCCGTCGAAGCCGGCCTCGATCGCGTTCTGCGCGGCGTCCGCGAACTCCTTGACGACCTCGGCGATCTCCTCGACCGTCAGCGCGCGCGGCTCCGGGTAGTCCAGCGGGCCCGCGGGACCGTAGGCCTGACCGGCCGCGGTGACGGCGGACGGGGCGACGGACCGGTGGCCGCTCGGGTAGAGGTCGGGGTGGCCGATGCGGCCCGCGTGCATGAGCTGCGCGACGATCTTGCCGCCGGCCGCGTGCACCGCCTCGGTGACGGGCTTCCAGGACTCGACCTGGGCCTCGGAGTGCAGGCCCGGGCTGTTGCCGAAGCCCTGGCCGACGACGCTCGGCTGGACGCCCTCGGTGATGATGAGGCCGGCGCCGGCGCGCTGGCCGTAGTAGGTGGCCATCAGGTCGGTGGCCAGGCCCTCGGCGGTGGCGCGGTTGCGGGACATGGGTGCCATGACCACTCGGTTGCTCAGGGCCAGCTTCCCCAGAGTGACCGGCTCGAACAGCTTCTCGGACATGTGACTCTCCAGATTCGGGTCAACGCGTGGTACGGAGTGGAGCGGGAACGCCGGAAGGGCGCGGCGGATCAGCCGCCCGCGCGCTCGGCGAGGTGGCGGGAGTGCGCGACGGCGAGGCGACCCGCCGCTTCGGCACAGGTGGCGAGGACGGCCATGTTGGCGCGGGCGGAACGGCCGTCGGTGGCGGCGTCGACGGCACGCATCAGGTACTTGGTGATGCCCTGGCCGGAGACCCCGTCGCGGGTGGCCTCGGCGACGGCGGCCCGGATGGCCGTGTCGACCTCGACCGAGTCGATGGCGTCCTCCTCGCGGACCGGGGTCGTGATGAGGAAGGAGCTGTTGTTGCCGAGCGCCCAGTGGGCCTCGATGGCGCGGGCGATCTGCGTCTCGTCGTCCAGGCGGTGGGGCGCCCGGTGGCCGCTCGTACGGCAGTAGAAGGCGGGGAAGTCGTCCGAGCGGTAGGCGACGACGGGGACGCACTGCGTCTCCAGGTACTCCAGCGTCAGGCCGAGGTCGAGGATCATCTTCGCGCCCGCGCAGACGACGGCGACCTTGGAGCGGGTGAACTGGATGAGGTCCGACGAGACGTCCCAGGTCTCCTGGGCGCCCCGGTGCACGCCGCCGATGCCGGCGGACGAGAAGAAGGGGATCCCCGCGAGTTCGGCCGCCACGACGGAGGTCGCCACCGTGGTGGCGCCCAGGCCGCCCTGCGCGAGGACGACGGGCATGTCCCGGCTGGACACCTTGGGGATGCCCGGGAGCGAGGCGAACCGCTCGACGTCGGACTCCGACATGCCGACCCGGATCTCGCCGGCCTCGATGCAGATCGTCGCCGGCACGGCGCCACCGGCCCGTACGGCGTCCTCCACCTTGCGGGCGGTGGCCGCGTTGTCCGGGTAGGGCAGGCCGTGCGTGATGACGTTGCTCTCCAGGGCGACGACGGCCCGGCCTTCGTGGAGGGCCTCGCGGACCTCCTCGGTGTAGACGACGGGGATGCCGCTGCTTGCGCTCATCGGGGTTCTCTCAACTCTCGTTCCAGTAGCCGGGCGCCTTGAGGAGCAGATCCCGGCGGGCCGCAATCTCGTCGAGGACCTGGATGTCCCAGTCCTCCGGTGTGACCGGCTCCAGGGAGATCGAGACGGTGTCCTCGCCGGTGGCGAAGGTGCGCGTCACGGCGGCGGTGACCGCCTCGTCGATCTCCCTGAGCTGCTCGGCCGTGAAGTTCCTCGGGTAGTGCCTGACGTGGATGTGGGGCACGGACTCGGTCCTCTCACGGGTCGTCGTGGGGGGTGGCACACCGCGGACGGGGGAGGCCGCGGTGTGCCGACCACCACTCCGCGTCCGGCCCGGGGGCAGGCCGGCGTGGAGCTCGGGGGCGGGAAGCAGACCGGTCAGGCCTGTACGGATTCCCGCGGGTTGGTCGGGGTGGGCTCGGTGTCCGGCTCGGGCTTCGGTTCCGGTTTCTTCCCGCCGCCCCGGGGCTGGGCCAGGATGACGGCGGCGACCACGGTCAGGGCGCCGGCGATCTGGAGCGGCGACAGCGCCTGGTCGAGGACGAAGTAGCCGAGCAGGGTGGCGGCCAGGGGCGAGGCGAAGCTCAGGAACGAGACGGCCAGGGCCGGGAGCCGCTGCACGCCGCGGAACCAGATCGCGTAGGCGAACAGGGCCCCGATGATGCCGAGGTAGGCGAAGCCCCAAAGGTTCTCGGCGGTGAGCTCGTCGGGCAGCCCCTCGCCGATCAGGGTGATCGGGAGCAGGACCAGACCGCCGACGGTCAGCTGCCAGCCCGTGAAGGGGAGCAGGCCGACGCCCTCGGGGCGACCCCAGCGCTTGGTGAGCACGATGCCGGAGGCCATGCTGACGGCTCCCAGCAGGCCCGCCACGACACCCGTCGTGTTGAGTCCGGCGTTCGGCTGGAGGACGAGCAGGCCCACGCCGGCCGCGCCGAGCACACAGGCGGCCACGTGGACCGGCTTGATCTTGTCCTTCAGCAGGAGCGCGCCCAGCATCAGCACCAGCATCGGCTGGATGGACATCACGAGGGCCGCGACGCCGCCGGGCAGGTTGTAGGCCGCCAGGAAGAGGAGGTAGAAGAAGGCGCCGATGTTCAGGACGCCCAGGACCAGGGCCCGCCACCACCAGATGCCGCGCGGCAGGGTCCGTCCGATCAGGACCAGCACCAGGCCGGCGGGCAGGGCGCGCAGCAGCGACGCCAGCAGCGGCCGGTCGGCCGGCAGGAACTCGGTGGTGACCAGGTAGGTCGAGCCCCAGATCGCCGGCGCCAGCGCGGTCAGCGCGGAGTCCGTCAGCGTGCGGCTGCTCCTCATCGGACCACGGCCGAGTCGGTCGTGCCGAAGTAGCGGTCGCCGAAGTCGCCGATGCCCGGGATCATGAACGCGTTCTCGTTCAGTCGCTGTTCGACCGAGGAGGTGACGATCTTGACGGCCGGGTGCACGCGGTGCACGGCCTCGATCCCCTCGGGCGCGGCGATGAAGTTCACGAAGACGATGTTCTCCTCGCGCACGCCCGCCTCCAGCAGCACCTCGATGGCCGCGTTGGCGCTGCCGCCGGTGGCGAGCATCGGCTCCAGGAGCAGGATGTGCCGGTCGGCGATGTCGTCCGGGAGGTTCTTGTAGAAGAGGTGCGGGAGCTTGGTGGTCTTGTCCCGCTGGATGAGGATCTTGCCGACGCGGACGTCGGGCACGACGGTGCGCAGTTCGTCCAGCATGGAGTCGCCGGCCCGGATCACGGGCACCGCGCACAGCTTCGCGGCGAACTTCAGTCCGTCGTAGGTCTCGCCGACCGGCGTGGTGGCCTCGTGCTTGTCGAACGGCAGCTGGTCGAACGCCGATTCCAGGAGGAGGCGGATGATGCGCCGGGAGTAGAACACGAAGTCCGCGCGGGACGCACCGCGGTCGCGGATGATCGTGTGCATGGCCCGCAGCTGGTTGGTCTGCGGCAGCGGGTGGACGTTGTGGTGGCCGGTCGCCATGAGAACCTGCTTCTCGTCGGTCGGTGGAGACGGGCTGCGACCCGGCCCCGGGGGCCCCGCGAAGGGCCCCCGGGCCGCCACAGCCACGTGGTCGGGAGGTGCCGCCGGGATCAGGAAGCGATCTCGGCGAAGGCGCGGCGCGACTCGGCCACGAACTTCGCGACCTTGGCGCGGTCCTTGCGGCCGTCGGGGCCCTCAAGGAGGCTGTGCGCGTCGACGGCGGCGGGCTTGACGAACCGGATCGCGTCGGCGACGTTCTCCGGGCTCAGACCGCCGGCCATCATCAGGGGCTTCGGCGAGCGGCGGACGAGCTCCGCGCTGACGTTCCAGTCGTGGGTGAGGCCGGTGGCGCCCTTGGCACCCGTGGCCGGGTTGAAGGTGTCGGTGATGAACATGTCCACCCACTCGGCGACGTCGTCGACGAGCTGGAGCAGCTCCTCGGCGTTGTCCTCCTTCACGACCAGGCTCTTGAGCACGTACAGGTCGGGGCGGTTGGCCTTGAGCTTGCGCAGCTGCTCCGGCTCCACGTCACCGTGGAGCTGGACGGCCTTGACACCGAGCTGGGTGGTGAACGCGCTGATCTCGTCCGCGTCCGTCAGGTAGCTGATGAGGACGCCCTCCTGAGGGGCGACCAGACCGGCGATGATCTCCGTGGCCGCGGCCTCGGATATGTCGTCCTTGCCCGACGGGAGGCGGAGCGGGAAACCGAACCAGTCGACGCCCTCCTCGGCCAGCAGCTTGGCCTCTTCGGCGTCGATGATTCCGGCGACCTGCACCAGGTCCTTCACGTCACTCATGTGTGTTCCTTTTCGGGATGAATCATTCTGAATCGAGCGGGTACCGGCAGAACGAGTGGACGTGTCCCTGTGATGACGGATTTCGTTACACGTCACGGGATGCTCACGAAAAGCCTCTTAGGTACTGATCCACGGGTCAACGGGCTTTATGTCAGATCCACGTCAACCTTTTTCAGGTCCGGGTCAGGGCCCGTCAGAACCGGGGCGCGGACCGCGTTCCGGGCCAACAGGCGCTCTTCCAGGAAGGACACGACACGCAGGTGGTAGGCGCGCGCCGCCCATCCCAGGCTGATGTTGTGGCCGGCGTCGGGTTGACGGACCACCTCAGTGGACGCCATCGACAGCGGAGCGAGTAATTCCTCCACCGCGTCCGGATCGTGCCTCCACCATTGCTCCTGCTCAGCGAAGGTGAAGCGGACGGGAACCCGGATCCGAGCCGCGACGGCGGGGTACGCCGCGGGCCACTCCAGGATCTCCCGGGCCTCCACCTCCGGTACGGGCCGCAGCAGTTCCTGCCCGAGCCGGAAGGCGTCGGGCGGGTAGAACCGCAGCGCCCCCCAGTGCCGGCGCCACTGCACCGGGCCGCCGGAGCCGGGCAGCGCGGCGCGGTCCACGGCCAGCCGGCGGGCGATCCCCGAGACGTCCACGCCGAGCAGCGGAGCCCCGATCGGATCCGCATCCGGCCCGCGGTCGCCCAGGGCGGCGGCGGTGGACAGGGCGAGGCGCCCCCCGTTGGAGTGGGCGACGAGCAGCAGGCCCGCCCCGACGTCGTACGCGCCGGCGAAGTCGGCCAGGGCCGGGAGCAGGGTGGCGGTCTGCCCCGCCAGGTCCTGCCCCTCGGGCAGGGCCGCGGCCGAGGCCCCGTACCCGGGCCGGTCCAGGGCGAGGACGGCGTGCCCGAGCGAGGCGCCGAGTTCCAGCAGGGAGAGGCCGGGCCGGGCCCGGCTGTCGAAGTACCCCGCGCTCATCCCGGCGCCGTGCAGGGCGACCACCAGGGCCCGGGGGGCGTCCCCCGGCGGCATGGCGAGCAGCCCGGACAGCGGGATCCCGCCCCCGTCGAGGGTGACGGCCCGGATCACGGGCGCACCGGGCGGCGGTGAGGGGGCCATGCGGAAACCTCCTGGCGGGGCGGGCGTACGGGGCGGGGCCGGGTCAGGGGCCGCGGCGGGCGGACCGGCCCCGGGCGACGGCGAGCCCCCACAGGGCCCGGCGGCGCAGCAGTGTGGTCATCGTCGGCGCGCACGGCCGGGCAGCGGCGTGCGCGGACGCGCGTACGGCTTGCCGGGCAGGCAGCCGGTAGCCCGCTCTCTGCACGGCGTTCACCGGGTTCTCACAGCCGGCCTCCGACGAACTCGGGCAGGCGGTCGCCGGAGTCCCACACGACGTGGTAGGCGACGCGGTTCAACCGCCAACCGGAGTCGGTCCGTACGGCGGCCGCCACGCAGTGGCCACCGACGTCGAACCGCTGCTCGGCGGGGTCCGCGTCGTGGTGGACGTGGAAGGTGAGCTGCTGCACGCGCAGGGTGGCCCGGTCACCGTCGAGGCCGATGAAGTGGTTCGAGGCGAGGTGGTGCGAGCGCGCCCAGCGCGCTCCCGCCTCCCGCTGGAAGGCGGCGAACCCCTCGATTCCCTCGGTCGAGCCGATCGGGAAGGTGAAGGTGACGTCCTCGGTGAACAGTTCGGCGAAGCGGGCGGTGTCGGGCTCGGCCTCCCCGTACGTGTCGAGGGCGGTGACGTACCGGTCGAACAGGTCGCGCAGGTCGGCGCGGTCGCGCAGGATCCGCACCTGCTCGCGCAGGTCGGCGATCTCGTCGTCGTGGGTCGAAAGCATGGCCTCTCCAGAAGTACGGAGTACATGGGCGGGGGGCGCGCCGGACCGTGGTCCGACGGCGCCCCCCGGCGGGTCGCGCGCCTCACACGAGGCGCGCGCTCCGATTGATGGCGTCGAGCAGTTCCGCCTGGCGCAGCAGGACCGGTTCGGGTCGGGCGCCGACGCGGACGTCCGCGACGAAGGCGGCGACGGAGCGGAGCACCTGGTCGTCCGGGGCGAGGCCGATCTCCTCGACGCCGGTGGAACGTTCGAGCCGGATCGTGGGCGGGTGTGCGGCGGGCGGAGTGAAGGCCCGGTCGACGGTGACGCGTCCCAGACTGCCGGTGATCTCGTAGGTGCTGCGGTAGCCGTGGTCCAGTCCGAAGGAGAGCTGCGCGGTGACCCCTTCGGGGGTGCGGAGCAGGGCCGTGCCGGCCGTGTCGACGCCCCGGCCGGGGCCGTCGGGGCCGCCCCGGGTGAGGACGGCCCCCTCGGTCTCCAGCCGGTCCCCGAGGAAGTGCAGGGCCGCGCGGACCGGGTAGACCCCGGTGTCCCACAGCGCGCCGCCACCGAGGGCGGCGTCGTAGCGGATGTCGGTGTCGGGAAGCCTCGGGATGGTGAACTCGGCCCGCAGGGAGCGCGGTTCCCCGATGGTTCCGCCCTCCACGAGGGCCCGGACGGCGGCGTGCTGGGAGTGGTGGACGAACATCACGTTCTCCCGCAGCACCAGGCCGGCGGCTCCGGCCAGGTCCACCAGGCGGCGGGTGGCCGCCGGGTCGGTGGTGAGGGGCTTCTCCGCGAGGACGTGTTTGCCCGCGCGCAGCGCCGCCTCCACCCATTCGGCGTGCAGGGCGGCGGGCAGCGGGACGTACACGGCGTCGATGTCGGGCCGCGCCAGCAGGGCCCCGTACCCGGTGACGGCCTCGCAGCCCGCCTCCTCGGCCGTCGCACGGGCCCGGGCCGCGTCGCGGCCGGCGACCGCGACGAGTTCGATGCCGGACGCCGCCCGCAGGGCGGGCAGCATCCGGCGGCGTGCGATGTCGGCGCAACCGATCACGCCGATGCGGACGGCGTCCATCAGAGGGTTACCGCCCCCGAGGTCAGGCAGGAGAGCAGGGTGCGCGCCTGCACGTTCAGGTAGTGGTTGTGCCGCAGCAGGCCCACGAGCTGTGCCGGGGTGGCCCACAGGTAGCCCGGCGGGGCCTGGAGCGGGGCCTGGTCCTCGTCCGCGTCGAGGAACAGGTAGCGGCTCTCCGCGTTCAGGAACCGGCCGCCCTCCTCGGAGTGCAGGGCCTCGTAGCGGATCCGCGCGGGGTCGGCTTCCAGGACCAGGTCGAGGAACGCGGGCCGCTCCTCCTGCGGCAGGTGCGCGTAGTTCGAGGGCGTGTACTGCACGGTCGGGCCGAGTTCCACCGTGTCGGCGAACCCGCCCTCGACGCGGGCGTGGACCAGCACGTGGGGCACCCCGCCGATCCGCCGGGTCAGGAAGGCGGTGACGCCCACCCCCGTCGGTTCGAACAGCGGCTGTGTCCAGCCCGATACCTCGCGGCTACCGGCCTGGACGCCGACGGCGACGACGCCGAAGTAGCGCCCCTCCTCGTGGTCGATGGACTCCTCGCCGCGCTTCCAGCCGGGAAGGCCCGCGAGCGGTACCCGTTCGGCGCTCACGTCGTGGCGGGAGCGTTCGGCGGTGAACCAGGACAGCAGCTCGGTGTCCGAGTGCACGGCGACCGCTGCGGCGTCCTGGAGGGGCGCGCAGGCCAGCACGGTGCGGGCGTCCATGTTGACCACGTTGTCCTGGCGCAGCAGCTCGCCGATCTCGCCGAGGGTCAGCCAGCGGAAGTCGTCGTGCTCGGGGACGTCGCCGACCGCCTCGACGAGCATGTTGCGGTTGCTCTTGCGGTGGAACCAGGAGCCGTGTTCGGACTGGAGGACGTCGGCCAGCACCCGGCCTCGGCCGGGTCGGGTGAAGTACTCGATGTAGCGGACGTCGGCGCCCTTGTGGGCCTTGGTGTAGTTGCTGCGGGTGGCCTGCACGGTCGGCGACAGTTGGAGCAGGTTGCGGTTGCCGGGCTCCATCTTGGCCTGCATCAGGAAGTGCGGGACGCCGTCGAACTCCTTGACCAGGATGCCGAGGATGCCGACCTCGGGCTGGCGGATGATCGGCTGGTGCCAGGTCCGTTCGCGGCCGTCGGAGCCGGTGGTGACGCGCAGGCCCTCGACGGTGAAGAACTTCCCGCTGCGGTGGCCGAGGTTGCCCGTGTCCGGGTCGAACGACCAGCCGTCCAGGTCCGCGAAGGCGATCCGGTCCACCCGGAAGCGGTGTGCCCGGCGGCGCTCCTCCAGCCAGGTGTGGACGTCCGTGGTGTGCGCCGCCGCGCCCCGCGCGGCGCCCGTCGACCGGGACAGCCGCAGCGGCAGTCCCTCGTCGACGCGGGCGACCAGTGCCGGGGCGGCGGCCGGGGAGGTGGTGGGGCCGGTCACGCGTGGCCTCCCACGAACTCCTTGACGGAGGCGATGACGTAGTCGAGCATCTCGTCCGTGAGCGCCGGGTACACGCCGATCCAGAACGTCTGGTCGGTGATGATGTCGCTGTTGGTGAGGTCGCCGACGACGCGGTGCGGCCGGCCGATGTAGGCGGGGTGGCGGGTCAGGTTGCCCGCGAACAGGCGCCGCGTGCCGATCTTGCGGTCCTCCAGGAAGTCGACCAGGGCGGCCCGGCTGTAGGGGGCGTCGGGGTCCACGGTGATCGCGAACCCGAACCAGCTCGGGTCGCTGCGCGGGGTGGCCTCGGGCAGGATCAGGTGCGGGACGCCGTCGAGGCCGTCGCGCAGTCGGCGCCAGTTGCGGCGGCGGGCGTCGCAGAAGTCGTCGAGCTTGTCGAGCTGGGTCAGGCCGAGGGCCGCCTGGATGTCGGTGGCCTTCAGGTTGTAACCGACGTGCGAGAAGATGTACTTGTGGTCGTAGCCCTCGGGGAGGGTGCCCATCTGGTACTTGAAGCGCTTGAGGCACTTGTTGGTCTCGCCGGGCTCGCACCAGCAGTCCCGGCCCCAGTCGCGCAGCGATTCGATGATCCGCGCGAGCGCCAGGTTCGAGGTCAGGACGCAGCCGCCCTCGCCCATGGTCAGGTGGTGGGCCGGGTAGAAGCTGACCGTCGTGATGTCGCCGAAGGTGCCGGTCAGCTGCCCGTCGTAGGTGGAGCCGACGGCGTCGCAGTTGTCCTCGATCAGGTACAGGTCGTGGTCCTGCGCCAGCTGCGCGATCTCGGCGACCTCGAAGGGGTTGCCGAGGGCGTGCGCGATCATGATGGCGCGGGTCTTCGGGCCGATGGCCTGCGCGACCCGCTCGGCGGTCGTGTTGTAGGTGCCGAGTTCGACGTCGATGAAGACGGGGACGAGCCCGTTCTGGATGATCGGGTTCACGGTGGTCGGGAAGCCCGCGGCGACCGTGATGACCTCGTCGCCCTGCTTGAGGGCGCGGTCCTCCAGCAGGTGCGAGGTGAAGGCCGTCATGGCCAGCAGGTTCGCCGAGGAACCGGAGTTGGCCAGGTGCGCCTTGCGGTGGCCCATCTTCCGGGCGAACCGCGACTCGAACCGGCGGGAGCTGGGACCGGCCGCGATCCGCATCTCCAGGGCCGCCTCGACCAGGGCCGCGCGGTCGCGCTCGTCCAGGACCGCTCCGGCCGGCCAGATCTCGGTGGTGCCGGGGACGAAGGGCCCCTGGTCCTGCGCGTCCTGATGGAACTTCGCGGTCTCGTCGAGGATGAGTCCCTTGTGGACGTTCATGACGTGGTTCCTTCCCGGCTCTGTCGGCCGAAGTCGTCGCTCTGGTGTTTCACGGCCTTCCACCAGCCGGGGTTGTCGCGGTACCACGCGACGGTGTCGGCCAGCCCCTGCTCGAAGGAGACGCGCGGCGCGTACCCGAGCTCCTCGCGGATCTTGGTCTCGTCGAGGGCGTACCGCAGGTCGTGCCCCTTGCGGTCGGCCACCCGGTGGACCGCGGAGGCGTCGGCCCCGCACAGGGCGAGGAGGCGTTCGGTGATGTGCAGGTTGGTCTGCTCGTTCCCGCCACCGATGTTGTAGACCTCGCCGGCGCGGCCCTTGTCGAGGACGAGGGCGATGGCCCGGCAGTGGTCGTCGACGTGGAGCCATTCGCGGATGTTGCGTCCGTCGCCGTACAGCGGCACCCGGAGGCCTTCGAGGAGGTTGGTGACGAACAGCGGGATCAGCTTCTCGGGGTGCTGGTGGGGCCCGTAGTTGTTCGAGCACCGGGTGATCGACACGTCGAGGCCGTGGGTCTTCCAGTACGAGCGCGCGATCAGGTCGGAGGCGGCCTTGGACGCGGCGTACGGGGAGTTCGGCAGCAACGGCCACTCCTCCGTCCAGGCGCCCTCGGCTATCGAGCCGTAGACCTCGTCGGTGGAGACGTGCACGACGCGCCGCACACCGGTGGCCAGCGCCGCGTCCAGGAGCGTCTGGGTACCGCCGACGTTGGTGCGGACGAACTCGGCGGCGGAGTGCACGGAGCGGTCGACGTGGGACTCGGCCGCGAAGTGGACGATCGCGTCGTGGCCGGGCAGCAGTTCGCGCAGCAGCGCCTCGTCGCAGATGTCGCCGCGGACGAAGTCCAGCCGGGGGTGCGCGGCCGGCAGGTTGTCCCGGTTGCCCGCGTAGGTGAGCTTGTCGAGGACGGTGATCCGGGTGCCGTCGTGCCCGTCGTACCCTCCGTCGAGCAGGGTCCGGACGAAGTGCGAGCCGATGAACCCGGCTCCGCCGGTGACCAGGAGCCTCATTCCGCCACCTCGAAACGCGTCCGTCCGAGGGCCTCGCTGACGAGGTGTGCCATGTTCGTGTCTCCTTGCGGGGAAAGGAAGAAAAAGTTCCGTGCCGTCAGGCGGACCGCGCCTCGGTCGAGTTGTCGCGCCAGGTGCGCGGGCCGAGGAAACCCCGGACCCGTTCGGGCCGGTGCCAGCTGGCCAGGGCCGGGCCGCTGCCGGCCGTACCGCCGTGTTGGCCCTCGGCGGCCGCCGACCGGGCGAGGACCACCGCGGTGAGCGCCGCCAGTTCCTCGGCGTCGGGATGCCCCTTCACCACGCGGATCAGGTGTCCGGGCTGCTGCGTGTCCATGGGGTTCTCCTCGTCCGGTGCCGGACCGCCGGCACTCACTGGGGCGGGTTCCCGTGCTTGCGCGCGGGCAGGTCGGCGTGCTTGGCGCGCAGCATGGCCAGCGAACGGATCAGCACCGAGCGGGTGTCGCGCGGGTCGATGACGTCGTCGATGAGGCCGCGCTCCGCCGCGTAGTACGGGTGCATCAGCTGGTCCTTGTACTCCGCGATGCGCTGCGCGCGGGCGGCGTCGGGGTCGTCCGCCGCGGCGATCTCCCGGCGGAAGACCACGTTCGCGGCGCCCTCGGCGCCCATCACGGCGATCTCGTTGGTGGGCCAGGCCAGCGCCAGGTCGGCGCCGATGGAGCGGGAGTCCATGACGATGTACGCGCCGCCGTACGCCTTGCGCAGGACCAGGGAGATCCGCGGGACGGTGGCGTTGCAGTACGCGTACAGCAGCTTGGCGCCCCGCCGGATGATCCCGTTGTGCTCCTGGTCGACGCCGGGCAGGAAGCCGGGCACGTCCACGAGGGTGACGAGCGGGATGTTGAAGGCGTCGCAGAACTGGACGAACCGCGCGCCCTTCTCGGAGGCCTCGATGTCGAGGACGCCGGCCATCGCGGCGGGGTTGTTGGCGACGATGCCGACGACGTGTCCGTCGAGCCGGGCCAGCGAGCAGACGAGGTTCGGCGCCCAGGCCGGATGGACCTCGAAGTGGTCGCCGTCGTCGACGACCTCCTCGATGACCTTGCGGATGTCGTAGGCCTGCCCGGACTGTGTGGGAACCAGGTCCAGCAGGGCCTCGTTGAGCCGGTCAGCCGGGTCGCCGGAGTGCTCGACGGGGGCCAGCTCACGGTTGTTGGAGGGCAGCAGCGCCAGGAGGTAGCGGACCTCTGCGATGCAGGTCTCCTCGTCGTCGTACGCGAAGTGCGCGACGCCCGAGGTGCCGGCGTGCACGTCGGCGCCGCCCAGCCCGTTCTGGGTGATCTCCTCGCCGGTGACGGCCTTGACGACGTCCGGGCCCGTGATGAACATCTGCGAGGTCTCGCGGACCATGAAGACGAAGTCCGTCAGCGCCGGCGAGTAGGCGGCGCCGCCCGCACAGGGACCGAGCATCACGCTGATCTGCGGGATGACGCCCGAGGCCCGGGTGTTGCGCCGGAAGATGCCGCCGTACCCGGCGAGCGCCGAGACGCCTTCCTGGATGCGGGCGCCGGCGCCGTCGTTCAGCGAGACCAGCGGGGCGCCGGCCTTCTCGGCCATGTCCATGATCTTGTGGATCTTCTCGGCGTGGGCCTCGCCCAGCGCCCCGCCGAAGATCCGGAAGTCGTGGGCGTAGACGAAGACCGTACGGCCGTCGACCGTGCCCCAGCCGGTGACGACGCCGTCACTGTACGGCTTCTTCGCCTCCAGCCCGAAACCGGTCGCCCGGTGCCGCCGCAGCGGCTCCACCGCGGTGAACGAGCCCTTGTCCAGGAGGAGCGATATGCGCTCGTGGGCCGTGAGCTTGCCCTTGGCGTGCTGGCGCTCGGTCGCGCCCTCGTCGCCGCTCCGTGCGGACTCCTTGATCCCGTTGAGCTCATCGATCCGGGACCGGATCGTGTCGTCCGTTCTGGACATGGTTCTCCCACCCTCTCTGCGGGTCGTTGATCGGACTGCTCCGGCACTGAGCGCGCCCGCGGTCCGGGAGTCGGGCAGACACGTCGGCACGGCCGACTGCGGCGGATCAGGCTTCCGAGCGCCCGGTGCCTGCGCGGTGCGGCCGCCGCGGCGGCGTGGAGGCCCAGGCGGTTGGTTGACCCAACCCTGTCCCATGACGCTTGAGCTCCGCTGCCTTGCGCGTCCAGGTCCGCCGGAGGGACGGGGTGTGCGCCGGACCCGGACGAACCCGCGGCGGCGCACGCAAGGAAGCCCCGACAACGTACGGCCTCGGCCGGCGGCCGGGTCCGTACGTTGTCGGGGCGAGGGCCCGCTCGCGTACTCAACCGGCCGAGCGCGTGTGGACCACTCGGTAGGTGTTGTACTCGGCCGACAGGGTCAGGCCGCGTGCCCGGTCCCGGGACTCACGGACGTGCAGCGGCCACTGTTCCTCGGGCACGTCGTGGAACCCCCAGTAGGTCTCCTCACTCTCCCACTGCGCGTAGTTGACGACGAAGGTGCCGTCCAGCCCTCGCACGACGCTGTGGGATACGTAACCGGGCAGCAGGTGGACCCACTCGTCCCGCGGACGGGTCAGCTCGTCGATGAGAGCCTGCTGGTTCTCCGGGGACACCCTCAAAATGGCGATCGAGGTCCAGTCCTGCCTGTCCGACGAAACCTCGATCCGCTCGTCCACCAGCGGGTGGTGCTGGGAGGAGACGACCTCACCCTTCCACAGTTGGTCGCCCTCATGACCGGCGGTTGCGAAGTGCGCCTCCAGTTCCTCGGCGCTGCTCCACTGCGTGTATTCGGCTGCGCCCGGCTTCGTGACGCCGGAGTGCAGACTGGAGGAGACCCACCCCTGGTGGGCTGCGGCGTCGATGCTTCGGCGCTTGGTGTCGAGAACGCGTTCCTGGCTGTCGCGGTCCTCCAGGGCGAACACCTCGATGGCCGTGAAGTAGCCGAACTTGGGATTGATGTAAGGCATGGTGTCCCTTCCGAACAGACGCCGGGGCGTCGACGGTGTGCAACGCGGGGGTAACGGAGGGGCCGTACGTCGTTCAGGCGGCGCAGGCGGGAAGACCGCCGTGGAAGTCGACCATTTCGGAGAACAGCTCACCGATGTCGAGGTGGTGCCCCGGCGCCGCGCCGCCGGCTTCGGCGTAGGCACGATGGAGGTTGGGTACGAGGCGCTCGCTGTCGAGCAGGTCCGCGAAGGGGCCGAGGTCGGCCTCACGGGCCGTTTCCAGCGGGGTGAGTCCGGCCGCCAGCCCTTCGCGCGCCAGACCCTGCACGTGACGCAGGTAGGCGGCGGTGGTGTCGAGGATTTCGACGCCGCCCACCGGACCGTGACCGGAAACGACGGTGCGGGGGTCGAGCGCCCGCAGCTTTTCGATCACGGCGAGGGAGCCGGAAAGGGAACCCGTCAGACAGAACGGCGTCGCACCGGACATGACGATGTCGCCTGTGAAAAGGACGCGCTGGTCAGGCAGCCAGACCACCGTGTCGTTCGTGGTGTGCGCGGTCCCCAGGTGCATCAGCTGGGCCCGAACGTCGCCCAGGTGCAGGGTGAGCGTCTCGCGGAAGGTCAGGCTCGGCAGCTCGACGGCGAGGTCGCCCCAGCAGACGTCCGGCCACAACCCTGTCAGGTGCAGTCCGGCGAGGTCCATCTCCGCACGCGTGGCCTCGTGGGCGATGATCACCGCGTCCTCGGCGAACAGCCGGTTCCCGAAGGTGTGGTCGCCATGGGGATGAGTGTTGACGACGAAGCGAGGGGCGTGCGGAGTGACCTGCGTGAGCATGCTCTTCAGCGCGGCAGCGCGTGACTCGGTGGCCGCCGTGTCGATCAACAGGGGACGGCCGCCGGCCGTGATGAGGCCGGCGTTGTTGAGGCACCAACCGCCGTCGGGCTGGACGTACGCGTGGACCTCCTCGGCGACCTCGACCAGTCGAGCGGCGGACGGGGGGCTTGCGGTCACTGTTGTCTCCTGGATCGGAGTCGGCGGCCCGGAACGGGCCTTCACGAGGGGGACGAGGCCACGGCCATGCCTGCGGCCGGCCGGGTGAAGCTCCGGTTGTGGTAGACGAGCGGCGCACCGCCGCTCACGGACACCTCCTCGACCCGACCGACGAGGATGCTGTGATCGCCCCCGTCGAGCACGTCGTGGAGAGTGCAGGCGATGCGGACCGTCGCGTCGGGCAGGCCCGGGAGACCCAGCTCGCAGGGCTCCATCCCGCTGTCGGCGAACTTGTCGTGGCCCGAGCGGGCGAAATGGCTCGCGACGTCGGCGTGCCGCGCCGCCAGGACGTTCACCAAGAAGCGGTCACCGGAGACGAAGGCCTGGTGGCAGGAGGCCGTCTTGGCCGGACAGACCAGCACCAGCGGCGGGTCGAGCGAGAGCGAGGTGAAGGAGCCGGCGGTGAAACCCCAGCGCCGGCCGGTCGCGTCGACGGTGGTCACGACGGTGACCGGGGTGGGCACCTGGGCCATGGTGCTGACGTATTCGCTGGGCTTGAGCGTGGGCAACGGTCCTCCTGGCTCTCGAAGTAGGGGTGGGGCGGCCCGGTGCCGGAGCGGGCGTCCGGTCCACCAGGTCGCGAGGTCGAGGCCGGCGCCGGCCGAGGGGCCGGCCGGTGGGCATCGACGCCGCTAGGCAGCGCGGACCACCATCGCGGCGTTGAAGCCGCCCCGTCCCCGCGCCAGGACCAGAGCCGTGCGCAGCCGGTTCGGCCGGCGTACCTCGGTGACCAGGTCGATCGGGCAGTCGGCGGCCGGAGGGCCCACGTTCACGGTCGGCGGTATCACCTGGTCGCGCAACGCGAGCAGGGCGGCCGCCAGGTCGAGTGAGGCTCCTCCGGCGGCAAGCCGACCGGTCATGGTCTTGGGCGCGGTCACAGGGACGCCGTACTCCCCGAAGAGTGCGGCGATGGCACGCGCCTCGTCACGGTCGGTCGACCGGCGTCCTGCGGCATCGGCGAAGACCACGTCGACGTCCGCGGGAGTGAGCCCCGCTTCGCGAAGGGCGAGTTCGGCGGCGGCCTGGAGGCGGGGGGTGCCACCCGAGCCGGGTGCCGGGTCGAAGGTGGAGGCATAACCCGCGACCGATCCGTAGACCGTCGCACCCCGCTCACGGGCGGAGTCCGCGGTTTCCAGGACGAGCAGCGCACCGCCTTCGCCCGCCACATGGCCGCTCGCGTCGGCGGAGAACGGAACGTACGCCCGGTTCGGGTCCTCTTCGGCGGTCAGTTCACCACCGGCGAGGTGCGCGGCCCAGCCCCACGGGCAGATCGAGGAGTCCACACCGCCGGTGACCAGCAGTCTGACGCCCCTGCGGAGCTGTCGGCGGGCTTGGGCCACGGCGTCGAGACCGCCGGCTTGCTCGGTGACGAGGACGCCACTGGGCCCACGCAGGCCGTTCTTAATCGAAATCTGACCGGTGTTGACCGCATAGAACCAGGCGAACGACTGGTAGGCGCTGACGTACTGGCCACCCTTGCTCCACAGCGCCTGGAGTTCCTTCTGGCCGAACTCGAAACCGCCGGCGGAACTGGCCGTGATGACACCGGCCGAGAAGTCGGGCAGGGCCGCGACATCGACGCCCGCGTCGGCGAGAGCCTCGTCGGCGGCGGTCAGCGCGAGCCTGGTCATGTGGTCGGTCTGTGGCAGGAGCCGGCCGGGAATGTGCTCGGCGGCGTCGAAACCGGGAACCTCCCCGGCGAGTTTGGCCGGGTACTGGGCGGCGTCGAAGCGACCCACCGGCCGGATGCCGCTCTCGCCGCGCAGGACCGCGCTCCACCATGCTTCGGTGCCCAGGCCGTTCGGCGCGGCAACACCTATGCCCGTGACGACAGGGGCGGCCGTACGGACGCCGCGATCCGCGGTCGCCGTGCGGGTGGTCGTGGGGGTCTCGGCGGTCATGCTGCATCTCCCAGGCGCGGGCGGGTCAGAATCATGGCGCTCTGGAAGCCGCCGAATCCGCTGCCGACGCTGAGCACGGTGTCGGTGCGCTGCTCGCGCGCGACGAGCGGGGTGTAGTCCAGGTCACAGGAGGGGTCGGGCGTGTGGAGATTCGCGGTGGGTGGCACCGTGTTGTGCTCGATGGCCAGGGCACTGGCTGCGATCTCCAGGGACCCGATGGCGCCGAGCGAGTGACCGATCATCGACTTGATGGAGCTGACGGGAACCTCGTAGGCCCGATGCCCGAGGCTCCGCTTGAAGGCGGCCGTCTCGTGGCGATCGTTCTGCTTGGTGCCCGAACCGTGGGCGTTGATGTAGTCGATGGCTGTGGGGTCGAGGCGAGCCTCGTCCAGCGCGACGGTGATCGCCTCCGCCATCTCCGCGCCGTCGGCCCGAAGGCCCGTCATGTGGTACGCGTTGCAGCGGCTGGCGAAGCCCGCGATCTCCGCGTAGACGTGGGCGCCTCGGCGCCGGGCGCTCTCCAACTCCTCCAACACCAGAACGGCGGACCCCTCACCGAGCACGAACCCGTTCCGGGATGCGTCGAACGGCCGCGAGGCGGTCTCCGGATCGTCGTTGCGCGGCGAAGTCGCCTTGATCGCGTCGAAACAGGCGACGGTGATCGGGGAGATGGGCGCCTCGGTCGCACCCGTGATCATCACATCGGCACTGCCCTCGCGGATCAGCTCGACGGCGTGCCCGATGGAGTCGAGGCCGGAGGTGCAGCCGGTGGACACCACCGACACGGGGCCCTGGGCGTTGACGCGCCAGGCGACCTCGGCCGCCAGCGAGCTCGGTACGAAGTAGTCGAAGAGGTGCGGGACGGCCAGGGTGTGGTCCACCTGCCAGGTGCTGCCGCCCCGGCTCACCGCGTTGTACTCGGTGTCCAGGCCCATGGTGCAGCCGACCGCGCTGCCGAGTGTCACACCGGTACGCGTGGGGTCCAGTTCCGCACCGGCCAGCCCGCTGTCACGCAGAGCCTCGCCGGCGCTGACGATCGCGAACTGAGCCGCTCGGTCGAGGCGCAGGGCCTCTTCGGCGGTGAATCCGTGGTCGAGGGGATCGAAATCCGCCTCGGCTGCGATGCGGGATCGGAACGGGGAGGCGTCGAACAGGCTGATGGCACGGGTCGCGGTCCTGCCGGAGGTGAGCAGGGACCAGTACTCCTTGGTGCCCACTCCCCCGGGCGCGACCACGCCGATTCCGGTGATGACGACGCGTCGGGTCATTGGGTGTCCTTCACGGGTGAGTCCTTCTGCTGTGCTGTCGGTGCGGCGCGGTCGCCGGGCGTATCCGGTGGGCGGCGCCGCCGGCGAGCCGGTCACCCCCTGTCATTCCGTGTCTGCTGGACGAGCCTGGGCAGCTCCGCTCGACGTCAGGTCGAAGGTTGCTGGTGACGTGGCGGGGAGGACCCGGCCCGGTGGGAGGCCCCGGGCCGGCGGACCGGGTTCCAGCCCGTCTCTAGCGGGCTCTGCCAGCCTGGCCCCCTGGTACACGAACTGGGGGAAGTTCATGTCGGATCGGGACGAAGTCCCGGCGCGCCTTCGTGCAGTCGGAAGTCCGGCGGGCTCAATGCGCGGCTCGTTGGACGTCGCCGTACCGGGCGACACGGTACGAACGGCTGCGGGAAGCAGCGAGCCGGCACTTCGAACGCGGTCCCGGGGCCCGGCTCCCCTGCGTCCCGCCGCGCTCGGACTGTTCGCCTTCGCGGCCACGGCCGCCATCGCCTGGGTGACGCACGATCGAGCGAAGCCCCCCGGACCACAGCCGGGTGACCATGCGTGGTGGCACGGCGGGCCGGACCCGGCCGGCGCCCCGATTCCGTCGGAGGTGGCCGGGATGGGATCCGTACTCGCCCTCGCCGCCGCGGCGCTGTACCTCGTGCTGCCCCTCATAGCACTGGCCGCGTACCTGCTGCGCCGCTCCGAGAGCCGCCTGCGGACACCCGGCATGGGGACGTTCTCCGTGCAGCTCTCGTTCGTCGCCGCCGCGTCTGCGGCGAGCGGCGTGGTGACCGTTCCGGTGACGGTCCTGGCCATGGCCATCTCGCCGGGAAAGGCCGCGGCCCTTTGGCCGGCCATCGCCGACAACACCGTCTCGGTGGTGCGGCTGTGCGTCCTGGCGGGCCTGCTGCTCGTGTTCACCACCGGCCTGCCCTGGGAGCCGCGGCGCACCGAAAAGACACTCCTACGAAATGAGCCTGGTCCATGCTGAATCGTCGGAACCTGATGAAGGCGGGTGCCGTGACCGGAGCCGCTGCCGTATTCCCGTGGGACCGGGTAACCGGTGGTGGCTCCGCCTCCGCCGCGAGCTCAGCGGTCGAGGTGGCCGCCGCCGTACCGTTCGACCATGCGATGCCCGTACCTCCGGTCCTGTCGCGCACCTCGGCCACCGCCACCTCCGACCTGTACGAGATACGGATGCGGGAAGCCGAGGTGGAGATCGTCAAGGGCCTGAAGTCGAAGGTCCGCACCTACAACGGAACCTTCCCCGGACCCACCATCCAGGCCCAAGCCGGCCGCGAGGTGGCGGTGCGCCAGATCAACGAACTGTCCGTGAACACCGCGGTGCACCTGCACGGCGGCCACGTCCGCTCGGAGCACGACGGTCTGCCCATGGACGTCATCGCACCCGGAGCGGAACGCACGTACCGCTATCCCAACAAGCAGCGAGCGTCGTCCCTCTGGTACCACGACCACGCGCACCACCTTGAGGACACGAACGTCTACATGGGCATGGCGGGTCTGTACCTGTTGAGCGACCGCGAGGACCAGTACCTCCCGCTGCCCAAGGGTTCCTACGACGTCCCTCTGGTGATCCGCGAAGCCCTGGTCGAGGCCAACGGCAACCTGTTGTACACCCGCCCGTCGGACTGCTCGAACGTGCTGGTCAACGGAAAGGAGCGGCCGTACTTCCAAGTCGCCGCCCGCAAGTACCGGCTGCGCATCTACAACGCCAGTGTCAACCGCTACATCAAGCTGCGCTTCGCGGACGGGACACCCTTCACACAGATCGCCAGCGACGGTGGTCTGCTGGAGGCCCCGGTCGAACAGACGGAACTGGTCATGCTGGGCGGCGAACGCGTCGAGGTCGTCGTGGACTTCTCGCGGTACGGCGTCGGCAAGTCCATCGTCCTGGAGAACACCGGTGCGCGCCCCAACGAGCGGCCCGAGGTCATGCGCTTCGACGTGGTCCGCAGGGCGATCGATTTCAGCTGGGTCCCGGGGCGCCTCTCGTACATCCCGCCGTTGCCGAAGGCGACCGTCGAGCGCGACTTCGAGCTGCGCACCTTCCCGGCCATGACCATCAACAACAAGGCCTACGACCCCGCCCGGGTCGACGTGCAGACCAAACTCGGCACGACCGAGATCTGGAACGTCAAGAACATGGAGGCGCCCGCCGCGCCGGGAGCGCACGACTTCCACCTGTGGCACAGTTTCCACACCCACTTGACGTTCTTCCGTGTGTTGGAGCGGAACGGCCGGCCGGCCGGCGTCCGTGACGCCGGGCTGAAGGACACGGTCACGCTCGGGCCGAATGAGAACGTGAAGATAGCCATGACCTGGGGTCCGTACGCGGGCCAGTACCTCTTCCACTGCCATCAGCTCGGCCACTCCTCCGGCGGCCAGATGGGCCGCATCGACGTGGTCGAGTAGCAACTGCTGCGGACCCCGGCTGCTGGTACCGCACGTGGAACAGCCCCCCGCCGTGCTGCGGGGGGCTGTTCCACGTGCGGGTCAGGATCAGTAGCGGTAGTGGTCCGGCTTGTACGGGCCCTCGACCTTGACGCCGATGTAGGCGGCCTGCTCGGGGCGCAGGGTGGTGAGGCGGACGCCGAGGGCGTCGAGGTGGAGGCGCGCGACCTTCTCGTCGAGGTGCTTGGGCAGCACGTAGACGTCGGTCGGGTACTCGGAGGGCTTGGTGAACAGCTCGATCTGAGCCAGGGTCTGGTCCGCGAAGGAGTTCGACATCACGAACGACGGGTGGCCGGTCGCGTTGCCGAGGTTGAGGAGGCGGCCCTCGGACAGGACGATGAGGACCTTGCCGTCGGGGAACTTCCAGGTGTGGACCTGGGGCTTGACCTCGTCCTTGACGATGCCCTCGATCTTCGCGAGGCCGGCCATGTCGATCTCGTTGTCGAAGTGGCCGATGTTGCCGACGATGGCCTGGTGCTTCATCTTGGCCATGTCGGCGGCCATGATGATGTCCTTGTTGCCCGTCGTGGTGATGAAGATGTCGGCGGTCTCGACGACGTCGTCGAGGGTGGCGACCTGGTATCCGTCCATCGCCGCCTGAAGGGCGCAGATCGGGTC
>NZ_JBVIVP010000029.1:0-89974 GCF_055595445.1 Streptomyces sp. NPDC040432 | reverse complement strand
GAATACGCCCGGTATGAGGGTGCTCCTCCGCCTTGCGAGGCACCGCATCCGACGCCGTGCGCCGATCCACCGGGGATTACGGGACAGCCCTTAGGCCGGGAGGCCCGAGCCCAGACCGCCCGGGGTGCGGCCGACCGGTTCGTCGCGGCCCTGGGCCCACAGGGAGCGGACGTGGCCGAGGTGGCGCTGCATGCAATCCATGGCCGCCTCGGCGTCGCCCGTGAGCATCAGGTCGAGCAGTTCGATGTGCTCCTCGGCGGAGGAGACCAGCTTGCCCGCCTCGTCGAGGCCCGTCAGTCCGTAGAGCCGGGAACGCTTGCGCAGGTCGCCGACCGTCTCCACCAGACGGTCGTTGCCCGCCAGGGCCAGCAGGCCGAGGTGGAAGCGACGGTCGGCCTCCAGGTAGCCGATGAGGTTGTGTTCCCGCGCGTTGGTGACGATCTCCTCGGCGACGGGCCGCAGCGCCTCCAACTGCTCGGCCGTGGCGATCTTCGTGATCCTGCCGATGGTCGGGACCTCGATCATCGTGCGCAGTTCGGTGTACTGGTCCAGGTCGCGTTCGCTGACCTCGGTGATCCGGAAGCCCTTGTTGCGGACGGGCTCGACCAGGCCCTCGCGGGCCAGGTCCAGCATCGCCTCGCGGACGGGTGTGGCGGAGACGCCGAGTTCGGCGGCGAGACCGGGGGCCGAGTAGACGCTGCCGGGGCGCAGCTCACCCGCTATCAGGGCGGCTCGGAGCGCGTGGCCGACCTGGTCCCGGAGCCGTTCCTGGGCCTTGATGAGACTGTGCTGCTTCAGGTCACCCATTGCATTTCCTCCGAGACCCCCGACACGATCACCGCCCCCGACGAGCAGAGGCACAGCGTACAATGTCACGTTTCGCCGCTTGCCCCGGCGGCCTCGAACAACGCGACCGCCACGGCAAGATCCTCCCAGGCCATGCCCACGCTCTTGAAGAGCTGTGGACAACCCGGGCGTCCGCCGACCGCGATCCGGCCCGTGACCAGGTCGGCGAGGGTGCCGTTGATATGACCGGGCCCGATCGCCCCTTCCGCCTCCGGGACCAGGAGGTCGCCCGCCTCGCGCAGGGCCGCCGCACGCGATTCCACGTACACGGCCGCCCGGCGCACGAGCGCGGTGTCCGTCTCGCGGGCGTCGGGCTCGTGCGATCCGACGGCGACGACCACCGCGCCCGGCGCCACCAGCCGCCCGTCGAAGAGGGGTTCGCGGGCCGTGGTGCAGCACACGACCAGGTCCGCGCCCGCCACGTCCCCGGCCACGCCGGTACGGGCCGCCGCGCCGAGGGAGCCGGCGTGCGCCACCAGCTGCGCGGCCCGCGCCGGATCCCGGGCGACGACCACCACCTCGGCGAGCTCCCGCACCCCGAGCACCGCTTCGAGGTGGCCGTACGCCTGCGGTCCCGAACCGAACAGCACCAGCCGCAGCGGCTTCCCCACCGGGACGAGGTGACGCAGGGCCAGGGCGGAGACGGCCGGGGTGCGCAGGGTGGTGAGGGCCGCACCGTCGAGGAGGGCCAGCGGGCGCAGTGTGGGCCCGTCGAGGAGCAGGTAGCTGCCGGTGATGCGGGGCAGGCCGCGGGCGGGGTTGCCCGGCGCGACGCCGGCGATCTTCACCCCGGCGTACGCTCCGGACGCGGCCGGCATCAGCAGCAGTTCACCGCCGGGGACGTCGAGGGCGGTGCGTCGGGGGCAGGTCTCCGGGTCGAGGCCGCCGAGCAGGACCGCCGCGAGGGCGTCGGCGGCCCCGGCCGGTGTGAGGAGCCCGGCCATCTCCTCGGCCCCGAGCCGGACGGGCCCGGAGCCGTCGGAGCCGGTCCGCGCGGCCCCGGTGCGCGCGCTCCCGGGCTTCGCGGGCGCCCCGGACCCGTGCCCGATCACAGGGTGAATCCCGCGCCGAGGGCGTCGTACGGGTCGACGGTGAAGTTGTGCTCGCCGGTGCGGTAGGCCGCGCCGGTGACCTCGGTGACCCCTCCCTCCAGGATGCGGCCGGTGAACACGGAACCCACGACCGACTCGTGCAGCAGGTCCTCGCCCGCGCCGAGCCGGCCGTCCTCGGCGAGCAGCGCGAGCCGGGCCGAGGTGCCGGAGCCGCAGGGTGAGCGGTCGATCTGGCCGTCGGCGAAGACCGTGACGTTGCGTTGGTGGGGGCCGAACGGGGTGTCGGGCAGCTCCTCGTGGAGGATCACCCCGTACACCCCGGAGAGCAGCGGCCCGTCGGGGTGCCAGGTGGCGGGGTGGCCGGCCAGCGCCGCCCGAATCTCCTGCCCCGCCCGGGTGAGCTCGGGCAGTGCGGCGCGGGTGACTTCCAGTCCGAGGTCCCGGGCCCGGACCGAGGCGTAGCAGGCGCCGGCGTGCGCGATGTCGACCTCGGCGATGCCGAGGGTGGTGGCGACCGACACCTTGCGGGCGCCGACCCGGGCAGGGACGTTGCGGAAGGTGATGCCGGTGGTGCGGCCGTCGGCGCGGTGAACGGTGGCGCGGACCCGCCCGGAGGGCACGTCGATGCGCACCTGGACCTCTCCGTCGGCCGGGGCCGGCACCCGGCCGGTGTCCACGGCCCAGGCGCCGAGCGCCATCGTGCCGTGGCCGCACGCGGTGGAGTAGCCGTCCTTGTGCCAGAACAGGACTCCGAAGTGGGCGCCGTCGTCGTCCGGGGGCACGACGAACCCGCCGTACATTCCGGCGTGTCCGCGCGGCTCCCGCACGAGCAGGCGTCGTACGTCGTCCAGCGGGCCGGGGCGCGGCGCGGTGCCGGAGCCGCCGGGTCCGATGGCGGTCACGCAGCGCTCGGCGACGGTGTCCCCGGGCGCGGGGGCCATGCCGGTGTCGCGGGTGTCGACGATCCGGAAGGGCTCGCCCGCGGCGTGGTAGTCGGTGGTCCGTACGGATCTCACAGCAGGAACCCTCCGGGGAAGGGGTCGGTCGGGTCGAGGAAGTACTGGGCGGTGCCGGTGATCCAGGCCCGGCCGGTGATGGTGGGGATGACGGCGGGTCGTCCGGCGACGGTGGTCCGCGCGGTCAGCCGGCCGGTGAACTCGGTGCCGATGAAGGACTCGTTGACGAAGTCGGTGTCGAGTTCCAGCAGGCCGCGGGCGTGGAGCTGGGCCATGCGCGCGCTGGTTCCCGTGCCGCACGGCGAGCGGTCGAACCAGCCGGGGTGGATGGCCATCGCGTGGCGGGAGCGGCGGGCGTCGGAGCCGGGGGCGGCGAGGTAGACGTGCTTGAGCCCGGTGATGGAGGGGTCCTCGGGGTGGACGGGCCGGTCCGGGGAGGCGTTGACGGCGTCCATGACGGCGAGGCCCGCGGCGAGCAGGTCGTCCTTGCGGGCCCGGTCGAAGGGCAGGCCGAGCGCGTCCAGTTCGACGAAGGCGTAGAAGTTCCCGCCGTAGGCGAGGTCGTAGGTGACCGTGCCGAAGCCGGGGACCTCCGCCTTCAGGTCGAGGCCGACGCAGAAGGAGGGCACGTTGGTGAGGGTGACGGCGGTGGCCGCACCGTCCTCGACGCGGACGTCCACGCGGACCAGGCCGGCCGGGGTGTCGAGCCGGACGGTGGTGACCGGTTCGACGATCGGGACCATGCCGGTCTCGACCAGGACGGTGGCCACCCCGATGGTGCCGTGGCCGCACATGGGCAGCAGGCCGGACACCTCGATGTAGAGGACGCCGAAGTCGGCGTCGGGGCGGGTCGGGGGTTGGAGGATCGCGCCGCTCATCGCCGCGTGGCCGCGCGGCTCGTACATGAGGAGGGTGCGGACGTGGTCCGTGTGCTCCATGAAGTGGAGCCGTTTCTCGGCCATGGTGGCGCCGGGGATCACCCCGACTCCGCCGGTGATGACCCGGGTCGGCATGCCCTCGGTGTGCGAGTCCACCGCGTGGTAGATGTGGCGCGTGCGCATGGGTTCCCCTGAGGGCTGGGCCTGCCCGCCCGCAAGACGCGCAGAACGGACAGGACGGACAGGACGGGCGGACGGGCGGAACGCCCGGACGAGCGGGCGGCAGGACGGGCGGACAGGGCCGGTGGCGGGCGGGCCCGAGCCGGGGGCCGACGCCCGTGTCGGCCCGGGTGCCCCCAAAACCTGTCGCCAAAGTCCCGTCGTCGCCCGCGAGGCAGACGGGAGTTTGACGACAGGTCCTAAGGGCTGTCCCGCAATCCCCGGCGGGCGCACGACGCCGGCTACGGCACCTCGCCGCGTTGTCGAAACGCCCGAATACGCCCAGTATGCGGGCGCTCCTCCGCCTTGCGAGGCACCGCATCCGACGCCGTGCGCCGATCCACCGGGGATTACGGGACAGCCCTTAGGAGAGGCCTTCGGCGAGCGCCTTCTCGGTGGCGGCGCGGACGGCGGCCTCGACGTCTCCGGTGAGGGGGAAGCGCGGCGGGCGGGTGGGGCCGCCGGGGCGGCCGGCCAGGTCCATGGAGAGCTTGATGGCCTGGACGAACTCGGTCCTGGAGTCCCAGCGGAGCAGGGAGTGCAGGGACTTGTATAGCGGCAGCGCGGTGGTGAGGTCGCCGGCGACGGCCGCCCGGTAGAGGGTGGCGGAGGCGGCGGGCAGGGCGTTGGGGTATCCGGCGATCCAGCCGACCGCGCCGGCGAGGGCGAGTTCGAGGAGGACGTCGTCGGCGCCGATGAGCAGGTCGAGGCCCGGGGCGAGTTCGGCGATCTCGTAGGCGCGTCGGACGTCACCGCTGAACTCCTTGACGGCGACGACGGAGCCGTCGGCGTGGAGCCGGGCGAGGAGGGAGGGGACGAGGTCCACCTTGGTGTCGATGGGGTTGTTGTACGCGACGACGGGCAGGCCCGCGCGGGCGACCTCCGCGTAGTGGGCGCGTACCGCGTCCTCGTCGGCGCGGTAGGCGTTGGGGGGCAGGAGCAGGACGGAGCCCGCTCCGGCCTCGGCGGCCTGGTCGGCCCAGCGGCGGGCCTCGGCGCTGCCGTAGGCGGCGACGCCCGGCATGACGCGGCTGCCGTCACCGGCGGCCTCGACGGCGGTACGGACGACGCGGGCCCGCTCCTCGTCGGTGAGGGTCTGGTATTCCCCGAGGGAGCCGTTGGGGACCACGCCGTCGCAGCCGTTGGCGATCAGCCATCGGACGTGTTCGGCGTAGGCGTCGTAGTCGACGCCGAGGTCGTCCTCGCGCAGGGGCAGGGTGGTGGCCACCATGATTCCGTGCCAGGGGCGGGTGCGGGTGTCGGTGCTGGGCGCGGGGGTGGGCGCGTGGTTCATGAAGTGACTCCCTAGTGTGGTGTGTGACATTTTACTAGTGGGTGTGATGCGGCCACAAGGGTTCGGAGCGGCCGGGTCGGGAAGGCCTCAGGAGCCGTCGACGGTGGCAGCCGCTCCCGGACGCGGACCGGCCCCGGGGGCGCCGTCGCCCCCGGAACCGGAGGGGGGCGGCGGGCAGGACGGCGGCAGCGCCGCCAGGTGGGACAGCGGGACCGGGCAGGACAGCGGTCTGCGGTCCGGCGCCGGCTCCTCGCCCGCCAGCGCGGCCACGGCCGGGCCGCACATCCGGCCCTGGCACCAGCCCATGCCGGCCCGGGTGAGGAGTTTGACCGTACGGGCGTCCCGCGCGCCGAGTTCCCCGACCGCCTCGCGGATCCGGCCGGCCGGAACCTCCTCGCAGCGGCACACGTCGGTCCCGTCGCGCAGCCAGTCCGTCCAGCCTTCGCCGGAGCGGTGGGCCGCCGCCATCGCCCCGGCGAAGGCCCGCAGCCGGGAACGGCGGCGGACGAGCCCGGCCGGGGCGGGCCGGCCCGCGATCGCGTGCGCCGCGATCTCCCCCTCGGTCAGGGCCAGTCCGGCACCGCCGATGCCACCCGTCTCACCGGCGGACCAGACGCCGGGGACGGACGTGCGCTGCTCCTCGTCGAGGTCGAGGGCGACGGTGCCGTCCGGGGAGCGGCGGGTGGCGCAGCCGAGGCCGGTCGCCAGTTCCAGCTGGGGCACGAGCCCGTGGCCGACGGCGACGGCGTCGCAGGGGATCCTGCGCGAGGTGCCGGGCAGCGGACGCCAGTCGCGGTCCAGACGCGTGATGGTGACGGCCTCGACCCGGTCGCCGCCGTGGGCCTCGGTCACGGCGTGCCGGGTGCGCAGCCGGATGGCGTGGCGCAGCAGGGCGGCCCCGTACGAGGCGCCCTCGACGAGCTTGCCGGGGTTGCGCAGCAGGGCGCCGGCGTGGGGGGCGTACGCGGTGTACGCGCCGGCCTCGACGACCGCGGGGACGGTGGCCCCGGCCGCGGCGAGGGAGCCGGCCACGGCCAACAGCAGCGGCCCGCTCCCGGCGACCACGACGCGGCGGCCGGGCAGGACGAGTCCGCCCTTGAGCATGGCCTGGGCCCCGCCCGCCCCGATGACCCCGGGCAGCGTCCAACCGGGGAAGGGCAATTGGCGCTCGTGGGCGCCGGTGGCCAGGAGGACGGTCCGGGCGTGGACGGTCGCGGGCTCCTCCCCCGGTCCGGCCACCGCGTGCAGGGTCCAGCCTCCGGCGTCCGGGACGACGGTCCAGACGTGGTGGAAGGAGAGGTACGCGATGCGACCGGCCGACTCGTGGGCGCGCAGGGCGGCTTCGCGGGTGGCGAAGGCCCGCCAGTCGTGGTGCAGGGCCTCGGGCCGGGCGGCCCCGAGGCCGGGGGCGGGGTGGCGGTAGAACTGGCCGCCGGGGCGCTCGCCCGCGTCGAGGACGGTGACGAGCAGGCCGAGGTCCGCGGCCGTCACGGCGGCGGCCAGGCCGGCGGGGCCCGCGCCGACGACGGCAAGGTCGGCGGTCGCCCGGCCGGCGGTGGCGGGGGGCGGGGTCGGAGCGCCGTCCGGGGGCGAAGGGGCTTCCTCAGACGGCGAGTTCGGCACGGCCGGTTCCTTCCTGGGAGGTGACGGCGTCGCCCGGGCGGGCGGGGACGAGGCAGGCGCGTTGGTTGGGGCGGCCGTTGACGGTGACGAGGCAGTCGTAACAACTGCCGATCCCGCAGAAGGCGCCCCGGGGTGCGCCGCCGTCGCGGGTGGTGCGCCAGGCGAGGATGCCCGCGGACCAGAGCACCGCCGCGACGCTCTGGCCGGCCTGCGCGGTCAGCTCGCGGCCGTCGAAGCGCAGGACGTACGTGGCCGTGGGACTGCCGCCGACCAGAGAGCGGGGGGTGCGCATCAGGGGCTCCTCGGGTGCCGGCGCCGTGGCTCCGGCCGGGCGGGCGGGCGGAGTGCGGGTGGGCTGGGTGCGGGCGGGCGGGGTGCGGGTGGGTTGGGCCGGGGTCGGGCGGGCCGTCACGTGAAGCGGTTCGGGCGGAAGGGGTGGGGGTCAAGTGCCGGGGTGGTGGCGGTGAGGGCGGCGGCGATCAGGGCGCCGGTGGCGGGGGCCAGGCCGATGCCGGCGCCCTCGTGGCCGCAGGCGTGCAGCAGGCCGGGCACCCGGGGGTCGGGGCCGATCGCGGGGAGGTGGTCGGGGAGGTAGGGGCGGAAGCCGTGGTAGGTGCGCAGGACGCGGACGTCGGCCAGGACCGGGAAGAGGGCCGCCGCCTGGCCGGCCAGGCGGCGCAGCGCCTCGGTGGACGTGCTGCGGTCGAATCCGACGCGTTCGCGGGTCGCGCCGATGAGGACGGGCCCCGCCGGGGTGCCCTCCACCACGGCCGAGGACTGCAGGGCGGCGGATCCGCTGGCGACGTCGGCGATGTAGTCGGCGGCGTAGACCTTGTGGCGGACCACGCGCGGCAGGGGTTCGGTGACCAGGACGAAGCCGCGGCGCGGCAGGACCGGGAGGGTGCTACCGGCGAGGGCGGCGACGTGGCCGCCCCAGGTGCCCGCCGCGTTGACCACCGCCGGGGCGTGCAGGGTGCGGCGGGGCGTGCGGACGCCGCGGGCCGCGCCGTCGGCGAGGAGGATCCCGGTGACCTCCTCCCCCAGGTAAAGGGTGGCCCCCGACGCGGCCAGCAGTCGGGCCGCGGCCTGGGCCGGCTGCACCTGGGCGTCCTGCGGGTAGTGGAAGCCGCCCGCGAGGCCCGGGGCGAGGTGGGGTTCCAGTTCGTGGAGGGCGTCCGGTCCGATCTCGGTGGAGACGACCCCGTGGGCGCGCTGGCCGTCGGCGAAGCCGCGCAGGGCCTTGAGGGTGGTGTCGTCGGGTGCGACGACCAGGCCGCCCTTGGCCTCGTACTCCGTCTCCGGCGGGAGGACGGCGGCGAGTTCGCGCCACAGGGTGGTGGAGAGCAGGGCGAGGTCGAGTTCGGGGCCGGCCTCCTTGTCGGAGACCAGCAGGTTGCCCTCCCCGGCGCCGGTCGTGCCGCCCGCGACGGAGCCGCGGTCGACGACGGCGACGGAGAGCCCGGAGCACGCCGCGTAGTAGGCGCACGCGGCTCCGACGACACCGGCGCCGATGATGACGACGTCCGGGGAGTGGGTCTGGAACACGGCAGTAATATGTCACATTCTTTTGAGGTTTCCCAGGGTGACCCGGGCCGGTCCCTCCCCCCGTACGGCTGGGGACCGACCCGGGCCCGGATCAGCTGCGGAGCGGGCCCTCACAGCTGTAGGGGGAGGTCCCCGCCGTCCGGTTGGTCCAGATCTCCACCGGGCCGAAGGAGCAGTTCATGTCGGCCAGGTTGTTGGAGGCCGCACCGGCCCGGTCGAGGATGAAGTAGTCGACCGTCTCGGACATGTCCTTGAAGTTCTGGTCGTCGCTGCGCCAGTTCTTCAGGTTCGCGCTGATCCGACCCGTGCACGTGAAGCGGCGCTTGCCGGGGTCGCCGTTCTCCACGCAGTCCGGGGTGTTGTAGGTGGCGGTGGCGAACGTCGACTTCACCGAGGCGAGCGCGGAGTCGCGCAGCCGGTCGTTCGGCGTGAACGTGGTGTTCGGCACGTGGAGCTGGTCGACCTTGGCGATCTGGGCGTCGAGGAAGCGGGTGTAGTCGCGCTGGAGGTAGGTGTCCGCGCCCATCCGGTGGCGCCAGGAGTCGTACGCCGCCACGTCGTTGGCGCGCAGGTGGGTGTACATCTCGCGCAGCAGGCTGGGCTTCTCGGTCCACAGGAACTCGAAGAAGGTCCCCGCGTAGCTGTAGAAGCGGAAGCCGTCGCCGTCGTAGGTGGCGTTGAGCAGTTGCTCGACGGTCATGCGCGGGCCACCGCCGGCCGTGTCGGCGATGATGCTCTTCACGAGGGACTTGCGGACGGCGATGCCGTTGTCGCGGGTCGCCCCGTCGAAGAACTCGGCGGTGCCCTCGTCCATGGCGGTCGTGCGGTCGCCCTCGTACCAGGGACCCTCGCCGAAGAAGCCGGGGACGGCGTAGCGGCCGTTGAGGTAGTGCGTGTACTCGTGGCGGAAGAGCTCTTCCAGGGTGAGGGAGGAGTCCTGCGGGACGCGGCGCTGGTAGGTGTAGAAGGTGGCGCCGTTCTCGATGTAGATGCCGCCGTTGTTGGTGTCGTACCCCGTGAGGATCGGGTGGTAGTTCTCGTAGTCGGCCCGGGAGCCGTACAGCACGATGTTCAGCGTGGAGTTCGGGTCGCCGGCGAGCGGCTGGTCGGTACCGAGGACGCGGTGGTACTGGGCCTTGACCTGCTTGCTCGCGTAGTACAGCTGGTCGACGGTGGCCCGGTCGAGGCCGGTGCGGACCTTGATGGCGCCGTTGTCGTAGGTGTAGGTGTACGGGAAGATCTGCTTCTCGATGTCCTCCTTGCACACCCCGTACGGCTTGCAGGCGTCGTAGTAATTGAGCCAGGAGACGAGTTTGGCCCACTGCTCGCTGCCGTTGCCGAAGTCCCGCTTGACCTGGTCCAGCATCCCGCCGAGGTCGGCGGTTATGCCGGCGCGCAGGCCGGCTATCTCACCGAAGCGGGCGTACTCGCTGAGCGCGTCGCGCACCACCCAGGCGTTCGCGGTGCCCTTGAGGTGGGTGTGGGTCGCGAAGGCCTTGAACGCGGCGCGGTACGAGGGGTCCCCCGCCACCGCCGTGTGGAAGGCGGCGTCCTGGTTGCCCGGGTAGACGCCCAGGTAGTTGACGGAGAGCGCGGCCAGCGCGGCGCCCGCCCAGGCGGCGTCGTGGTGGGTGGCCGGGTGGGCCGGGTCCATGGTCGCCAGGACCTTCTTGATGAGGCCGAGCTGGTGGTGGCGCAGGCCGGGCGCGCTGGCCGCGTAGAGGGCCTCGCGCAGGGTGTTGGCGTTGGTCCGCGTGACGTCGAAGGTGCGGGCGGCGGCGCCGAAGTCGGCGATCGCCTGCCGCATGGCGTTGACCGTCGGGGCGTCGGTCACGTCGATCTCGGAGCGCGCGTAGTCGTGGTAGGCGACGGCGTGCAGGTAGGTGAACATCTCCTCCAGGTGTGAGGAGTTGCGGCCGTCGTGGGCCGCGGCGAGGGTCGATATCCGGCGGGAGACCGCCTGGACGTGGGCGTCGGACATGACCGGTGTCAGCCGGGCGTCCCACGTCCAGATGAGGCCCCTCAGACAGCCGTCGGCGAGGACGGCCTGGTCGCCGAGGAAGTCGGCGAACTGCTCCGGGCCGAGGTTCGTGATCCCGTCAAGGGTGCAGGGGACGCCCGCCGCGACGCTCCGCGCGAGGGGCGCGGCATCGGCGGAGGCCGACGCGCGGTTCTTCTCCGAACGCTCCGACGAGGCGGCGGAGACCGGCGACGAGGCGGCCGGCGCGGCGCCGGGCACCCGACCGCCCGTCGCGGCCTTGCCGCCGGGGGCCAGGGCGGGCGCCGCCACCGGCTCCTGTGCGTTGGCGAGGCGGTCGACCTCGTCGAAGGGGTTCGGTGCGGCGGCCGGGGCGGCCGGGCCGAAGGTGGCGGGCGCGGAGGCGCCGCTCGCGGCGGCGGGGGTGCCCCGCTCGGACGCCTGGGTCACGGCCTGGCCGGCGGTGGCGAGGAGGGTGACCGCCACGGCGGCGGAGAGGAGGGACGTGCGCACGGCTCTGTGCTGGGACACCGGGAACTCCTGGATGGGAGGGAGGTGGGGGAATTGATGCGTGAACTGCCCTGCGTCACACGGCGTTTGACGGGGATTAACGTGCCGAGGTGTGAGCTGTAACATAGTAATGTGAAATTGCACTGACAAGACCTATGCGCCCACCAGTTCGGTACTTCTTGAGGGAGCCTCCATGACCGACCACCCCTCCGGCCTCCACATCGGCAGTCACGACCTGCCGGTATCCGGCGAGTTGTCCCGCTTCATGGCGGCGGACTGGGCGGCCTCACCGCTGTCCGCCGCAGCACGCGTCCCCGCCCACGCCGTGACCCCCGCACGCCGGGCCCGCCTCTCGGCGCTCTTCCCGGGCGAGCGGCTCGTCGTCCGGGCGGGCGAGCTGAAGGTCCGCTCCAACGACTGCGACCACCGCTTCCGACCGCACAGCGCCTACGCCTGGCTCACCGGCCTGACCGGCGAGGACCAGGTGGGGCACGTACTGGTGCTGGAGCCCTCCGGTCCGAGCGGCCACGAGGCCGTGCTGTACCTGCGCCCGCGCTCACCCCGGGCCGGCGGCGGCGAGGAGTTCTACCGCGACCGCCGCTACGGCGAGTTCTGGGTCGGTCGCCGCCCCGACCTGGCGGAGGCGGAACTCCTGACCGGCATCCGCTGCGCGCACCTGGACTCCCTCGGCACCCCGCCGGCCCGCGACGCCGCCACCGACCACGAGCTGGCCACCGCCCTGTCGGAGCTGCGGCTGGTCAAGGACGCGTGGGAGGTCGGTCAGCTCCAACTGGCCGTGGACCACACCACCGCCGGGTTCGAGGACGTCGTGCGGGCCCTGCCGCAGGCCCTGGCCCACGAACGCGGGGAGCGCTGGATCGAGGGCGTCTTCGGTCTGCGCGCCCGCGCCGAGGGAAACGGCACCGGCTACGACACGATCGCCGCCTCGGGCGCCCACGCCTGCGTGCTGCACTGGATCCGCAACGACGGCCGACTGAACGGCGACGACCTGCTCCTGCTCGACGCGGGCGTCGAGACGGACACCCTGTACACCGCCGACATCACCCGCACGCTCCCGCTGTCCGGACGCTTCTCCCCGGTGCAACGGCAGGTGTACGAACTGGTCCTGGCCGCCCAGGACGCCGGCATGGCGGCGCTGCGCCCGGGCGCGAGCTTCCGGGACTTCCACCGGGCCGGCATGCGGGTCATCGCGGAGGGACTGGCCGACTGGGGGGTCCTGAAGGACGCGCGGGGCGACCTCCACCGGCGGTACACCCTGTGCAGCAGCGGCCACATGCTCGGACTCGACGTCCACGACTGCGCGCGGGCCCGGGCCGACGCCTACCTGGACGGGGTCCTGGAGGAGGGTCAGGTCCTCACCGTGGAGCCGGGCCTCTACCTCCAGCCCGACGACGAGACCCTGCCCGCCGAGTTGCGCGGCATCGGTGTGCGCATCGAGGACGACCTCGTCATCACCTCGGAAGGCGCCCGCCTGATGTCCTCGGCGCTGCCGCGCACGGTGGCGGGCATCGAGGAGTGGATGGGCGCCCTCCTGGAGGGCGGACCGAACGCGTAGCGGAACCGGCCCCGGGCGGGGCGCCCACCCCGGGCCGGGGCGGGGGCCGGCGCCCGACCCGGATCAGGGCAGCACGGCGATGCCGTCCAGTTCGACCAGGGCCTCGGTGTCCCACAACCGCACGACGCCGATCACGGCCATCGCCGGGTAGTCGCGGCCCGCCAACCGCCGCCACACCCGCCCCAGTTCGCCCGCGTGTTCCCGGTAGTCGGCCACGTCCGCCGCGTACACGGTGACCCGGGCCAGGTCGGCCGGGGCGCCGCCCGCTGCGGCGAGGGCGGTCAGCAGGTTCGTCAGGGCCTGCTCGAACTGCTCGGGCAGGGTCTCGCCGACCACCTTCCCCGAACCGTCGAGCGCGGTCTGGCCCGCCAGGAACACCAGCCGGCCGCCGGTGGCGACGACCGCGTGCGAGAAACCCGTCGCCGGGGACAGCTCCGGAGGGTTGACGCGTTCCGGGCTCATCGGGCCGCCACCTCCCGGTAGAGCTCCTTCGCGATGATCGTGCGCTGCACCTCGCTGGCGCCCTCGTAGATCCTGGGGGCCCGCACCTCCCGGTAGAGGTGCTCCAGCAGGTGACCGCGGCGCAGGGCGGCCGCCCCGTGCAGTTGGACGGCGTGGTCGACGACGTACTGGGCGGTCTCGGTCGCCAGCAGCTTGGCCATCGCCGCCCGGCGCGGCACGTCGGGGGCACCCCGGTCGTGGGCTCCGGCGGCCGCGTAGACCAGCAGCCGGGCGGCCTCGGTGCGGGTGGCCATCTCGGCGACGCGGTGCGCGACGGCCTGGAGGTCGGCCAGGACCCCTCCGAACGCGGTCCGGTCGGCCGTGTGCGCGAGGGTGGCGTCCAGGGCGGCCCGGGCCATTCCGACGGCGAACGCGCCCACGCTCGGCCGGAACAGGTTCAGGGTGCCCATCGCCACGCGGAAACCCCGTCCGGGTTCGCCGAGGACGTCCTCGGGTCCGACGGGCACGCCGTCGAAGGCGAGGGAGCCGATCGGGTGCGGCGACAACATGTCAAGGGCCTCACCGGTGAGGCCCTCCCGGTCGCCCGGGACGAGGAAAGCGGTGATGCCCTTGGCGCCGGGCGCCTCGCCCGTGCGGGCGAAGACGGTGTAGAAGTCGGCCTCGGGGGCGTTGGAGATCCAGCACTTGGCGCCGGTCAGCCGCCACCCCGGCCCGTCCGGCTCGGCCGCCAGGGCCAGGGCCGCCGCGTCCGAGCCGGCGCCCGGCTCACTGAGCGCGAAGGCCGCCACCGTCGTGCCCGCCCGGACGCCCGGCAGCCAGCGTTCCCGCTGCGCCTCGCTGCCGGTGGCGAGCACCGGGTGCGCGCCGAGCCCCTGGAGGGCCAGGGCGGTCTCCGCCTCGGTGCAGCCGTAGGCCAAGGACTCCCGCAGCAGGCACAGCTCCAGCGCGCCGGAGTCGAACACCTTCTCCAGCAGGCCCAGTTCGCCGAGGGCCGCGAGCAGAGGCCGGTTCACCCGGCCGGGTTCGCCCTTCTCGGCGAGCGGCGCGAGCCGTTCCCGTGCGAGGGTGCGCAGCCGGGCGCACCCTTCCTCTTGTTCCGCCCCGAGCGCGAATCCGGTCATCCGAATGCCCCAGTTCTATCGCGTCCTGTTGACTGCCGTCACCATCACGATACGCTCGTGACGCGACCGCACGGGCCGGCTCCACCTCAATCCGGACGTTGCAAGGGGGCGAACCCGCCTTGGAGCTCATGCCTTCGGCTCACGCCGACACTTTTGCCCGGGACCACCTGCCGCCCGCACACGCCTGGCCGCAGTTGCTGTTCGAACTGCCCGAACTGGCCTACCCCGACCGGCTGAACTGCGGGGCCGAGCTGCTCGACGCCACCATCGCGCGGTTCGGGCCGGACCGGCCGGCCTTCCGCAGCGGCTCGGGCGAGGTGTGGTCGTACGGGGAACTGCGCGAACGGGTGGACCGCCTGGCCCACGTCCTCACCGTCGACCTGGGGGTGGTCCCCGGCAACCGGGTGCTGCTGCGCGGCCCCACCGGGCCCTGGCTCGCCGCGTGCTGGCTGGCGGTCATGAAGGCGGGCGGGGTGGCCGTCACCGTACTGGCCCAGCAGCGCGCGCAGGAACTGGCCACGGTGTGCGCGATGGCCCGGGTGCGGCACGCGGTGTGCCATGTGAGCGCCCTCGACGACCTGGCCAAGGCGGAGGTGCCGGGCCTGCGGATCACCGCGTACGGCGGCGACTCCCCGGACGACCTGCTGCGGCTCGCCGAGGCCCACCCGGAGCCGTACGAGGCGGTGGAGACCTCCGCCGACGACGTGGCGCTGATCGCGTTCACCTCCGGGACCACCGGCCGCCCCAAGGGCTGCATGCACTTCCACCGGGACCTGCTGGCCGTCGCCGACACCTTCTCGGCCGGTGTGCTGCGGCCCCGCCCCGACGACGTGTTCGCGGGCAGTCCCCCGCTCGGGTTCACCTTCGGGCTCGGCGGGCTGGTGGTGTTCCCGCTGCGGGCCGGCGCCTGCGCGCTGCTGCTGGAGCAGGCGGCGCCCCGGGTGCTGCTGCCCGCGTTGGCCGAACACGGGGTGACCGTGCTGTTCACCGCGCCCACCGCCTACCGGTCGATGCTGGACACCCTGGGCCCGTACGACGCGGGCGCCTACGACCTGTCCGCGTTGCGCCGCTGCGTGTCGGCCGGCGAGAACCTGCCCGAGGCGACCTGGCGGGCCTGGTACGAGCGCACCGGCCTGCGGATCATCAACGGCATCGGGGCGACCGAACTGCTGCACATCTTCATCTCGGCGGCGGACGAGGACATCCGGCCCGGCACGACCGGCCGCGTGGTGCCGGGTTGGGAGGCCCGGGTGGTCGACCCCTCGGGGCGGCCGGTGGCGGACAACGAGCCGGGGCTGCTGGCGGTGCGCGGGCCGGTGGGCTGCCGCTACCTGGCCGACCCGCGGCAGGGCGAGTACGTACGGGACGGCTGGAACCTGACCGGCGACACCTACGTCCGTGATCCGGAGGGCTACTTCCGGTACGTCGCCCGCGCCGACGACATGATCATCTCCTCGGGGTACAACATCGCGGGCCCGGAGGTCGAGGAGGCCATGCTGCGCCACCCGGACGTGGTGGAGGCGGCGGTCGTCGGCCGGCCCGACGAGCGGCGCGGGCAGGTCGTGGTGGCGTACACCGTGCTGCGGGAGGGGGTGGTGCTGGGCGAGGAGGAGCTGCGGACCTTCGTGCGCGGTGAGCTGGCCCCGCACAAGTGCCCGCGTTCCTTCGTCTTCCTGCCGGCGCTGCCGCGGACGGCGACCGGCAAACTCCAACGGTTTCGGCTGCGCGATCTAGAGTGAACCCGTGGCCGAGCAGCACACTCCGCGATCCCTGATCGTCACCTTCTACGGCGCCTACGGACGGTCCTTCGAGGGCCCCGTACCGGTGTCCGCCCTGGTCCGCCTGCTGGGCGCGGCCGGAGTCGACGCGCCCTCCGTCCGTTCGTCGGTGTCCCGGCTGAAACGGCGCGGGTTCCTGGAGCCCGCGCGGGCCGCGGACGGCGCGGCCGGGTACGTCCTGTCCGAGGAGGCCCGCCGGTTGCTGGAGGACGGCGACCGGCGGATCTACGGCCGCGTCCCCGTCTCGGAGGAGTGGCTCGTCGCGGTGTTCTCCGTCCCGGAGCAGGAACGGCACAAGCGGCACCTGCTGCGGTCCCGGCTGGCCCGGCTGGGCTTCGGGGCCGTCGCGCCCGGCGTCTGGATCGCCCCGGCGCACCTGGCCGGGGAGACCGGCCGCACGCTGGAACGCCTGCACCTGACGGCGTACGTGGAACTGTTCCGCGGCGGCCACCTCGGCTTCGCCCCGACGGCCGAGGCCGTGGCCCGCTGGTGGGACCTGGCCGCGCTGGCCAAGCAGCACGAGGAGTTCCTCGACCTGCACGAACCGGCCCTGCGGGCCCTGCAACCCGGTACCGGGCCCGGCCCGGAGGAGGCCTACCGGACGTACCTCCTGGCGCTGGACACCTGGCGCCGGCTGCCCTACGCGGACCCGGGACTGCCCCGCGAGCTGCTGCCGGCCGACTGGCCGGGCGACCGGGCGGCGGCGGTGTTCGCCGAGCTCCACGCGCGGCTGCACGGGACGGGCGCACTGTTCGTGCGGGAGTAGTGGGTCGCTCGGGCGGGGGCCCGGCCCGTGGGCCGCGCGCCGGCCCGGGCCGTGGGCCGCGCGGGCGACCGGGCCGCGGCGGGAGCCTGCCGGGGCCCGGTGAAAACTCCGGTGCGCCCGCCCCTCCGGGCCGGGCACGATGGGCCATGACCTGGACCTTCAGCACTGATCTGGCGGCCTTCCTGGCCGTCGCGCGCCCGGCCGTGGCCGCGCAGCCCGTCGTCAACACCATCCTGCTGACCGTCGCCGACTCGTTGGAGCGGCGCGGCCCCCACGCCCACGGCCCCGCCGATCCCGTCTTCGGCTGGTGGACCGGCCCCGACGGGGCCGTCGCAGGCGGTCTGCTGCGCACGCCGCCGTTCCCGCTGCTGCTCGGCACGCTGCCCCCGGAGGCCTTACCGGCACTGGGGGCCGCCCTCGCCACGGATCCGCTGCTCGCGGGGGTCGCCGGCGTCGACGCCCGCAGCGCGGACGCGTCGATCCTGGCCGGGGCGTGGGGGCGCCGGTCCGGGTCGTGGAGGAGACCAGGCTGTACCGGCTGGGCACCCTGGCCGCCCCGCACCCGCTGCCGCCGGGGCGGGTCCGGCCCGCGCGGGAGGGCGACCTGCCGCTGCTGCTGGAGTGGATCACGGAGTTCAACCGGGAGGTCGGCAGCCCGGGCACGGCCTCCCCGGCGGCCCTGCGCGACCGGATCTCGTACGGCGGGTTCCTGCTGTGGGAGCACGCCGGCGCCCCGGTGTCGGTGGCGGCCTTCTCCCGCCCGATCGGCTCCGCCTCCCGGATCGGCCCGGTGTACACGCCGCCGCGGGAACGCGGTCGGGGGTACGCCGCGGGGGTGACGCACGCCGCGACCCTGGAGGCGCGGGCGGCCGGCGCGCGCGAGGTGCTCCTCTTCACCGACCTGGCGAACCCGACCAGCAACGGCGTGTACCGGCGCCTCGGCTACGTCCCGTGCGACGACCGGGTCCTGCTGGAGGTGGTGTGAGCGCGCGCCCCCCGGGTCGTCAGCCCCGGCCCGTCGGGGGTTTGCGGCTGCCCGCGCGGTACGGGTCGGGCCAGGGGGCGGCCGGGCCCGCGTAGTCCTGGTCGGCGGCCGCGTGCAGGGTCCAGTTCGGGTCGTAGAGGTGGGGGCGGCCGACCGCGCACAGGTCGGCGCGGCCTGCGAGGAGCAGGGAGTTGACGTCGTCCCAGGAGGAGATGGCGCCGACCGCGATGACGGGGACGCCGAGGGCGTTGCGGATCCGGTCGGCGTGCGGGGTCTGGTAGGAGCGCCCGTACTCGGGTTGTTCGTCGGCCACGACCTGCCCCGTGGACACGTCCACGGCGTCGGCTCCGTGGGCGGCGAAGGCGGCGGCGATCCGCTCGGCCTCCTCGGGCGTGGTTCCGCCGGGGGCCCAGTCGGTCGCGGAGAGCCGGACGGTCATGGGGCGGTCCGGTGGCCAGACCTCGCGGACCGCGTCGAAGACCTCCAGGGGGAACCGCAGCCGGTTCTCCAGGGGGCCGCCGTAGGCGTCGTCGCGGTGGTTGGTGAGCGGGGAGAGGAACCCGGACAGCAGGTATCCGTGGGCGCAGTGCAGCTCCAGCAGGTCGAACCCGCAGTCCGCGGCGCGTACGGCCGCCGCCGCGAACTCGGAGCGGATGGCGCCGAGGTCGTCGGTGGTGAGGGCGCGCGGGACGGCGGACACGCCCGGCTTGTAGGGCAGGGCGGAGGCCGCGACGAGCGGCCAGTTGTCCTGCGGGAGGGGTTCGTCCATGCCCTCCCACATCACGCGCGTCGAGCCCTTGCGGCCGGAGTGCCCGAGTTGGACGCCGAGGGCCGCCCCGGGCGCGGAGGTGTGGACGAAGTCCACGATCCGCTTCCAGGCGGCGGCCTGGTCCGCCGTCCACAGGCCGGCGCAGGCGGGCGTGATGCGGCCCTCGGGGCTCACGCAGACCATCTCGGTCATGACGAGTCCGGCGCCGCCCAGGGCCCGCGCCCCGAGGTGCACGAGGTGGAAGTCCCCGGGCACCCCGTCGCGCGCTGAGTACATGTCCATGGGCGAGACGACGACGCGGTTGCGCAGGGTCAGCCCCCGCAGGGTGAACGGGGTGAACATGGGCGGCGTCCCCGTGCCGAGCGGGTCCTGCGGGTCCTGCTGCGGGCAGCCGAAGTCGCGTTCCACCGCCCGGGTGAAGCGGGGGTCGCGCAGCCGGAGGTTGTCGTGGGTGACGCGGCGGCTCCGGGTGAGCAGGTTGAAGGCGAACTGTCGGGCGGGCTGGGCGACGTAGGAGTCGATCTCCTCGAACCAGCGCATGCTGGCGGCTGCCGCGCGTTGGGTGCTGGCCACGGCGGGGCGCCGGTCCTCCTCGTACGCGGCGAGGGCCTGCGGTACGCCGCGCCCGTCGGCCCGCGCCGCCGCCAGGGCGTCGGCGAGGGCGAGGGCGTCCTCGACGGCGAGTTTGGTGCCGGAGCCGATGGAGAAGTGGGCGGTGTGCGCGGCGTCGCCGACGAGGGCGACGTTCCCGTGCGACCACTGCCCGCACGTCACGGTCGGGAAGCGGGTCCAGGCGGAGCGGTTGCCGCGCAGGGGCCGTCCCCGCAGGGCGTCGGAGAAGGTCTTGGCGCAGCGGGCCGCCGACTCGTCCTCGTCGCAGAGGTCGAACCCGGCCGCTCGCCACACCTCCTCGCGCATCTCGACGATCACGGTGGAGGCGTCGGCGGAGTACGGGTAGGCGTGCAGCTGCATGACGCCGTGCTCGGTCTCGGCGATCTCGAAGCGGAACGCGTCGAAGGCGAAGTCGGCGGCGAGCCAGATGTAGCGGCAGCGTCCTTCGGTGACGGTGGGCCGGAAGTGGGCGGCACCGGCGGCGCGGGTGGCGCTGTGCACCCCGTCGGCGGCGACGACCAGGTCATGGGTCTCGGCGAGCGCGAAGGCGTCGGGGGCCCCGGTACGGAAGCGGAGCCGGACCCCGAGGCCGGCGCAGCGCTCGTGCAGGATCTCCAGCAGTCGGCGCCGGCCCAGCGCGGCGAAGCCGTGTCCGCCGGAGGTGAGGAGCCGGCCGCGGTGCACGACGTCCACGTCGTCCCAGCGGACGAACTCGGCGCCCAGCGCGGTGTGGACGACGCTGTCCGCCCGTTCGATGCCGCCCAGGGTCTCGTCGGAGAGGACGACGCCGAAGCCGAAGGTGTCCTCGGGGGCGCGTCGCTCCCAGACCTCGACGGAGTGGCCCTGCCGGGCGAGGAGTGCGGCGGTGTACAGGCCGCCGGGTCCCCCTCCGACGACGGCCACCCGCAGGGCGCTCGTGGTCATCCGGCTACCTGCCCTTCCACTGCGGCGGGCGCTTCCCGGTGAAGGCCGCGTGGAACTCCGCGTAGTCCTGGCCGTGCATGAGGAGGGCCTGGGTGTTGGCGTCCAGCTCGACCGACGCGGCCAGCGGCATGTCGAGTTCGGCGGTCAGCAGGGCCTTGGTCTGGGCGTGGGCGAGGGCGGGGCCGGCGGCGAGGCGGGCGGCGAGTTCGGCGGCCCGGGCGTCCGCCTTGCCCTCGTCGACGAGTTCGCTGAGGAGCCCGATGCGTTCCGCCTCGGGGGCCCGTACGGGCTCTCCGAGCATGAGGAGCCGGGTGGCGTGGCCGAGGCCGACGACCCGGGGCAGCAGGTAGGCGGCGCCCATGTCGCCGCCGGAGAGCCCGACCCGGGTGAAGAGGAACGCGAAGCGGGCGGTGGGGTCGGCGATCCGGAAGTCGGCGGCGAGCGCGAGGACGGCGCCGGCGCCGGCGGCCACCCCGTGCACGGCGGCGATCACCGGGAAGGGGCATTCGCGCACGGCGCGAACCACCTGGCCGGTCATCCGGTTGAAGTCGAGGAGTTCGGCGGTGTCCATGGCGAGGGTGGCGCCGATGATCTCGTCCACGTCCCCGCCGGAGCAGAAGCCGCGTCCCTCACCGGCCAGGACGAGGGCGCGCACGGAGCGTTCCCGGGACAGTTCGGCGAGCAGGTCGCGCAGGTCGGCGTAGGCGCCGAAGGTGAGCGCGTTCAGCTTCTCGGGGCGGTCGAGGGTGACGGTGGCCACGCCGTCCTGCCGGGTCACCCGCAGGTGGCGCCACCGTTCGGTCGCTGGTGTGGAACCGGTGAAGGGGCTCACGGAACCGACGGTATCACCGACTCTTGACCACCGTCACGGAAACGCGACAGACGGGTGGCGGCGGAGCGGGCGTGACGAAGGTCCCGCCCGCCCGGTGACCGTGGTTGCACGCCGTTCGGTCGGGGTGCCCTACGGGGCGCCGACGAGGGTTCGTATGGTTGAAAGCGGGAGTTCCCCTTCCCGCAACCCGGCACCCCCCTGCGCCGGGACGATCCGCCCCACGAGCCATCGCCCACCGACGAAGACGGAGGCACGCCGTGCCCGATCCCGCCGCCTGGCGGATCGCCCTCCCGCACACGACCGCCGCCGTGCCCCTCGCGCGGGCCCTGGTCCGGACCGCGCTCACGGAGGCCGAGCCGGCCGCCGACAGCGACACCGCGGAACTGCTGACGGCCGAGCTGGTCGCCAACGCCGTGGAGCACACCGCCCAGGGCGCCGGGATCGAGCTGGTCGTGGAACTCCTGGCGAACGGCTGCCAGGTCGAGGTCCACGACGGGGACCCGTACCCGCCGGGCGATCTGACGGCCCGCCCGGACGACGCCCACCCCGACCCCTGGCAGGAGCACGGCCGCGGCCTGCTGCTGATCCGGACGCTGAGTTCCGCCTGCGGCCACCGCCGTACCGCGCACGGCAAGGCCGTCTGGTTCACCCTCGTGGCGCGGGCCGCGGCCGGCACGGACGCCTGCGTGCCGCGGCCCCGCGCATGACTATGCGAGCGGCTTCGCGAGCGTGGCCACCAGGACGGCCTTGATCGTGTGGAGCCGGTTCTCGGCCTGGTCGAACACGACGGAGTGCGCGGATTCGAACACCTCGTCCGTGACCTCCAGCGAGTCCAGGCCGTACCGCTCGTGCACGTCGCGCGCGACCTCGGTCCCGAGGTCGTGGTAGGCGGGCAGGCAGTGCAGGAACCTCACCTCCGGGTTGCCCGTCGCCCGCAGCACGTCCATCGTGACGGCGTACGGGACCAGGGCCCGGATCCGCTCGGCCCAGACCTCCTTGGGCTCACCCATGGAGACCCACACGTCGGTGGCCACGAAGTCGGCCTGCGCCACGCCCTCCGCGACGTCCTCGGTGAGGGTGATCCGGGCCCCGGAGGCCACGGCCAGCTCCCGGGCCCGGGCCACGACGGCCTCGGCCGGCCAGTACTCCTTCGGCGCGACGATCCGTACGTCGATGCCCAGCAGCGCGCCGGTCACCAGGTAGGAGTTGCCCATGTTGAAGCGCGCGTCGCCCAGGTAGGCCAGCGCGGTCCGCTCCAGCGGCTTCGTGCCGTGCTCGGTGATCGTGAGCACGTCCGCGAGCATCTGCGTGGGGTGCCAGTCGTTCGTCAGGCCGTTGAAGACGGGCACGCCGGCATGGGCGGCGAGCTCCTCGACCGCGTCCTGACTGTCACCCCGGTACTCGATCCCGTCGAACATCCGGCCGAGGACGCGCGCCGTGTCGCGGACGGACTCCTTGTGCCCCATCTGGGAGCCGGAGGGGTCCAGGTACACGGTGGCGGCGCCCTGGTCCGCGGCGGCGACCTCGAAGGCGCAGCGGGTGCGCGTGGAGGTCTTCTCGAAGATCAGCGCGATGTTCGTGCCCGCCAGGCGCCGCTCCTCCGCACCGGCCTTCTTCGCCGCCTTGAGTTCGGCCGCCAGCTCGACCAGACCGCGGAACTCGGCGGCGGTGAAGTCGAGCTCCTTGAGGAAACTGCGGCCGAAGAGGTCGGTGGCCATGGGGACTCTCCAGTGTGACGCTGACATGGGGTGATGGAAGTCTATACGATCCCTTGTATTGATATACAGAGCCTGGAGTGGGTGGACGCGCGAGCCGGGCAGGCGGGCCTCAGACGGCGTCCCGCTCGACCGGGCAGCTCATGCACCGCGGCCCGCCGCGGCCACGACCCAGCTCGCTGCCGGGGATCTCGATCACCTCGATGCCCTCCCGGCGCAGGTGCGTGTTGGTGGTCACGTTCCTCTCGTACGCGACGACCACCCCCGGTTCGACGGCCAGCACGTTGCAGCCGTCGTCCCACTGCTCGCGTTCCGCCGAGTGCACGTCCTGCGTGGCCGTGAGCACGCGGATCTTGCCGAGCCCGAGGGCCTCCGCGATCGCCTTGTGCATGTGTTCCGGCGCGTGGTCGCTCACCCGGAGGCCGAGGCCCCCCTCCCCCGGCCGGATCGTGTAGGAGCGGAGCATGCCGAGCCCCGCGTACTGGGTGAAGGTGTCCGCGTCGACCATCGTCATCACCGTGTCGAGGTGCATGAAGGCCCGCCGCTTGGGCATGTCGAGCGCGACGATGACGGTCGCCGACCCGGCGGCGAACAGGCCCCGCGCGAGCATCTCCACCGCCTGCGGGGTGGTGCGCTCGCTCATCCCGATCAGTACGGCGCCGTTCCCGATGACGAGGACGTCCCCGCCCTCGATCGTCGACGGGTAGTCGGACTGCCCCTGCGACCAGTAGTGGAAGGCGCCGGAACCGGTGAACAGCGGGTGGTGCCGGTAGATCGCCTCGAAGTGCACGGTCTCGCGCCGTCGGGCCGGCCAGCGCATCGCGTTGATCGACACCCCGTCGTAGATCCAGGCCGAGGTGTCCCGCGTGAACAGGTGGTTGGGCAGCGGCCCCAGCAGGAAGTCGTCGAGGTCCATCGCGTGGAAGCGCACCGACACCGGTTCGGGGTGCCGCTCCAGGAACTCCCGCTTGGTCATGCCGCCGACGAGCGCCTCGGCGAGGTCGGCCGGGGAGAGCCCGTCGAACGCCGCTCTCAGGTGGCCGGTGGCGAGCGGCCCGTACTCCTTCTCGTCGAAGACCCGGTCCAGTACGAGGTTCCTCGCCTCGGGGATGCCGAGGGACTCCCGCAGCAGGTCACCGAACAGGTGCACGGCGACGCCCCGGTCGCGGAGCACGTCGGCGAAGCCGTCGTGTTCCTGACGGGCCCTGCGCACCCACAGCACGTCGTCGAAGAGCAGGGCGTCCTTGTTGCTTGGTGTGAGCCGCTTCAGCTCCAGATCGGGCCGGTGGAGGATGACGCGGCGAAGCCGCCCGGTCTCGGAGTCGACATGGAATCCCATGCCCTACACGTTCCCAGACCGGGCTGCTTTTCGAACGCGCTACGGCCGGGCGGTCTCAGCGCAGGCCGAGGAGCGCGGTCGGAGCGCCGATCAGCTCCGGGGTGGTCAGGCCCAACTTGGGCGTGGTCAGGTTCGGGATCCCGTGGTTGCTGCCGTCCGGCATCGTCAGCGGGGCGCCGACGATCGCACCCGGGCTGCGGGCCAGCAGGGTCGTCGCCGGGGACTCCAGGGAACCCTCGCCGTCGGTCTCGGGCGCGCCCGCCAGGTTCGGCACGGGCGAGGTGACGTTGGTGCCGCCGAGGTCGGTGCCGATCGGCACCACCGGGATCAGTGGGGTCGGGAGCAGGTCGCCGGTGTGGTGGCGGGGCGCCTCGGGGGCGCCGACGACCGGGACGGGCACCGAGGTGGCCACGCGGGGGGTGGCCACGCCCAGCGTGGTCTCCACGGCTTCCAGCGGGACACCCACCGGAACCGACTGGGCGACGGCCGGTGAGGCCGCACCGGCCGCGGCCATACAGGTCATGAGTGCCGCAAGGCTTCCGCGCGCGGTCATCTTCATAAGTGACGTTCCGTCCTTCCAGGGTCGCGGACATTCCGCTGCCCTGGATGAACGATCCCGCCGGGGGTTTCCCCGGCGTTCGACGCGCAAGTTCCCCCATACGGCCTACTTCGCGGGCATCGCGTGTACGGGGCCGGGGCGGGCCGCGTAAGGGCCGGGGCGCAGATCCGGCCCACCCGTCCGGGCGCCTCGACCCCCGGCAGCGCCGCACGTCGTGGTCGTACGCTCCGCCGACGGGGGACCGCTGGGGGGACCGGCCCAACGGTGCACGGCCCGGCCGGCCCTCGGCCGTACTCCCGCCGCGCCCCGGTGGGCCGTCGTCCTCGCCGAACGCCGGTGACACGGGCGGGGGTCGGACCGGGTCCGGGCCCCGCCCGTGTCACCGGCCGGTGCCCGGCGCCCTCACAGGCGGGGGTCGACCGGCTCCGACTCCAGGGCGAGCACGGCGAAGACGGCCTCGTGCACCCGCCACAGCGGCTCCCCGGCCGCCAGTCGGTCGAGGGCCTCCAGCCCCAGCGCGTACTCGCGCAGGGCGAGGGAGCGCTTGTGCCCGAGGAACCGGCCGCGCAGACGCTCCAGGTGGTCGGGGCGCGTGTACTCCGGACCGTAGATGATCCGCAGGTACTCGCGGCCCCGGACCTTGACGCCGGGCTGGACCAACCGGCCCTTGCCGTCACGGGCGTAGGCCTGGAGCGGCTTGACGACCATGCCCTCGCCGCCCGTCGCCGTCAGGTCGAGCCACCAGTCGGTGGCCGCCTTCACCGACGCCTCGTCGCCGGTGTCCACGAACACCCGGCCGGTGCGGCGCAGCAGCCCGGTGCCGGCGCTCTCGTCCGCCGCCGCGAGCCGGTCCAGCCAGGCCAGCTGCTCGTCGTGGGCCACGGTGGCCAGGGAGCGCCCGGCCGCCGCGAGCAGTTGGAACGGCGCGAACCGTACGCCGTCCAGCCCGTCGGTGGGCCAGCAGTAGCGCCGGTACGCCTCGGTGAAGGCGGCGGCGTCGGCGGACCTGCCCCGCTGCCGCTCCAGCAGGGGCCCGGTGTCGACGCCCCGGGCGACGGCCGCCTCCAGGGCGGCCACGGCGTCCGGGAGGACGGTGCGCGAGGCCGCGCCGACTGCGGCGTACTGGTTGCGGAGCAGGCCGGTGGACTTCAGCGACCAGGGCAGCAGTTCCCCGTCGATGAGCAGCCAGTCCGTGTCGAGCTCCGCCCAGAGCCCGGCGTCGTCGACCGCGCCGCGCAGCCGACCGAGGAACTCCTCGGTGACCTCGGCCTCCTGGAAGAAGGGCCGGCCGGTGCGGGTGTAGAGGGAACCGGTGACTCCGCTGTCCACGCCGAACCTCTCCCGCGCCGCGTCGGCGTCGCGGCACAGCAGGACGGTGGCCCGGGAGCCCATGTGCTTCTCCTCGCACACGACCCGCTCGACGCCGTCCGCGCGGTACTGGGCGAAGGCCTCGGCCGGGTGTTCCAGGAAGGATCCGTCGGCGGCTGCGTCGCGGGTGTCCTCCTTCGCGGTCGCGGTCGGCGCCATCGTCGGCGGGAGGTAGGGCACCAGCCTCGGGTCCACGGCGAAACGGCTCATGACCTCAAGGGCCGCGGCCGCGTTCTCCTCGCGGACGGTGATGTTGCCCAGGTGTCCGGTCTCGACGACGCGGCGGCCGTGGACGTCGGCGAGGTCGAGCGGGCGGCCTTCGTGGCCGCCGGGCGCCTCCGCGGCGAGCGGCTTGACCGGCTCGTACCAGACCTTCTCGGCCGGGACGTCGACCAGTTCGCGCTCCGGCCAGCGCAGGGCGGTCATCCGGCCGCCGAAGACGGCTCCGGTGTCGAGGCAGATGGTGTTGTTGATCCAGCTGGTGTCCGGGACGGGGGTGTGGCCGTAGACGACGACGGCCTTGCCCCGGTAGTCCTCGGCCCACGGGTAGCGCACGGGCAGGCCGAACTCGTCGGTCTCGCCGGTGGTCTCGCCGTAGAGCGCGTGCGAGCGGACCCGGCCGGAGGTGCGGCCGTGGTACTTCTCGGGCAGCCCGGCGTGACAGACCACCAGCCGGCCGCCGTCGAGGACGTAGTGGCTGACCAGGCCGGCGATGAACTCCCTTACCTCCTTGACGAACTCCGCCGGCTCGCGGTCGAGCTGCTCGATGGTCTCGGCCAAGCCGTGGGTGCGCTGGACCTTGGATCCCTTGAGGTACCGGCCGAGCTTGTTCTCGTGGTTGCCGGGGACGCACAGGGCGTGGCCCGCCCCGACCATGCCCATCACCCGGCGCAGGACGCCGGGGCTGTCCGGGCCGCGGTCGACGAGGTCGCCCACGAAGACGGCGGTGCGGCCCTCGGGATGGACGCCGTCGCGGTAGCCGAGCTTGCTGAGCAGGGTCTCCAGCTCGGAGGAACAGCCGTGGATGTCACCGATGATGTCGAAGGGGCCTGTGAGGTGGGTGAGGTCGTTGTAGCGCTTCTCCAGCACCACTTCGGCCGACTCGACCTCCTCCACCGAGCGCAGGACGTGGACCTTGCGGAAGCCCTCGCGCTCCAGTCCGCGCAGCGAACGGCGCAGCTCGCTGCGGTGCCGCTGGATGACCCGGCGCGGCAGTGCGGCCCGGTCGGGGCGGGCGGCGTTGCGTTCGGCGCAGACCGCCTCGGGCATGTCGAGGACGATGGCGATGGGCAGTACGTCGTGCTCGCGGGCCAGCGCGACGAGCCCCCGGCGGGCCTCGGCCTGGACGCTGGTGGCGTCGACGACGGTGAGACGACCCGCGGCGAGGCGCTTGCCGGCGATGTGGTGCAGGACGTCGAAGGCGTCCCGGCTGGCGCTCTGGTCGTTCTCGTCGTCGGCGACCAGGCCCCGACAGAAGTCGGAGGAGAGGACCTCGGTCGGCTTGAAGTGCTTGCGGGCGAAGGTGGACTTGCCCGATCCGGTGGCCCCTATCAGCACGACGAGGGACAGGTCGGTGACGGGTAGTACGCGACGCGCGTCGCGGGGGGTCTCGGTGACGCTCATGCCGCCTCGCCCTCCTTCGGGGTCTCGGTGGTGGTGGTCGTGGTGCTGGTGGTGGTGGCGGTGTCCGGGGCGCCGTGGGCCTGGGTGAAGACCGCCATCTGGGTCGGCGGGCCGACCTCGGGGTCGTCGTCGCCCACGGGTACGTACGCGACGGTGTACCCGTACCGGCCGGCGACCTCCCCGGCCCAGGTCCGGAACTCCTCGCGGGTCCATTCGAAGCGGTGGTCGCGGTGGCGGACGTGCCCGGCGGGCAGGGACTCCCAGCGGACGTTGTACTCGACGTTCGGGGTGGTCACGAGGACGGTCCGGGGGCGGGCCGAGCCGAAGACGGCGTACTCCAGCGCGGGCAGCCTCGGCAGGTCGAGGTGCTCGATGACCTCGCTGAGCACCGCCGCGTCGTAGCCGACGAGCCGCTTGTCCGTGTAGGCGAGCGAGCCCTGCAGGAGCCGGACGCGGGAGGCCTGCCGCTCCCCCATCCGTTCGAGCCGGAGCCGTTTGGCGGCCGTGCCGAGCGCCCGCATCGACACGTCGACGCCGACGATCTCGGTGAACGAGACGTCCTTGAGCAGTGCCTGGACCAACTGGCCCTGACCACAGCCGAGGTCGAGGACCCGGCTCGCGCCGGCGGCGCGCAGCGCGGCCAGGACGGCGTCGCGCCGCCGCACGGCGAGCGGCACCGGCCGGTCCTCGGTGTCCCGGGACTCGTCGACCGCGTTGTCGAGTTCCTCCACCTCACTGCCGTCGGCCTCGGCCAGGCGGGCCAGCTCCAGCCGCTCCAGGGCGTTCTGGGTCAGCCGCTTGTGGCGGGCCAGGTAGCGGGCGGTGATGAGCGCGTGCTCGGGGTGCGCGGCCAGCCAGCCGTCCCCGGCGCGCAGCAGCTTGTCGACCTCGTCGGGGGCGACCCAGTAGTGCTTGGCGTCGTCGAGCACCGGCAGCAGGACGTACAGCTGGCGCAGGGCGTCGTCGAGCTTCAGCTCGCCCTCCAGGACGAGGCGCACGTAGCGGCTGTCGCCCCAGGCGGGAAACCGCTCGTCGAGCGCGATGGGCTCGGTCCGTACGGCCCGCCAGCCGAGCGGGTCGAAGAGGCGGTGCACCAGCTCGGCGCCGCCGCGGGCGGGCAGGACCGGGATCTCGATGCGCAACGGGAGCGGCCGGGAAGGCAGTTCGGGCCGGGCGGCGCACACCCCCTTCAGGGCGGTGCGGAAGACCCCGCTGAGGGCGACGGCGAGGAGCGAGGAGGCCGCGTAGGGACGGTCGTTGACGTACTGCGCGAGCGCGGCGTCGGGGGCTCCGCCGCGCCCCTTGCCCTGACCGCGCCGGACGAGTGCGACGGGGTCCACCTCCAGCAGCAGCGCGGCCGTGCAACGCTCCGCCGTGGCCTCGGGGTAGAACACGTGGGCCGTGCCGTGGGAGGTGGAGAACGACTGCGCCTTCCCGGGATGCTTGTGCAGCAGGAAGCCCAGGTCAGTGGCAGGTTTCTCGGTCGTGCCGGTCGCGCTGATCGTCAGGAACATGCGCTTCAGTATGTGTCGCGGGACGCTCGCGGCCCACTGCTTTTCGTCCCGGCCCGGGCCGCCGCGCCGGTTGCCCTCCGGCCGGTCGGACGGCCTTCGGCAGGGCCGCTCCGCCGGTCACGGACGGGTCAGGGCCGGCCCCGTGCGGTGAGGGCGGTGCGCAGTCGCGCGATGCGGTCCGGGGTGATGCGGCAGCAACCGCCGAGGAGCCGCGCTCCGGCACGCTGCCAGGCGTCGGTGGGCCAGGCGTCGCCGGGGGGCGGGGCGTGCCAGGTCCGGGTGGCGGCGTCCCAGACGGAGCCGTCGTTCGGGTAGGCCAGCAGCGGCTTGTCCGTCACCTCTGCGGCCGCTTCGAGGGCGGGCAGCACCTCGGCCGGATCACAGCAGTTGACGCCGACCGCGATCACCTGGGGGGCCTCGGCGGCGAGCGCGAACGCTTCGGTGAGGGGCTGGCCGGCGCGGGTGCGGCCGGCCGCGACGGTGTAGCTCAACCAGGCGCGGGCCCCCGTGCCGGCCAGTACGTCCACCAAGGCCTCGGCTTCGTCGGTGTCCGGGACGGTCTCCAGGGCCAACACGTCCGGCGCCCCCGGGCCGGGCGCCAGGAGCGCCTCGATCCGGGGGCGGTGGAAGGCCGCCAGTGCGCGTACGGTGAGGCCGTACCGGCCCCGGTACTCGGAACCGTCCGCGAGGACCGCCCCGTACGGGCCCACCGAAGCGGCCACCCAGACCTGGTGGGCCGCCGTCCGCGCCGCGGCGTCGGCCAGGGCGACGCCCCGGCGCAGCAGGGTCGCCGCGTGCGGGTGGTCGGGGCCGATCTGGTAGCCGGCCGTGGTCAGTACCTCGGCACCGGCCCGCGCGTACGCCGTGTGGGCGGCCTCGACCTGGTCGGGGCGTTCGGCGAGGACCCGACCCGTCCAGAGGCCGCCGGACAGGTCGCAGCCCTGGTCGGCGAGCTGGTTGCTCAGTCCGCCGTCCAGGAGCACGGCGCGGTGGGCCAGGGCTGCGGCGAGCGGGCCGGTGGCGCGGGGCATGTCGGTGGATTCCTTCCGGTCTCAGCCGAGCTGGGACAGCACCCGGGCGGAGATCAACTCCAGGTGGTCCAGGTCGTCGAGGTCGAGGAGTTGGAGGTAGACGCGGGAGGAACCGATGGCGGCGTACGTGCCGATCTTCTCGACGACCTCGTCCGGCGAGCCGGCCAGGCCGTTGGCCTTGAGTTCTTCCACCTCACGGCCGATGGCGGCGGCCCGACGGGCCACCTCGGCGTCGTCCTTGCCCACGCACACGACGAGGGCGTTGGAGTAGACGAGTTCGTCCGCCTTGCGGCCCGCCTCGGCGGCGGCGTCCCTGACGCGGGCGAACTGCCGGCGGCTGTCCTCGATCGAGGCGAACGGCATGTTGAACTCGTCCGCGTAGCGGGCGGCGAGGCGCGGGGTGCGCTTGGCGCCGTGCCCACCGACGAGGACCGGCACCTTGGCCTGGGCGGGCTTGGGCAGGGCGGGTGAGTTCTCCACCTGGTAGTACTTGCCCCGGTGGTTGAACGTGGCGCCGGGAGCGGTGGCCCACAGGCCGGTGACGATGGCCAGTTGTTCCTCCAGTCGGGACATCCGCTCGGCGGGGAAGGGGATCCCGTACGCCTTGTGCTCCTCCTCGAACCAGCCGGCGCCCAGCCCGAGCTCGATCCGGCCGCCGGACATCCGGTCGACCTGCGCCACCTGGATGGCGAGGACGCCGGGCAGCCGGAAGGTGCCGGCCGTCATCAGGGTGCCGAGCCGGATCCGCTTGGTCTCGCGGGCCAGGCCGGCGAGGGTGATCCAGGCGTCCGTGGGGCCGGGCAGGCCGTCGGCGGAGCCCATCCGCAGGTAGTGGTCGGAGCGGAAGAACGCGTCGAAGCCCAGGTCCTCGGTGGCCTTGGCGACGGTCAGGAGGGTCTCGTAGTCGGCACCCTGCTGGGGCTCGGTGAAAATGCGAAGATCCATGCCCCCCATCCTGCCCGTCCCCCTCCCCTGCCGGGTGAATCTGCGTCAACCGGACGCGGCGCCCTCCGACCCGCCAGTGACCAGCACGGATGGGGATCGTTGGCTCGGACGGAGCCGGACCGCCGGCCCGCGCGCCGGCGGCTCACCGTCCGGTGCGTCCACCGCGCCCTCCCGCTGGGAGGGGCCAGGGCCGAGGAGGCCGCCATGTCCCACGAGGCCGTGCCGGAAACCCGCCACCAGACCGGATCGACCGGACGGGCAGCACACGACGAGGCACGCCAGGAGTCCGCGGTACCCGCCGGGGGCGGCGCGCCGAAGGGTCTGCTCCAGCAGATGGAGGAGCTGATGGAGGCGCTGAACGCCGACCTGTCGCAGCTCGACGCGGACCTCCAGCACTCCGCGGACCGCATCTCCCCGGCCTCCCCGCCGCCTCCCGGCCACGAAACGCATGACGGCGAGCGCCCCTGAGGCCGGTCGCTCCGCCCTTACGGGGTCCCGATCGCGCGCGCGGCGGGACCCCACTCGAATCCCCGTGCGCGCGCTCGCACCGGCAACCCGCGCCGGCACCCGACACCCGACATCCGACATCCGACAGCGTGGCACCCGGCAGCGTGGCCCCTGCCATCCGCCCGATGGCCCGCACGCGCGCGGCCTCCGCGCCCCGATCGGCCCGGCCGCCGGCCGTCGCCCCGTGGTCTCAGGCGACGCCCGAGGCCGATCCTCGTTCCCGGACGGTCATCCGGCGCAGCAGGGCCCGAACCCGGTCGCTCGATTCGTCCGCCGCGTCGATGGATTCCATGGACTGCCAGTACAGGCTCTCGTCGTCCGTTCCGCAGGCCACTCCGACGAGCGCTATGCCGACCTCACCGAGCAGCGCCTGGAGCCCCAGGAGCGCCGGGCGTATGTCCGACATACCGGTCAGTTGCGCCGCCCTCGGCGGCTGCTGGGGCGCCGTGCCCTCGCCCCGTAGTGCGGCCCGGTCGATCACCCCGCAGCCTCTGCCTCCCGCTTCGCCCAGTCCTCGTGCCTCCGCTCTGAGCTCCGGCGGTCCCATGACCGCCAGCCAGCTCCCCACTCCTTGGGCGAGCGCCTGGGCCTGCCAGGCCTCGCTCACGATGTCCCACGCAGCCCCGCTCTGTGCCAGCGCGTGCCGCCCGGCCGCGATGAGCCGTACCGCATCCATATGCCGTCCCCCGTCCGCACGACATCCGCCGTTCTCCACTACCCAGAGTGAAGGCAACGAGCCAGTAAAGCCAGGGGTATTCGGAAATCTGTGGACACAAAACGTGGTTGTGGACGACGCCATCACTCCGAAGAGTGACGATCAGTGGTCGAGGTTCCGGCCACCGGGAAACGGAGTTCGTTCCTCTCGATCTTCGCGGCGAGCGCGTCCAGCACGTCCACCCCCAGGACCTCACAGAATTGCAGCAGATACGCGAGCACGTCGGCCACCTCGTCGGCCACCTTGTGTGCGGTTTCGGGCTTTTCCATCACCGCGGCGGACTCTTCCGGTGTCAGCCATTGGAAGATCTCGACCAGTTCCGACGCCTCCACGCTCAGGGCCACGGCCAGGTTCTTGGGCGTGTGGTACGGACCCCACCCCCGGGCCGCGGCGAACTCGGCGAGCCGCCGCTGCAACCGCTGGAGCCGCTCCTCCCGCTCCTCACGAGAGCCCTCCCGAGCGCCCTCCCGGGAGCCCGTGGTGAAGTCCTCGGAGCAGTCCGCGGGGAAGTCCTGGCTGTCGTCCATGGGTACGGCGTTCATGGGGACAGGTCTACCACCGAGACGCCCGGAAGATCCCGGGCGGTTCCGGCGGTGTCCTCGCCGATGGCGCCGACCAGCCGGATGTGGCCGCGCGCGCCGGACAGCAGGGCCAGCCGCAGCACCTCGGCGCTCTGGCGCCGGTCCAGCCCGCGGTCGAGGTCGTCGGCGAGCACGGTCAGCGCCTGCCGCGCGGACAGCAGCTCGGCGGCGGGGTCCACGGCCAGCACGCCGGGGCCGGTGAGCAGGACCAGGGCCAGGGCCAGGAAGCGGAGTTCGCCCGCGGCGAGCCGGCCGAGTTCGGTGGCGGGGCGCCCGGGGCCGCGGTCGAGCAGGCCGGTGACGAGCCCCGTCCGGGCGGCCTGGAACGCGCCGAAGGCGCCGTCGCCGCCGCCCGGTTCGCCCTCGCAGACCCGTACGTCGAGCGCGGCCACCGGGCCGGCGCACCCGGTGCGGGCCGCCGCGGCGAGCAGGGCGTGCCGGGTGCCGCATTCGTGGCGGGTCCGGCGCAGGACGTCGGCCAGGTTGGCGCAGTCGCCGCGCAGCCGGCCCTCGCCGGGCGTGACGGGCCCGCGCATCCGCTCGGGGCGGGGGTCGCAGGGGAACACCGAGCGCAGCGCCACCACCACCTGCTCGGCCGCGGCCAGGACGCGCCGCTGTCCCGCGGTGGAGCCGGCGACCCGCAGGGGCAGCAGGGCGGTGCCGAGCCGGTCGTCGGGCAGCGGGGCGCGGGTGACGCCGACGGCGCCCCCGGTGAACCAGCCGGCCTGGACGGATCGTCGGCGGGGGTCGCGCAGGGCGGTGCTGAGCAGGATCTGGCCGTCCTGCGAGAGCCGTTCGCCGACGACGCGCAGCTCGGGCTCGGCCTGTACGGCGAGGTCGAGGCGGACCGGCCCGACCGGGCCGTCGACGGTGCAGCCGATCCGGAACCCGCGCCGCCCGTCGGCGTCGGGGACGGCCGTTTCGGGCACCCGGGCGACCGGGTCCGGGAACACGTCGTCGAGCGGGCTGCCGCATCCGAGTCCGGCCAGGGCCTGGTAGGCGGCCAGGGCCTGGGACTTGCCGCTGCCGCTCGACCCGGCGAAGAGGGTGACGGGCCCGAGCGGGAACACCGCGGCCCGGTGCGCCGCGAAGGCGGAGAGGCGCAGTTCGGTGACGGTCGGCCGCAGGTGTGTCGGGCCGGCGGGCCCGGACCCGGCCGCGTCCGCGCGTCCGGGGCCGGCGGTCGGTGCGGCCGTACGCACCCGGGCGCCCGCCCCGACGACCGAGGGCGCCCGGCCGGCGCCGGCCGGGCGCGTGCCGGAATCGGCGCCGACACCGGTGCGCACGCCGGGGTCGGTCGCACCGGCCGGGCCCGGACCGGCGTCGCCGGCATCGGCCGGGCGCGTGGGGCTCCCCGTCACGGCGGCCGGGCGCACGCGAGCGTCCGTCGCCACCGCCGAACGGGGTGGGGCGTCCGCCGCCACGACCGACCGCGGCGGGGCGTCCGTCGCCACCGCCGAAGGGGGTGGGGCGTCCGGGGCCGTGGCCGAGCGGGCGGGGGCTTCGGGCCGGGTGTGCGGGTGAACAGGCGCATCGGGCCGAGGGGTCGGGCGTGTGGGGGTGTCGGTCGCGGCGACCGGGGGTCGGCGCGCGTCCAGGGTGACGTCCATGACGGGACGGTACGGGCCGTCGGACCACCCGTGGACGCGGCGAACCGTTCCGTCGCCGCGACCTTCCTACGATCGGGGGACGGCCGCGGCCGCGATTCCCTCGACCTCGGTGCCGACCGGGGCCAGCAGGAAGACGTTCCGGTCGACCCGGTGCATGCCGCTGCCCAGTCCGAAGACGACGCCGCTGCTGAAGTCGAGGATCCGCTTGGCCACTTCGCCGTCCGCGCCCGTGAGGTCCAGCAGGACGGGGATCTGCGCGATCAGGTACTCGGCGACCTCCCGCGCGTCGGCGAAGATCTGGACCCGGATCACCACGAAGCGCCGCTGTTCCGCCGCCGCGGCCCCGGGACCCTTGGGGATGGTGCGGTGGTCCACCCGGGAGGGCCATTCGTTGCGACTGCGCAGGGGCACCACCTGCGCGAGTCCCTCCCACTGTTCGTCCGTGACGTCGTACCTGCTCACCGGGCCGCCTCGGCCGTGCGCTTCATGTGCATCCGCCCATCCTCTCGCGTTTCACCCGTTCAGCCCAACACCGACACGAAGCACGTAGGGTCGCCGTCATGACCAATGGCGACGAGGTCCGTACGGTACGCGACATCGCGGGTGCCGGTGCCGCCCGCCGGCCCGCCTCCCGCCCCGACCCCCGGGCGCCGATCGCCCTGCCCCGGCAGCGGGCCGACGCCGTGCGCAACAGGGTTCAGATCCTGGCCGCCGCCGAGCAGTTGTTCACAGAACGCGAACCCCGCAGCGTGACGATGGATCAGATCGCCAAGGCCGCCGGGGTGGGCCGCGCCACCCTCTACCGCCGCTTCCCCGATCCCACCTCCGTCGCCGCCGCGCTCCTCTACGAGCACGAACGGATCCTTCAGGAGCGCCTCGCCTACGGTCCTCCCCCGCTGGGGCCGGGGGCTCCCCCGGCCCTACGACTGGCGGCCTTCTACGCCGCGGCGGTCGACCACCTGGAGCAACACCTTCCGCTGGCCCTGGGCATCCCGCCCGGCCCCGGCCGATTCGCCTCGGCCACGTACGGGCATTGGCGCGCCCACGTGCGGGGGCTGCTCGGGGCCGCGGGAGTCGCCGATCCCGAGGCCGGCGCGGACGTCCTGCTGAGTCCGCTGGCACCGGAGGTCTACCAGTTCCAGCGGCACACCCTCGGCTTCCCGCCCGAACGGATCACCGAGGCGCTCGGGCGACTCGCCCGCGGGGTACTCCCGGACAACCGAATAGGTTAGGTTAGGCATACCTAACTCGCTCCGAGAGGGAGAGATCCGCATGCGCCTGCCCGGTGCCCCCGCCGCCACGCCCCCCGCCCGGCCGACCGAGGCCGAACGGGTCCGGTCCATCCTGGCCGCCGCCCACTCGATGACGGTGGTCGTCGACGGGGTGCGCAGCGAGGTGCGCCAACTGGACGGCGGCGACGTGCTCGGTCGGTTCCACCTGCACCCGGCCGGGCCGGCGGCGGGACACTCCACCCCCGCGTTCGACGACCGTCCCGCCATCCGTCTGGAGTTCACCGACATCGCGCCCACCCCCGTGCGCGACCGGGTCCGCGGGCGCGTCACGGTACTGGGTCACCTGCTCACCCCGTACGCCGACGAGAGCTCGGCGCCCGGGGACAGCACCTGCGTGGAGTACGGCCGGGCGATCCTGGAAACCTCGGAGGGGACCTCGTACATCGGGCTGGAGGAGTTGGACCAGGCCTGGCCCGATCCGCTCGCCCCCTACGAGGCGGGCATGCTCACCCACCTCCTCGACGACCACCCCGAGCTGGTCACCCTGCTGCTGCGGCTGGTCCGGCCGCTGCCTTCGGCGGCGGTCGTACGTGCGCTGCCGCTCGCCCTGGACCGGTACGGAATCACCCTGCGGCTGGAGGAGCGGCGCGGCCACCGCGACGTCCGACTGGCCTTCCCCTCCCCCCTGGACGACGTGGAGCAGTCGGGCGCCCAGATCCAGGCCCTGCTCAGCGCCGCCCGTCGGCGCTCCCACCGCAACACCCTGCCCGCCTGAAGGGCGTTCGCCCGGCTGCGCGCCGGACGGAAAGCGGAATAGCCTCCGTGGCACCCGGGTTGGGATGACCATGAAGGCAATCACATACAACGCGTACGGAACCCCCGCCCGGTTAGAGCTGGTCGACGCCCCGGAACCGAAGGTCGGCCCCAGCGAGGTGCTGATCCGGGTCAAGGCGGCCGGGGTGAACCCCGTCGACTGGAAGCTCGCCGCGGGGTTCCTCGGGCAGGTCCTCGAAGTGCGCCACCCCGTCATCCCCGGCTGGGACGTGGCCGGCATCGTCGAGGCGGTCGGCCCGGACACCGACGACTACGCCGTGGGCGACGAGGTCTACGGCTACGTCCGCAAGGAATGGGTGCAGCTCGGCACCTACGCCGAGTTCGTCGCCGCCCCCGTCCGCACCCTCGCCCGCAAGCCGCGCGGGCTGACCTTCGAGCAGGCCGCGGGCCTGCCGCTCGCCGGTCTCACCTCGTACCAGGCCATCACCCGCGCCGGTGTCGGCGCCGGTCAGACCGTCGTCATCCACTCCGCCGCCGGCGGCACCGGATCGCTGGGCGTACAGATCGCCGTCGCCCTCGGCGCCCGGGTCATCGGCACGGCCGGCGCCCACAACCACGACTACCTGCGCGGCCTCGGAGCCGAACCCGTCCTGTACGGGGAGGGCGTCGCCGACCGGATCCGCGCGCTGGCCCCCGAGGGCGTGGACGCCGGGCTCGACTTCTACGGGGAGGGCGGAGTCGAACTCCTCCAGTCGGTGGTCCGCGAGGGCGGCCCCGTCATCTCCATCGCCGACAACGACGCCGGGTCCAAGGGCGCCAAGCACATCTGGGCGCGGGCCGACGCGGCCCACCTCACGGCCCTCGCGGAACTCGCCGATGCGGGCCGGCTCACCGTCAACGTCGAGCACGCCCTGCCGCTCGCGGAAGCCGCCGAGGCCTGGGAACTGAGTGCCAGGGGCCGTACCAGGGGCAAGATCGTCCTCACCGTCTGAGGCGGCCGGACGAGCGGGCGGCCGGCGGACTCCTACGGCGTCCCACGGCGTCCCACGGCGCGGCACCCGAAGGTCCGCCGGAACGCGGTCGCGCTCCGGCGGACCGGGCGTCGATGGAAGGCCGACGGACGACCGGTGGAACGCCGACGGAGGACCGGTGGAAGGTCGGTGGAGGACCGGCCGGACCGCGCGCCGCCCGTCGGGGGACGACCGGTGCCCGGCCCGGCCGCCGGAGGAGATCGCTCAGACCGTTCCCTTCGCGTACCGGTTGGCGGGCCGGGGCAGGCCGTAGTTCTCGCGCAGCGTGGCACCGGTGTACTCGGTGCGGAACAGACCGCGGCGCTGGAGGATCGGCACGACGTGGTCGACGAAGTCGGTGAGTCCGGTGGGCAGGACGGGGGCCATGATGTTGAACCCGTCGGCGGCGCCCTGCGTGAACCACTCCTCCAGCTGGTCGGCGATCTGCTCGGGGGTCCCGGCGAACACGCGGTGGCCGCGACCGGCCCCGAGGCGGGCGATCAGCTCGCGCAGGCTGAGCCCGTCGCGGCGGGCCAGTTCGGCGACGAGCGTGAAGCGGCTCTTGTTGCCGTTGATGTCGCGCTCCTCGGGCAGCTCGGGCAGCGGGCCGTCGAGATCGGCGCCGGTCAGGTCCACGCCGAGCATCCCGGAGAGCTGCGCGAGGCCGTACTCGGGCACCTGAAGGTCGGTGAGCTGCTGCTCCAATGCCTTCGCCTCGGCTTCGGTGGAGCCGATGACGGGAGCGATGCCGGGCAGGACGAGGAGGTCGCCCTCGGCACGGCCGTGGCGGGCCAGCCGGGACTTGAGGTCCTTGTAGAAGGTCTGACCGTCGGCGAGGGTCTGCTGGGCGGTGAAGACGGCCTCCGCGTACTGGGCGGCGAACTCCTTGCCGGCCTCGGAGGATCCGGCCTGGACCAGCAGCGGGTGGCCCTGGGGCGAGCGCGGCACGTTGAGCGGGCCGGCGACGCCGAAGTGTTCGCCGCGGTGGGCGGCCGGGTGGAGCTTGTCGGTGTCGGCGTAGATGCCGCGCTCCTTGTCGAGGACGATCGCGTCGTCCTCCCAGCTGTCCCAGAGCTTGGTGGCGACGTCGAGGAACTCGCGGGCGCGCTCGTAGCGCAGGCCGTGCTCCAGGTGCTCGTCCCGGTTGAAGTTGCGGGCCTCGTCGACGGTGCCGGAGGTGACGATGTTCCAGCCGGCGCGGCCGTTGCTGATGTGGTCGAGTGAGGCGAACTTGCGGGCGGTGTGGAACGGCTCGTTGAAGGTCGTCGAGACGGTCGCGATCAGCCCGATGTGTTCGGTGACGGCCGCGATGGCCGAGAGCAGGGTCAGCGGCTCGAAGCCGCCGAGGGCGTTGTAGCGGGCCTTGCCCCAGAGGGCGAGGCCGTCGGCGAAGAAGATGGAGTCGAGCCGTCCGCGCTCGGCGGTGCGGGCCAGTTCCTGGAAGTAGCGCAGGTCGGTGACGCGTTCGGGAGCGCTGTCCGGGTGCCGCCAGGCGGCGTCGTGGTGGCCGGCGTTCATCAGGAAGGCGTTGAGGTGGAGGGTGCGGGGTGCGGACATGTCTGTTCCCTGTGTTCGGTGGTGGGCGCGGGGCGGGGCGCCGGGCGGGTCGTGGGTGCCGGGACGCGGTTGGGACCCGGTGCTGCGGACCGGGTCCGGACCCGGGTGCGGGCGGGGGCTCCGGAAGGTGGGCCGGGGCCGGGGCCGGACCCCGGGGTGCGGGGAGTCCGGCCCCGGCCCCGGAGCGCGGGTCAGGCCGGGACGCGCCAGACGCTGAGGCGGCGTTCGATCGTGACCAGGATCTGGTTGAAGGCCACGCCGATCGCGGAGATCGTGATGATCCCCGCGTACATCTGCGGGATGGCGAAGTTGTACTGCGAGGCGTTGATCAGGTAGCCGAGGCCCGCCTTGGCACCGATCATCTCGGCGGCCACGAGGACCAGGATCGAGACCGCGCCGGCGAGGCGGATGCCGGTGAAGATGGCCGGGACCGACGACGGCAGGATCACCTTCTGGAAGAGCCTCGGCGTGGACAGGTCCATCGAGCGGGCCAGCCGGACCAGCGTGGGATCGGCGTTGCCGACGGCGCTGATGGTGTTGAGCAGGATCGGCCACACGCAGGCGTAGACGACGATCGACACCTTCGAGGTCTCGCCGATGCCCAGCAGCAGGACGAAGACCGGGAGCAGCGCGAGCGCCGCCGTGTTGCGGAACAGTTCCAGCAGGGGGCCGAGGAACGCCGCGACGGGCCGGTACCAGCCGATCAGCAGCCCGAGCGGGACGGCGACGACGACGGCTATGGCGAAGCCGCCGAACGATCGGGTGAGGCTGGCCCGGACGTGTTCCCCGAGCTGCCCGTCCCCGAGCAACTCCCACCATGCGACGGCGACTTCGGAGATCGGCGGTAGGAACGTGGCGTCGACGAGGCCGAGCCGCGGCGCCGTTTCCCACACGGCCAGGAGGGCGAGGACCGCGGCCGACCGGAGCAGCGCCGCCCGCAGCCACCGGAGCACGGTGGCCGGCCCGGACGCCTTCCGGGCGCTCGCCGCGGCCTTCACCGGGGCCGCGCGTTCGTCCGGGGCAGCCCTTCGGCCGGCGGGAGCACTTCCGTCGGGAGGCGCACCCCCGCCGGCGGGCACACCCCTGTCGGTGGCCGCACCCCTGCCGGAAGGCGATTCCGACACGGGCCGGTCCGGCGTGGAGGACGCCGGCCGGGCGACCGGTACGGATGCCTCGGCGACGGCCGCCGCGTTCGGGGCGGCGCTCTGCGCGGCCGCGGGCGCCGCGGCTTCGGTTCCGGTGCTCATACCGTGGCCTCTTCCTTCTCCAGTTGCTGGGCGCGGGCCACCTCGTCGTGGAGCAGGGTCCAGATCTCGTGGCGGTAGCGGGCGAACTCGGGGCTGGAGCGAAGGTCCTCACCGGTGGCGCCGCTCGCGCGACCCTCGAAGGAGACCGGGACGACCTCCTTGATCCGTCCCGGGCGGGAGGTGATGACGGCGACCTTCTGCCCGAGGTACACGGCCTCCTCGATGCCGTGGGTGATGAAGACGACCGTCTTGCCGGTGGCCTGCCAGATCCGCCGCAGTTCGTCCTGAAGGGACTCGCGGGTCTGCGCGTCGAGCGCGGCGAAGGGTTCGTCCATCAGGAGGACGTCCGGGTCGTAGGCCAGCGAGCGGGCGATGGCCACGCGCTGGCGCATGCCGCCCGACAGTTCGTGCGGGTGCCGGTCCTCGAAGCCGGTCAGACCGACCAGGTCCAGGAACTCACGTGCTCTCGCCGCTCGTTGGCGGCGCGGGACGCCGGTGGCCTCCAGGCCGAACTCGACGTTGCCCAGCGCCGTGCGCCACGGCAGCAGCGCGTACTGCTGGAAGACGATGCCCCGGTCCAGGCCGGGCCCGGTGACGGGCTTCCCGTCCAGCAGGATCCGGCCGGAGGTCGGCCGGGTCAGGCCGCCGAGGAGGTCGAGGAGGGTGGACTTGCCGCAGCCGCTGGGGCCCACGACGACCACGAACTCGCCCGCCTCGATCTCCAGGTCGATGCCGTCGAGGGCGGTGAACTCCGCCTTGGCCTTCTTGTCCTTCGTCGGGAAGGTCTTGGTGACCGATTCGAAGACGATCTTCGCCATGGTGGGGGTCCTCAGCCCTTTCCGTTGCCGTTGAACTCGTTGGTGAACAGATCCGCCGCCTTCAGCTGACCCTTCTTGACCTCGCCGCGGTCACCGAGCCAGTCGATCCAGAGCTGGAACTCCTTCTCCTCGATCCGGCCGGCGGGCGCCGCGACGCCGTAGGAGCGCCAGTACTGGAGCGTCGAGGTGTCCTCGTTGCGTCCCCGCTTCTTGACGATCTCGGTCATCCGGGCGATGACCTGCTCGCGGGGGGTGGCACGGGACCACTCGATGGCCTTGCCGACCCCCGTCACGAAGGTGCGTACGGTGTCCGGGTTCTCCTTGATGAAGCGCTGGGTCATGACGTAGGTGCCGCCGCTGAAGGCGCCCAGCAGGTCGAAGTCGCTGAACAGCGGGCGGATGCCACCGGCCGCGAGGGCCTTGTCGCGCAGCACGCCGCTGAGCACGCCGACCTCGATCTGCTTCTGCCGCAGGGACTGTTCGGTGTTGACCGGGGGCACGACCAGGGCCTCGACCTTGTCGGAGTCGGCCCGCGAGAGGCCGCCGCGGCCCAGGTAGATGTCGAGGAGGGCCTGGGCGTGGGCGCCCAGGGTGTTCATGCCGACCTTCTTGCCGATGAGGTCGCGGGCCGACCGGATCGGGCTGTCCTCCAATACGTAGTAGCCCAGGTTGGTGTCCTTGTCGGAGCCGTAGTACGAGATGATGGCCTTGACGGGGGCCTTCCCCGCGGCGAGCTTGACGACCGCCCCGTTGAAGGCCCCGCCGAAGTGGGTCTGGCCGGTCGCGGCGGACTGGATGTCCTGCGGGCCGCTGATGGTGTTGCCCACCCAGTCCAGGGTGAGGCCGCCCAGGAATCCGAGGTCGGCGGCGAGCTCGGGCAGGGTGACCGCCCCGACCGCTCCCTGGTACTTCAGGGCGGTGATCTGCTTGCCGGATCCGGACCCGCCGTTGGCGGTGGCCGTGCCGCAGCTCACCGCGGCCGCCGAGATGCCGAGCAGGGTGAGGAACTGGCGCCGGGAGGTGGTCTTCGAGGTGAAGGCTGCGGGCATGGCTGGTCCTTGTCGGTTCGTACGGGGTGCGGGTGCGGGGGTTACGGGGCGGCGGTGAGGGCGGCGGCCCCCACGCCGCCGAGGGCGTCGGCGAACTCGTCGACGGCCTGGAAGAGATCGAGTTCGGCCTCCGGCAGCAGCCGGTCCGGGCCGTTGCCACGCTCGACGGAGGAGTCCAGGACGAACCGGCCCGCGGTGACGTGCCGGGCGCCGAGGGCGGCGAGCACCGGCCGCAGGGCGTAGTCGATGGTCAGGACATGGGCGAGGCTGCCTCCGGTGGCCAACGGCAGGACGGTCTTGCCGGCCAGTCCGTCCTGCGGGAGCAGGTCGAGGAAGGCCTTGATCAGGCCGGTGTACGAGGCCTTGTAGACGGGGGTGGCGATCACCAGGCCGTCGGCCGCGGCGACGGCTTCGAGGGCGCGGCGTATCTCCGGCTCGCCGCGGCGGGCGGCCAGCAGGTCGGCGGCGGGGAGGTCCCGCACCGCGAGGTGCGAGGTCTCGAAGCCGGCGTGGGAGAGGCGGCGCAGGACGTGGTCGGCGACGACCGCGGTGCGGGAGTGGACGGAGGGACTACCGGTGAGGGCGAGCAGTCTGGGCACGGGGGCTCCTTGGCGGCGGCGTACGGGGGTTTCGTCCTCGGATCAGGCGGAGGCGCCGACCCGGTCGTCGTTCGAGGCGCCGGACGCGATGCCGAACGCCGGGTCCGGGACGGTCTCCGGGCTGATCAGGCGGGAGGGAACTCCGTCGGGGCCGACCGGGACGTCGCCGTCGACGGTGACGCGGCGCAGGGTGCGCTCGTGGTCGTCGGAGTCGTCGACGCCGTAGTGCTGGGTGGCGCGGTTGTCCCAGATCGCGACGTCGCCGTCCTGCCACTGCCAGCGGACGGTGTTCTCGGGGCTCTCGATGTGCGCCTGGAAGAGGTCCTGCAGGACACGGGAGTCGCGGCCGGTGAGGCCCTGGATGCGCTGGACGAAGTTGCCCAGGAGCAGGGTGCGTTCGCCGGTCTCGGGGTGGACGCGGACCACCGGGTGCTCGGTGAGGAACTCGGTGGAGGTGAAGACCTCGCGGTACTCGGCCAGCGCCTCGGGAAGGGCGTCCGGCCGCAGGGCGGCGTAGTCGTAGGCGTTGGAGTGGATGGCGCGCAGGCCGTCCGCGAGGACGCGCAGCGACTCGGGAAGGTGGGAGTAGGCGGTCGCGGTGTTGGCCCACAGGGTGTTCCCGCCGTAGGGGGGAATGGTGACGGCGCGCAGGATGGAGAAGGCCGGGTAGGCCGGGACGAACGTGACGTCGGTGTGCCACTGGTTGGCGCGGGCGCCGTGGTGGGAGTCGATGCCGAGCGCGTAGCGGCCGTCGGCGGAGGGCACCGTGGGGTGCGCGACGGGCGCGCCGAGGAGCTGGGCGAAGGCCTCGTGACCGGCCTCGTCGAGGTGGTCCTGGCCGCGGAAGAAGACGACCTTGTGGGCGAGGAGCGCGGAGCGGATCTCGGCCACCGTGTCGGGGGCGAGGTCGCCGCCGAGCCGGACGCCGCCGATCTCGGCGCCGATGCGGCCGCCGATCTTCGTCACGGTGGTGCGGAGTGCAGTGGTCATGGGAACTCCCTGTTCAAAGGCGTGCGGGGGATTATTTCCGCAGCGGAAGAAATGGCGTTACGAGAAGCGTCGAGTGCCACGGGGCATGGCGGTACGGAGCTGAGGACGAGCGACGGAGCGGCGGGACGGCGGGATGACGTGCGGGAATCCGGCGGGTGCCGACGCGGAGGCGACCGGCACCGGCGGTGGCGGGGCAGCCCCGGTGGGCGGGCGGCGTCCCGCGCGGCGCTGCGCGGGGTCGATCGCCACCGGACCCGGACGGGGGCACCCGCCGCTCGGGGCGGACGGGCCCGTACGCGGCGGGCGGAGCCGGCAGGCCCCGCGGGAACCGTGGACCGCCCGAACCGCACCGGCCGGAACGGGTGGGGTCCGGCCGGGATCACACCGGCCGGATCACGCCCGAGGGGAACGGCACGGACCGGGTCGGACGGAGCGGGACCCGGCTCGTGGCGAACTCGACCGGACGGACATCGACCGGACCGGGGTCGACCGGACCACGTCGGACCCGGGCCGACCTGTCACGGCCGGTCCGGCCACCGAGGTGGCGGGCCGGCCGGGTGGACCGGCTCCCGGTGGGGCGGGCCGGCGCTCCGGGGGCCCGGGCGGGAAGCTCAGGCGCGGCGGCGGGCCGGACAGCGGCCCGGACACCCACCCGGCGCGGTACACAGGCCGGAGGTGCGGAGCCGCGGGGCGAGGCGTTCGTTCGCGGACATGTCCCGGAGCCTGTCAGCGCCCCCGCCCCCGGTCAACCCCCGGCCCAGGGCGGCGGAACCGACCCGCCCCGAACCCTCCACACCCGATCTGACCAGGCCTTTCACCGCCTCCGCGGAGTGCTTGCGACACCCCTCCACGGCTGGAAACGGTGGCCTGATTTCACGGTCCCGCAATGCGGCCGCCACGGACCGCCCGATACCCGGGATCCGGTCCGGCATGATCGGGGAAACGGACAGTCCCGCCCCGAGGAGGCCCCGTGACAGGCAGGACCGGCGACCGGCGCGGGGCCGCCAACGCCGCCACCGTGCTGCGGACCGTGCTGGAGCACGGGCCCGTCGCGCGCAGCGGGATCTCCGAGCTGTGCGGGCTGAGCCCCGCCGCCGTGTCCCGGCAGACCACCGGGCTGCTGCGCGGCGGCCTGCTGCGCGAGCTGCCCGAACCCGTCGGCCCGACCTCCTCGGGACGGCCGCGGATCCCGCTGGACCTGCACACCGGGGCCGTCGGCGGGCCGGTGGCCGCGGGGCTGCACATCGGGGTGCCGTCCTCCACCTTCAGCCTCGTCGACCTGCGCGGGCAGGTCCTCGCCCGGCGCGCGTTCCCCCACGCGGACCCCACCGACCCCGGCCTCCCGGCCCGCGTCGCCGACGAACTCGCCGGTTTCCTGGCACGGTTCGACACCGGCCGTCCCCTGCTCGGGGTCGGCGCCGCCCTCGGCGGTTGGGTACGCCCCGACACCGGGACCGTCGTCCGGCATCCGGCGCTCGGATGGCAGGGGATGCCGCTGGCCGCGAACCTGTCGCGGACGCTCGGCCTGCCGGTACGGGTGGACAACCACGCCCGGGCCGTCGCCCGCGCCGAGATCCTCTACGGTCCCGCGGCGGCCCGCCGGAGCCTGGTCCACCTCTTCATCGGGAACGTGGTCGACGCCGCGTTCGGCATCGAGGGCACCGTCCACCAGGGCCCCGGATCCGCCGCGGGCGACGTCGCCCACCTCCCGGTGCCCGAATCCCGGGCCGCCTGCGCGTGCGGTCGTACGGGCTGCCTCCAGGCGACCGCGTCCGACACCGCGCTGGGCGCCGAGGCCGTACGGCGCGGGATCGTCCCCGATCCGTCCGTCCCGCTGCTCGTGGACGCCGCCGCCGCCGGCGACCCCCGCGCGGACCGGCTGCTGCGCGAACGCGCCCGGGCCGTGGGGCGGGCGGCGGCGCTGCTCCTCGACGTGTTCAACCCGGCCGTCATGGTCGTCACCGAACTGTCCAGCGTCCTGCACGAGGGCTACCTGGACGAGATCCGCGGGGCGGCCACCGACCGGTCCCACGTCTGCGACGAGCCCGGGCGCATCATCGCCCCGCACGCCGGACCGGCCGTGCTCCCCCAGGCCGCCGCGACCGTCCTGCTGAGTCCGCTGTTCCAGGACCCGGGCCGCCTCACCTCCGGCTGACGGGCGTGCCGGAGGTGGCCGGAACCCGCCGGAACCCGGTCCGGACCGGGCCGCGCGCCGCACCGACCCCCGTCTGACCTGCGAGTGCGAGATCACATCCGGCGGTTATGGTCTCGCCTGAGCGGCCCCCCTAGCATTCGAGCCATGACGGTCCAGCCTGACGACGGGCTCTCCCTGGCCGCCGAGTTTCCTGACGCGACACATGAGCAGTGGCAGCGCCTGGTTGAAGGCGTACTGCGCAAGTCGGGCAAGGAAGTATCCGGCGAGGCCGCGGAAGCAGCCCTTTCCACGAAGCTAGAGGACGGGCTCATCACCCGCCCGCTGTACACGGCGCCCCCGGACGACGGTGACGGCACCGGCTTCCCCGGCTTCGCGCCCTTCGTCCGCGGCGGCACCCCGGAGGGCACCACCGCCTCCGGCTGGGACGTGCGCCAGCGGATCGCGGGCAGCGACCCCGTACGGGTGAACGAGGCGGCCCTCGCGGACCTGGAGAACGGCACCACCTCCCTGTGGCTCACCGTCGGCCCGGGCGGCCTGCCCGCCGAGGACCTGGGCCGGGCCCTGGAGGGGGTCTACCTCGACCTCGCCCCGGTCGCCCTGGACGCGGGCGCCGAATACCCGGCGGCCGCCCGCGCGTTGTTCGCCCTGTACACGGAGCGCGGCGTCGCCCCCCGGGAAGCGCGCGCCTCCCTCGGCATCGACCCGCTGGGCCACGAGGCCCGCACCGGTGAGGCCCTGGACCTGCCCGCGGCGGCCACCCTGGCCCGCGAGACGGCCGCGTCCTGGCCCGGCGTCCGCACCCTGACCGTCGACGCCCTGCCCTTCCACGAGGCGGGCGGCAGCGCCGCCGAGGAACTCGGCCTGTCGCTGTCCACCGGCGTCGCCTACCTGCGGGCCCTGACCGCGGCCGGCCTCACCGCCGACGAGGCGTTCGGACAGATCGAGTTCCGCTACGCCGCCACCGCCGACCAGTTCCTGACCATCGCCAAACTGCGCGCCGCCCGTCGCCTGTGGGCCCGGGTCGCCGAGGCCTGCGACAGCCCCGAGGCGGGGGCGCAGCGGCAGCACGCCGTCACCTCTCCCGTGATGATGACCCGGCGCGACCCGTGGGTGAACATGCTGCGCACCACGGTGGCCTGCATGGCCGCCGGTGTGGGCGGCGCGGACTCCGTCACCGTCCTCCCCTTCGACAGCGAGCTGGGCCTCCCGGACGCCTTCGCCCGGCGGATCGCCCGCAACACCTCCACCGTGCTGGTGGAGGAGTCCCACCTGGCCCGGGTGATCGACCCGGCCGGCGGTTCGTACTACGTCGAGACGCTGACCGACGAACTCGCCCACGCCGCGTGGGAGTTCTTCCGTACCGTGGAGAAGGCGGGCGGCCAGGAGGCCGCGCTGCGTTCGGGTCTGGTCGCCGAGCGGCTCGCCGCGACCTGGGCGGCCCGCTCGAAGAAGCTGGCGACCCGCCGCGAGCCCATCACCGGTGTCAGCGAGTTCCCGCTGCTGTCGGAGAAGCCCGTCGTGCGCGATCCGCTGCCGACGGCCCCGACGGGCGGTCTGCCGCGGGTCCGACGCGACGAGGCGTACGAGGCGCTGCGCGCCCGCAGCGACGCCCACCTGGCCGCGACCGGTGCCCGGCCGCGGATCTTCCTCGCCGCGCTCGGCCCGGCGGCCGCGCACACGGGGCGGGCCACCTTCGCCTCCAACCTGTTCCAGGCGGGCGGCATCGAGCCCGTCCACGACCCGGTATCGGTGGATCCGGACACGGCCGCCGCGGCCTACGCGGCGAGCGGCGCCGACGGCATGGCGGTGCTCTGCTCCAGCGACGCGCTGTACGAGGAGCAGGCGGAGGCGGTGGCCGCCGCCCTGCGCTCGGCGGGCGCGACGACCGTGTTCCTCGCGGGCAAACCCGGCACCTCCGAACAGGCCGTGGACGAGTACGTCTTCGCCGGCTGTGACGCGGTCGCCGTGCTGTCCTCCGTACTCGACCGGATGGGAGTCTCGTCATGAGCATCCCCGATTTCTCCGAACTCGCGCTCGGCGGCGGCCCGTCCACCGGGATCACCGAGGACCAGTGGCGCGCCGCGGTGAAGGAGTCCACCGGCAACGCCACCGGCGACCTGCTGTGGGAGACCCCCGAGGGCATCGCCGTGAAGCCGCTGTACACCGGGCGGGACCTGGAGGGCCTGGACTTCCTCGGCACCTACCCGGGCGTGGCCCCGTACCTGCGCGGCCCCTACCCGACGATGTACGTCAACCAGCCCTGGACGATCCGTCAGTACGCCGGCTTCTCCACGGCCGAGGAGTCGAACGCCTTCTACCGGCGCAACCTGGCCTCCGGCCAGAAGGGCCTCTCGGTCGCCTTCGACCTGCCCACGCACCGCGGCTACGACAGCGACCACCCGCGCGTCACGGGTGACGTCGGCATGGCGGGCGTGGCGATCGACTCGATCTACGACATGCGCCAGCTGTTCGACGGGATCCCGCTGGACAAGATGTCGGTGTCGATGACGATGAACGGCGCGGTGCTGCCGGTCCTCGCCCTCTACATCGTGGCGGCGGAGGAGCAGGGCGTCTCCCCCGACAAGCTCGCCGGGACCATCCAGAACGACATCCTCAAGGAGTTCATGGTCCGCAACACCTACATCTATCCGCCGAAGCCGTCGATGCGGATCATCTCGGACATCTTCGCGTTCACCTCGCAGAAGATGCCCCGCTACAACTCGATCTCCATCTCCGGCTACCACATCCAGGAAGCCGGTGCGACGGCCGACCTGGAACTCGCCTACACCCTCGCCGACGGCGTGGAGTACCTGCGGGCCGGACAGGCCGTCGGGCTGGACGTGGACGCGTTCGCCCCGCGCCTGTCGTTCTTCTGGGCGATCGGCATGAACTTCTTCATGGAGGTCGCCAAGCTCCGCGCGGCCCGCCTCCTGTGGGCGCGCCTGGTCAAGCAGTTCGACCCGAAGAACGCCAAGTCGCTCTCGCTGCGCACCCATTCGCAGACCTCGGGTTGGTCGCTGACCGCGCAGGACGTGTTCAACAACGTCACCCGCACCTGCATCGAGGCGATGGCCGCGACGCAGGGACACACCCAGTCCCTGCACACCAACGCCCTCGACGAGGCCCTCGCGCTGCCCACCGACTTCTCGGCCCGCATCGCGCGCAACACCCAGCTGCTGCTCCAGCAGGAGTCGGGCACCTGCCGCTCCATCGACCCGTGGGGCGGCAGCGCCTACGTGGAGAAGCTGACCTACGACCTCGCACGGCGGGCGTGGCAGCACATCGAGGAGGTCGAGGCCGCCGGCGGCATGGCGCAGGCCATCGACGCGGGCATCCCGAAGCTGCGCGTCGAGGAGGCCGCGGCCCGCACCCAGGCCCGCATCGACTCCGGCCGGCAGCCGGTGATCGGCGTGAACAAGTACCGGGTGGCCACCGACGAGGAGATCGACGTCCTCAAGGTCGACAACTCCTCCGTCCGCAGCCAGCAGATCGCCAAGCTGCGCCGACTGCGCGAGGAACGCGACGAGGCCGTCACGCAGGACACCCTGCGGGCCCTCACCAACGCGGCCGGCAGCGGCGAGGGCAACCTGCTGGCGCTGGCCGTGGACGCGGCGCGCGCCAAGGCCACGGTGGGCGAGATCTCCGACGCCCTGGAGAAGGTGTACGGGCGTCACGCCGGCCAGATCCGTACGATCTCGGGTGTGTACCGCATGGAAGCAGGCGAATCCCCGTCCGTGGAGCGCACCCGTGCGCTCGTCGACCGGTTCGAGGAGGCGGAGGGACGGCGTCCGCGCATCCTGGTCGCCAAGATGGGCCAGGACGGACACGACCGCGGCCAGAAGGTCATCGCGACGGCCTTCGCCGACCTGGGCTTCGACGTGGACGTCGGCCCGCTGTTCCAGACTCCGGCGGAGGTGGCCCGGCAGGCCGTCGAGGCGGACGTCCACGTGGTGGGCGTGTCGTCGCTGGCGGCCGGTCACCTGACCCTCGTACCGGCGCTGCGGCAGCAGCTCGCCGAGGAGGGGCGCGAGGACATCATGATCGTCGTCGGCGGGGTCATCCCGCCCGCGGACGTCCCGACCCTGCTGGAGATGGGCGCGACGGCGGTCTTCCCGCCGGGCACCGTGATCCCGGACGCGGCCCACGACCTGGTGACGCGGCTGGCCGCGGAACTGGGCCACGAGCTGTAGGCGGCCGCGCGGATGCCCCCGAAGATCGACATCGACGTGTACGTGAAGGGCGTGCTCGACGGGAAGCGCGCGCACATCGCGCGCGCCATCACCCTCGTCGAGTCCACCCGGGCGGACCATCGCGCCCTGGCCCAGAGCCTGTTGACCCGGCTGTTGCCGCATGCCGGGCACGCCCGGCGGATCGGCATCAGCGGGGTGCCCGGCGTCGGCAAGTCCACGTTCATCGACACGTTCGGCACGATGCTCACCGGGCTCGGCCACCGTGTGGCCGTCCTCGCCGTGGACCCGTCCTCGACCCGGACGGGCGGCTCCATCCTCGGCGACAAGACCCGGATGGAACGCCTCTCCGTCGACCCGGCGGCGTTCGTCCGCCCCTCCCCCTCGGCGGGCACGCTGGGCGGGGTCGCCAAGGCCACCCGCGAGTCGATGATCGTGATGGAGGCGGCGGGCTACGACGTGGTCCTCGTCGAGACGGTCGGCGTCGGCCAGTCGGAGACCACGGTCGCCGGCATGGTCGACTCCTTCCTGCTGCTGTCCCTGGCCCGTACCGGCGATCAGCTCCAGGGCATCAAGAAGGGCGTCCTGGAACTGGCCGACGTCCTCGCCGTCAACAAGGCCGACGGCCCCCACGAGCGGGACGCGAAGGCCGCCGCCCGCGAACTGGCGGGCGCGCTACGGCTGATGCACCCGGCCGACGCGGCATGGACCCCGCCGGTCCTGACGTGCAGCGCGCGGGAGTCGGTGGGCCTGGACGAGGTGTGGAACCGCCTCGAACAACACCGGACGCTCCTGGAGGCGGGCGGCCGGTTGGCGGCCAAGCGGGCCGCGCAACAGGTGGAGTGGACGTGGTCGATGGTCCGCGACGCACTGCTGGAGCGCCTGCGCGCGGACCCGGCCGTACGGGACCTCGCGCCGACCCTCGAAGCCGAGGTCAGGGCGGGCACGGTGACGGCCACCTCGGCGGCGGACCGCATCCTCGGCGCCTTCGGCAACCTGGCCTGAGGGCGGCCGACCGCCCCGAAATCCGGCCATCGGGCCGCGAGCCGCCGTCGATCCCCGTGTTCCGGGGTCGGCGGCGGCTCGTTCGTGCTCGTTCGTGCGCTCAGGCGGAGGTGAGGGCCGCGTCCTCGACGCCCAGCGTCCGACGCAGGATCCGGGTCTGCTCGGCCTGGTCGGAACCGGCGAGCAGGGCGGACAGCACGGCGATCCGGGCCTGCCCGGCCCGCAGCGTCCCGGTCGGGACGGCCCCGACCGCGACCAGGTCGACGGCGCCGCCGTGCGTGTAGATCTCGGTGACGGGCCCGGCCGCGACCCGCGTGGTCAGCGCGACCAGCACGCCCCGGGCGATGGCCGCGGCCACCGCGTCCACGATCTCGGGGGTGGCGTTGCCGGCGCCCGTACCGACCAGGACGATGCCCCGGGCTCCCGCCTCGACGGCGGCGTTCAGCAGCAGCGGGTCACCGTCGGCGTGGTGCATCACCATGTCGACGCGCGGCGGCAGCTCCGGCATCGCGGGCAGCGCGAGCGGCGCCGAACGCTGCGGTTCGCGCAGCATGGTGACCTTGCCGAAGCCGATCTTCCCGAGCAGCTCCTTCGACGGGTCGGCGAAGGCGTCCAGGTCCACGGCCTGCGTCTTGACGGTGCCGCGGGCGGCGTGCACCCGACCCGCGAAGCTGACCAGGACACCGAGTCCGCGCGTGGTGGCGGCGGTCAGCAGCGCGTCGTAGAGGTTCCCGGGACCGTCCCCGTCGGCGGAACCCATCGGCAACTGCGAGCCGGTGAACACGACGCTGCGGGCGTCGTGGTGGTGGAGGTCGAGGAGGAAGGCCGACTCCTCCAGGGTGTCGGTGCCGTGCGTGACGACGATGCCGTCCACGCCGGGGTCGGCGAGCACCTCGTGGACGGTGCGCAGCAGGGTGAGCTGGTGGGCGGTGGTGAGCCGGGGGCTGTTCACCTTGAACAGGTCCACGACCTCGACGGTGATGCCCTCGGGCAGCGGGGCGGTGGCCATCACCTCACGCCCGTCGGCCTCCGCGGCGAAGCCCGAGCCCATCCAACGGCTGGCTATCGTTCCGCCGGTGCTGATGACGACGATGCGTCCCATGGCCACCCTTCCCTCACGAGATCTCGCACAGACATTCCATTCACGGCAATGATAGAGAGATCTACGCGCAATGAGATTGCCTCTTCAACCCCACCCGTAACATTCACTGGGTGATAATTGCGCCATGGACGCGATCGATCGAGAAATCTTGCGCGAGCTCCAGAAGGACGGCCGGCTCAGCAACCAGGAACTCGCCCAACGAGTGGGGCTGACCCCCTCCCCCTGCATGCGCCGGGTCCGACAACTGGAGGAGGACGGGGTGATCCAGGGCTACCGCGCCGTCATCGACCCCGAGGCGGTGGGCCGCGGCTTCGAAGTACTGGTGTCCGTCGAGGTCCGCCGCGACCGCGCGGCCGTCGAAGCCTTCGAGGCGGCCCTCCAGGACATCCCCGACGTCATCGAGGCCTACCGCCTCTTCGGCAGCCCCGGCTGCCTCCTGCGCATCGCCGTCGCGGACCTGCGCGCGTACGAACGCCTGTGGATCGAGCAACTGACGGCCCTCTCCGGCGTCACCGAGGTCAACTCCCAGATCATCATGAAGCGCATCAAGGAACCCACGGGCCTCCCGGTCAACCGCTGAGACCCGTCGGATCGGCGCGGCGGCGGACCGCCGTCAGCCGACGGCCGCCTTGGGCTCCCCGGCCGACCCGGTCCCGTCCGGTCCGGCGTCGCCGTCGCGCCGGCCGGCCTTGCCCACGAGTCCCGCGGCCGTCGCGAGCCAGGCGAGCGCCTGCACGACCCCCGCCGTGGCGAAGAGCCAGCCGGGGGCCAGCTCCGCCGCCATCCAACCGCCCAGCAGCGAGGCGGGGAGGATCGCGGTGAAGGAGACGGCCCGGTTCACCGCGACGACCCTGCCCATGAACTCGGCGTCGATGACGGTCTGCCGGTAGGTGAACCAGCCCACCACGATCAGCGAGGTCGCCGCCCCGGCCAGGGCCCACGCGGGGGCGAGCACCCACACGTCGGCCGAGACGGCCGGCGTCAGCAGCGCCAGCGCCAGCGCGCCCATGCCGACGGACAGCAGCGTCCCCTCCCGGTAGCGCCTCAGCAGCCGCGGAACGGCCGCCGCGCCCGCGACCGCGCCGGCGCCCTGCGCCGCGACGACCACGCCGAGCACGAACTTCGACTGGTCGGTCGCCTCCGTGACCACGTACACGAGGTTCGCCTCGACGGCGTGCACCGCGAAGTTCGTGAGGGTCAGCAGGATGGTGCCCGAGCGCAGCACCGGATCGGCGAACAACAGCCGGAAGCCGGTCAGCAGGTCCGGGGCCATGCCCCGCACCGCCTCGCGCAGGGCCGTGGTCGCCCGGGTCACGGGAGAGGCCGTGGTCAGCACGATGAGCACGGCGGACAGCCCGAACGACAGCGCGTTGACGCCGCTGGCCGCGGCCGGGCCCAGGAAGGCGACGACGCTGATGCCGGCGATCGGACCGAGCATGTTGAGCAGGCTCTCCGAGCCCTGTACCCAGGCGTTCATCACCGGTCGGCGTTCGGCCGGCACCCGTTCCATCAGGAAGCCCTGGAACGCGGGAAAGTACAGCGGCCGCATGCAGGCCAGCACGAAGGCGGCCACGTAGACGGCGGACACCGGCGGGCTGTCCAGCAGGCACAGCAGGCCGATCGCCCCGACCACGGCGGCCGAGCACACGTCGCAGCGGATCATCAGGTTGCGCCGGTCGACGCGGTCGGCGACGACTCCGCTGAAGAGGCCGACAAGGACGAACGGCACGAATTCCAGCGCGTACGTGAACGCGGCGAGGAACGCCGAGCCGGTCAGCTGGAGGACCAGGACCGGCAGGGCGAAGCGGAACACCCAGTCGCCACCGGTGGAGACGATGAACGCCGCCCTCAGCAGCGTCTCGTCACGACGCTCGGACACCGCGGACCTCCAACGGCAGCAGCGGGTCGGCGACGACTTTCTCCAACAGCAGGACGAGCCGGTCGAGCAGCCCGACGACGAACTCCGCCGGCAGCCGGTCGGCCTGGTAGTACGCCGACAGCGACAGCGTGTCGGCGCCGGCCTCGCCGACGAGCATCAGTTCGCTGCGGGGGCGGAAGCCCTCGTCGGAGAGCGGGACGACGGTGGTCGCGGCGGGCGCGAAGTCGATCCCGCCGCCGTGGAGTTGGGCGTAGAGCATGTTGAGGACGACACCGATGGGGGCGTCGGGGTCGGCGTACTCGTCCGGGTTGAAGGTCTTCACCAGTTCGGCGAAGGGGATCTCCCCGTGCTCCTGCGCGTCCAGGCTGTCGCCGCGGACGCGGCGCAGCGCGGCCCGGAAGGTGTCCGCACCGGCCAGGTCCGAGCGGACGACCAGGAGTTCGGCCAGCGGGGCCACCAGGTTCTCGCGGCCGGCGCTCTCACGGTTGTAGACGTTCACGGCGACGGCCTGGTCGTCCTTGCCGGTGTGCTCGCGCAGCACCACGAACAGGCCGCACAGGACCAGCATGAAGAGTGTGACCCGTTCCCGGGCGGCGAACCCGCGGATGCCGGCGGCGACGGCCGGCGGGAGGTCACGGGTCTCGTAGCCGCCCTCCGGGGCGGCGCCGGCGGGACGCTTGGGAACGTCCAGGCGGGGTATCGCGCCGGCGCCTGCGAGGCGAGCGCGCCAGAACTCCCGCATCCGCTCGCTGTCCGGGCCGGTCAGCAGGTCGCGCTGGTCGCGGACGTGGTCCCGGTAGGAGTAGGCCACCGCCGGGAGGGAGGGCGCCCGGCCGGCGGCGAGGTCCGCGTACAGGGTGGAGAGTTCCTCCATGAGGACGCCGCGGGCCCAGCCGTCGACCACGAGGTGGTCGAAGACGAGGACGACGAAGTGGTCGTCCTCGGACACGCGCACCACGGCGACCCGCAGCCGCTCGGGCCGCTCCGCGGGCAGCGGCACCTCCGCCTCGGTCCGCACCCGGTCGAGGGCCGCCGCCTCGTCGCCCGCCGCGTCGAAGGTCACGGCGCGCACGACGACGTCGGCGTGCACGGTCTGCGCGCGCGGCCCCTCGAAGCGCGTGCGCAATGCCTCGTGCCGCTGCGAGAGCAGTTCCAGGGCACGGTCGAGCAACGGCAGGTCGAGCCGGCCGCGGACACGGTAGGCCTGGGAAATGGTGCGGACGGACGGCACGCCCAGGGCGCGGCCCCGCTCGTCCATCAGCAGCCGGCCCTCCTGGTAGCTCAGGGTGGGCAGGGGCAGGGGTGCGGACATGTGCGGTGGCTCCTAGACGGTTCGGGCTGCGGTGTCGGCGCGTTCGGCGACCAGGTCGGCGAACTCGCCGAACTCGGGGTGGTCGAGGACCTCGCGCATGGTGACCTTGACGCCCAGCGCCGCCTCCAGACGGGCCACCATCTGGGTGGCCAGCAGGGAGTGGCCGCCGAGCAGGAAGAAGTCGGCCTCGTCGTCGACGGGGATGCCGAGGACCTCGGTCCAGATCCCTCGGGTGGTCTCGCGTGCGGTCGTGCTCATCGGGACTCGCTCTCCCCGGCGCGCAGCCGGTTCCGGTCGGTCTTGCCGTTGGCGGTCAACGGAAGTCTGTCGACGACGACGTAGCGGGCGGGCACGAGGTGGCCGGGGAGCACGGCGCGCAGTCCCGCGCGCACGCTCTTGGCCAGGCTCCGGTCGTCGCCGGCGATGTAGGCGGCCAGGCGCTTGCCGCCCAGCGGGTCGGTCTCCACCAGGACGCAGACACCGCGCACCCCGGGCTGGGCCAGTACGGCCTGCTCGATCTCGCCGGGTTCGACGCGGTGGCCGTTGATCTTGGCCTGGCCGTCCTCCCGACCGAGGAACTCCAGGGAGCCGTCGGGTCGGAAGCGGACCAGATCGCCGGTGCGGTAGCAGCGGGTGCCCGCCAGCCGGCCGGTGGTGGGCACGGGGAAACGTTCCGCGCTCTGCTCCGGCAGGTCCAGGTAGCCGTCGGCGAGGCCCGAACCGGCGGCCCACAGCTCGCCGGGTACGCCCGGCGGCACGGGGTGGCCCGCCCGGTCCACGACGTGCACGCGGGTGCCGTGCACGGGGGTTCCGACGGGCACGGTGGGCGTGCCCTCGGGCAGGGGCGCGTCCAGCAGGTGGCAGCAGGTGAAGGTGGTGTTCTCGGTGGGACCGTAGCCGTTGACCAGGGACAGGCCCCGGTGGCGGGACAGGACGGCGTTCACGTGGTGCGCGGAGACGACGTCGCCGCCGGTGAACAGCCGTCGTACGCCCACGAAGGCCTCCGGACGGTGTTCCACCATCTGGTGGAACAGGCCGGCGGTCAGCCACAGCGCGGTGACGCCGCGGTCGGTGATCACCTCGGCGAGTTCGGCCAGGGTCAGCGGCCCGGGCGGGGCGATCTCCAGTCGGGCGCCGCGCGCCAGGGTGCACCACACCTCCAGGAGCGCCGCGTCGAAGGTGGCGGGGGCCAGGTGCAGGACGCGGTCGCCGGGTCCGAAGTCGAGGCGCTCGTCGTGGGCGAGCCGGGCGATGCCCCGGTGGGTGAGGCGTACGCCCTTGGGTTGCCCGGTCGACCCGGAGGTGTACATGACGGTGGCGGGCGCGGTTCCGGGCCGGGGGATCTCGGCGAGGGCGCCGGACCTCGGGGCGATCCCGGTGACCGGGAGGACCTCGCCGACCGGCAGGTCGACGGGGCCGGCCGCGAGGGTGAGGCGTACGCCCGGGCCCGCGAGCATCAGCCGCAGCCTCGGCTCGGGGTAGCCGGGGTCGAGCGGTACGGCCGTGGCACCGGCCAGGGCGACGGCGACCGTCGCGGCGACGGAGTCCGCGCCGCGCTCGAAGAGCAGGCCCACGGGCTCCCCGGGGCGCACGCCCCGGGCGGTCAGCGCGTCCGCGATGCCGGCGGCGCGGGCGAGGAGTTCGGCGTAGGTCAGCGTCGCGCCCGGCGAGGAGACGGCCACGGCGTCCGGCCGGCGGCGGGCCCGGTCGATGAACATCAGGTGTGCGGCGGCGTCCTCCCCGGCTCCTCCCCCGGTGGCGTCGGGCGCGGTGCGGGGCCGCGACCAGCGCGACAGGAGCGCCCAGTCGGCGTCGTCGACGAGTTCGAGCGCGTCGAGGGGGCGCGTCGGCCCGGCCAGCGCGGCGGCGACGAACCGGCCCGCGCGGGCGGCGACCACCTCGGCCAGGTGCGGGGTGACCTCCGGGCCGAGGACGAACCGCGCGCCGCCGTCGGGCAGGAGGTCCGCGGGCGGGGCGAGGGAGGGCGCGCCGACGCCGGCGCGACCGTCCGGGCCGTCGAGGCGGCAGATCCGGGCCACGAGCGCGGCGCACGCCGTGCCGAGGATCCGCTCCGTCGTGGTGTCCGCCGATGCCGCCAGGGCCCGCGCCGCGGTGACGGCCGACGCGTCCAGCACGATCGCCCGGACGGCCGATCCACTCTCCTTCAGCGACATGTCCAGTCCCTTCCCCTACCCTTTTGGATCTTCAGTGCGTTCGACCGAGGGAGCAGGCCATGACCACCCTGATCGTGTTCGACATCGACGGCACGCTGTTGCACAGCGTCTCCGCCCATCAGGCGGCGTTCCTCGGGGCGTTGGGCGACTGCGGGCTCACCGAGATCGACGCGCGGTGGGGCGGCTACCGCCATCACACCGACTCGTGGATCTTCCGTGAGGTGTTCCGCGCGAATGAGGGCCGCCTCCCCGACGCGGCCGAGACGCAGCGCTTCGCCGACCTGTTGCACGAACGTTTCGTCGCGGCGACCGCGGCGGACGGTGTGGAACAACTGCCGGGCGCGGAGGCGTTCCTGAAGCGGTTGGCCGAGGACGAGGCGTACGAGGTGGCCTTCGCGACCGGCGGCATGCGCGAGGTCACGGCGGCCAAGCTGGCGCCGCTGGGCGCGAGCGGTCCGGTGTCCACCGCGAGCGAGCACACGTACCGGGAGCACCTGGTGCGCGAGGCCGTCCATCGCGCGGGCGGCGACTTCGAGCGCGTGGTGTGCGTCGGCGACGGGCCGTGGGACCTGCGGGCCGCGGTGGCCACCGGCAGCCAGTTCATAGGTGTGGGCGCATCGCGCGCGCCGTTCGGCGACTGGTTCCCCTCGACCCATCTGTTCGGTTCGTTCGACGACGTCGACCCGGCCGGCGACTTCACCCTGTCCCCGCCGCCGAGGGCGGTCGACGCCGAGCCGGACGCGGACACCCCGTTCGCCGCCGGACCGGCCGGCTGCGGCTGCTGGCACTGACGGCACGCTCAGGCACCCGTCCGCTCGGCCACGGCACGGCACAGCCGGTCGAAGCGCCCCGCGCTCGTCAGGCTCGCCGCGGGCAGCCGGATCCCGAACTCGGCCTCCACGGCGAGCACGATCTGGATCTGGCGCAGGGAGTCCCAGCCCGCGGTGAGCCCGACGCCACCGCCGCGCACGTCCGCCGTCGTCCCGAGGACCCCGCGGACGGCGGTCTCGACCCGCTCCTCCAGTTCCGACGGACCCGACGGACCCGACGGCCTCCTTGCGGCATCGGCGGGCGCGCCGGCCGACGCCGCGGTCGCCGTCCCGGCGGCGGCCTCGGGGGCGCCGGACCCGGAGTTGCCGTCGAGATCGACGGTGGTGATCCCGTCGGTGGTCAGCCGGACCCGGCGGGCCGGGCCCCGGGTGTCGCCGATCTCGTCGGCGACGGCTTCCGCGACCTCTTCGGGCATCAGCGCGATCCCGGCGGGCCGGACGGCGGCCGAGTAGCGGCCCTGGACGTAGCCGGGTTCGACGACGACGGCCCGCACCCCGTACGCCCCGTGCCGGCGGTCGATGCCGCGCAGGACGCTCTCGGCGGCGGCCTTCGCCGCGATGTAGTCGGACCAGCCGCGCGGGTGGTAGCGGCCCGCCTCGGAGCCGAGCAGGACCACACTGCCCCGTTGGCGCGCCAGCATCCCGTCGAGCACGGCATCGGCGAGGTCGCGCAGCGCGGCGTAGCCGATCTCCAGGTGGTCCCGGTGTCCGGCGGCGAGCGGCGCGGCGGCCGCGTGCACGAGGGCGACGGGTTCCAGCGCGGCGAGTTCGGCGGCGGCCTTCGCCCGGTCGGTGGGCTCGGCCAGGTCGACCGTCAGGGAGTGCACGACGGCGCCGGCCTCCTCGCAGCGGCGTACGAGGTCCTCGGCCCCGCCGCGGTGCAGGAGGGCCAGGTCCCAGCCCCGGCGGGCCAGTTCGAGGGCGACGGCCGAGCCGATGTCCCCGGCCGCCCCGGTGACCACGGCGGTCCGGGCCTCGCCCGCGCGGATCAGCCGGCCACCGGTGGTGTCGTCGGGCCGGGGGCGGGGGGCCCGTACGGTCGTGCGGACCTCCCCGTCGAGGACGACCTCGCGGCCCTGGTGCGCGACGACCCGGCAGGACAGCACTCCGGTGCCCGGGCTGACCGCTTCCACCGTGAGGGAGTAGTCGACGGGCCGGTCGAAGGCGACGGCCCGCACGGGCCGGAAGGCGGTGTCGAGGATGACGGCGCCGGGCCCGGGGATGACCATGCCGATCAGCGCGGACACCGGTCCGAGCGCCATCACCAGGGGCACGATCGGGCCGTCGAAGCCGGCCTCGGCGGCGTGCTCCGCCTCGTGGTGGACGGGATTGTGGTCGCCGGTGACCGCGGCGAAGGCGGCGAACTCGGCCGCCGTGAAGGTGTGACTGCCGTGGGCCACGTCGCCCGGCTCGAAGTCATGCACGGTGGTTCTCCGCCTCGGTGTGGTCGATGACGCGCAGCCACGGGGGCGCGGTGTGGTCGCCGGTCAGGTCCAGGTGCCAGCTGCCGTCGGACCCGCCCGGGGCGAAGCCCGCGTCCGCGAACACCGTGCGGCAGGGCGCGTTGCGTTCGGTGGGCGTCACCCGCCCGGACAGCCGCGTGCCGCCGCGCGCCGCGGTGGCGGATGCCAGCCAGCCGAGGGCGCCGGCCTCCACGCCTCGGCCCAGGACCCGGCAGGACAGCAGGTAGCCGTCCACGGTGGTGTGCGGGCCCTCGTGCGAGAGCACCAGCAGGCCGAGGTCCTCGCGGGCGCTGAACCGGTCGGCGACGGCGAGGACGAACACGTCCGTGTCGGGCGCGTCGGCCAGTCGGCGCAGCTCGGCGCGGGTGTGGCGCAGCGTCGTGGTGTTGAACTGATTTGTCTTGGCGCACAGTTGCGCGGCGCGGGCCGCGTTGCCCTCGGTGAGGGGCGTGATGTGCAGTTCGGTGCCGAGGGAGGCGTAGAACTCCTCGACCCGGTCGAAGCCGCGCCGCCGGCGCTCCACCCGGTCGCGGGCCCGGTACTGCTCGGTGCGCCGCAGGTCTGCGTCGGTGACGCCGAAGACGGTGGTGAAGGGGTTGTCCAGCAGCGCGTCGGCGTATCCGGCGGGGTCCTCGGGGAGTTCGGGGACGACGACCTGCGGGAGGAACTCGCGGACGCGGGCCCGTTCCACCGGGTTGTCGTCGAGGAACAGGACGTTGGCGAGGCCCACGTTGAGGCGGTCCGCGATGTCGACGATGGCCTCCGCCTTGGGACGCCAGCCGATCTCGGTGGCGACGAAGTCCTCCTCGCGCAGTTCCATCGCGGGGTGCTCGCGCAGCGCGCGCAGGGCGAGGTCCTCGTCGTTCTTGCTGCACACCGCGAGGGCGATGCCCTGTGCGCGCAGCGACTTCAGGGCGCGCTGGAGCCGCAGGTGGGCGTTGCCGGGGTGGTCGGTGCCGATCTGGATGCCGTCGAGGCCGTCCTCGCCGAGGATGCCGTGCCACAGCGTGTTGTCGAGGTCGGTGACCACGACCCGCGCGGTGCGGCCGGTCACCGACAGGGTGAGTCCCCAGAACCTGCGGGCCAGGGCCCGGCTCATGGCAGCACCGTACGGGACCCGGCCGACCAGCCACAGCCGCTGGTCCACCAGCGGGCCGCCGCCGGCGCGGGCGATGACCGCGGCGGGCTCGACGACGTGGACGTGGTCGAGGTCGTCCAGTGCTTCGCGCAGCAGCCGGCCTGCCTCCCGCACGACCGGGGCGGCGTCCACCGCGTACGGCTGGACCTCGGCGAAGGAGACCACGAACACGGGCCGGTCCGTGGTCGCGGCGTAGGCACGCACCAGGTCGGTGTAGTGCTCCAGGGCGGCGCCGAGCCGCTCGCCGTCGACGGTGCCGGGTTCGTCGACACCGAGGACGTCCTCCAGCCGGTCGGTGAAGAAGCTCGCGTGCGGGCCGAAGGCGCGCAGAGCCGAACCCGGGTCGTGCACCTCTCGGCCGAGCGTCCCGTACTCGGGCACGTGCAGGGCGTACGGGGCGTCGCCCAGGACGTTCCGGGCCTCGGCAGCCATCTCGGCGGCCAGGATCTCCAGGTTGCGCGACCCCAGCAGGGCCAGCCGTACGGGTTCGGCCGCCAGCGTGCGGGCCCGGTGCTCGATGACGCGTGCCTCGCGCAACAGGGCCCACGGGTCTTCGGCCATCAGGGCGTCGGACACCCGCGCGAGGTCACGTGTGGAGACCGACTCGACGGCGGCGCCCCAAAGTTCGCCGGTGGTCATCGCCCCGTCGGCGCGCAGCCGGTCGAAGAGCGGGGTGAAGTCCAGGGCGGAACGCAGGGCGGTGTCGCGGACGATCATCTCCAGGTCGACGGGGACGGGCCCCGCGCCGAAGTCCGCCGTGCCGCTGACGGTCATCGGGTGCCGGTAGGGCACGGCGGCGAGTTCCTCGTAGCGGTGGACCTGCGTGCAGGAGTTCCAGGACGCGCCGAGGGTGGCGATCCGCGCGTCGTGGCGTTCGAACACCTCGAAGACGGTGCCGGCGCCGAAGGCGGTGTCCGGGGGGCAGGCCATCAGCTCGTCGGTGAGCGGGCCGGCGACCGCGAAGGAGTACACCGGGTGCGGGGTGCGGCGCACCTCGGGCAGGCCGAGGAACCACTCCACGAGGACGCCCGTGTCGGGGGCGGACGTGCGGTGGTGGTACTCCTTCGTGCGGCAGAACTCGAAGGTGACCGCGGGCAGCGCCACCGTGACCCCCTCGGCGACCAGCGCGCGCAACGCGGCGAGCAGGTCGCCGCGCAGCCCCCGCACCTCGGTGCGGAACGCGAACAGCGAGGAGTGCAGCACCAACAGACGGTCCGTGGGCGCCAGTACGGACCGCAGGGCGGCGTGGATCTCCTCGCGCCGGGACGCGGGCCCGGCCGACGGCGCGGCGGGCGGGGGCGCGGCGGCCATCAGGGGGCGCCCGTCGCCATCGGGGCGGGGCGTCCGGCGAGGACGGCGCCGAGGGCCGCGGTGAGCGCCGCGTTCTCGTCGGGGGTGCGGCAGGACAGCCGCAGATACCGGTCCCCGTCCGGCATGGACTTGCCCCCGCAGTCCTTGATCAGGATGCCGTGATCGGCGAAGGTGCGGCGCACGACGTCGAGGGCCGAGACGCCCTCGGGCAGCCGCACCATCACGTAGTTGGCGTCGGGCGGGTACACGTCGACGCCGGGCAGCCCGGCGAGCAGGGCGGCCATCGCGTCGCGGTCGTCGCGGACCCGGGCGCAGCTGGCGGTGAACGCGTCGCGGTAGCGGGGCAGCAGTCGCAGGAAGCACTCGGCGAAGCCGTTCACGTTCCAGATGGGCAGCGCGGCGCGGACGGCGGCGACGAAGTCCAGGTCCGCGGAGAGCAGGTAGCCCAGGCGCAGCCCGCCGATGCCGTAGACCTTGCTCATGCTCTTGACCACGGTCAGGCCGGTGAGTTCGGCGAGGTCCGGCTCCAGGCTGTGGCCGGGCGCACAGAAGTCGACGAAGGACTCGTCCACGACGAGGCGGATGTCGTGGTCGGCCAGGCGCCGGGCCAGGTCGACGAGGTCGGCGCGGGGGACGGCCATGGAGGTGGGGTTGTTCGGCGAGGTGATGATGACCGCGGCGACACCGGCCCGGCGGGCCTCCTCCGCGACCAGGGCCGCGTCCATCGTGAAGGCCGGGGCCGGCAGGTGGATGCGGTGGATGTCGGCCTCGTCGAAGACGGCCTCGTACTCGTTGAAGCCGGGTACGACGAGCCCGACCCGACCGAGCAACCCGCCCAGGATCTTGATCAGTTCGGAGGCGCCGTTGGCGACGACGAGCCGTTCGGACGGCTGGCGCACCACCGCGCCGAGCAGCCGCTGGAGCGCCTGGTGGCCCATCGGGTAGTGCACGAGCGCATCGCGGAAGTCCCGCGCGAGTTCGTCGACGAGCTCGGTCGGGGGGAAGTACAGGTTGTAGAGGAGGCGGTGGTCGACCAGGTCGTAGCGCCAGTAGCCGCCGTGCAGGTTCTCCAGCAGGGTGAGACGCTCGTCGGAGGCGGAGAACAGGTACTCGGCGGCGCCGTGGTCCGTCAGGTCGTCGACCTCGTACCAGCGCACCGCACCGCAGTCGACGCCGCGCACCGAAAAGCGTCCGGCGGTGACGGTGTCGGCGATGACCAACTCGTAGTAGGCGCCGTGCCCGCCGTCGGCTATCAGGGCCTCCAGCGCCGGTACGAACTCCTCGCGCAGGTAACGCTCGCGCAGCAGGTGCACGTTGACGGTCTTGAAGGTCGCGGCCAGGTCGAGTTCGGGGCCCTGCTGCGCGGGCAGCAGCATCTCCGCGACGGTGCCGTCCTCGCCGAGGGTGACGACGGTGCCGTTCATGGTCGGCCGGAACGGGGCGACGGCGGTGACCACGTCGCCCTCGACCCCGACGAGCGCGTCGAGGAGTTCGCCGTCGAAGACGACATCGCCCTCGACCAGGTACACGTCCTGGTCGAGGTGCTTGTGCGCCAGCCACAGCGAGTAGGCGTTGTTGGTGGTGCGGAACGCGTCGGACTCGATGTAGCTGACGTCCATGCCGGCGAAGCGCTCGCCGACGGTCGTGCGCACCTCGTCGGCGAGGTAGCCGACGACGAGCACGGCCTCGCGCACGCCGGCCGCGGCGAGGTTCTCCAGGGTACGGATCAGGATGGACTTGCCGGCCACCGTCAGCAGCGGCTTGGCGGTGTCGAGTCCGAGTCGGCGGCCCAGGCCGGCGGCCAGGACAACGGCCTTGGTGGGCCTGTTCATGCGTGGATCTCCCCCGTAGTCGTCACGTGGTGCAACAGGTCGGCGAGAACGATCTCGCCGATGTCGTGCTGGTAGAGCCACACACCGTCCGCCCGGCGGGTGTAGCTCGGCTCGCCGCCGACCTCGGCGGAGGGGGCGAGACCGGCACCGAGCCCGTACGCGATCAGGCGCGGGTGGGGCACTCCGTGGACGTCGACCAGGTGTCCCTGGGCGGTGACCTCGGTGCCGGTGGGGCCGGTCGCGGCGGTGAGGACAGAGCCGTCCGGGTGGCTCAGTCGCGGCAGGTTCGCCTCGAACCCGTTGGCCATGACGATGACGTCGGCCTCGGCGAGCGCCTGCCGGGCGACGTCCAGCGCCCCGGGGTCCCCGGCCCGGACCAGGCGTACGGGAGCGCGGCCCGGGCCCCGCAGGCCGAGGGCGGCGGCGGCGAGCTCGTGGGCCCGTCCGCGCAGGCCTCCGTAGCGGTTGACGCGCCCGTTGGCCGGACAGACGTCGAGGACCGGGTCGAAGGCGTAGCCGTCGGCCCGCGCCTCTTCGGCGCCGCTGTAGAAGAGCCGCAGGTCGCTGCGGTGGATCAGGGTGATCTCGGCCGCGTCGGACGCCAGCAGGTCGACGACGGACCAAGCGCTGTGCGAGCCGCCCACGACCACGGCCCGACCGTGCGCGGCGGGCAGTCGGCGGCGGGCATCGATGAACGACTCGGAGTGGAAGACCCGGTCCTGGTGCGGGGCCAGGCTCAGCCCGGGCACGACCTCCGCCCGGTCGAACCCGGCGAGCGGTCGGCCGCCGGTGGCGATCACGGCGCGGTGGCCCCGCAGCTGCCGGCCTTCGCCGGTGGTGATGAGGACGCCGTCGTCATCGGTGAGGCCGATCGCCTCGACCCGGTCGGCGACGTACGCGCAACGCGGGTGGTCCTCCAGCAGTGCGCGGACCACCGCGCCGAGGCGGGTGAGGAACGGCGCGACGACCGACAGCGGCGGATGCGCATCGGCGTGCCCGCGCAGCAGCGCCGTTTCGGGCAGGTCGCGCAGCGCGGCGAACGGCGAGTCGTCCCCGACGCCGTCCAGGCACTCCAGGAAGGGGCCGCCGAGCGAGTTCGCGCCGATGCGGTAGTGCGCGAGGCCACCGGGGCCGAGCGGTCCGGGCTCCACGAGGGCGATTCCCCGATCGAGGAGTTCGCCGAGCCGGCCGTTCCTCGCCGCGGTGACGATCGGTCCGAGTCCGGCGGGTCCGCCGCCACAGAATACGAAGCCGAAGGAGTTATCAGCAGACGGCAAGAGACTTTCCCCCAAGAAATGGACAACGGTCCGCACACAACCATCCGTCCATTTAGGTCGAATCAGGACGGAGAAGTGCGAACCGAGTACGGACCAAACCAAACACGCGGTGAACGAAAGGTCAAGACCTCAAGATCATTTCTGGACGGATCACCAAGGCTGGTTCGTTCGGGGCGGGTTGACGCCCCTGTGGTTAGATGACGCCCCACGAGTCGAGGAGTGTCGCGAATGGCCAGGGTCAGCGTCTGCGTGCCGGTGTACAACCGCCCGCAGGAGGTGGAGCGAGCGGTGCGGAGCGCCCTCGAACAGACCTATGGCGACATTGAAGTCATCGTCGTCGACAACGCGAGCACCGACTCCACGTGGGACGTCATCGCGAAATTGGCCGAATCCGATCCGCGCGTCCGGGCCTATCGGAACGATTCCGTGATATCGCGAGTCCGGAACTGGCGGCGGGCCGTGGAACTCGCCGAAGGCGAATACGTCAAACTGCTCTTCTCCGACGACTGGATCTCCCCCGAGGCCGTCGCCCGCTCGGTGGAGGTCCTCGATCGCGAGCCCCGCACCGGCTTCGTCTACACGGCGATGACATGGCACTACCAGGAGCCCGAAACCTGCTACCGCCGGCAGGAGGGCCCCATGGACTCCCTGGAGTTCCTGATCCGCTCCGCCACCGTCGAGGACCAGGTCCCCGTCAGCGCCTCCTGCACCCTCGCCCGACGCGCCGACCTGCTCGACGCCTTCGAGGAGGAACTCCCCAACCGGCTACCGTTCGACTTCAGTCACGGGCTCGGCCTCGACGGCACCCTCCTGTGGCGCATCGCGGACCGCTACCGGTACGTCCACCACCTCTCCGCCGACCTCGCGCACTCCGCCGACCCGCACGCCGGCGAACCCAACACGCGCCAGCAGATCGGCGCGGAGCAGCACGAGATGATGTGGTGGGCCTACCGCAACGCCTTCGCCCAAACCCTGCTGGCCTCGCGCCGCCCCGCCACCCACCTGCGCGCCCTGCGCGCGGCGCTCCTGGTCTCCTGCGTCCCGCTGCGCCCCACGGCCACAGCCCGCCGCAACTTCCGCCTGTTCCGCACGATGCTCCCGACCACGTGGTGGCGCATCACCCCCTGGGCCCCCGCGGTCCGCCCCCTGGTGACCCGCCGGCTGCGCGACCCCCTGGACCCGACGATCCCGCTGTAGGGGGCGGGACGGCGGTCGGGGCGGTCGGGGCGGGTGCGGGGTTCGGCTACACGTACTCCAACACGATCGCCGCGTCGACCGCGGCCACCGTCTCCCGCAGCGCCGCGTGGTCGGCGACGGCCCCGTGCACCGTGCCGAGGTGACCCTCCGTACCGGCCCGCCAGCGCAGTTCCCGACCCGCCTCCGCATCCACCTTGACCTGCCAGACCCCCTCCAGCGCGGCGACCTCGTCGAGCCCCCGCACACCGGCGAGGATCTGCCCGCCCTCCGTCGCCGGCGGCGTCACGAAGTACACGAACTCAACCCCGCCGAAGGACGGTTGCGGTACCTCCAACGGCATCCCGAGCGCCGCCCGCAGCGCGGCCCGCAGCAGGTCGAACCGGGCCGACCTCCTCAGCAGCGCGCCGACGTAACCACCCATCCGACCGTTGACCTCGATCAACCGGGGACCGTCGGGCGTCAGCTTGATCTCCACGTGCGTCACCCCGTCGGTGATGCCGAGCCCCCGCAGCGAAGCCTCCGTCAGCGCGTACACCTCCCGCTCCAGCTCCCGCGACAGACAGGCCGGCTGGAACATGCCGGTCTCCCGGAACGGCTCGGCAAGCGGCAACTTGCCCGTCACGCACACATGGGCCACCACCCCGCCCGAACTGACCGACTCCACCGACACGTAGTCCCCGAAGCCCGGCCCGGCCGCCTCCGGGTCCCCGGCCAGGAACTCCTCCACCACGAACTCCGCTCCCCCACCACCCAGGAACCGGCCCGCCCTCTCCATGGCCTGCTCGTGGGTGTCGACCCGGCAGGTGTCCACACTCCCGGCGCCGCTCCGCGGCTTGATCACGGCCGGCAGCCCGACGTCCGCCAAGGCCCGCGGCACCTCCTCCACCGTCCGCACGGCCACGCACCGCGTCGACTGCACCCCGGCCTCGCGCAGCCGCGCCCGCTGCCGTTCCTTGTCGACGAGCCCCTCGACGACCTCCGGGCTGTGGAAGACCAACCCGCACGCCTCGGCCAACTCCGCCGTCCACGCCAACCGGTACTCGCTGAAGGTGGTGATCCCCTCGACGCCCGACTCGGCGACGGCCTTGACCCGTTCCTCCGCGTCCAGCCCGGAGACGTCCAGCACCTCACCCACCTCCGCGAGCCCCGCCGCGACCCCGGGGTCGTCACAAACGAATACGACACCACACAACTTGCGTGCGGAAGCCAGCACTTCGACGGCACTGGCGGACCCACGGTCGAACACGACGGCGATCAACGGAAGTTTGCGCATTGCCCCACGCTACCGGCCCCACCCGCGCCTCCCGAAGCGCTCCGGCACCCCGTGCCCGTTCACCTCGTCCGACCGGAACCGTCCACGACACCGACCACCGTCGAGGACGAGCGGGCGCCGCCTGTACCTGCGCCACTGCGAGGCGACGTGGAACAGCCGGCCCTTTCAGGCCAATCACCAGGGCCTTTTCAGAAATGGCGGGTCCGTTCGCAAGGGCCTTCGGTACGCTCGCCCGTCCGTGTGTACGCCGCACGGAGAAGACGTAGGGGGACGAAGAACGTGACCACCACCGATCCGGCCGCTGCCGGCCACCGCATCAGCGTCGTCGACGAGGACCCGCTGCGTGCCCGTCGGGAGGCGCGCGAACTGCTCGCCGCCCTGGCCGAGGCCGATCCGGGGGCCGCGCTCGACATCCCGCGGCCCCGGCCCCAGGACGGAGCACTCAAAGGCGGCCCGGTCACCGACCTGATCGGGCTGGTCTTCGGCGGTGGCTCGCTCGTCGCCGCCTGCATCCAGGTCTGGTTGGCACGCGCACCGCAGCGGACCGTCATCATCACCCGGGCGGACGGGGCGACGCTGCGCGTCTCCGGCAGGCAGGCCCGGACGGACGGCGAACTGATCGGCAGGTTCCTCGCGGACGACACGACCGGGGCCCCGAACGAGGACGCCGACGAGGCGGGCCCGGCCGCACCGTGAGCGACAACGACCGGTACGCCATGCTGATCGGCGTATCCACGTACGACAGCGACCACTACCACGACCTGCCGCCCGTCCGGGCCGACCTGCACTACATGCGGGCCGTCCTGGAGAGCACCGAGATCGGCATGTACAACGACTGCGCCATGGTCGCCGAGCCGAGCCGAGCCGAAATGCTGTACGCCGTCGAGCAGTTCCTTGAGGAACGGCAGCCCAGCGAGACGGCACTGCTCTACTTCAGCGGGCACGGGCAGTTCTGCGAGTCCGACGGACAGCTGTACTTCCTGACCCGGGACGCCGACCCGGACAACCTGCCCGGCACCGCGGTCCCGGCCGAGTTCCTGGAGCGGATGCTCCAGTCGTGCAGGGCCTCGTCCAAGCTGGTGCTCCTGGACTGCTGCTCCAGCGGGTCCGTCGTCCAGGGATGGACCGCCAAGGGTGGCACGCCGGAGGGTGGACGTCCCACGCCCAGCACACTCCTGCGACCGACCGGCGTGTACTTCATCACCGCCTCCGACGCCCTCCAGGCCGCTTCCGCGATGGCGCCGGAGGGATCCTCCCTCGGTACCTCCCGCTTCACCGGGGAGATCGTGGAGGGCCTGCGGAGCGGGCGGATCAAGGAGGGGGGATGGATCACCCCGGACGATCTCTTCGTCTACCTGACCGCACAGATGGTGCGCAAGGCCGTTCCCGAGGAACAACGACCGACCAAGTCGACGTTCCGGGCCACCCACTCGTTGCCGTTCGCGCGCTCCGTTGCGCGTGCGGTCAGCCTCCCCGCACCTCCCCGATCCGCCCACGACACCGCCGGTCCCGAAGCCTCCCCCACCCTGCTGAAGGCGCGGCGACTGATCGCCCAGGACACCGGGGAGGGCGTCGACCCGCAGCGGCTGCTGCGGTACTACGCGCACTGCCTCGGCGCTCAGGCGGCGTCCGGCCTCCTGCCCGACCGGGACGGCGGTCGGGGCTCCGCGTACTTCCTGCTGGTCCAGGGCCCGGAGACGATCCAGTCCGGGCTGGGGCACTCCTTCCCCGCCCCCGGGCAGTTGCCCCCGCCCGGGGGCGGGGATGCGCGGGCCGGAAGGAACGGTCTCCAGGAGTACTGGTACGGGTATCCCGCCATCACCCTTCCCGAACGCGGCGGGGACAACCGGCGACGGGCAGCGGTGCGGATCGCACCGCTGTTGATCCAGCCGATGGAGCTCACCACCGACGAGGAGGGCCGCGACCTGCTGCGTCCGAGCGGGGTGCCCTCCCTGCACACCGGCGTGATCACCGAGCTGCTCTCCGACGACGAGGCCACCGAGTTGTTGGCCCACTGGCAGCCGAGTTGGCAGGAGGGCAACGGTACCCAGATGGTCAGGGCGGTGCGCGAGCTCCTGAGCGAACTCCACATTCCGGAGCTGGAGCCGCTGGACCTCTCCTCGCTCAGCGAGCGCTCCGTGATGGATTCCCTTCGGCCCGGTGCGCACAACGCCGCCGTGCTGCTGGCGCCTTCCGGTATGGAGCGGGTCGCGACCGAGGGCCTGATCGGCAACCTCCTCGAAATGTCCGGCCGCACCGGCGAGATCGCGGGGACCGCACTGGATGCCCTCCTGACCGGCGCGGACGGCGCGGGCGGGGAAGGCGGGGAAGGTGACGCGGCAGCCGTGACCGTGGTCTCCCCGGGTCCCTGCAACGAGAGCCAGGAGCGGGTGATCTCTTCGGCGATGACCCGCCGTCTCACGGTCGCGACCGGCCCTCCCGGTACGGGCAAGAGCGAGGTGGTCACGGCGGTGGTGACGACGGCCGTCGCCGCCGGGCAGTCCGTACTGGTGGCGTCCACGAACAACGAGGCCGTCAACGTGGTCGCCGAGCGCTGCGACGCGATCTCACCCGGACTGCTGATGCGTACGGGGAACAAGGACGCCCTCGAACGGGAGGCCCAGAAGCTGGCCGACCTGCTGGCCGAGCCGATCGCGACCCCCGCCCGCGCCGCCGCGACCGTGGCCGGTGAACTGCGCAACCGCCACCTGCGTACGGCGGCGCTCCGGGCGGAGGCGGCCGAGCGGATCGACGAGGAGACCCGTCTACTGGAGCTGGTCCGTGAGCGGGCCCGGCGGGCTGACGGGCTCTCCCTGCCCGTAGGGCTGTTGGAAGGGGCCTGGACCGCCGAGGGCCCGGACGCGCTCGCCCGCTGGGAGAACCGCGCCCGAAGGGCCGCGCGGGCCGGCCGACCGACCTTCGGCGGGTGGCGGCGCGGACGGGCCCTCGCCGCCCTGGCGCGCTCTTCCGACGGCGCGCCCGGGGCTGCGTGGCCGGCATGGGCCGCGCAGCGCCCCGCCCCTCCTCAACTGCTGCTCGAACTCGCGGAGACCATGGCGCTGGAGCGGGCCCTGCGGGAGCTCGTACCGGCACATCTGGCGTGGGACGAGGACGCGTTGAAGCAGGACGGACTGGAGAACGCCTCGGCGTCGTCCGCCGTGTCCGGCGAACTGGCGCATTCCGTGGCCTCCGAGGCGATGGTGCGGGGCCGGTCACTGATGAACCAGCGGCTCCAGGCGCTGCGCAGGCGCTCGGGTTTCCAGAAGAGCCAACGCAACCTGATGGCGCACGTGAAGGGGTGGGCCATCAGCACGCACTCCGTACGCCAACTCGAACTCGCCCCGAAGCTCTTCGACCTCGTGGTGATCGACGAGGCGACCCAATGCTCGATCCCGTCGGTGCTGCCGCTGCTCTTCCGGGCGAAGCGGGCCCTGCTCATCGGTGACCCGATGCAACTCGGGCACATTCCCGGGATCAGCCCCGAACAGGAACGGCAGGCCAGGGTCCGGGCGGGTCTGACCGCTGCCCAACTGGAGGACCACCGGCTGACCCATCACGTGTACGCCTCGTACCACGCCGCGGCGCAGCACGGTGAGAACGCCCTGCTGCTCGACGAGCACTACCGGTGCCATCCCCGGATCGCGGACGTGGTCAACGGCTACTGCTACGCGGGCCAGTTGCAGGTCCTCACCGACATCCGCAGGCTGGTCCCGCCGGTCGATCCGGTGGGTGCCGCCGATCCCGTTCCGGTGCTCGGCTGGGTGGACGTGCCGTACGGCGAGTCCGCGACCGGCAGCGACGGCCGTTCCTGGCGCAACCAGTCAGAGGCGGACCAGGTGCGGCGGACGGTCGACGAACTGCTGGCACGGCTGCCCGCCACCGCCACGGTCGGCGTCGTCACTCCCTTCCGCGCGCAGAAGGAAACGCTGGCCAGGATGTGGGCCGGTGACGACCGTGTCCGGGTCGGTACCGTGCACGCCTTCCAGGGCGGCCAGCGCGACGTCATGGTCCTGAGCCCGGTGGCCACGACCAACACGCCTCAGAAGACGACGCATTGGGTGGCGAGCCAGGTCAACCTCTGGAACGTCGCGATCACCCGGGCGAAGTCACAGCTGATCACGGTGGGAAGCCTCGGCTTCTGGCAGGGGCAGGCGGGCCTGCCGGCCCTGCTCGCGGACCGTTCGACGGTGTTGCGCGCGGGTGCCTCCCCCGACCATGACGCGCCGTCCGGTCCCCCGGCGCCGTCCGGATTCCGCGAGGAACTCGCCGACCTCGTCCAAGATCATCTCGGCACCCGTGGCGTCACCGATCTGGAACGCGCGGCGGTGATCGGCGGCCACACGGTGGACCTCCTGTTCACCGTGGACGGCGAGAACACGGCGGTGCTCATCGACACAGGGCCCCTGCCGGGGCAGGACCCGGCCCGGCATCTGCGGCTCACCCACGCCCGAGGTGACCTGCTGATCGGACTGCCGTCCGGCGGCCGGGGCGCCAAACCCGCGCCGGTCGACAGGGTGGTGCGGCTGCCGGCGTGGCGGGTACGGGCCGGGGGGACGATGCTGGACCCCCTCTTCACCTGACCCCACCCCGCAGGGAAGGCCGGCACGTGGCGGCCCGCGTCATGGACGCGTTCCGCCGCCGGCCGTTCACCATCGCCACCGGGCCGCGCTCGGTGTTCCGCGGCCGGCCCTCCGTACCCAGCCGCAACCGACGGCAGGGCCGTCACACTCGGCAGCTCGCGCCGGCGACCGTCCTGACCACGCGCTCTTCGCCCGGAAATGGTTCGAGGAGACCGCAAGCCAAGAGCCGACAGCTCAGGCGCCCTTCGCCACCGGCTCCAGGATCGCCACGCACTCCACGTGGTGCGTCATCGGGAAGAGGTCGAAGACGCGGAGGGTGCGGGGCTTGTAGCCCTGTTCCTTGAAGTAGCCCAAGTCGCGGGCCAGGGCTGCCGGGTCGCAGGCCACGTACGCGATGCGGCGCGGGTTGAGGCCGGCCACCTGGCGGACGGCCTGCTTGCCGGCGCCCGCGCGGGGCGGGTCCAGGACGACCAGGTCGCATTCGGTGATGCCGGTCTTCGGGAGGATCGCGTCGACCTTGCCCTGCTCGATCCGGACCCGGGGGAAGTCCGCCAGGTTGTGGCGGGCGTCCTCGACGGCGCGCTTCGTGGACTCGATGCCGAGGACGGCGCCGGTCTCGCCGAGGCGTTCGGCCAGCGCGCCGGCGAAGATGCCGACGCCGCAGTAGAGGTCGAGGGCCATCTCGCCCTTGCGCGGCATCAGGCCCTGCATGACGGCCTTGATCAGGGTGTCGGCGGCCTGCGGGTGGACCTGCCAGAAGCCACCCATGCCGACGCGGTAGGTGCGGCCGTCGGCGCGCTCGCGCACGAAGGGACGGCCGTGGACGCGGTGGACGCCGCCGTCCTTCTCCTCGACGCGCAGCACCGAGACCGGCTTGTCGAGCTCCACGAGGGGCAGACGGCCGCCGGGGCGGGGGGTGAGGACGACCTGGCGGTCCTGGGAGCCGGTCGCCGCGATCGCCTCCACCGACGCCATCTGGGGCCAGTCCTGCTTCTCGATGCCGAGTTCCGAGACTCCCGGCGCCGCGATCATGCAGTGGTCGACCAGCTCGATGTCGTGCGAGCGGTGCTTGCGCAGGCCCGCGTTGCCGTCGTCGTCGATGGCGAACTGGACGCGGGTGCGCCACTGGGGGACCTGTCCGGCCGGGAGCTTGTCGCCCTCGGCGGGCATGACGGTGCCGTCCCAGCCGGCCTCTTCCGGGGTGAGTCCGGCGAGGCGCAGGAGTTGTTCGGCGACGACCTCGCCCTTGAGGCGGCGCTGGGCGCCCGGCTTGGCGTGCTGCCAGTCGCAGCCGCCGCACTTGCCGGGGCCGGCGTACGGGCAGGGTGCGGCGACGCGGTCCTTGGAGGCGTCGAGAACGGTGATGGCGTCGGCGCGCAGGAAGCGGGAGTCGACGTCGCCCTCGGTGACCTTCGCGATGACCTTCTCGCCGGGCAGCGTGTGGCGGACGAACAGGACCCGGCCGTCCGCGTTGCGCGCGATGCAGTGGCCTCCGTGCGCGACGGGTCCGACCTCGACCTCGAACTCCTCCCCGACCAGTGACTGCTTCTCGTTCTGCTCGGTCATGGTGGGGAGGCTCCAGGAGATCAAGGGAAGGCAAAAGGAAAACGGCCGGACGACCGACCCACCAGTTTACGTGGATCTCGTCCGGCCGTTCACCACGAGCGGGTGGGGACTCGGTGCGCTACTTCCCCGCCGTGTCCTTCGACCGCGGCGGCCGGGGCGTGCGCGGAGGGCGGGGGGTGTCGACCGGTCCGCGGCGGACGGCGCCGGGGGCGTTCCAGTCCTGCCGCTTCTTGGCCCGCCGCTTCGCGAGCTCGGAGGACTCCAGCTGGTACGGCACGGAGGTCACCATCACGCCCGGCGTGAACAGCAGCCGACCCTTGAGCCGGAGCGCGCTCTGGTTGTGCAGGAGGTGCTCGTACCAGCGGCCGACGACGTACTCGGGGATGTAGACGCTGACGGCGTCGCGCGGGTTCTCGCTGCGCAGGCCCTTCACGTACTCGACGACGGGCCGGGTGATCTCGCGGTAGGGCGAGTCGAGGATCTTCAGCGGGACGTTGATGCCGCGCCGGTCCCACTCGGTGCGCAGGGCCTTGGTCTCGACCGGGTCGACGCTGATGCTGAGGGCTTCGAGGGTGTCGGAGCGGGTCAGCTTGGCGAAGGCGAGGGCGCGCAGCGTGGGCTTGTGGACCTTGGACACCAGGACGATGGAGTGGACCCGGGAGGGGCGGACGCTGTCGTCGCTGGGGCCTTCGGCCGCGGCGATCTCGGCGGAGACCCGGTCGTAGTGCTTGCGGATCGCGCTCATCGTTCCGTAGAAGATCACCATGCCCAGCAGGGCGACCCAGGCGCCGTGGGTGAACTTCGTGGCGAGGACGACGACCAGCACCATGCCGGTGAAGAAGGCGCCGAAGGTGTTGATGGCCCGGGAGCGGTGCATCCGGCGGCGGGCGGCGGGGTCGCGTTCGCTGCGCAGGTGGCGGTTCCAGTGCCGGACCATGCCGATCTGGCTCAGCGTGAAGGAGACGAAGACTCCGACGATGTAGAGCTGGATGAGCTTGGTGGAGTCGGCGTCGTAGACCCACACGAGGAGCATGGCGGCGCCCGCGAGGAGGACGATCCCGTTGGAGAAGGCGAGCCGGTCGCCGCGGGTGTGCAGCTGGCGCGGCAGGTACCGGTCCTGGGCGAGGATCGAGCCGAGCAGCGGGAAACCGTTGTAGGCGGTGTTGGCGGCCAGGAAGAGGACGAGCGCCGTGGCCGCGGCGAGCACGATGAAGAGGAAGCTGCCGTTGCCGAAGACGGCCTCGCCGACCTGGGAGATCACCGGGTGCTGGACGTAGTCGGAGCCGACCGGGACGCCGTCCTGGATCAGGTCGGTGGCGGGCTTCTCCGCCATCTTCACGTTCGTGGCCATGGCCAGGCCGATGATGCCGCAGAACATGGTGACGGCCAGGACGCCCATGAGGGCCAGGGTGGTGGCGGCGTTCTTGCTCTTGGGCTTGCGGAAGGCGGGGACGCCGTTGCTGATGGCCTCGACGCCGGTGAGGGCCGCGCAGCCGGAGGAGAAGGCACGCAGCAGCAGGAAGACGAGGGCGAATCCGGCGAGTCCCTGGTGCTCGGGTTTGATCTCCAGGTCGGCCGTGGGTGCCTTCATGGTCTCGTCGAGGACGAGACCGCGGTAGGCGCCGTAAGCGATCATGATGAAGACGGCGCCGACGAAGATGTAGGTCGGAATCGCGAAGAGGTTTCCGGATTCCTTGACTCCGCGCAGATTCATCAGCGTGAGCAGCAGAATCATGACCATCGCCGAGAGCACCTTGTGCTCGATGACGAAATCGACGGCCGAGCCCAGGTTCTCGACTCCGGAGGAGATCGACACGGCCACGGTGAGCACGTAGTCGACGAGCAGGGCGCTCGCCACCGTGAGGCCGGCCTTGGGCCCGAGGTTGGTGTTGGCGACCTCGTAGTCACCACCGCCGCTGGGGTACGCGTGGACGTTCTGCCGGTACGAGGCGACCACGGTGAACATCAGGACGACGACGGCGGCCGCGATCCAGGGGCTGAAGTGGTACGCCGACACACCCGCGATCGACAGGACCAGCAGCACCTCACCCGGGGCATATGCCACGGAGGAGAGCGGGTCGGATGCGAACACGGGCAGGGCGATCCGCTTGGGGAGGAGCGTTTCCCCGAGGCGGTCGCTGCGCAGCGCCCGGCCGATCAGGATCCGTTTGGGCACGTCGGTCAGTTTGGACACGCAGAGGATCGTAAGCGTTCGAAATCGGGCTGACGAACCCCCCGCCCGTTCTCGGGGCAATGAGGCACCGCCTGGACCCCAAATGGTCACACTGGTGACCGCCCGTGTGTAGCTTGGGCCATGGTCTGAGACCCTGTTTAGCCAGAGCATGCAATGAGGCTGGAAACCAGCGAGTCGCTGTCAGCCGGAAGGACGGCCGTGCACATCGTCATCATGGGCTGCGGAAGAGTGGGCTCCGCCCTCGCGCAGACCCTGGAACAGCAGGGGCATACGGTCGCTGTCGTCGACCAGGACCCCACCGCATTCCGTCGGCTCGGAGCATCGTTCGGCGGTCGTCGCGTCACCGGTGTCGGCTTCGACCAGGACACGCTGCGAGAGGCCGGGATCGAGGACGCCGGAGCCTTCGCGGCCGTCAGCAGCGGTGACAATTCCAACATCATCGCCGCGCGCGTGGCCCGTGAGATGTTCGGCGTCGAGAACGTCGCCGCCCGCATCTACGACCCCAAGCGCGCCGAGGTGTACCAGCGGCTCGGCATCCCCACCGTCGCGACCGTGCGGTGGACCGCCGACCAGATGCTCCGGCGGCTGCTGCCGTCGGGCGCCGAGCCCCTGTGGCGCGACCCGAGCGGCGGTGTGCAGCTCGCCGAGGTGCACACCTCCACCGCCTGGATCGGTCACAAGGTGAGCCGGCTCCAGGACGAGACCGGCGTCCGCGTCGCGTTCCTCACCCGCTTGGGCGAGGCGATGCTGCCGACTTCACAGACCGTCCTCCAGGAGGGCGACCTCGTCCACGTGATGATGCGCACGGACGAGATCGACAAGGTGGAGGCGGCCTTCGCCGAGGGGCCTGAGGAGGCACACGCATGAGGGTCGCGATCGCCGGAGCCGGCGCCGTGGGCCGCTCCATCGCGGGCGAGCTGCTGGAGAACGGCCACGAGGTCCTCCTCGTGGACAAGGCGCCGACCGCCATCTCGGTGGAGCGGGTGCCGCAGGCGGAGTGGCTGCTGGCCGACGCCTGCGAGATCACCTCGCTCGACGAGGCCGCCCTGCAGCGCTGCAACGTGGTCATCGCCGCCACCGGTGACGACAAGGTCAACCTCGTCGTCTCCCTGCTCGCGAAAACCGAGTACGGGGTCCCCCGGGTCGTGGCGCGCGTCAACAACCCGAAGAACGAGTGGCTCTTCAACGAGTCCTGGGGCGTCGACGTCGCCGTCTCCACGCCCCGCCTGATGTCCGCGCTCGTCGAGGAGGCCGTCAGCGTCGGCGACCTGGTGCGGCTGCTGCGCTTCAGCCACGGCGACGCCAACCTGGTCGAGCTGACCCTGCCGCCCGACTCCTCGGTCGCCGGCACCCAGATCGGCGAGATCACCTGGCCCGAGGACACCTCGCTCGTCACGATCATCCGCGGCAACCGCGTCCTCACCCCGCACGGCGAGGAGACCCTGGAGCCCGGCGACGAACTGCTGTTCGTGGCGGCCCAGGCACGCGAGGAGCAGCTGGAGGACCTCCTCCAGGCCCGGAACTAGCGCCCGGAACCAGCGCCGGGAACCAGCGCCGGGAGCCGGTGCCCGGAACCGGTACGCCGAAGGGGCGGAGCGGCCGTCAGGCTGCTCCGCCCCTTCGGCGTACTTCCGCCGCCCGGCCCGGAGGTCAGACCCCGCGCTCGCGCGCGGCGGCCTTGGCGGCCTTCTCGGCCGCCTCCTGGGCCTCGTACTCGGCGATGACGTCGATCGGCGCCGGGGCGTTCGCCAGGAACAGCCACGTGAAGTACACGGCCAGCACCATCGGCGGGAGCTTGAGCGCGATGAGCACCCAGCCCAGCTGGGTCGCGTCGCCCCACCAGTACAGCGGGAAGAGGATCGCGTACTTGGCGAGGAAGATCAGGCCCCAGGCCAGACTGGCCTTCGTGTACGCCTTCTTGCGCCCGGGGTTGCGGGTGCGCCAGGACAGGTTCTCCTTGAACACCGGTCCGAGCACCACGCCGAGCAGCGGGAAGCCGAGCAGCGCGGAGACGGTGAACGCGACGCCCAGTCCGGCGCCGTAGATCATGCCGGGCAGGTAGAAGCCCTTGGCGTCGCCGGTGAAGAGGGCGAAGGCCACGCCCACGCCGACGCCGAAGACACCGCTGAACGCGTGCTTGACGGTGTCCTTGCGCAGCAGCCGCACGATCACGAGGAGGACGGCGACCGCGCCCGCCGCGATGGCGGACGACTTCACGTCCTTGTTGATCGTGTAGATCATGACGAACAGCAGGCCGGGGAGCATCGTCTCCACGGTCCCGCGGATGCCGCCGAAGGCGTCGAACAGCGCCGCCTGCGTCACGGCCTTCTGGTCGTCCCCCACCGGGCCCTCGGGCGTGGTGGGTTTGTCGAGTGACGTCACCGTCAGTGCTCCTGTCCGAGCGGTCGGAGTTCGTACTTCGGGTTGAAGAGCACCCGGCGCCCATGACTCATCGAGATCCGCCCGGAGGCGATCATGCGCCGCCCGGGCTCGATTCCCACGATCGAGCGACGGCCGAGCCACACCACGTCCAGCGCGGCCGAGCCGTCGAACAGTTCCGCTTCCAGTGCGGGTACGCCCGCGCGCGGCCGCAGGGTGACGGTCCGCAGGGTGCCGGTCACCTTGACTATTTGGCGGTCGTGGCAGTCGCAGATCCGCGTACACCCCGCGGCTTCTGCGTCCTCCTGCAGTTCCGCCGAATGCAGCTCCTCCTGGGAGGTGGAAAGCCGCTCCATCATCCGGCGGAACCGGCCCGCCGGCTTCGCCGGCTTCTGGGGCTTGTCTGGACGCGGTTCAGCACTCATACAGGAAGCGTACCGGCGCCCCCGCTACCTCTCGAAGCGGTATCCCATGCCCGGTTCGGTGATGAAGTGCCGCGGGTGCGAGGGGTCCGCCTCCAGCTTGCGGCGCAGCTGCGCCATGTAGACCCGCAGGTAGTTGGTCTCCGTGCCGTAGGAGGGCCCCCAGACCTCCTGGAGGAGCTGCTTCTGGCTGACCAGCTTGCCGCCGTTGCGCACCAGCACCTCCAGCAGGTGCCACTCGGTGGGGGTGAGGCGCACGTCGCGCCCCGCGCGGACCGCCTTCTTCGCGGCGAGGTCCACGGTGAACCCCTCGGTCTCCACGACCACCTCGTCCCCGCCCGCGCCGGCCGCGGGCTCGGCCCGGCGGACGGCGGCGCGGAGCCGGGCCAGCAGCTCGTCCATGCCGAAGGGCTTGGTGACGTAGTCGTCGGCGCCCGCGTCCAACGCCTCGACCTTCTCGTCGGAGGTGTGACGGGCGGAGAGGACGAGGATCGGCACCCGGGTCCAGCCGCGCAGCCCCTTGATCACCTCGATGCCGTCCATGTCGGGCAGCCCCAGGTCGAGGACGACCACGTCGGGGTGGCGGGCGGCCGCGAGCTCAAGGGCTCCCGCGCCGTCGGAGGCCGCGTCGACCTCGTACCGGCGCGCCTTGAGGTTGATCACGAGGGCTCGGACGATCTGCGGTTCGTCGTCCACCACGAGCACCCGGGTCATTGAGGTCCTGCTTTCTGTCGTTCGGGGTGTGCTGCTGCCGTGTCCACGCGTTCGGGGTGTGCTGCCGTGTCCGCGCGCGGGGCTCCGGCGCCGGTTCCGTCTCCGGTTCCGTCTCCGGTTCCGTCTCCGGCCCGCCCCGCCGGGGCGTCCGGCGGCGGCCGGTCCCGGCCGGCCGCGCGCAGGGTGAGCACCATGGTGAGTCCTCCGCCGGGGGTGTCCTCGGCGGCGAGGCTGCCGCCCATGGCCTCGGCGAACCCCCGGGCGACCGCGAGGCCGAGGCCCACTCCGGCGCCGCGGGGGGCGTCCCCGTACCGCTGGAAGGGGGCGAAGATGCGGTCCTTGGCCTCGTCGGGGACCCCGCGCCCGCGGTCGACGACCCGCACCTCGACCCGGTCGCCGAGGAAACTGGCGGCGACGAGCACGGGCTGCCCCGCCGGGCTGTACTTGACGGCGTTCTCGACCACGTTGGCCACGGTGCGTTCCAGCAGCCCGGGGTCCACCGCCACCATGGGCAGGGTCTCGGGCACGTCGAGCAGCACGCTGTCCTCCGGTACGCCGCCCAACGCCATCGGGACCACCTCGTCGAGATCGATCTCCCGGATCAGGGGGGTAACCGTCCCCGTCTGGAGCCGGGACATGTCGAGCAGGTTGCCCACCAGGTGGTCGAGCCGGTCGGCGCCGTCCTCGATCCCCTCAAGGAGTTCCGCCCGGTCCTCCTCGGACCACTCCACGTCGTCGGAGCGCAGGGAACTGACGGAGGCCTTGATGGAGGCGAGTGGTGTGCGCAGGTCGTGGCTGACGGCGGCGAGCAGCGCGGTCCTGATCCGGTTCCCCTCGGCCAGCCTGCGGGCCTCCTCGGCCTCGCCGACCAGCCGCTGGCGGTCCAGTACGACGGCGGCCTGGGCGGCGAAGGCGCCGAGCACGCGGCGGTCCTCGGCGGGCAGGACCCGCCCGGACAGGGCGAGTGCCATGTGGTCGCCGATCGGCATGTCGACGTCGGCGTCCTCGGGCCGGGCCGCCGGGTTGGGGCCGACGCTACCGGCCCGGGTCCAGGGTTCGACGTCGCCCTGCCGCTCCAGGAGGGCGACGGACTCCATCGCGAAGGTCTCGCGCACCCGCTCCAGCAGCGCGCCCAGGGCGGTCTCGCCGCGCAGCACGCTCCCGGCGAGGAAGGACAGGATCTCGGACTCGGCGCGCAGCCGGGCGGCCTGGTGCGTGCGGCGGGCGGCGAGGTCGACCACGGAGGCGACGGACACGGCGACCCCGAAGAAGACCGCGATGGCCATGATGTTCCGGGGGTCCGAGACGGTGAGCCGGTGCAGCGGCGGGGCGAAGAACCAGTTCAGCAGCAGCGAGCCGATCGCGGCGGACGCGAGGGCCGGCCACAGGCCGCCGAGCAGCGCGGACGCCACCGTCAGCGCCAGGAACAGCAGCATGTCGTTGGCGAGGCCGGGATCGGCGTCGATGTGCGTGAGGAGGAGGCACAGCAGGACCGGGCAGAGCGCCCCGACCAGCCATCCGGCCACTATGCGGGGCCGGCCGAGGCGGGCGGCCGAGCGGGCCACGGGCAGTCCGCGCCCCTTGGCGACCTCCTCGTGGGTGACGATGTGGACGTCCAGGTCGGGACCGGAGTCGCGGGCGACGGTGGCGCCGACCCCGGGACCGAGGACGTACTGCCAGGCCTTGCGGCGGCTGGAGCCGAGGACGATCTGGGTGGCGTTGACCCCGCGGGCGAAGGCGAGGAGGTCCGCGGGGATGTTGTCCCCGATCACATGGTGAAACGTTCCACCCAGGTCTTCGACCAGGGTCCGTTGGACCGCGAGTTCCTTCGGGGAGGCCGAGGTCAGGCCGTCGCTGCGGGCGATGTAGACGGCGAGGATCTCGCTGCCGGAGCCCTTCGCCGCCATCCGGGAGGCGCGACGGATCAGGGTACGGCCCTCCGGTCCGCCGGTGAGACCGACGACGATCCGCTCGCGCGCCTGCCAGGTGGAGCGGATGTCGTGCTCGCCCCGGTACTGCTGGAGGTACTCGTCGGCCCGGTCGGCCACCCACAGCAGCGCGACCTCGCGCAGCGCGGTGAGGTTGCCCGGGCGGAAGTAGTTGGACAGGGCCGCGTCGACCTTGTCGGACTTGTATATGTTCCCGTGCGCCATCCGCCGGCGCAGAGCCTGCGGGGACATGTCGACGAGCTCGACCTGGTCGGCCCGCCGCACCACCTCGTCCGGTACGGTCTCCCGCTGCCGGACACCCGTGATCGACTCGACGACGTCCCCGAGCGACTCCAGGTGCTGGATGTTCACCGTGGACACCACGTCGATGCCGGCCCGCAGGAGTTCCTCCACGTCCTGCCAGCGCTTGGCGTTGCGGGAACCGGGCACGTTGGTGTGGGCCAGTTCGTCCACCAGCGCCACGGCCGGGCGGCGGGCGAGCAGCGCGTCCACGTCCATCTCCGTGAAGGCGGCGCCCCGGTGCACCAGCTCCCCGCGCGGGACCTGTTCGAGGCCGTGCAGCATGACCTCGGTGCGTGGTCGCCCGTGGTGTTCGACGAAGCCGACGACGCAGTCACCGCCGCGTTCCACCCGGCGGTGTCCCTCCGAGAGCATGGCGTACGTCTTGCCCACACCGGGCGCCGCGCCGAGATAGATCCTTAGCGTGCCGCGTCCCATGCGCTCATTCTCGGGGACTTCCACGTGGTTCACGCACCGATGGGCCGCCGTCCGCCCATCCCTGACGCATCCCTGACGCGGGCGCGCCCCCTCGCGCGGGCCGGCCACGGCCTGCGGCGACCCGCGCCGCCGGAGGGGCGGACCGCCGCGAACGCGCGCGGGCGGGCCCCGCCCCCGGAGGAACGCGACCCGCCCGTCGTCGGCGGACTGCTCGTGGGATCAGCGGACCTCGGTGATCTCCGGGCCGCGCTCCAGCTGGCCCATGCCGCCGGAGAAGCGGGAGCCCTCCTGGTCCTCGGCCGTCTGCACGCCGTCCGGCACCATCTGGGCGTCGTTCGGCAGCTTCAGGACGATGGGGTCGCGGGGGGCCATGGGGCCGTCGCCGCGCAGCACGACGGTGTCCCGGAAGATCTGCTCCAGCACGCCGGCCGACTCGGGGCGCACCGCGCCCTGGCCGGAAATGACACCGCGCAGGAACCAGCGGGGACCGTCGACGCCGATGAAGCGCACCAGCTGGGCGCCGGTCTGGCCGTCCGGCAGGGGTACGGGCACCTGGGCCCGCAGTTCCCAGCCGAGGGGGCCCTGGACCTCGTCGATGATGCCGCCCTGCTGGGTGATGCCCGTGGCGATCTCGTCACGGACCTCGCCCCAGATGCCCTCCTTCTTGGGGGCTGCGAAGGCCTGCAGCTGCACCGCGCTGTCCCCGAGGACCACGGTGGCGGCCACGATCGCGTCACCGGCGACCTCGACGCGCAGTTCCATGCCCTCGACGCCGGGCACGAGGATGCCGCCCAGGTCGACGCGGCCGTCGGTCGGTTCGCCGAGCACCTCGGCGACGTCCCAGGGGCCGTCGGGCCGGGGGGCCGGGGGCAGGTTCATCCTGCGCGGCTTGGCGGAGTCGAGCTCGCCCGCGTCGTCCGGCTCATCGGCGCGCACGCCGTCGACCTGCTCGGCCGCGCCGCCGTCCTTGACGGAGTCGTTCTTCTTGCGACGTCCGAACACGTCACTGTCCTTCCCGGTCGGTTACGACCGAAGCGTAGCCATTCCCACCCTGCTGACCAGCGCCGGATCCGGCCACGGCCGCATGACCGCCGGTGGAGCCGAACCCCCCGTCGGCCCGGGCCGAGCCGGGAAGCTCCTCCACCTCGTGGAAGCGCACCTTCTCGACCCGCTGGACAACCAGCTGGGCAATGCGGTCGAAACGCTCGAACCTGACGCTCTCGCGAGGGTCGAGATTGACCACGATCACCTTGATTTCCCCACGGTACCCGGCATCCACCGTCCCCGGGGCATTCACGAGCGCGAGCCCGCAGCGGGCGGCCAGGCCGGAGCGGGGGTGGACGAACGCGGCGTACCCGTCGGGCAGGGCGATGGAGACACCGGTGGGCAGCACGGCCCGCTCCCCGGGCTCCAGTTCCGCGGCCACGGTGGTGACCAGGTCGCAGCCGGCGTCGCCGGGGTGACCGTAGGCGGGCAGGGGCACCTCGGGGTCGACGCGGCGGATCAGCACGTCGACGTCATGGCGGGGCGCATGGGTGTTCTGGGACATCAGGGGTTCACCTCGAAGGCGCGGGTGCGCCTGACCTGGTCCGGGTCGGCCATCGCCGCCCGGATCTCCTCGGGTCGACCGTTGTCGATGAAGTGGTCGACCTTCACTTCGATGAAGAGGGCGTCCGCGCGGACCGCGACCGGGCCCTGCGGGCCGCCGATCCGGCCCACGGCCGTGGAGTAGATCTTGCGCCCGGCCACGGCGGTGACCTCGGCCTCCAGATACAGCACGGTGTCCACGGGGACGGGCCGCAGGAAGTCGGTCTCCAACCGGCCGGTCACGGCTATGAGCCGCAGCAGCCAGTTCAGGGAGCCCAGCGTCTCGTCGAGCGCGGTGGCCAGGACGCCGCCGTGGGCGAGTCCGGGGGCTCCCTGATGAGCGGGGCGGACGGTGAACTCGGCGGTGACGCGCACGCCCTCGCCGGCGCGCGCCTCCAGGTGGAGGCCGTGCGGCTGTCCGCCGCCGCACCCGAAACAGTGTTCGTAGTGCGCGCCGAGGAGTTCGCCGGGTGCCGGCGCGTCGGGGTGCCGGACCGGTGCGGCGGCATCCGCCGGGGGCGTCAACGCTGTGTTTCGTCCACTCACAGCCGCAGACCTTACCCGCGCGGCTACCCGCCGGTCGCCTCGTGGCAGGCTTGCCCGTATGCAGCTCTCCTCCGCGCACCACGACGAACGCCTGTCCGCCCCCCGCTCCTGGTGGGGCATCGTCGTGCTGGCGGGCATCGCGTGCGCGCTGATGCTCTTCCCGCTCGGGACGACGCCCCTGCTCGTGGGGCTGATCGGCGGCTCGGCGCTGACGGGACTGCTGGTGAGTCAGTACGGCTCCGCCCGCGTGCGCGTGGTGAACGGTGCGCTGGCGGCGGGCACCGCCCGGATCCCGGTGACGGCCCTGGGCGAGCCCGAGGTCCTGGAGGCGGAGGAAGCCCGCGCCTGGCGCACGTACAAAGCCGACACCCGCGCGTTCATGCTGATGCGCAGCTACGTCCCCACGGCGGTCCGCGTCGAGGTCACGGACCCGACGGACCCGACCCCGTACGTCTACGTCTCCACCCGCGAGCCGCAGGCCCTGTCCGCGGCGATCCGCGCGGCGAAGGAGACCCCTGCGGGGGTCTGAGGGGGCGGGCCGGCGCCCTCCGGGGCGGCCTCAGTCGTCGCCGCGTGCCGGGGGGCCTTCGAGTGCGATCCTGGCGGCCTCGGGAAGGGGCTCAGTGGGCCGCTCCAGGGGCGGCAGGGCCGTGAGGGCACTCCAGGGCACGGCGCGGCCGCGCAGGTCCCCACGCACCTTCTCGGCGAGTTTCCTGGTGTCCTTGCGGTTCATGACGGCGCCGACGGCGGCGCCCACCATGAAGGGCATCAGGTTCGGCAGGTTGCGGAACATCCGCTTCATGATCTGTTGGCGCAGTTCGCGCTTCATCTGACCGCCGAGCGCCACGTTCAGCGTGGTCGGCTTGGTCAGGTCGACCCCGCGCTCCTCCGTCCACGACGTGAGGTAGGCGAGGCTGCGGTCCTTCAGGTTCCCCGGGGGGCGGAGTCCGTAGACCTCGTGGAGTTCGGCGATGAGCTTCAGCTCGATCACCGCCACGCCCGTGATCTCCGCGGCCAGTTCCGCCGGCATCGCGGGCGGAACCGGCAGCATCGCCGCGGCCCCGATGCCCGCGCCCACGGTGGACGTGGCGTTGGCGGCCCCGGCGATCAGCTTGTCGGCGAGCTGATCGGGACCCATACCCGGGAACTGCGCGCGCAGTGTCGCGAGGTCCCGTACCGGAACGCGCGGTGCGTTCTCGATGACCCGGTCCGCGATGTACAGGGCGACGGCCTTCGCGCTCTCGCCGCCCCTGCGTACACCGTTCTTGACGGCTTGCACCGGACGCACCCCGGAGACGCGTCGGGGCTTGTCGCCGACGTCCGTGTCCGACGGCACCGCGGGGGCGGTGTCGCTGGGCACGGCAGTCCTCTCGATGGCCGAGCCGCCGGAGGCCCCAGGACCCGTTTCCGGGTCCGTGGCTGCCGCCTGCGTCTCCGCCTGACCACCCGATTTACGAAAGCGTCGCTTCCGAAATGGCGTCGAGCCCGTCACGGCCGAGGCCTCAGTCGCAGTCGCGGCAGATCGGCTGACCGTTCTTCTCGCGCGCCAGCTGGCTGCGGTGGTGCACCAGGAAGCAGCTCATGCAGGTGAACTCATCGGCCTGCTTGGGAAGGACCCGGACGGCCAGTTCCTCGTTGGAAAGGTCCGCGCCGGGCAGTTCGAGGCTCTCGGCCCCGTCGAAGTCGTCGACGTCGACGCTGGACGAGGACTTCTCGCTGCGCCGGGCCTTCAGCTCCTCAATGCTGTCGTTGTCGACGTCGTCGTCGGTCTTGCGTGGGGTGTCGTAGTCCGTTGCCATTTTTTCGCTCTCCCCCTCTGGGATTTAGCGGTGTCTCAGCGCACGTAACGCGCGAGAGGCCGGACTTGTGCCCGACCTGAGGCGGAGATTTTGCCTCACATCAAGGTCTGTTACTCAATCGACACCCAGCCGCACGCCCGAAGGGCTTGTAGCTGGGATGACGACCGGGACCGTACACGGTCCGGGGGCCGTCTTGCACAAACGCCACCCCGTGTATTTCCCGCCATCAGGGGGGCCGGAAACCCGGACTTCCCGGGCTTTCCGGCCGCCCAGGGGTCACTGAACGCACATGACCCGACACTCGACAATGTGATCGATCACACAACTCCCATCCATCATCCCTCCAGTCCGTTCCGCTCACAGCGAACGCGACCCCGAGTGGATCAAAGGGGCAACGTGACACGCATCACCAGGCCACCGCCCTCGCGGGGCGTCGCCTGGATGCGCCCGCCGTGAGCGCGCGCCACGGAGCGCGCGATCGACAGACCCAGCCCCACACCCTTGTCGCTGCCCGTTCGCTCCGTACGCAGCCGCCTGAAGGGCTCGAAGAGGTTGTCCACCTCGTACGCGGGAACAACGGGACCCGTGTTCGATACCAGGAGCACCGCCTGGCCGTGCTGCGCCTCGGTCGTGACCTCCACCCAACCGCCCTCCGCGACGTTGTAGCGGACGGCGTTCTGCACCAGGTTGAGGGCGATCCGCTCCAACAGGACGCCGTTGCCCTGCACCACCGCGAGCGCGCGCTCGCCACGGATCTCCACGCCCTTCGCCTGGGCCTCCCCGCGCGCCTGGTCGATGGCGCGCGAGGCGACCTCCGCCAGGTCCACGGGCTTGCGCTCGACGATCTGGTTCTCGCTGCGGGCCAGCAGCAGCAGGCCCTCGACCAGTTGCTCGCTCCGCTCGTTGGTGGCCAGCAGCGTCTTGCCCAGCTGCTGGAGTTCCACCGGCGCCCCGGGATCCGAGAGGTGCACCTCCAGCAGCGTCCGGTTGATGGCCAGCGGGGTCCTCAACTCGTGCGAGGCGTTGGCCACGAAGCGCTGCTGCGCCGTGAAGGCCCGCTCCAGGCGGTCGAGCATCTCGTCGAAGGTGTCGGCGAGCTCCTTCAGCTCGTCGTCCGGCCCGTCCAGCTCGATCCGCCGGGTCAGGTCGGAACCGACGACCCGACGGGCGGTACGGGTGATCTTGCCCAGCGGCGACAGCACCCGGCCGGCCATCGCGTAGCCGAAGGCGAAGGCGATGATGCTGAGGCCCAGCAGAGCCATCAGCGACCGGCTCAGCAGGTCGTCCAGCGCGTGCCGGCGCTGTTCGAGGATGCACTTGCCGATGGCGGCGTTGAACTGGTCGAAGGACTGGTCGATGCCCACCACGCCCGGGCAGGTGCTGCTGGAGACCTCGACCTTCTGCCCGCCGACGATCTTGAACGGGAGCGCGTTGCCCTCCCGCAGGGCCTGTGCGGCCAACAGGTAGATGATCGACAGCAGCAGGATGCCCGCGATGAGGAACATGCCGCCGTACAGCAGCGTGAGCCGTATCCGGATGGTCGGGCGCAGCCACGGGAAGGGACCCTCGGGCTGGCCGGGGTCCCAGGTCGGTTTCGGTGGCGCCGCCGGTGGCGCCGGGGTCGCTGCCATCCGCGTCAGATCCGGTATCCCGAACCGGGGACGGTCACGATGACCGGCGGCTCGCCGAGCTTGCGTCGCAGGGTCATGACGGTCACCCGGACCACGTTGGTGAAGGGGTCGGTGTTCTCGTCCCAGGCCTTCTCCAGGAGCTGCTCGGCGGACACCACGGTCCCCTCGCTGCGCATGAGGACCTCCAACACCGCGAACTCCTTGGGCGCCAGCTGCACTTCCCGGCCGTCGCGGAACACCTCGCGCCGGTTCGGGTCGAGCTTGATGCCGGCCCGCTCCAGTACGGGCGGCAGGGCGACCGTCGTGCGCCGTCCGAGGGCGCGCACGCGGGCGGTCAGCTCGGTGAAGGCGAAGGGCTTGGGCAGGTAGTCGTCGGCGCCGAGCTCCAGTCCCTCGACCCGGTCGCTGACGTCCCCGGAGGCGGTCAGCATGAGCACCCTGGTGGGCATGCCCAGCTCGACGATCTTGCGGCAGACGTCGTCGCCGTGCACCAGCGGAAGGTCCCGGTCGAGCACGACGACGTCGTAGTCGTTCACCCCGACGCGCTCCAGGGCGGCGGCGCCGTCGTACACGACGTCCACGGCCATGGCCTCCCGGCGCAGGCCGGTGGCCACCGCATCGGCGAGCAGCTGCTCGTCCTCGACGACGAGTACGCGCACGTCGTTTCCTTCCTTCGAGCCCAGGAGGGCACACGTGTATGGCCCGCCCATCCTGCCGGTTTCTTCCGTAAACCGGCTGTAAGGCGCCCTTGCGGGCCCGCGGGGGGCGGAGTGGACGTGAGGATTCCCTCGTCCTACGAGGTTTCTGTGCCCAGGGTGCCGGGGAGGACGTCACCACACCCCAACCATTCCTTGACGGCGGATTGACACGCGCTCATCCGTCGCCGACCCACGAAGAGGGGGCGCACCCATCATGGACGCATTCAGCGCGGGTCTCCTGCAGCGCATCAGGAACACCCAGTCGGACCTCAGCAAGGCCCGGGAGACGGGCGACGACCACCTCGCGGACGTGGAACAGGCCGAACTGGAAGATCTCCAGCGGCTCGCGGCGGAGCACGGCGTCGCCGTCACGGCGGCCTGACCCCCGCAGCACCCCACCCCGGGGCATCCGCCCCACGGACCACGGAACCCCGCACGACCTCAGTTCCGCACCACCGCATCACCGCTCCACCGCAGTACGCACCGACGAGAGCCGCAGCACCGCAGCACCTCCTGACCCGGAGCTTCCGGCCCCGGCCGCCACATTCGGCGGCCGGGGCCGACTCGTTCCCCGATGCGGTCCGGGTCGGCCCGTCGCGCGGTCCGGGGACGTCCCGCCGCCCGGTACGTCAGTCGTGCCAGGCCCCGGCCTCCTCCAGCAGCGGCTGGAGCGAGGCGAAGACGGCCGGCGTGGCCACCAGTGCCAGTTCCCCGGAGGCCCGTTCGCCCGGCCGGCCCCCGCTGAGGGCGCCCGCCTCGCGGGCGATCAGGTCACCCGCCGCCAGGTCCCAGGGGTTCAGCCCGCGCTCGTAGTGCCCGTCCAGGCGTCCGGCGGCGACGTCGCACAGGTCCAGGGCCGCCGAGCCGCCCCGGCGGATGTCGCGCACCAGCGGGATGATGCGCGCCGCGACCTCGGCCTGGTGGGCCCGTCGGGCCTGGACGTAGCCGAAGCCGGTCCCGATCAGCGCCTGGTCCAGCGGTGCGGCGGCCCGGCAGGCCAGCCGGGTCGTGCCCAGCCGGGCACCGCCGCCGAGTACGGCGTGGTACGTCTCCCCGCGCATCGGCGCCTCCACGACGCCCACCACGGTCTCGCCCCGGTACTCGGCCGCGATGGACACGCCCCAGCTGGGCAGCCCGTAGAGGTAGTTCACGGTGCCGTCGAGCGGGTCGATGACCCACCGCACCCCGCTGGTGCCGGGGCTGTCGGCGCCCTCCTCGCCCAGCAGCCCGTCCGCGGGCCTGCGCTCCGCGAGGATGCCGGTGATCAGCTTCTCGGCCGCGATGTCCATCTCGGTCACCACGTCGATCGGGCTGCTCTTGGTGGCGGCCACCGACAGGTCCGCCGGGCGGCCGTCCCGCAGGAGCGCCCCGGCCCGCCGGGCCGCCTCCAGGCCCACGTCCAGCAGTTCTGCCTTGAGCTCTTCGGAAATCAACGTTTCTCCCCTAGGCGTAAGGACTGTCGGCGCCGGCGGCCGCCGGTCGTGGTGCGCGGGCGGGGCAGCAGCCCACGGCGCACAGGTCGTGGGCGGGTCCGAGCAGGCCGAGTGC
>NZ_JBVIVP010000028.1:0-99685 GCF_055595445.1 Streptomyces sp. NPDC040432 | reverse complement strand
GGGTAGGGGGGGGAGGGGGGAAGAGTGGGGGGGGGGGGGGGGGGGGGGGGGGGGGGGGGGGGGGGGGGGGGGGGTTCCCCCCCCCCCCCCCCCCCCACCACCGCTCAGGCGCGCATGATCCCCGTCAGACGGCCGCGGAGCCGGGCGAACTCGGTCGACGCCCGCAACGCGGCGACGTCCGTCCCCGGATCCCGTTCCAGGCCCACCGGCAGCTCCGCCACCACCCGGCCGGGTCCGGCCGCCATGACCAGGACCCGGGAGCCCAGCAGTACGGCCTCCTCCGCCGAGTGCGTCACGAACAGCACCGTCGTTCCCAACCGGGCGGCCAAGGCCCGTACCTCCTCCTGGAGCCGTTCCCGGGTCAGGGCGTCCAGCGCGGCGAAGGGTTCGTCCATGAGGAGCAGTTCGGGCTCCGCCGCGAGGGCCCGGGCGAGCGCCACCCGCTGCTGCTGACCGCCCGAGAGCTCCCAGGTCCGCCGACCCGCCGTGCCGGGCAGCCCCACCCGGTTCAGGAGTTCCGTGATCCGCCCGGCCCGCTCGGCACGCGGCACCCCGAGCCGGGCCAGCGCGAAGCCGATGTTCCCGCCGACCGTGCGCCACGGGAACAACCGGGGTTGCTGGAACACCACCCCGGCCCCGACGCCCGGCCGGGGGAGCGCACCGCGGACCCGGGCGACACCCGAGGAGGGCTGCTCGAATCCGGCCACCACGCGCAGCAGGCTCGTCTTGCCGCAGCCGGAAGGCCCGACGAGGACGACGAACTCTCCGGGCTGGATCAGCAGGTCCACGCCATCGAGCGCCGTCACCGGCCGCCCGGCCGTTCCGTACGTCACCGTCACCGCCGACAGTTCGACGGCCGCGGCCGCCGTGACGGCTCCGGGGGACGCGACCGCCCCCGGGGCGTCAGTTCGCGGCACGACCGAGCTCCTCCACCGCGAGTGCCTTGCCGAACACGGCCTCGTCGGGTACCGCGTCCACCGCCTTCTGCCCCTTCAGGAACACCGCTGCGTCGTGCAGGTTGGCGGCGAGCTTCCCCGGCGCGCCGCGCGTGCCAAGGTACTCGGGACCGGTCTGTTCCTTCGCGCTCAGCAGCACCAGCTCCGACAGCTGCCGCCTCGCCTCCTCCGTCGGCAGCCCCAGCTCGGCCCCGATGGACTTCGCAGCCCGGTCCGGAGCGGTACGTGCCTGGGCGACGGCCTGGTCCTGCGCCTTGATCCAGGCGGTGACCACCTCCGGATGCTTGGCCGCGAACGCGTTCGTGACCACACCCAGGTCGGCGGTGGGCTTGCCCTGCTTCGCCAGCTCACGGCTGCTGACGAGCACCTTGCCGTCCTTGACGAGCTCGCCCAGGGTCGGCGTCCACACGTACGCCGCGTCGATGTCCCCCCGCTTCCACGCGGCGAGCGCGTCCTGCGGCTGGAGGTCGATGGTCTGCACCGACGACGGTTCGACACCGGCGTTGCCCAGTGCGGCGAGCAGCGAGTAGTGGGCCGTCGACCCGAAGGGGGTGGCCACCTTCTTGCCGGCCAGGTCCTTCACCGACCCGATTCCGGCCTTCGCGACGAGCGCCTCGTTGTCCCCGATCAGATCGTGGATCCACAGCACCTTGTACGGAATGTTCAGCGGCGCGGACAGTCCCTTGGTGACCGGGCTGGACCCCGCCAGCCCCAGGTCCACGGCACCCGCGATGACCGCCGTGTTCACATCACCACCGGACTCGAACCTCACCCACTTCACCTCGACGTCGGGCAGGGCCTGTTCCAGCAGCTTCTGGTTCTTCACCACGAGGTCCGCGTTGGGTATCGCCTGGTAGGCGATCCGTACGGTGGTCTTCCCGGCGGTGCCTTCGGAGGCGTCCGCGCCACCGCCGCACGCGGTGGTGACGGAGGCCGTCAGGGCGACGGCCGCGGCGAGCAGGAAGGTGCGGCGGGAGGGGAATGCGGGCACGGGAGATCTCCGGTCTGAAGTCCGATCCGAGGTCGGATGACGAACGGGGGAAACGGGTGGGGAAAGCAAGACGAGGTGAGGCGAGGTGATGAGGCGGGAGGGTCAGGCGCGAGTGCGCCACGGCACCGCGATCCGCTCGACGAGTCGCAGCAGCGAGTCCAGAACGATCCCGGACAGACCGATCGCGAGGATGCCCGCGATCACCAGAGCCGTTTGGTTGTAGCGCTGCGCATCGCGGATCATGCCGCCGATGCCGGGCACGCCGTTGATGGTCTCCGCCGCGACCACCGAGGTGTAGGCGACTCCGACGGCTATCCGGACGCCCGTGAGTATCTCGGGCAACGCGGAGGGCAGCCGTACGGACAGCAGCAACGCCACCGGGCCCGAGCCCAGGGCCCGAGCCGCCTCGACGAGGTGGCCGGGAACCGTACGGACGGCAGCGGCGGTCGCCGCCGCGATGGGCGGCAGCGCGGCGATGACCAGCAGCCAGATCTTCGGTGCCTCGTCGATGCCGAACCAGATGACGAGCAGCGAGAGGTAGGCGAGCGGCGGCAAGGTCCGCAGGAACGTCACAGCGGGTTCCAGGACGACGGCCAGCGGCCGGATCGTACCGATCAGCAACCCCAACGGCACGCCCACCAGGACGGCGTACGCCGAACCGGTGCCGATCCGCCCGAGGCTGACCCCCAGATGCTCGATCAGCAGGTGGCCGCCGTAGCCGCGCACCCCGTCATGCACGGTGGACGCGAGGACGAACTGTCGCCAGACGTCCCCGGGTGAAGGCACCAGGACCCGCGGCCACACCTCGGCGACGACGACCGCCTGCCAGGCGCCGAGCAGCACGGCGAGCGCCACGAGCCGCAATGCGCCCCAACGCAGCGCTTCCCGCAACCGATCCCCGCGCCGGGACGCGGAACCCGTCCGGTCCGGACCCGGCCGCGGGCTCCGGTCCACCACCTCCGGCGCGGTCCCCAAAGCGGTCACGTGGCCTCCGCCCCGGTCAGGGCCCGCAGGCGCGGGGCCACTTCCTCGCCCACCCGGTAGGCCTCTTCGAGGTGCGGGTAGCCGGAGAGGACGAACTCGTCGATGCCGAGGTCCCGGAACTCGGCGAGGCGCTGCGCCACTTCGTCGTGCGAGCCGACCAGTGCCGTCCCGGCCCCCTCGCGGACCAGGCCGACGCCTGCCCACAGGTTCGGTGCCACGGTGAGTCGGGAGGCGTCCGTGCTCCCGCCGTGCAGGGCCGTCATCCGGGCCTGGCCGATGGAGTCCATGGTGGCGAACCGGTCCTGGCTCGCCCGTACGGCCTCGGGGTCGAACCCCTCAAGGATCCGGTCCGCCTCCGACCAGGCCTCGGCGGCGGTGTCGCGGCTGATGACGTGCAGTCGCAGCCCGAACCGCACGGTGCGGCCGGCATCGCGGGCCCGCTCCTTCAACCGGGCGATCCGTACCGCCAGGGCGGCCGGCGGTTCGCCCCAGAGGAGTTGTACGTCCGCCTGCCGGGCGGCGACCGCCTCCGCGGCGGGGGAAGCCCCACCGAGGTACAGGGTCACCGGGTGGAGGACGTCGGCGTCGGGGAGCCGGGCCCCCTCGATCCGCAGGTGGGGCCCGTTGTGGTCCACGGTCTTGCCGTCCAGTAGTGCCCTGAGCACCGACATGACCTCCTCGGTGCGGGCGTAGCGCTCGTCGTGCTCGACGTGGTCCCCGTAGGCGCGCTGTTCCGCGGGGTCGCCGCCCGTCACCACGTTCAGCGCGATCCTGCCCCCTGCGAAACGCCGGAAGGCGTCGGCCTGTTGGGCGATCAGTGTCGGACTGGCGAAGCCGGAGCGGAACGCCACGAGGAAGCCGATGCGGGTGGTGTGCTGGGCGAGTGCGGCCGTGAGGATCCAGGGGTCCACGCAGCCGAGCCCCACCGGTGTCAGCAGGGAATGGAAGCCGGCCTGTTCGGCCGCTCGGGCCACCTGGGCCAGGTACGGGATGTCGGCCGGTCGGCGGGTGGCGGCCCGGCTTCGGCCCTGGACGGCGGTGACGCCGCCCGGGTCGCGGCCGTCCCCGCCGGTGGGCAGGAACCAGTGGAGCCGGAGTGGGTTTTCGGGCATGGGAGGACCTCGTCGAAGCAGCGGCGCGGCACGTGGCGCCGCCGTGAGGGCGGTGGCACGTGTACACGGGCAGGAGGGAGGGAGGAACGGGGGCGCGAACGACGCGCGGGGGTGTCCGTACGGTTCAGGCGCGGCGGATCAGTGGATCAACAGCCGTGCGTACGAAACTGGTCGGCCCGACACAGCATGGTCGAAACACGCAGCAGATCTACGTGACGACGCGAAACGAGGACGGGGGCCATGGCCGTATCCTGTCGGCGCCCTTCGGACCTGTGCAACCGCCGTCCGCATCCTGGACGATTCTGTTCCGTATCGCGGGACGGGTCGGGGTGGGGGTGGGCCTGCGGCCCGCGAGGCGTGGGTGTGCGGGCAAGGCGTCCCGAAGTGCGGCCGGCTGACGGCTCGGCAGGTGTCGGCCGGCCCGGGTGCGGTGACGGCAACCGGCGCGACCCGAGGGGGCCGATGCGGCGGTGCGGGCGGCGTCGCCGCGTAGGCGCGTCCGCCTTGGCCCGCTCCCCGTCCCCTGAAGGGGGTGTGAGGCGTTGTCCAAGCATTCCGGGCGGCGTCGAATTCGATTGCGCCCCCGTATGCGCTCGGCGCACTTCTCGTCCCGTATTCCCTGCTCCGTCAGCCCGGATCCGGTAACGTTTGTCGGCGCGGGCCGGCGGGGAGTGCGGGCATTTCGTTTTGTGTGCGAGAATCCGAAGGCCTTCCGTGGCGCGGCGACGCCCCAGGGGGCGGACCATTCCTCTGGCATGTTTTCGGCCAAGCTGACCGGTCTCCGATCGTCGAACAGGCGTCACATACCGACCAATTGCCGTCAAGGTGTTGCCAGGAAGTGTCAAATCCAGCCCGGTGGCCGCAACGTTGTTCTCGATCCGCTGCGTGCGTCCCAAGGGAATGCGTAAACGTCGGCTCGACCCTGCGGCCATTTCTTTTCCTTTTGGGTGGCCGGCGGTAATTGCTTCCGCTGTTTCCGGACTTTCGCCCGGGATATTCCTCTACTCTCGAATCGTCCCCGGAGGATTGTCTTCCGGGGACGGTCAATTCGTTCGTCCTCGGGAGGAATCATGAAGCGCACCCTTCGTACCCGCCTCGCCGCCGCCGCCGTGACAGCCATGGCGATGGCGGGCGCCGTGGTCATCGCGGCCCCGGCGGCCCAGGCCGCTCCCAGCGACTGCACGGCGTTCCTCGCGGCCGCGGGCTACTCCAGCACGGACACCAACCTGGCGTGCACCGTGGGTGGTTCTGGTCTGCCGGCCGACCAGCTGCTGTGCCGCCTCGTCCTGATGAACGTCTCGTCGGTCCCGCCGGCCCTCGCGCAGACCGCCTGTACGCTCGCCAAGCTGTGACGGGCCTGTCGGACGGTTAGGCGCTGACCCGGCCGGCCGCACGGCTCGAACGATCGGCTCCACGCCCTGGGAAGACGCCCGAAACGTCTTCCCAGGGCTGTGGCATGCCTGCCCACGGGCAGCCCGGTCGATGCACGCTGCACCGAATCAGCCCCGATCCTCCTGTCGGAAGCCCCCGGAGTCCTGGCGTGCGGTCGTGGCCGGCGGGGCCGACGCCGGTGAGGCAGGTCCCCGATCGTCACCTATGGTCAGGGTTTGGCCATGGCTTGTTTACTATGTCCTCCCGGTCGCCCCTTCCGTCGCACGGCGGCGCGGCGCGACTCCTCCCGCCGGCCCACCGCCGGCGCGAACCCAAGGGCGAACAGGACATGCGCGTACTCCTCGTCGAGGACGAACCCGACCTCCGCGAAGTGGTGGCGGCCGGCCTCAAGGCCGCCGGGTACGCGGTGGACGACGCGGCCGACTGGCCGGCCGCCGAGTTCCTGCTCGACCTGGCCGCGTACGACTGCGTGGTTCTCGACCGCCTGCTGCCCTCGGGGGACACCCTGTACGCGCTGGAACGCCGGCGCCGGAGCGGATGGTCGACCCCGGTGCTCTGCCTCACCGCCCTCCACACCCTGTCGGACCGCGTCGACGGCTTCCGCTCGGGTGCGGACGACTACCTGCCGAAGCCCTTCGCGATGGAGGAGCTCGTGATGCGGGTCGGCAGTCTGGCCCGCCGCGCCGGTGACCGGCTCCCCGTGCACCTCGCCCACGCCGACCTCGAACTGGACGCGGCCCGCCGCGAAGTCCGTCGGGCCGGTGTCCTGCTCACCCTGACGCACAAGGAGTACGCCGTCCTGCGCCACCTGCTCGTGCACCGCGAGACCGTGGTCACCCGCGCGGCACTCGTCGAGCACTGCTGGGACGAGATGGCCGACCCCGTATCGAACGTCGTGGACGCCGTCATGGCCGGGCTCCGCCGCAAACTGGGCGCCCCGCCGCTGATCCGCACCGTCCGTGGCCACGGGTTCCTGCTCGGCTCCGACAGCACGGACCACTCGTGAGGAGCCGGACCCCGGACCGGCACGGCCGCGGCCCGCGGACCGGTGAGGAGTCCGCCGGCCACGGCCGGACGCCCGGCCCGGCCCGCCGGCGCTCGCCCGCCCGCAGGCGGCTGCGCAGGCTCCAGTTCCGGCTCACGCTCGCCTACACGCTCGTCACCCTGGCCGGGGTCAGCGTCCTGTCCTGGATGGTGATCCGCACCGACGCCCGTTCCTGGCGTGCCGCGGAGTACGACGAGATGAACCGGCGCGCCGCCGTGAGCACCTCGCTGATCTACTACACGGACGAAGGCCTCCAACTGGACGGCCTGTACGACGACGAGGCCACCCGCGGCCACCCGCGCGTGAACGTACTGCACACCTCCGCCGACGGTTCCTTGCAGCGGGTCTTCACCTCGCCCGGCCCGGTCGCCGTGCCCATCGGTGACGACCGCCTCGCCGGACTCGCCCGCTCCGCCATGCGGCGCGACGACACCGTCCGCGCCGAGGTACCGGAGGCCCAGGGCGGCACCGCCTACCTGCTGGCCCGGCCCTTCCACCATGACGAGACGCAGGAAGTGCGGGGAGCGGTCGTCGTCACCGGCGACCCGGCGCACCGCATGGCCGAACACGACCGGCTCGTCATGTCGGTACTCGTCGGAGCGGGACTCCTCACCACCCTGGCGGCCGGCACCGGACACCTGCTGTCGGGGCGCAGCCTGCGCCCGGCCTGGGAGTCGCTGGAGGCCCAGGAACGGACGCTCGCCGACACGGCCCACGAGCTGCGGACCCCGGTGGCGGTCATGCGCAGCTCGGTCGACGTCGCGGGCACCGACCCCCGGGGCCTCGACCCCCATCTGCCGCGGATCCGGCGGGCCACCGAACGCCTCGCCGATGTCGTCGAGAACGTCCTCACGCGCGGCCGACTCCAGGCGGCCCACCGCGACGCGCTGCGCGCCGCCCCGCTCCGCCTCGATCAGCTGGTCGAGCAGGCCTGCGAGGAGCCGGCGCCCGGTCCGCACGTCCTGACGACGTCCCTCGATGCCTCCGTCGTCACCGCGGACCCGGCCCTCGTACGGATCGCCGTGCGCAACCTCCTGGACAACGCCCTGCGGCACGGCCGCACCCCCGGCGACCCGGCGGGCCGGGCGGAGGTCCACGTCATGGTCCGCGGATCGACGGTGGTGGTGGCGGACCGCGGCCCCGGCATCGCGGCCGCCGACCTCCCCGCGCTGACGGAACGATTCCGCTCGCCCGCCGGCGGCACCGGCATCGGCCTCTCCCTGGTCTCCGAGATCGCCGCCGCGCACGGTGGCACCCTCACGGCCGACCTCCGCCCCGGCGGCGGCACCCTGGTCAGGTTCTCCCTCGACCGTCGCGACCGGCGTCCGGCCCACGGCGCGCGTCCCGGACACGGCTCGGGCCCCGCCTCATGAATTCCTCACGATCCATCGCGCAGTATGCGAACACCTCATCGCACCTCGCACTGGAGAACGTGTGCCGAAGCACTCCGCGACCCCCTTCCTGCGTCGCAAATCCACCCTGGCCGCCGGCGCCACGGGCGTCGTCCTCGCCGTCGGAGCGGGCCTGACCCTTTCGCAGGCCTCCGCGGGACAGGCCGCCGCCCTACGGCTCCCGGTGGCCAACGCGTCCTTCGACTACCAGATCGGGGCCGCGTACACGCCCCCCAAGGGGGTGAAGGTCGTCTCCCGCGACCGCTCCGCCCAGCCTGCGGCCGGTCTGTACAACATCTGCTACGTCAACGCCTTCCAGGCCCAGCCCGACGCACTCGGCTGGTGGCAGAAGAACCATCCCGACCTGGTGCTGCGTGACACCGCCAAGCGTCCCGTCCTCGACGAGGACTGGGGCGAGGCGCTCCTCGACACCTCCACGCCGGACAAGCGCACCCGGCTCGCCAAGGTCGTCGGAGACTGGATCAAGGGTTGTGCGCGCAGCGGCTTCCAGGCGGTGGAGCCCGACAACCTGGACTCCTTCGACCGCTCGGGGGGCCGCCTGACCAAGGCGCACAACGTGGCCTTCGCGAAGCTCCTCGCCGACCGCGCCCACGCCGAGGGACTGGCCATCGGCCAGAAGAACACCGCCGAGATGCTCTCCGACCGGACGAAGATCGGCTTCGACTTCGCCGTCGCCGAGGAGTGCGGCCAGTACAACGAGTGCGGGGACTTCGCGAAGGCCTACGCCAACCGCGTGTTCGTCATCGAGTACGAGAACTCCGGCTACGACCGGGCCTGCTCCGGTTGGGGCTCGAAGCTCGCGATCGTGCAGCGCGACCTCGACGTCTCCGCCGCCGGCGCGCGGGGCTACCGCTACCGCGCCTGCTGAACCGCGGGGCCCCCACCCCTCTCGGGGGCCCCGCCCCGTCACCGGAACCCGGGAACGCCACCGCCACGCGGACGGTCGGCAGCCGGGTTCCGGTGCCGGTCCACAGGCGAGGCGATCGGTGAGCACCGGGGCGGGCCCGATGAGCGAGCAGCCGACCCTGCCACGGGCCACGGCGACCCGAGGCGGCCCCTACTGGCGCTCCTCGATCCCGATGGCCTTCCTCAGTTCCTCGTGCGCCGGGCCGGGCTCACCCGAATGCTGTTCCAGCAGGGCGGCGGCGATGGCGTCGAGCTTGCGCTGGATGGCGTGCTCGGCCCGCCGCTCGGAGTTCTTCAGCAGGGCCAACAGCAGCAGCGCGACGGAGGCAACGGCGTCGCCCGCCAGGTGCTGCCAGCTCTGGGACAGGTGGAGGGCGTGCACGACCACGACGTTGACCACCAGGGCAACGCACACCGCGAAGAAGACCGCCGAGCTCGTGAAGTTGGAGGCCAGCTCGGCCAGCCTCTCGAACGGCCCGACGCGGCCGTCCTCGTTCTTCTCGGCAGGATGTTCGAATGTCATGCGGAGCATCATCCCTCGTCCGGCGACACGGGTGACCGTGCCGGGCCGTACGGAATTCCGGAGTCCACGCTCCCGGGCGCGCCGGCGCGCCACCGAGCGGCGCCGGATCGTACGGACGGCCGCCATCGCCGACGGCGGCAGCTTCGACCCTTGACCGACGAGCCGATACTCCGCGGGCCGGCGCCCGGGACACCCGCGCAACCCGACGCCCGCCGACCGGCGCGCGATCCCGGGTCGCGGGCAGGCGCGTCGAGCACCCGATGGCGGGCGATCCGGGCCCTCGGTCAGAACGGCGGGTCCGCGCTGTAGCCGCCGGCCGGTCGGCCGCCGTTCCAAGAAGCGCGTTCAGCTCTCAGGCGGGCGTGCCGTTCGCGAGTCGCGACATCGGACGCGTTCTCCAAGGTGCTGGTGTCGTGCCCCCATGCCTTCAGCGCCTTCAGGGCGCGGTCGCGATGGCGACGGTCGGCGCTGGTGGTCAGAAGAGCTCGTGCGTGGTGGGCGAGATCGGCCCGGTGCCCGGTGAGGAGGGGGTGCTCGATGAGTGGAAGGGCAGCGATCAGGGCGGCGCCGCGCACGTCCGCGTCGTCATCGCGGAGAAGGGCCCGTACGGCGGAGAAGAGGGTCGGCCGTGCGTCCCTGAACGCGCGCATCTCCGGGTGGTCATCGAGACCGCCCTCGTCCTGGGAACCTTCGTCGAGGGCAACGCTCTCGTCATCGGCGTCGCGGGCGGTGTCCCCGAGCCAGTCGAGGAGTTGTACGAGGGTGCGGCGGGTCGAGGGAGTCGCGGCGTCCCGACCTCGGTCGACCGCGGCGATGGTGGGGTGGCTGAGGATCGCCGCGACGCAGAGCGCCACGGGCACGGTGGCCTCGTAGATGCTGTTCTGGTGCGTCACCGGTCCCAGCGCATCGCCGAGAGCGGACTCCCTGACCGCCGGATCCGGGCTGGTCAGGAGCGTCAGCGCCGCCGGCAGGGATTCACCCGTTCCGCCGGCCGTCGCGAGCGACGCCCAGTTCGTGCTGTCCAACAGGGTCTGAAAGGGCGGGGGCTCGGCAGGGCGAGGCTGCTCGGTCCGGCTGCGGCTGCGGGTCACGGGCTGAGGCTATTGCGTTGACGGGCCGGAGCTGTGACCGGGTGTCGCACGCCGGACAGGACGCGCCGGCGGTCCACACGGCAGCCTCCCGAACGGGAACCCGGGAGTCCGCGTGATCCGGATCAACAGGGGATGCGGCGGCGCGCAGGGCCGCCTCGACCCGGCGGTTGCTGGTCATGGTCGACGTGACGGCGGTCATGGCGAGGAGAAGGCCGGCCGCGGCGTAGAGCGGGGTGCGCACGTCGTACGCGGTGGCCAGCCAGCCGCCGAGCAGGGCGCCGAACGGGGCGGCGCACATGGAGAGCATGCGGGAGGTGGAAGCGACACGTCCCATCAGGTGGGCCGGTACGATCGCCTGCCGAAGGGACGGAGCGAGCACCATCGTGGCGCCCATGCCCGCCCCGCACACGGCGAGCGCGAGCCCGGCGACGTACGGGTTCGGGGCTGAGGCGAGCGCCAGGATGGCCAGCCCCTCCACTGCGGCCGTGCAGGTCAGCGCGGTACCGGTGCCGAGCCGTCGGCCGAGGACGGAGGCGATCCCCGCGCCGAGGAGCCCGCCGGTGGCCTCAGCCGTGAGGAGCAGGCCGAAGCCGATGGTGTCGATGCCGAGACGGTCGTGCGCGAAGAGGGCCAGTACGGTCTCCACGGCCAGGAAGGCGATGTTCCCGACCGCCGGACGCAGCGCGAGCCCGAGCAGCAATCGATCCCCGAAGACGTACGAGGCACCGGCCCGCGCCTGCCGAAGAAGCGACGCCCCGGCTTCCGGTGCGTGGCGTGGAGTGGCGGGCAGCGAGCGCACGAGCAGTGCGGAGCACGCGAACGACACCGCGTCGACGAGCAGCGGCACCGCCCGTCCGAACGCGAGCAGTGCACTGCCCAGGGGCGGGCCCACGAACCCGAAGGCTGCGGTCTGGGACCCGCGAAGACGGGAGTTGGCGCGTTCGAGGGCCGCGGGGTCGCGGCCGAGCAGGTCCGGAAGGTAGGCCGTGGCGGCCGTGTCGAAGAAGAGCCCGCCGAGGCCGAGCAGGAAGGCGACGGCCGCCAGCAGCGGAATGCTCAGCAGGTCGAGCGCGGCCGCGGCCGCCGGTATCGCGAGGAGCACGGCACGCACCGCGTCCGCGACCCACATCGTGCGCCGACGATCCCAGCGGTCCACCAGCGCACCGCCGAGGATCCCGAAGAACAGCCACGGCAGTGTCCCGGAGGCCGTGACGACGGCGAGTGCCATCGGATCCCGAGTCAACATCAACGCGAGCAGTGGTAGTGCGGTGTGCAGCACTCCGTCACCGAGCGAGGAGACGGTCTGCGCGGTCCACAGCCGTCCGAATCCGAGCGGCAACTTCCTTATTCGAAAACTCACTTGGCCTCCTCTTCGACCTGCTTGCGCGGTGCGGGGTGGAACAGCGCGAAGACGAGTGAGGCGTCCGGCAGCGATGGGTCGGACAGTTCCCGGTACTCGTCCGCCAGTGCCTGCAGCCGCGCTCCCAGCTCGGCGAACTGCTCCTCCGTGAGTCGTAGATGCGCCATTCGCACGTGCCGCTCGCCATCGGCCGGGGCGGCTTCCAGGTCCGCCACCGCATGGCGCATCAGCACGTCCGGCCCTCCCTCGCCCGGATCAGGCAACGCGATCGTCCGCGCGGCCATCGCGTAGTACCGCTCGGTGACCCCCCGTACCTTCCTGGTCCGTACCACTTTGACCAGGCCGGCCCGTTCGAGCAGCCGTACGTGATAGCTGGAACTTCCCTTGGCGAGGCCCACCCGTTCGGCGATCTGGGTGATCGTCGCGGGCTCGAATCGCAGCACGGCCATGATCCGATGGCGCGTCAGATTGGACACTGCGCGCAGTTGTTCGTCAGTGGTGACGTGGAACGTCTCTGGAAGATCTTCATTTGGCATGCCCCAATGGTCAACACTTCTTGACCATTGGGCAAGGGGTTTCGTTCGCCCGGTCGGAGAAGGTTGCCGGGTGCGGGAGGCCTTCGTCCCGTCCCGTCCCGGTTCCTTACCCACCCTCACGTCCCGAGGGGGCCGTCGTTCGTGTGCTGGATCACATCGGGGGGAGTCCGGTGCTGAACTCGGGTCGACCGAAGTGGAGTTGTCGGCCGGGCGGAAGCGGGCGCCCGACCGCGCCCGGCGCGAGCGCACCCCGTCCATCGATTTCGGCCCTCTTCGCGAAAGCTCCCGGGAATGTGACCCGACTGCGCCCCGCCGGCCTCTATGCTTCTACAGATCTGTAGAAACAGAGAGGGGTGTCTGGTTCCGCGACCCCGGCCGCCGTTGCGCCGGGACGCGTACACCTACCCACTCAAACCTGCCGTGATGACCTGTGGAGGGGACCCGCAATGGCTTCGATCGATCGAGCAAGGTGCTGGACAAGGCGTGGGCGGACAAGGGGCTGCCGGAGATCCTCGCAGCGCCCGTGTCGGCCCTGAAGGGCGTCAGTGATCGGCGGGGCGACCTCCCTCAGGAGGCGTTCGGCGTCAGGGCCGTCGCCGACCTCGCCGGCCCGAAGTGCGTCTCCTGGGCCCAGGCTCTGGTCACCCTGGACGGCTCCGCCAAGTAGGCCCGATCCGCGGGGCGGCACGCCCGCGCCGTGCCGCCCCGCTTCCGGTGAACGCAAGCGCAACCAGAAGGAGTGAACGCCACCATGGTGTTCAAGAGACTGCTCGGCTCGCTCGGTATGGGCGGCCCGGCCGTGGACACGGTCCTGGACCCGATCGCAGCCGTTCCCGGCGGGACGCTCAGCGGCCAGGTGCACCTCAAGGGCGGCAACGCCGACTTCGCGATCGAGCACGTCACCCTGGAACTGATCGCCCACGTGGAGGCGGAGTACGAGGACGGTGAGCCCCAGGGTGCCCTCGCCTTCGAGCGGTTCACCGTGGCCGGCGGATTCCGCTTGGCGGCGGGGGAGGGGCGCGGCATCCCCTTCGCGGTCACCCTGCCATGGGAGACACCGATCACCGAACTGCACGGGCAGTCGCTGGGCATCGTCCTGGGTGTGCGAACCGAGCTCGGCATCGCCGGCGCGAAGGGCAAGGGTGACCTCGACCCGCTCACGGTCCGTCCGCTTCCCGCCCAGGAAGCCGTCCTGGAGGCCCTCGGGCAGCTCGGCTTCGGCTTCAAATCCGCCGACCTCGAACTGGGTCACATTCGCGGCACCGGGCAGCGACTCCCGTTCTACCAGGAGATCGAACTCGTCCCGGCCCCCGCCTACGCGCGGCAGGTCGACGAGATCGAGTTGACCTTCCTCGCCGGCCCCGGAGGCGTCGAGGTCGTCCTGGAAGCCGACAGGCGCGGGGACGGGTGCTCCGAGGAGCGCGACATCCTGGGTCGGTACGGCGTCGAGCACGCCGACGTTCCGCATCGCGACTGGAGAGCGGAGGTCGATGGTTGGATCCGTCAACTGGTCGCGCATCGGTCCGACTGGGACGCTCAGGTCGACACCCACGCCCATGTCGGCGTCCCGCATGCCGACAAGGGGCACGGGAGCCATGGCGGTTCCGGTGGCGGACGTCGATCCGGCCCCGGCGTGGGGGCGGTCGTCGCGGCCGGAGCTGCCGGCGTGGTCGGAGGCATGGTCGCGGCCGAGGTGGTCGACGAGGTGGGCGACTTCTTCGAGGATGACGAGGGCGAGGAGGGTGGGGCGCCGGAGCGGGAACCCTGCTGATAACTTCTACAGAGTTGTAGAAATCAAATGGTTTCGGGCGCCGGCCCGATATCGCCGTTCAAGAAATGAGGAGTGAGCGTGGCACTGTGGGACCGGATCAAGGAATCCGCATCAACGATGCAGACCCAGCTGGTGGCGAGGAAGAACGACCTCAAGAGCGGTGCGTTCCGCGACGCGAGCATGGCCATGTGTGCTCTGGTCGCCGCCGCCGACGGCACCATCGACCCTGCCGAACGCCGTCGGGTGGCCCAGCTCATCGGCACCAACGAGGTGTTGCAGAACTTCGACGCCGCCGACCTTCAGCGGCGCTTCGACGCGAATCTCGACAAGCTGGCTGCCGACTTCGACTTCGGCAAGGTCGCCGTTCTGCAAGAGGTCGCCAAGGCCAAGAAGAAGCCCGCAGAGGCTCGCGCGGTCATCCAGATCGGCATCGTCATCGGGGGCGCGGACGGCGATTTCGACAAGACCGAGCAGGCCGTCGTACGCGAGGCCTGCTACATCCTCGACCTGCCGCCCCACGAATTCGACCTCTGAGCAGAGGGCGACGAGGGGGCGCCCGCCCGCTCATCGGGTCCGGGAACCCGGGTGTGGCCGATGTCGACCTTCGGCACCCCGGGGCCCGCGTCCGCTCCCCGGCCCCGCTGCAGGGGCCGGGGACTCCGCCCCTACAGCGGGGTCGCGGCCTTGAGGATGGAGAACAACGTGATGGCCGAGTTCGCCGATGACAGGGCCGAGGCGGCCGTACCGGCCGCGGCGCCCCACACGGCGAGGCCCGCTGCCGTGAAGACCGGTGGCCAGCGCAGCGCCGCCGGCGCGGGAGCCAGCAGCGCGGCCACCCGCCGCGGCACCGGACCCGCCGCCGCGAAGTGTGCGAGGGCCCGCTCCGGAGCGGCCACCCGCACCAAGGCCGCCTTGGCCACGGCCCGGGCGACACCCCGACGGTTTCCCGTCACCGCAGCCGCCTCCTCGTCGGCCCACCGTTCGGTGGTGTAGGTGACCGACGTGCACAGGGGACGCAGGAACGGATTGGCGCACGCCGCCAACCGCGAGGCCAACAGGAACCGGTGGTGCCGGGCGTTCAGGTGGGCGCGTTCATGGGCGAACAGGGCCCGCCGCTCACGCCCGTCGAGCTCCGCCAACATGCCGGAGCTCACGACGATCCTCTGACGTCGTCCGGGCAGCGCGAAGGCGAAGGCCTCGTCGTCGGGCAGCACGGCCACACTCCGGTCCGGCAAGGAGCCCAGAGCGCGCCGGGCCGCACGCCGCACACGGAAGTGACCCCAGGTGATCGACGCGCAACCGGCGAGAGCGCCGAACAGCGCGGGAATGGCCACTTTTCCGGCGACCTCGTCGTACGGAACCGCCTCACGCACCTCCGGATCGGACCAGCCGTCGGGCAGCGGGTTCCCCGGCAATTGCGCGGTCCCGACCACCATCAGCAACGCCAGGCACAGCGTGCTGCACACCGCCAGAACGACCGCGATGCCCGTCAGCAGCCAGGTCCCGGTCCGCGGATGGAGATGGTGCTCGGCGAGCCGGGCAATGGGCCACGCGGTCAGCGGCAACACCAAGGGCAGGAAGACGAAGACCCCCATCGGTGCTCAGCGCTCTCCCTCTTCGTCCACCTGCGAGAGCAGACCCCGCAGCAGGTCCTCGTCCCCCGGGGACAGCGACGTGACGAAACTCGTCAACACCGCCTCCCGGTCGGCCTCGCCGTCCAGGACCTTGCGCATCCGCAGCGCCGCGAGCCCCGCCTCGTCGGTCACCCGCACCCACTCGAAGGAGCGACCGGCACGCTCGCGTTCCACCGCCCCCTTGGCGTGCAGGCGGGTCAGGATCGTGATCACGGTCGTGTACGCCAACCCGCCGGGCAGGCGCTCCTGCACCCATGCGACGGTCACCGGCCCCGGGGCGGTACCGAGCACGGCCAGAACCTGCGCCTCCAACTCACCCTGCCCCCGACGCGAGGGGGACGCGCCTTCCTTGTCGTGCCGGGCCGTCATGCTCAAGCCTCCCGTCCTGGGGTCGTGGTCCCACGCGAAGTGCGCCCCATCGTACTGAGTGCCGAGGGCCACCATCGTCGCGAACCCTCCGGGCCCCACCCGACCGGGCCCGCGTCGACTCCGCCCATCGGGCGCCCTCGAAAACCCCTTGCGGAGAGGACCGCTCCCGCCCCCGGTCCGCTGCCGGTCACCCGCCGGTCCCGGGTCACTGGTCCAGTCGTCGATAGGCGGCGCGGGCATGGGCGATGCGGGCCGTCGCGGTGCCCGCGGTGGCGGCGAGGAGCAGGCAGGCGATCCGGGCGGGGTCGTGCGGGGCGGCCCAGGTGAGCTCTCCGATGGGCGGGGCGCCGAAGGCGTTGAGCACCGCCCAGCAGAGCAGCGCGGTACCGGGCGCGGCGGCGAGCCGGGCGCCGGTGCTGGTCAGCGCGACCACGAGTGACAGGACGACGAGACCGGCGGTGGTGCCGCCCTGCCGTCCGAGGAGGTGGAAGGCGACCACGACGGCCAGGGCCGCCGTGGTCGTCAGCGCCCACACGGAGGAGGTCGCGGTGGGGTCGGGAACGGGACGGCGGCCCGGGTGCACCGGTTTCCATTCGAGCAACACTGCCTCCTCGGCACCTGAACCCCACCGTTGGAGCCCCCGCCATGGTGCACCACCGGGCGACGACGGTCCTTACCGCGTACGGCCGGCCGGGCGGCCGCCGAGGGAATGCCTCGACGTCCACGACCCGGGCCGGCCGGATACCGGCGACCGGCGACCCGTTCCCATCCGAGGGGAACCCTTCGGAACCTCGCAGCGACCGCCGTCAGGGTGCCCTTCCTGCGGGCGGGGTCGGCGTGAACTCCACGAGCAGGGACTTCGGTCCACGGGTGAACACCCCTTGCTCGGAAGGGTCGTAGCCGTCGGCGGGCCGAATGTCCGGCATCGCGTCGAGGAGTTGATTGACGGCGGTCTCCACTTCGGCCTTGGCGAGGAGCGCGCCGACGCAGAAGTGCCGTCCGAGCGCGAAGGCCAGGTGGTCCGCCGCCGCCGAGAATGCGGTGGTCGCCGTCAGGTCGTCGCGGAAGATGTCGAAGCGGTCCGGGGACTCGTACCGCCCGGGATCACGGTTGGCCGCCCCGATGAGGCAGGTGACGGTGGAGCCGGCGGGAATCGTGCCCCCGCTCGTCCGGACCTCGGCGGCGGACTGGCGCATGATCATGTGCACCGGTGGGGTGAAGCGAAGGGTCTCGGCGAAGGCCCGGTCGATGAGTCCGCGGTCCTGCCGGACGGCCTCAAGCTGCTCGGGGTGGGCCAGCAGGTTCGCGAAGAGGCCGGCTATGGCCTTGTCCGTGGTCTCGGCACCCGCGGTGAGCAGCAGGCTGCAGAAGGCCTTGATGTCCTCGTCGCTCATGCGTACCCCGTCCACCTCGGCGGTGCACAGCGCGGACAGCAGGTCATCACCGAGGTTGCTCCGCCTGTCGCTGATGATCGGCAGCATGTACGCGGCGAACTCGGCCTGGGCCCGGACGCCGGCCGCCGCGAACTCGGGATCACCGGACAGGTTGGCGGTGAACGCCACGAAGGCCCGGTACCAGCCGCCGATGTGTTCGTGGCCGGACCGGTCCAGCCCGAACATGTCGGCGATCACCGAGATGGGGAAGTGGGAGGCGAAGCCGCTCACCAGGTCGACGGAGCCGGCGCCGCGGAACGCGTCGATCAGCTCACGGGAATTGCGCTCGATGACCGGAAGAACCTTCTCCCGCAGTTCGTTGCCGCGGAAGGCGGGCGCCACCAGAGCCCGCCGGGTGGAGTGTTCGCGCCCGCTGAGCTGGAGAAGCGTCCTCCCGTGCACGGGCTCGGCCTGCCAGGCGTAGTTGTCCGTGGTGAACTGCGACTCCTTGTCCTTGAAGGCCCGTGCCACGTCCTCGTAGCGCGAGATCAGGTAGCTCTGCGTCGCGTCGTGCCAGAGCAGGGGCGCGTGCTCGCGCAGGGCGCTGTAGGTCGGGTACGGGTTGTCGGCGAATTCCTGGGACAGGATGTCCGGGACGTTGTGGACGGCGGTCATGGAGTCCCCCATCAGCTTGGCTTCGTCGCACCGGCTCTGACGGTGTCGTCATGCCCGGCCGTGCTGCCGTACCGCGCTCGTCACCCCGGCTGCCGGATGTACGGCGAACTCGGCTGAGTGGCCTGGGGGTTGTGTCGGATCGATGGTGTCCGTCCGGATGGGCCACCTCAAGGAAACACCACACCCCTGCCCCTCGCCAGGGCTTGGGCAACTCCTCCTGCGCGCGCCCCGACCCGCCCGTGACCTGAGTGTTCCCGAGAGGCGGCACGGACGGTTGGGGATGCGAGGACGCTCCGACGACCCGACCTCGGTGGTGGGGGAACGGGGCCGGGGCGACGGCCGGCCGGCGGGGGCGATCAGGCGAGTACCGCCGTCCTCGGAGCGGCGGATGCCATGTCCCGCGCGATCTCGGCCGCTGAACATGTTGGTTATCTGGGTCGACGTGATCCTCTCGCCGACACTCACCCCACGACTGGTCGACCGCTTCGGCAACGCCAAGGTGATCTTCGGTGGGCTCCTGGCGGCGGTACTCGCCTACGCCCTGTTCCTCCCGCTGGGAGCCGACTGGAGCTACACCGCCATGCTCCCGGGCCTCGTCATTCTCGGCCTCGCGTTCTCCCAGGCCTACGGCCCGCTCACCATCGCGGCCACGGAAGGCATCGCGGAGGAGGAGCAGGGGCTCGCGGGCGGCCTGCTCCACACCGCCTTCCAGTTCGGTGCCGCCCTCGGGCTCTCCGCGGTCACCGCCGTCTCTGTGTCGGCCACGCACGCGCAGACCCCTGCCGCACTGCTGGACGGGTACCGGGCCGGACTGCTCGTGCCGTTCGCGGCGGCCGTGGCCGCCGCCTCGATCAGTGCCTTCGGCCTCCGCTCGCGGCGGAGCGCCACACCGTCCGCGCCGGACGAAGCCGTGGTGGACGCCGTGCTCGACGCGGGCACCGCACGATCCGCCACGGTCGCCGCACGCTGACCGCCACACCGTGGACCCCTCTCCCGTCGCACGCGGTGCCGCGGCACTCCGGCCGAACGGCCCGGAGGGTCACGGCGATCCACCCACCTGCCGGGTCTTCGAACGAAGTCGGCCGAAGACCCGGCAGGCGGCTCACGCCGGCTGCGGTGGCCCGGAGGTCAGCGGAACGAGTCGATGTTCTCGCGCACCCAGTGGTCGTACGTGAGCATCGGACGGCCGATGATGTCCTCGACGGACGGCCGCTGCTCGGCCGTCCACCGGGCGAGCTCCGCGAACCGGGCGCCGTACTCCTCAAGGGCGTACAACGTCACGTCGATCGCACCGTCGGGCCAGCCGCGACCCCGCCAGATCGCCCGGCTCTCATCAGGTGTCAGCTCGACGGTGGCGATGTCCCGGCCTAGGGCGGCGCCGATGCTCCGAGTGCGAGAACGTGTGCTGAGCGGCGGGCCCACCCCCTCGATCACCATCCCGGTGAAGTCGTCGCCGATCAGGGCCGAGGCCACCACGGCGGCGAGGTCCTCCTCGTGGATGAAGGGGTAGTGGCCACCGTCGAGGAAAGCCTCACGGACCACCCCGTCGGCGCGCACGGTGTCGGGCCAGTCCGACCCTGTCGCCGGGTAGGTTCCCTCGACGACGGCACCCATCACCGCCGATGGCCGGATGTGCGTCCACGGGATGGTCGAGCGCTCGACCGCCTTCTCGATCGCCAGCCAGAACCAGGTGTCCGGCGCATTCGCCTCCTCGTACTCCGACCCGTGCGACGACAACAGGACGATCTTCCTCGCACCGGCGTTGCGAGCCAGGGCCAAGGCCTTCTCGACCGTGGACGGAACGGCGCCCGCGAGGAACACGGCCTTGACGCCGTCGAAGGCCGAGGCGCACTCCAGTGGCCTGGTGATGGAGCCGGGAACCACCTCGACGCCGTCGGGCCAGCCGTCGCACTGGCCCGGCTCGGCGATCACCCGCACGGGACGACCCAGGGAGACCAACTGTCGCGCCAGCCTTCGACCGACGATCCCGGTCGGGCTGTTGCCCTCGTCCTTGCGCGGGCTGACAACGGTCAGCAGATGGACGCCTTCGGAATTCGGAGCCGTCCCGTTCCGATCGAACTCGTCCTGATCGAACTTCTTCACAGCAAGACCTTTCGACGCGTGCGCGAGGATCTTGCACCTGGCCGGGGCACCGGACGGACTCCGCCGTACCGAACGAACGCAAGGCCAAGGCTGCGGATCGAAGTGGGCGAGCCTACCAGGTGGCGCGACCGGACCGAAGCCCCGGACCTCCGCGCGACCGGGCCGGAGGCCAGGGGGCGTTGTGGAAGTCCCGCCCGGCCCGCTCTCACAACACCCCCTAGAACGGGTCAGGATCGATGTGCACCCGGCCGGTGGAGGCCGCACAGACGTCCCAGCGGACGCCGGTCCGGCGCAGGTCCAGGACGATCGCGACGGGGGCGCCGACCTTCGGAGTGAGGTCGACGTTGACGGAGGCACTGTCACCGCTCTCGGTGGACGACACGATGCGGTGCCCGAAGGCGGGCGACGTGATCCCGCGCAGGGCGGCCGTGGGATCCCCCTGCCCCTCCGGGCAGTTGCCGCCCTGCGCACGCACCGGTGGGGCACCTTCGCCGCCCACCACGTCGAGGTAGGAATCCACCGCCCGGTGGAGCGGGCTGCGCCCCGGTGCGCCGGTCCCCGTGAACACCACCGCCATGACGATCGCGGCCAGGGCCGACGGTATTCCCACCGCCAGGGCCACGTACCACCTTCCCGCTCCTCGCCCACCCCTTGCCATCCGGCCCTCCCTCTCGCCACGGACCCGAAACCCCGGCGCCGTACTGCTCCGACTGACCCGAAGGACGCAGTACCGTCCCCGGCCGTTCCCGCCCCGCTGGTGTTCGTCTCGCACGGCACCGGCGGGTCGGGCGGCGAGATGCACTGGCTGGTGCGCCCGCTGCGCGCGGCGGGTTTCCGGGTCGCCGCTCTCGACCACCACGGCAACAACTTCGTCGACGGCTACGAACCGGAGGGCTTCCTGCACGTGTGGGAGCGGCCTCGGGACATCTCCTTCGCCCTTGGCGCGCTCGACCGCGAGCACCCCCTCGGCCCGGTCGGCGCCGCCGGCTTCTCCCTTCTTCGCGCCGGAACCGGCAGACCCGCAGGTCCGCATCCGGGTCGGCGAGGAGGCGGCATCCTTCTTCCTGGAACACCTAGTCGGGCATCCGCGGGTAGCCGACGCCGGGGCGTGAGGGCCGGCCCGCCGCCCCGCCCGCGGTCGACGACCCGGTCGGGGCCGGGCACGCGCCGGCCCCTCGGCCCTTCGGCGACGCCGGGGAGCGCACCGCGACGGCCGGACGTCACCGCACTGCGATGGTGGCGCAGGCGAACACGGTGTCCCGAAGCAGCTCGGGCGTGATGGCGACGCCGGTCAGGTGCTCCGCCAGAGCGAACGCCGCCGGCGAGGACAGGTCCGTTTCCGGAGCCTCCTCGAAGTGGAATCCGATCTGCCGCATGACGTCGAGAAGTTCGTCGGGCACGGTTCCCCACCTGTCCTCCGGGAACATGGGGTCGAAGCAGAGCCGCAGAACCTGATCCTGCGCCCAGAGGAACGTGCCTACGGCGTTGACATTCACGAAGTGGGAGACCCAACTCGCCCCGGTCGAGGCGGGCAGCGCCCGGTCCTCGCTGACACCGAGATATCCGTTCGGCTCGATCAGCAGCGTCCAGGCACCCACAGTGGTCAGGGCGACCAACTGACGTGCGCCCTCGGCCGACCCGTACGGAGCGAAAGCGGCGTCGACGACCGCCCCGACACCCCGCAAGGGCTCTTCCTTCCGTCCCTCCAGCCGGGACACCACGTCATCGGGCGACAGCCCCCGTACCAGAGTGAAGCAGTACGCCTCGGCGAGGTCAGGGAAGTCGTTCTCGAACCACGCGTAGTCCGCTCCGGTTTTCGTCATGCCGCCCATCCTCACCCGTGTCACCGACAGTGGAGCGAGCACGCCGATGCCGTCGAGGGGATGGCCCGTCACCACTCGTGACCATGGTCACCGACGGTGCCACCGCAGGTCATCGCCCTCGGCCCGGGCCGAGGGCAGGTCCTAGGATCTTCGACATGGCAACACGACTCGTACAGATCAATATGAAGGCCCACGACGATTCCGCGCTCGGCCGGTTCTGGGCGGAGGCACTCGGATGGGGCGTCGACAGCGAGGGCCCCGGCGTGACGAACCTCGAACCCGTGGGATTCGCCTACCCCGACCCGGCGGCCGTCTGCATCGACATCATCGCCCGCCCGGAACCCAAAACGGTGAAGAACCGGGTGCACCTTGATCTGGCCACCACCTCGACCGCCCATCAGGCGGAACTGGTCGCGCGCCTGCGGGACCTGGGCGCGACGTTCGCCGACGTGGGCCAGGGCGACGTCCCCTGGACTGTGATGGCCGACCCGGAGGGCAACGAGTTCTGCGTCCTGGAACCCCGCCCGATCTACCAGGACACCGGGGTGATCGCCGCGGTGGTCGTCGACTGCACCGACCCGCGGGCGATGGCCCGGTTCTGGGGCGAGGCGATGGACTGGACCCTCCACGGCGTCACCGACGACCAGGCGTCCATGCGTTCCGCCCAAGGCGTAGGCCCGTACCTGGAGTTCGTCCGCTCTCCCGACGCCAAGAGCGGATGGAACCGGGTCCACCTCGACATCAGCCCGTACACCGGTGACGACCTCAAGGCAGAAGAGACCCGCCTGCGTGCCCTGGGCGCCACCACCCCTGGCATCGACCAGTCGGCGATCCACTGGACGGTTCTGGCCGACCCGGAAGGCAACGAGTTCTGCCTCCTCAGCCCTCGCTGATCCCGGGCAACGGCCGGCTCCGGGCCGATGGCGCATGCCCCCGGGGCGGCCCCTGAACCCCGGAATCCGACGCAGCCGTGAGGGCCCGCTCCCGGCCCGGTCGGGTGGTCGTGACCCCGGCTCACGCGGTCTTCTGGTGACGGGTGGGTCACGGACCGATACGGCGCCCGGCATGGCGTCGTTGGGCTGGATATGGACCAGAGAACCGTTCCAGCACCGAGGGCGTCCGCCGATACGGGGGCGGACACCGGTTGGGCGTGGGATTCCCCGATCTACGACGCCCTGGAGCGGCAGTGGCTCCAGGAAGGCCGGGAAATTCCCGGCGGCGGGGGATCCCTGCCGACGGGAAGGCACAGGGCGGGGGAGGGCGACCTGTTCCGCCGAGGCTGACCGGGCCAACGCCCCCGGATCCCGTTCGAACCACGCAGGGCCTGTTTCCGGGCCCGGTGGCGGCGGCGTGTCCTGGACGGTGCCGAGCCGTCGAGAACGTCTCGGCACGAAGCCCTGCTCGCCGGCCCCTTGGCGCAGGGCGCGGACGTTCACGGGGCGGGCCGAGCCGTCGGACCATGAGTCTCATCCATCTCATCCTTTGCCCCGGTCGCCCCTCACCCGGTTGGGGGAGAGAGATCGAGGGGGATTGTTCCGGCGGCCGATGCCCCCCACCGCAACTGCTGGGACCTTCGACACATGACCGGTTTCGCGCGGACGACGCAGACACACCGGAGCGCCCCGCAGCGGCAATGGCCGTACCGGGTGGCCCGGGCAACGATGCTGTGGGCGGTGGCATACGCCGCTTTCGGCCTGGCATGCGTACTGACCGGGACCACCTTGTCGCACCACGGCGGGGCCTGGCCGGCCTGGACGGTCATGGCGCTGGGGGTGCCGGCGGCCCTGACCAGCGGAGCGGTGGTACGGCACGGGCTGCGCCCGGTGCTACGGCTACTGCTCGGGGTCCTCAGCGGGGCGGCCGTGATCACCGCGTTCAGTCTGCTGATGGATGTGATCACGCTGATGTTCGCTCAGGGAGCCGAAAGCCCGGTATCCACCGCGAACAAGGCTCTGGCGGCCATCGGGGCAGTCCTGCTCGCGGCCACCGCCCGATCCGACCGCCGGCCCGCCGGCACTGCTGTACGAGCACCGTCCGCCGCCCCGCGACTCGTCCAACTCGCCGCCATTGCAGGGACGCTGGCATTCGTTCCGTACGCGGCGATGAAGCTGGTCTGGGCGTCCGGCGGCACGTTCGCGGGCATCAGCGGCGAGGAGATGCTCGCCGTATCGGAGCGCAACGGTGCCTCGGAAACCTTCCTCGCCCTGGAATCGTGGGGCCTGGACCCCACGGCACTGCTGGCCGCACTCGGTGTCTTCCTGCTCTGGGGTCTGGTCCGCCCGTGGGGGCAGGTCTTCCCTCGCTGGACGCTCTTCCTGCGCGGTCGACGGGTCCCACGGTGGCTTCCGCTCGCCCCGGCGCTGCTGGGCGCTGCCACGCTTGCCCCGTACGGCTTCGTGGGGGCCGGCTATCTGACCCTGGTCACGTCCGGCGTGCTGACGATGCGACGCGGTGACTTCCACTCCTCGGGCGACGCGCTGCTGGTCGGCTGGATAGGGATGGCCGCCTTCGCCGTCTACGGCACCAGCCTGACCCTGGCGGCCCGCTCGTACTGGCTTCGTACGCGCCCCGCCGCCCGGATGGCCACCGACACGGAGCGGCCGTCGTAGGCCGACGGCCGGTTTCCGCACGATCGGCCGGCCACGAGGGGCGAACCCGTACCGGCGGGCCGCCCGACCGAGGTGTCGGCCCGTCAGGCGCCGGCCGAGAGCGTCGACGGAGTCAGCAATCGGGTCAGTCGGACGGCGAAGTACACGGCCGCGCCGGCCGCCACGACGTTCAGAGCATCGGCCGCGATGCCCACGTTCACGGCGTCCAGGAGCGCGTCGAGGTCCTCCGCCCTCCTGTAACGCATTCCGCCGTAGGCGCGGAGCAGGACGGATCCGGCGAAGGAACCCCACCAGAGGTTCACCGGCCAGAAGGCGCCCCGGCCGGCCGTGGCCGTCCGCAGGCCTGCGGACCACATGTCGACGGCTATCCGGTACGGCATCCAGAAGCAGGCGAACGGTACGAACCACGCGCCGATGGACCAGCCGGGCCCTCCGCGGAACCGGTCCGGGGCGAGTGCCCCGGCATTGCGCCGCATCCGGTGGAACCAGGCGATGAAGACGGTCGCGCAGGCCGCCACGGTCACCGCACGGAACTGGTCCGAGATGGAGAACAGCTTGTCCGCGGTGGCCAGTCGGTCCTCGGCGATGTAGCGGAAGCCCCCGCCGCCGAGGACCTCGAAGTGCATCCGTATCCCCGCGTAAAGAGAGAAGAGGTCAGCGGCGACGGCGGCCGTCAGCAGTGCACAGACGCCCACGAGCAGGGGGCGTCCGGTGCCGCGTGCCGGCGTGGGCAGTGGAGGGCGCGGCCGGACTTCCTGGAAACGGGACATGACGGTGTGGACCCCTCACGGGCATGGGACAGGATTCGCCCGTGGATCCGGTGCGCAGAGTGAAAATACGCGACGCGGCGTTGCCCGTCCACGGTGAAACCCGGAGGCCGGGCCCGGCAGGGCGCGGACCGTCGTACTGCCCGGCGGTGGAAGGCGCAGCGGGGTCGGTCATCGGGCGGTCTGCGTCATCGGGCACACCCGGGAGGACGAACGACCCGCCGGATGGGGACACGGTCGGGCTCGAAGAGCGGCGGTGTGCGCACCCACGAAGGACCCCGTTGCGGGGTGCGCCCGCGTTCCGGCTCATCCGGAGAAACGCGGCACGGACACCATTGCCGGGCATCCGGAGCGGCCGCCCGGAATGCGGAGCCGTGCGGGGCTGTGCACGATGGGAGCCGGACGGGTGCACGCTCAGGCCGGCCGCGCCGGGGAGCCCGCTCCGCACTCCGCAGGGGAGGCGCCATGGCCCCGGACCGCACCGACGACAGGACAACCCCCCGCCATACCGGCATCCTGCTGGGTTTCGCACCGTGGATCATCTTCGACGTGGTCGCGAGCCCCAGTACGTGGAAGCTGGCCGCCTTCGCCGCGCTGATCGCCTCACTGGTGCTGAACGTGCCCGACCTGCGACGCGGTAGCGTCAAGGTGTTGGAGATCACCGGCATGGTGTTCTTCGCGGTGATCTCGATCCTGGCCCTCGTGCTCGACCGCGGTGACCTGATGTGGTTGGAGACGTACGCACAGGTAGTGTCGAGCGGGGTCATCGCCGCGGTCGCCCTCGGGTCGCTGGCGTTCACACCGTTCACCGAGCAGTACGCCCGAGAATCGGTGCCCTCCCAGTACTGGGACTCGCCGGTGTTCCGCAGGACGAACCGGGTGCTGACGGCCGTGTGGGGTGTCGTGTTCGTACTCATCGCGATCGCCGGTCTGATCGCTGTGGAATCGGGCCACCACGGCGATTGGTTCAGCTGGATCATCCCCGTCGTCCTGCTCGTGGTCGCCATCAGGATCACCGCCTGGTACCCGGAACACGTACGCTCCACCGTCCGGCAGGCCTGAGCCGGGTGGCGCGGGCGGGCGCGACGCCCACGGATCCGTGACCTCGGTCCGGCCCCTGCTCAACCCCGGGCCCGAGGGGCCGTTCCCCGAGCCCGGTGTGCGCCCCCCGGGGACTGCGGCGACCCTGCCCGGCTCGTGCGGTCGTCGCCCGGCCACGCCCGCCCCCGACGAACTCGGTGGAACCCGTAACGAGTTCGCGCTCCGACCGGTGACGCCCGTGGTCGCGACGGGCCCGTGGCGGCCGTCGGGGCGCGGGTGGCCGCAAATCGTTGGACGGGGCGGGTGCAGGTGCACTGGGATGAACCCGACCGCCCGTTCCGTCCGGAGGGCCGACCGCAGGAGCCGTACGTGGCGACCGAAAGCACCCCGCACCTCACTCCGGTGATCGGCACGGAGCTGGTGAGGCGCCTGATCGACACCCAGTTCCCGCAGTGGGCCGGACTGCCACTGACTCCGGTCGACCCGGGCGGCTCGGACCACGTGATCCACCGGCTGGGTGGGGAACTGTCCGTCCGGCTGCCGCGCCGCGCGGCGGTCGCCGAGCAGTTCTCGAAGGAGTACGAATGGCTTCCCCGGCTGTCCCCGCACCTCCCGTTGGCAGTCCCGGAGCCCGTGGAAGCGGGCCGGCCCGCCCTCGGCTATCCGTGGCCGTGGTCGGTGGCCCGCTGGCTGGACGGTGAGCAGGCGACCGTCGAGGCCTTGGCCGACTCGTCGGAGGCGGCAGTCGACCTGGCGGGGTTCCTGACGGCCCTCCAACGGTTCACGCCCGGGACCCTCCCACCCGGGGACGTGCCGACGGGCCTCCGCGACGCTCCGCCGGCCGATCGCGACCAGGACACCCGGGCTGCCATCGCCCGGTTCGACGGGGTGTTCGACGCGACGGCAGCGACCGCCCTGTGGAACGCGGCACTTCAAGCTCCAGGCTGGGACCGGCCCCCGGTCTGGTTCCACGGTGACTTCCACACCGGCAACCTCCTGATGGTGGACGGCCGGCTCAGCGCGGTGATCGATTTCGGTGGACTCGGCATCGGCGACCCCGCCCGGGACCTGATGATCGCCTTCACCCTGCTGTCCGCGCGGAGCCGGGCCGTGTTCCGCGCCGCACTCGACGTGGACGAGGCGACCTGGACCCGGGGACGCGGCTGGGCCCTTGCCACGGGCCTGAACGCCTACGCCCGGTACGCGGCAACGGACCCCCGGATCGCCGCGCAGACCACCCGCCAGATCACCCAGGCCCTCATCGGCTAGAAGTCCGTTCGGCGGCCCGAGCCGCGCGGAGGTTCAGGGAGCGACTCCGCGCCGCACGGCGGCGAGCGGAACATCCTGCCGGGGGAGGTGTATCCAGCCCTCGACCAAGGCCACGGCACGCTCCTCCTCCGTCGTCGGCACATGGGTCATCCCGCATGCCGAGGCCCGGGCGACGACCGCAGATATCAACGCGTCCAGATCGTGGTCACTGCGCGCGCACCGATCGCGCACGGCTTCGCCGAAATCGAGGCCCAAACCGTCGGCGACTCCGGCCAGGATCTCGACCCTCGCAGCCGCAGCGCCGGGCTTGGAGCCCTTGTAGCCGGTTCTGCCCGCAAGCCCCCACTGGATCAGTGCGAATGCCGGGTAGACCTCGACGACCGAGCCGGAGCCGTCCCGGGGGATGGCGGGTCCCGTCCCGGCCAACCGTTCCAAGAGGTTCACCGCGCGCATGGCCACGATCCCCAGCTTGTCAGCGGCGACCGAAAGGGGGCGCTGCTTCCCGGCCCCGGTGCGTTTCCACGCCAGGTCGTCGGTCAGACGATGGGTGAACGTGCACAGCCCGTCAGGGCCACCGGGGAGCGACGCGTAGCGTGACCGTACGGGCAGCTTCGCTCCTGCCTGGTGAGCGGCGAGCAGAGAGGTGAACGCCACGGGCCAGCCGACGGGGGAGTCGACGCCGGTCATGTCGGCGGACCGCATGGCCGCCAGGAGGTCTTCGTCGCCCCTGGCGTCGAGCAGTTCGACGACCGGTTGCTCCGACCAGGTGACACGGCAGACCCCGGTCGTTCCGGAATGGCCCGATAGGTCCATGCCCACGGTCACCAGCGGAGGAGCGTTCGTGGCGATGGGCTCCGGTCCTTCTTCCACAGGCGTCACGTTCAACTTCGTTCCGCTTCCTTCTCGACGGCGGATTCCAGGTGTTGGCTGCGTGGCAGGCGCTCTGTCCTTCAGGGCACGAAGCAGGTCCAGTCTTGCCCATCCCCGGAACGCACCTTCGGCGTTGCCCCGTTCCGGGGACGACTCGGCACGGAGGGACGTGAGCCCGGCGTCCAGCATTCGCTCTCGTAGGGTCTGCGTATGCTCCTTTGGATCAACGGCCCCTTCGGCGGGGGCAAGACGCAAACTGCGCACGAGCTCCGGCGTCGCCTACCCGCCAGTGTGATCTGCGACCCGGAACATGTCGGCTTCGGCCTGCACCGGATGATGCCGCCCGAACTGCGCGGGGATTTTCAGGATCTTCCGGCCTGGCGGCAGGGCGTTCATGATGTGCTGGACATGGCCCTCAGCAGGCACGACGGCACGGTGATCGCACCGATGACGCTCGTTGATCCGGTCTACTTCCGGGAGATCATCGGCCGGCTGCGGGAACGGGGCCATGAGGTACGGCACTTCGCGCTGCTGGCCGAGCGGAGGACGGTGCTGCGGCGGTTGAGCGAGCGCGGCTTCGGACATGCCGTGCGGTTCGTGGCCGGTCAGGACGCCACCCTGCGTCGCGAGAGTTTCGCCGTGTCGAAGCTCGACCTGTGCCTGGACCGACTGCGCGGGCCCGACTTCGCCGAACACCTGTGGACCGATCGCCTCACGATCCCTCAGGTCGCCGACCGCATCGCAGCCTCGGCCGGGCTGACGATCGCCCCGAACACGGACAGCCCGGCGAGGAGGCGGTTGCGCCAGGCCTGGACCGGGGTGAAACACATACGGTTCGACTGAGGGCGGGCCCGCTGGTTGCACGGCGCCCGCCCGGGTCCCTGACGATCCCGTGCAACGCGGCACGACGCGGCTGTGCCCCTCCGTGGGGGGAGGGGCACAGCGGGTCGCCGGACGCGGCCGGGGGCGGGGCTCCCGCGGCGCGGATCTCCGGCTTGCCCGGGCCTCCCGCGGCGTCCGCCGAGACGGACTGCACCTGCTGCTGGGCGCGGCGGAGGCGATCGAGGCGGTACCGGCGACGCCGAGAGCTGCCAGGGCCAGGGTCGCGGTGGCGAGGGTACGGGAAACACGCATGATTGAGGTCCTCCAAAACGACGGGGTCCGTCGGTGCCGCACCGTGGTGTGGCGGACCCCAGGGAGTTGGGGGGCTTCGTCTGTTCTGCACCGACACCTCTACGAGCCCCCGGACCCCGCCACGGCCGCGTCGTCACTTCGGTCCCCCTCCCTGATGAACGGCCGTCCTCCGCCCCCGGGCGGCCCCGGTGGGCGGCATCGACGCCGCACGGGGTTCAAGCGACGCACGGGTTCAGAGAAGGGGCCGCAGGGCTTCGGCCACGGCGGTCTGGGAAGGAGCGATGGCGGTCCGCCCGTCCTCGATGTCCCACAAGGTGTTCTGGAGCAACCGGGCCGAGGTCCAGCCGGCCGCGCGCCGGCGGTCCAGGTCGAGCGTCTCCGTCAGCAGGTCGAAGCGGCGACGCACCACCCGGTGGGCGTCCCCGGCCGAGCCGAGTGCCTCCCAACCGCTGTCCAGGGCCGGCCACAGATCGAAGCCCGGGTCACCCACCAGGGGTTCGGGGTCGATGGCCAACCACGGCTCGCGTTCGGCGGCGAGCACGTTGTCGTAGTGCAGATCCCAGTGCAGCATCCGATCGCCGGGCTCGCCGACCAACTCGGCGACCGTCGCTGCCCAGCCGTGCAGCCGCCGCCGGTCCGCCGGGTCCGCCAAGGCGGCGCCGGCCACCGGGACGGACACCAGCATGTCGCGCGCCACGTCACCGAGGCCTCGCAGGCCCTCGGGCGCAGGGACGGAGTGCAGCCGTGCCATCAGTGCGGCCAGGGTGGTCATGGCCACGTCGTCGTCCTCGACGGAGGACAGCGTGCGCGAGCCGTCCAGACGTTCCAGCAGTACGGCGCCGCTCTCGGGGTCGTGATCCAGCAGCCGTACGATGCCGTCGCCGTTCCACGCCCGCAAGCCGATCAACGCGGCGGCCGTCTCCGCGCGCGGCATCTGCAGCTTGAGCGCGGCGCGGGTACCGTCCGCGCGACGCACCGGCACCACCAGCGAGGCCTCGCCGGACCCGACGCCGCCGTCGGGCTCCAGCCCCCACCGGCCGAGGAGCTCCGCCGCGAGCGCGGGCAGCCCGGCGATCCAGGCCCGTTCAGCCTCACCACCGTTCCCCGTGTACGAGGCGATCAGGGAGTCGGGGACTTCGATGTCCAGCGGCGCACTCATGGGGGCCTTCGGGGGAGTGGGGTTCGGGAAATGCCGCCGCGAGCCTAACGAACGGGCTGCCCCCCGAGCGCGCGAATTGTGCCGGTACCGCAGAGCGGTGGGGGCGAGCGAGCGGTGGGCGGCCGCCGCGCCCGCGTCGCCCGCGCCCCGGGCGGCGCCGGCCCAACCGATGGAGCAACCGGGTCGGGACCACCTCCACTCGCCCCCCCGCGGTGAAACGCCGCGTTCGTACCGCCCGCGGAGCCCATGGCGGCCGACACTGGAGGGCGACGAAGGGAAACGCGGTGGAAGACGTCTGGACGATGGTGCACGCGGAGCGGGCGGCCCTGATCGAGGACCTGGAGCGACTCGATCAGGGCCAGTGGGGGAGTCCGTCCCTCTGCGCGGGGTGGACGGTGCACGACGTGGCCGCCCACCTCGTCGACACGGCCCGTACGACGCGTCTCGGGTTCGTCACCGGACTGGTCCGGGCGCGCTTCGACTTCGACCGGCAGAACGCCCGCGGCGTGGAACGCGCGCGGGGAGCCTCACCGATGGAGACGTTGCAACGGCTGCGCGAGGCGGCGACCCGGAGGTCGACCCCGCCGGCGCCGCTCGACAGCCGCCTCGTCGAGGAGATCGTCCACGGTGAGGACATCCGCCGCCCCCTGCGCATCACCCGCTGCTACCCGCAAGAAGCCGTCGTCAGGGCACTACGGCTGCAGACGCGCACATCGGCGTCGTTCGGCGGGGCCAGGGAACTCGTCACCCGCGTCCGCCTCACGGCGGGCGACGCGGGCCTGACGATCGGCACCGGACCGGACGTCGAAGGGCCCGCGCTCTCCCTCCTGCTGGCCGTCACGGGCCGCCGGGTCGCCCTGGACGACCTCGCCGGACCGGGCCTCCCGACACTGGCGGCAGGCGTCTGACGCGCCCGGCACCTCGGCGCGACGCCGTACCCCCGGACCCGGCTCCACCCCGATCTCCACCTGCCTCTCCACCCCTGGACGCAGGTGTTCCTAGCCTTCGCGCAGCAGCCTTGGGGCATGGACATCACGACTTGGATCATCGACATCGCCCTCGTCCTCATCGTCTTCCGGCAGCTGCGCGAGGGCCCGCTGACCCCGCGGTCCTACCTCCTGCCGCTCGGGATCGTGACCTTCGTCGGATTCAGCTACCTCGACGGCATTCCCACCGGCGGCAACGACCTGCTGCTGATCGGCGCGCTCATGGGCGTCGGCGCGGTCCTCGGCGTCGCCGGCGGGATCTTCACCTGGATGCGGCGTGCCGACGGGCAGATCCTCATCAAGGCCGGGGTGGTCTCGGCCGCGCTGTGGGTGATCGGCATGGGTGCACGGCTCGGCTTCCAACTGTGGGTCGATCACGGTGGCGCCGGCCACGTCGCGCGGTTCAGCATGGACAACCGGATCACCGGCTCCCAGGCGTGGGTGGCGGCCCTGGTGCTGATGGCGCTCACCGAGGTCGTCACCCGGCTGGCGACGATCTTCGTACGGAGCCGGATGCTGCCCGCCGCGACGCCCCTAGGGACGGCCCCGCTGTCCGCCGTCGGCGCCGGTCGCGCGGCCTGACCGTGGGTTATGGTCGCGCCATGCCAGAACCAGGCACGGACCGGGCCGCCGCCGCGACCGTACGTCCGCACGAGGGCCGCGGCGGCCGCGCCGAATGGGCGGTCGTGACGGCCCTCGTCGTCGTCGGGATCGTCACCATCCGCCCCATGGGTTTCAGCGGCCGAGGGCTGGCCGTCACGCTCCTGTTCGTGCTCAACTGCGCCGTACTGGCGTTGCGGCTGGTGCCCGCGGACCGTGTTCCCGGCCGCTTCGTCCTCGTCTGGTCCCTCACGGGCGTCGTGGCGGCGGCCGCTCTCCTCGGCGTCGCGGACACCGGTTCGTCCTACCTCTTCGCGTTCTTCCTCGTCGCCCTCGCCGGGAACCGTCTGGAGACCGCGCCCGCCACGGCTGTCGCCGCGCTCAGCAGCCTCCTGTGCGGCGGCGTCCTGTACCTGCGGGCAGAACCGGGCGACCGGACCGTTCCCGCGCTGGTCGGCCTGGCCACCGGGGCCGCCGTACTGGCGGGGATGGCCTCGCGCAGTCGTGCGCAGGCCACCCGGGCGGCCATCGAGGCCGCCGGGTCCGCGGAGCAGGCGGCACGGGCCGAGGCCCGGACCGCCGTACTGGCGGAGCGCACCCGGATCGCCCGCGACATCCACGACGTCCTCGCCCACTCGCTCGCCGGCATCAACATGCAACTCGAACTGGTCGACGCGCTGATCGACACCGGCGACCTGGAACGGATCAGGAACGCCAACGGCACGGCCCACAGCCTGGTGCGGGAAAGCCTGAAACAGGCCCAGTGGACGGTGCACGCACTGCGCGAGGACGCCCTGCCGCTACTGGAGAACCTGACGGCGATGCTGGAGTCCTCCGGCCACCACGACGCCCTCACCGTCGACGGGGACGTCCGTACGCTGCCCGCGCAGGTGACCCAGGGCCTGCTCCGGGTCGCCCAGGAGGCCCTGACCAACGCGGGCCGCCACGCACCGGGCGCAGCGGTGGCCGTACGGTTGGCCTTCACACAGGACACGACCGTACTGAGCGTGCGCAACGGGCCCGCCACCCTCCCGGTGACGGCGGTCGAGGGCAGCGGATGGGGATTGATCGGTATGCGCGAACGCCTCGCCCTGCTCGGCGGGAGCATCACCACGGGCCCGCTCACGACGGGTCCGGAACGGGGAGGATGGCAGGTGGAGGCGGTGGTTCCGCGATGACCGGGTCGGACGAGCACAGGAGCCCCGCCGGGACCACGGGGTCGGCCGGGCCCGCTTTTGCCGGCCCCACCGGACCTTCTGCCTCCCCTTCCCCTGCTGCCGCTCCCGGCGGCGGATCGCCGCCCGTCCGGGTCGTCGTCGCGGACGACCAGGCGGCGGTGCGCGAACCGCTCGCCGCGGTCCTGGCCCTGCTGCCGGACATCGACGTCGTCGCGGCGGCGGCGAACGGGCAGGAGGTACTGGAGGCCGTGGCCGCGGCTCCCGTCGACGTCGTCCTGATGGACCTGCGGATGCCCGTCATGGACGGGACCGAGGCGACCCGGCGGCTGAGCGCCGACCACCCGGACGTCGCGGTGGTCGTCCTCACCACCTTCGCCGACGACGAATCGATCATGGCGGCGCTCGGCGCCGGAGCGCGCGGATACCTGACGAAGAACGCCGGACGCCAGGACATCGCCCGAGCCATCCGGGCGGCCGCCGCAGGACAGTCCGTCCTCGACCGCGAGGTGCAGACCCGCCTCCTCGCCGCGGCCGGTGCTCCCCGCCGGGCCACCGCACCGGCGCCCGCACCCCTACCCGTCGACCTCACGGTGCGCGAACGCGAAGTGCTCGCCCTCATCGGCCAGGGCCTCCCGAACCGGGCCATCGCCGAACGGCTCTTCATCAGCGAGGCCACCGTCAAGACCCACATCAACAACCTGTTCGCCAAGACCCACGTCCGGGACCGGGCCGAAGCCGTACGCCTCGCCCTCACGTCCGGCCTGACCTGAGCCGGCCCGACCTGAGCCGGTCCGATCGGCGTCGGCCGAGGTCGGGCCGGGCCGCCGCACGCCGATTCCCGCGTGCCCGGACCCGTTCATCCGGGCACGGGACCGAATGGAGGACGAGGCTCGGGGGCGGCTCGCGGTTCAGTGGAGGGGTCGGTGCACAACAGATCAAGCCCCCACCCCCTGGGGTCCGCCACACCACGGTGCGTCACCGACGGACCCCATCGTCCCGGAGGACCTGAACCATGCGCATCACCCGTACCCTCGCCACCGCCGGCCTCACCCTTGCCGCTCTCGGCCTCGCCGGTACCGCGACCATCGCCTCGGCCGCACCCCAGACCACCAGCACCACCGCCGTGGCGGCCGCCCACACCGCGCATGGCGGCACCCATGTTCCCGCCTCCGTGCAGGGCGGCTGCAAGCTCTGCCTGCCGTAACACCCGCGGAACCCCATCACGTCGCAGCGGCTGCCCCTCCCGGGGCGGTCGCTGCGGCGCGTCCGGATCCCGCGGCGCACCATCGGAACGGTGACGTCGTCTCGGCGAGTGCCGCCGCACCCGTACGCCTGCTGATTCACTCCCCGCTCGCGGAAACCGCCCCGCTCGACACCTCCGGACAGCAGGGGGAGGATGAAGTGATGGACCGGACTCCCTTTGGGGTGACTCGGTAAGCGCCAGGGACGCACTCGTCTTTGCCGTTCGCGACAGCCGGTGGCCCACGTCGTCCCCTGCCGCTCGGCGGCCCCCTTCGTTCCTCATGCGGCTGCCCTCGCCCCCGTAGGTGTGAGGAAGCAGAGATGAACAAGCGCACGTGTGTCGTCCTGAGCGCCCCCGTGTTGGCCTGCTCGCTGGCTCTCGGGCCGGCTGCCGCAGCCGTATGGGCGGCTGCCCCGCAGGCCCTGCCCTCGGCGCAATGCTTCGTCGAGGCGAAGCCGGGTGACGCCACCAAGTCGATCATCACCGGCGAGGGCTTCAGCAAGGGCACCAAAGTAACCGTCGACCAGACCGACGGGCCTGGCGGTGTGCTGGTCACCGTCGGCGAGGACGGGAAGTTCGCGGTCGCCGACCAACCCAACGGCAAGTACACGGCCAACGGTGGCGGTCTGAACGCCACCTGCCTGGGCGGCCAGGCGGCCCAGGACGCCGTCAACAAGAACGCGGTGGACGCGGCGCGCAAGGCGGGTGCCACCGAAGGCTTCACCATCGGCAAGGAACTGGCGCAGGCCGGCAACTGCGAGGCCAAGCCCAAGGCCAAGCCGGTACCCCAGGGACTCGTGCCCGACGCGGCGTCCCAGAAGGCGGCCAAGGAAGCGCACGACGCGGCCTTCGACGCGGCCTTCAACGCGGCGATCAAGCGCTACTGCACCGACTAGTCCGCAGAACGCTCGCGCTTGCCGCCGGATCCCACCACCCGAGGGGCCTTCTGTGGCCGCTAGAGTCACGGGGCATGGGGGATCGGACACGTGCCAAGCACTGCAAGCAATGCCGCCGGCCGCTCGACGAACGCAGCCGCCGACGGCGCCCGAAGCGGTTCTGCAACCGTCGGCACCGACTGAGGTACTGGGTGGAGGAGGTCCTGGACGCCGTGCTGAACTAGACCTTGCTCCTTGCGGAGGCAGTCCGGCGTCCGAAAACGGCGTGGTCGACACGCCCGCACATGACTGATCCGGCGCGTTTCCCGTGCGTCCATCGACACAACGGCTCGGGAAGCATGGCGCGGCCGGTGCCGGTGCCTTTCCGCCGACGAGTTGGAGCCGGACCCAGGAGGTCCGTCAGTGCGGGATGCGGCGGCCGAGGAACGCCGCCACGTGATCCAGGGCCGGGGCGTGCTCGGGTACGGGGCGCGCCGGGTCGAAGGACCCGCCGGAGGTACGGGGTAGGTCGCCGTGGATCGCGCGGACGACCGGCAGCGCGGCCCGTGCGACATCGGCCTCCAGGTCACGGTCCAAGCCGAGCGCGGCCGCGAGGTCCCAGCCGTGTACGAGCAGTTCGACGAGGAGCTGTTCGACCACCCGGCGGCCGGGGGCCGGGCCGAAGGACCGGTCCAGCATCCCCGGCCGCAGGAAGGCCTCGCGCGCGGAGGCCGCGGCGGTCTCGAAGGCTGTGACGTGGTCGTCGCCCAGGTGGTCCTCGGTGTGGCCGTGGGCGGGGGGCGCGCCTTGGGCCATGCCGCCCCAGATGATGTTCTCCCACACCAGATGGTTGAGGAGATCGCGTACGGTCCAGTCGTCGCAGGGGGTCGGCAGGTCGAAATGTGTCGGCAGTGTCGCGCGTACGAGGGTGCCTACGGTGTCCTGGACGTGCGTGAACGCGTCCAGGACGCCGCCCGGCCATGGGTCGGCGTCGTCCGTGTAGAGCTCTTCGAGCCGGGCCTCGCGTGCGCCGGGCGAGGAGTTGGCACGCAGCGCGGTGAGCAGCCACCGTCCCTCCTCGGCGATGCCGGCGGGCGCGGGGCGGTCGCCCAGGACGCACAACAGCTGCCAGAAGCGCTCGACGGCGGGCTCGGCGGCGGCCGTGAGCTGCTCGTGCAGGAGCGCGCGTGCCTCGACGCCGTCCGACTTCACGGCGGGGGCCGTGTTCGCGCTGCCGGCCAGCCAGAGGGCGACGATCTCCGAGACGACCCGGTCGGCGGCCGCGGAGTCCGCTGCCGTGCCTGCGCGCATCGCCGTGCGGACGCGTGCGGTCCAGGTGTCGGTGAGGGCGCGCATCTCCTCCGCCACTGCGGAGTCCCGCGTTCGCCCGCCGTGGCGGGCGGCGTACTCCGCGATGCGGCGCACGGCCGGACGCAGCTCCCCGGCGGCGACCAGTTCTCCCAGCTCAAGCCATGCTTCGACCTGTTCGTCGGTGGGGTCTTCCGACAGTTCGGCGGCCGCTGCGGCGAGGCCTTCCCGGAACTGGGGCACGTCCAGATCGCCCAGCGTGTCGCTGAGGAAATCGTGCACCAGCTCGCGACGTCGGGCGGGTGACATGTGGGCGGTACGGGTCATGAGGGCAAGTCCTTCAGAGGTGGTGCGACGGGTGACCGTGCGCAGGACGGCCTGGTGGGTCCGCAGGCGGCGGATCTGCGTCTCCAGCGCGTCGACGTGCGCCGCCGCCACCTCCGAGAGGCCGTCCTCGCCGTCCAGCGCGGCCCGGATCTCGGCGAGTCCCAGCCCCAGGTCCCGCAGCGTGCGGGCCAGATGCAACCGGGCCACACCCGTGGTGTCGTAGCAGCGGTAGCCGCCGGCCGTCCGGCCCGCCGGGACCACGACGCCCGCGTCGGACCAGTGCCTGACGACCTTCACCGGCAGCCCGACCTGTCGCGCCACGGCCCCGATGCTCCACAGGGGTGACGACGACGCTGACGAGGACGCCTTCTCCATGCGCATGTGCTCCACCTTCGACTCTCCCTCCGTGGGAGAGTCAAGCAGCTTCACACCCCCGACGCGTGAGACGCCCGCATCCGGAACGGGGTGGCGGGCAGAAGTACGGAGCGCCGTCGCAGCAGACGAGAAGGGCGGAAGAACCGTGCGGGAAACCGGTAGGCATGCGGGAGTTCACGGGGGTCGCGGGTGGGCCGCGCTCGCCGGGTTCGTCGTCCTCACCTACGCCGTTGCCGCAGCGGGTGCTCTTGCCTCGTCGAACGCGGCTGAGGTGTACACGTCTTTGGACCGGCCGGATTGGGCGCCGCCCGCTTGGCTTTTCGGCCCTGTCTGGACCCTCCTCTACGCCACCATCGCCCTATCGGGTTGGCTCGTCTGGCGGCGGGCCGAGCACCCGGAGCGGCGGAAGGCGCTGGCGTGGTGGGGTGCCCAGCTGGCCCTCAACCTCGCATGGACCCCGCTGTTCTTCGGAGCGCGCAGGTACGACGTGGCCCTGCTCGACATCATCCTGCTGGTTGCCGCCCTCGTCGTCACCATCCGCCTCTTCCACCGCGTTCATCGAGCGGCCGGACTCCTGCTGATCCCCTACCTGGCGTGGGTCGCCTTCGCGATGGTCCTGAATGCCGCCATCTGGCAGGCGAACACCTGAGGTGATCCGCTCAGGCGGGCGGGTATGCGCTGCGCTTGAGGCGGCGGGCGAGGTGGGCGGTGTTCGCGGCGAGGGTCCTGGTGGTGGCGGCGGTCTTCTCGGGGGTCTTGCCGAGGTCCTGGTAGTCGGTGCCCTGCATGGCTTCCCCGACCCAGTAGGTGACGGCGTTCGGGGCGAGGGTGAACCCGACGTCGTTCAGACCCTGGAAGAGGTCCGCGCTGACCTTGTGGGCGCCGTCCTCGTTGCCGACCACGCAGACGGCGGCCACTTTGCCGTAGGTGAGCATGCGGCCCTCGTCGTCGGTCTCGGAGATCTCCGCGTTCAAGCGTTCCATGACGCGCTGCGCGACGCTGGAGGGATGGCCGAGCCAGATCGGGGTCGAGAGGATCAGGATGTCGGTGCCGAGGATGTTCTCCCTGATGTCCGGCCAGGCGTCACCGTCACCCAGGTCCGTCGCCACACCGGTCTTCACGTCATGATCTGCGATCCGGATGGTCTTGCCGGTCACGCCGTGCTCGGCGAGAGCCTCCATGGTCTGCCGCGCGAGGAGCTCGGAGCTGGACGCGGCGGGGGACGGGGACAGCGTGCAGACGAGGGCTACGGCACGCAGCGGGGTGTTCTCAGTGGCTTCCATGCCCCCCGACTACCCACGGTCCGACGGTCAACCCCGATGTTCCTCACCTGATCCACGCCCGGGCCGTGCTCGCGGCCCCGGCCACCGGCGTGCAACCGCGGATCCGCACGATGTCCCCTTGGGATCCGCCCCGCCGGGTGGGCCTCGTGTTGGTGAGGGTGGGGAACCGTCGGTGGGGCGGATGACGTGGAGGGGGAGGAGAGGACGAGAGGTGTGAGACGTGTGAGGAGAGCGACGATGCCTGGGATGTCACATCACGCGGCTGGTCCCAGAGGCGTGGACGCCCGGCGGCTCGCTCGTGAGGTTCTGGCACCCCACCGTGTGGATGAGCGGGCACTGGACGACGTGCTGACGGTCGTCGCCGAACTGGTGTCCAACGCGATCCGGCACGCGGGAGGTGTGACCGCCTTCGACGTGCGCCACCTCCGCGACGAGGTGGCCGTCGAGGTGTCGGACGCCTCCCCGCTCCTGCCCCTGTCGCCGGGAACGCCGCCCACGGTGCCGGGCGGCTTCGGCTGGCTCCTGGTGAAGAGGTTGGCCACCCGCACCGAGATCCGTGCGGACGACGACGGCAAGACGATCACTGCCTACCTCCCCGTCACTTCCGCCGCAGCCGACGCGTAGAGCACGTCGGTCAGTGGGCACGTGCGGCGCCGGCGCCGTCGACCCGAACAGCGTGCGAGGGACCTGTGGATGGCCCGCCTCGGAGCCCTGTCGGATGCGTGATTGACTCCGCGCTGGACACAAGAAGGGGTGACCGGGGCATGAAGACGGCCCCCTGGGGAAGACGTGGGGCTGCGATGACGGGTACGAGGGTGCGCGAACGCGAGCGGCACCGAGCCGACCTACCGGAGGAACTGTGGGATCGGGCCCGGTTGGCGGCGGTCGAGGCGACCGGTCTCCTGGACACCGGTCCCGAACGGGTCTTCGAGGATTTGGCCGACCTTGCCGCACGGGTGACGCTCTCGGGGCGGGCGTTCGTGACCCTCGTCGATCAGCATCGCTCGTTCTGGAAGGCGTGCGTGGGAGTCGACGCCGTCGATCTCGCCGACCGGCAGAACCCGGTCGAGGACAGCTTCTGCTACCTCCTGATCGGTCTCGGTGGCGCCCCGCTCATCGTCGAGGACGCCCCCAACGATCCGCGCACCCGCCGGCACCCGTCCGTCGGACCGATGAACATCGGGGCATGGGCCGGCTTCCCGCTCCTCGGACCGGAGGGCGAGGTGCTGGGCAGCTTCTGCGTCATCGACGACCGGCCCCGCGCCTGGTCCCCGACCGACCTGATCACCCTGGAGACCCTGGCCCGTGCGGTCAGTGCCGAGATCAGCCTCCGCCAGTCCCTGGCCGCCGCGCAGAAGGCCCTCACCCTTTCCGCGGACCTGGCCCACTCCCTCCAACAAGGCCTCCTGCCACCGTCGCCGCCCCGGATTCCCGGGATCGAGGTCGCCGCGTCCTACAACCCGGCTTCCCGGGCGGGGCGCTCGGACATCGAGGTCGGCGGCGACTTCTACGACCTGTTCCGCACCCGCGGCAGTTACTGGGGCGTGGTCCTCGGCGACGTGTGCGGCAAGGGCGTCCAAGCCGCCCAGGTCTCCTCGATGGCCCGCTACACGATCCGCGCCCTCGCGACGGAGAACCGGGCCCCGGCCGATGTCCTGGACCATCTGAACACCGCGATGCTCACCCAGGACTCGCCGCGGTTCCTGACCGCGGTCTATGCACGCTTCCGCCCCACGCCCGGCGGGATCGCGGGGAATCTGGCGCTGGCAGGGCATCCACCCGCCCTGATCCGACGCGCGGACGGCACCGTCCGCCCGATCGGCACCCCCGGCATGCTCCTGGGCGTTTTCGCGCCGAGCGCCCTGGTCGACGTCCGGTTCCGGCTGACACCCGGCGACCTCCTCCTGCTGTACACGGACGGCGCGACCGAGGCCCGGGCGCGCCCCGGGGCAGGAGAGAGGCAGCAGGACGTGTTCGACGACTCGGACCTGATCCGCACGCTCGCCGCCACGACGCGGATGGACGCAGCCGACACCGTCGACCACATCAACCAGGCCCTCGCAGCCCGGCACGCCGGCTGGGCCAGCGACGACACCGCCCTCCTCGCCCTGCGCGTCCCCCCTGCCCACCGACCCTGAGGCTCACGCCATGGACCACGGAACGGACTCCGCCGACCGACTCACCCTGATCGGCTGCTGACGGATCCGCGGCCGGCGGGCCCGCACCGACCTGCGCCCGGCACTGGGGGCCGGCCCGCCCGCTCATACCGCTGAGCCCACGGCCATCGTGGTCGGTCCCCCCTCACGGACGGACGGGGCAGGCGTCAATTCTCGCGGCTGGGGAGGTTCTCCTTCAGCTTGGCGATGGCGAAGCCCCACCCCTGGGCCGCGGTGGGCTTCGCCGGTACGGCGATCTCCTCGGGATTGGTCAGGACGTCCAGGAGGACCGGTCCGGGCGTCGCGAAGGCGCGGCGGACGGCGTCATCCAGACGATCCGGATCGGTGACCCGAATGCCGGTGATGCCGAGCGCGGTGGCGACGGCGGCGAAGTCCGGGTTGTCGAGTTCCGTGCCGAACTCCGGCAGTCCCGCCTGTTCCTGCTCCAACTTGACCATGCCCAGGCGACGGTTGTCGAAGACCACGAGCTTGACCGGCAGCCGGTACGTCTTGATCGTCATCAGGTCACCGAGCAGCATGCTCAGGCCCCCGTCACCGCAGAAGGCGACGACCTGACGCTCCGGTGCCCACAGTTGCGCGCCGATGGACTGCGGCATCGCATTGGCCATCGAGCCGAGGTTGTAGGAGCCGATCAGACGCCGTGAGCCGTGCATCGCGACGAACCGGGAGAGCCAGACCGTCGCCATGCCCGTGTCGGACGTGAAGATCGCGTCGTCGGCCGCGTACGTGTCCACTGCCGCGGCCAGGGCCTCGGGACGGATCTCGTGATCGCGGTTGTCGAACACGGCCCGCAATTTGCCCGTCCAGCGGTGTTCGTGCCGCGGGTCGGCCAGCCGTGCCTGCCCTTCCCGCCAGCTCGTGAACCGTTCCACCGCGTCTTCGAGGTGGTCCCGCTCCGGAGCCTTGTCCAGCAGCGGCAGCAGGGCGCGCAAGGTGGCGCCGACGTCGCCCGCCAGACCCACGTCCACGGGGACCCGTCGGCCGAGGCGCTCCTCACTGGTGTCGATCTGGACCACCTTGGTGCCTTCGGGGTACCAGTCCCGGTAAGGGAAATCCGTACCCAGCATGAGCAGTGCGTCCGCGCTGTCCATGGCGTGCGCGGCGGCGGGGTTGCCGATGAGCCCGGTCTGGCCCACCTGGAAGGGGTTGTCGCCCTCGAAGCCCTCCTTGGCCTTCAGGGTCAGCACCATCGGCGCCGCGAGGTGGTCGGCGAGACGAAGGACTTCATCCCGCCCGTCGCGGGCTCCGCGCCCCACGAGCAGGGTCACGCGGGAGGCCGCGTTCAGTAGCTCGGCCGCGTCCGCCAGGGCGGGGTCGTCAGGCCGGGTCACGGGCCGATCGAGAGCGAATCGGGTGGGTCGGTCCTGCGGCACGTCCTGATCGCCCAGGTCGCCGGGAACCGTCAGGACCGCCACACCGCTGCGGCTGATCGCGGCGCGCACCGCGGATTCGAGCATCCGCGGCATCTGTTCCGGCGAGGTGACGGTGGCGCGGTAGACGGCGACGTCCCGGAAGAGCAGATCGTTGTCGACTTCCTGGAAGTAGTCACTGCCGATCTCGGCGAGGGGGACCTGGCCACAGATCGCCAGTACCGGGGCGTGACTCTTGGCGGCGTCGTACAGCCCGTTGAGCAGGTGCACGGAACCGGGGCCGACGGTGCCCATGCATACGCCCAAGGTGCCCGACAGCTGGGACTGCGCACCGGCCGCGAAGGCTGCCGCCTCCTCGTGCCGGCATCCCACCCAGTCGAGTTCCTCGGCGGTGCGAATGGCGTCGGTCAGCGGGTTGAGGGCGTCGCCGACGACGCCGAAGACATGCTGAACGCCCAGCTCCTTCAGCGCGTCGACGATCACGTGAGCAACGGTACGGGTCACTGCGATGCCCTTCGGTTCGATGCGGTTCCCCGGCCGAGAACCACGCGAGCGGTCCGGATCGGCCGTCTCCCGGTCGCATGCCCCGCCGGCCGGCCCTGATGCCCTCGACGAAGCGTCACGATTCGAGTCACCGGGGCCGGACCCCGGGCCGCGCCCCACGCGTCACCGTCCTACGGGGTCGAACCTCGACACCGAAACGGGGGGAGTGCGCCGGGGCTGCCCACAACAGGATCGGGTAGGCGGTCACGACGAGGCCCTCCCACGGGTCCACGGGAATGGGGAACGGCTTGCTCGGCTTGACCGGGATCGACATGGTGTACGCCTGCGCGGGGCTGGGCGCCCTGTGCGCGGCGGTGTTGCCCTCTGCCCTGGCCAAGCGGCCCCTGTCCTTGCCGATGGTGTTCCTCGCGGCCGGGTTCCTGGTGTTCCTGCTGCCACTCGACGCGCTCCCGGCACTGGACCCCGTCCGACACCGGAGCATGGTGGAGCACCTCACGGAGGTATGCGTCGTGGTCGCGCTCATGGGTGCGGGACTCGCGATCAACAGGCCCCCGGGATGGCGCAGCTGGTCCACCACATGGCGGCTGCTGGGCTTGGCGATGCCCCTGACCATCCTGTTCACCGCGGCGGTCGCGGCCTGGCTGCTGGGGTGGCCACCGGCCGTGGCCCTGCTGGTGGCGGCTGCCCTGGCTCCTACCGACCCGGTCCTGGCCGCCGAAGTACGCGTGGGCGAGCCGACGGACGAGGACGACGACGAGGACGAGGTCCGCTTCGCGCTGACCAGCGAGGCGGGGCTCAACGACGGGCTTGCCTTCCCGTTCGTCCTGGCTGCCATCGCCTTGACGACGGCCTCGGCGACGGGATGGTCCACGGACGGGCTCCGGCACTGGCTGTGGAGCGACGTCCTGCTGCGCAGCGTGGTGGGACTGGTGGTGGGACTCGGCGTGGGACGGTTCCTCGGGAGGATGTTCTTCCAGGCACGCTGGAGAGCGCTGCGGCTTTCCGAACACCGCGAGGGTTTCGTCGCACTCGCCGCGACCTTCACGGCCTACGGGCTGACCGAACTCCTCCACGGCTATGGCTTCCTCGCCGTCTTCGTCGCGGCCTGCGCCATCCGCAACGCCGAACGCGCCCATCGGTACCACCGCGTCATGCACGCCTTCACCGATCAGGTCGAAAGGCTCCTCACAGCCGTCATCCTCTTCCTCGTCGGCGGGTTCATCGCCGATGGCGGCCTCTCGGCACTGACCTGGCGCGGAGCCGTTCTCGGACTGACGCTCTTCCTACTGATCCGCCCGGCTGTCGGCTGGTTCGTCCAGCTGCGGGGCAACGCCACGGGCCAGGAGAGAGCTGCCATCGCGGTGTTCGGCATTCGCGGCATCGGCTCGTTCTTCTATCTCGCCCACGCCTTGGGCGAAGCCGATTTCGCCGTCCCCGCTCGGGAACTGTGGGCCGTGGTGACCTTCACCGTGCTGCTCTCGATACTTCTGCACGGCGTCGCGGCCACGCCCGTCACGGCCCGGCTGGACCGTTCGCCTCCGGAAGACTGAAATGCGCACGGGGCGCGGGCCCCATCGCGGGCGAGGGGGAACGACGGGCCGGACGAGATCCGTGTGCGATGCCGGCCGGCCGGGAGGGGGCTGCGCGCGTCGGCCATCGGCGGGCCAAGATTGTCCGTGGTGCGGCCCGTTAGGGTCAAGGCATGACCTCATCACTCGTCGGCAGTGCCTTCGACTCGCTCCGTCTCGACGCCGTGTCCGACCAGGAGGCGCTGCGCAGGGCCTACGTACTGCCCAAGGAGACGGCGTTGCGCAAGCAGATGGCCGAACTCACCGATCAGACAGAACGGTTGATCGGGTGCTCATCACTGGTTCTGATCGCCAGCGCGGACGCCGAGGGCAACTGTGACGTCTCCCCGCGCGGCGGTCCCCCCGGGTTCGTATCCGTCCTGGACGCGCGGACGTTGGCGATACCGGACGCGACCGGCAACAAGCGTCTGGACACCCTGCACAACGTCATCGCCACCGGACGGGCCGGGCTGCTGTTCGTCATCCCGGGGCGCACGACGACGCTCAGGGTGAACGGCCGGGCCTGCGTCTCCACCCGCCCGGACCTGTTGTCGCAGTTGACCGCCGTGGGAAAGCCGCCGGCCAGTGCGCTGGTGCTGGGCATCGAGGAGGTCTACCCGCACTGCCCGAAATCGCTCCTGCGCAGCGGAGCCTGGAAGCCGGCGCAATGGCTCCCGGCGGACGCCCAACCGTCCTCCGCCGAGGTGACGTTGGCTCAGCTGCGGATGCCGGAGCTGACGATCGCCGCCATCGAGCAGGACGAGGCGGACTCGCTGAAGTACCGGTACGAGTGACGGACGCCTGCCCCGGCCGAACAACCGGCCTCCGCCCCCGGCCGGCGTGCCCGATGGATGGGCCGGATCGGACGCGGGTGATGGCGAGGACGACGTCACGGCGGTATTGCGGTTGCCGTGGGCCAGGAGTGCCGGAGCGGGGCATGCCGTCAGTCCCGCTGCACCGTGAGGGAGAGACCTGAGAGAAGCACCGCGTGGTGTGCTACTCGGCGATCTGCCTCTACGAGATCACCCCGGACACCGGGCGGGCCGGCCAGAAAATCGGTGGAGCCCCGCTCCCGCGGACCGTTAACGTGCTGCCACCCGCATTCGCCCCAGGCAAGGACGTCCGTTGTACACCAAGTGAGACCCCCCGAGCGCTGAACCGTCGCGCGTCGCACTCGTGCGCCGCGCTCCTTTTCGCTGCGGTCTTCTCACTGGAACCGGTGTATTCGCATGTCTCGAACCTGGGTGGTTGCTCCCACCTGCCCTCCGACAGTCCTCCGCCGTTGTCACCGGTGCCCTTCCGGGCGCTTCCGGACGCACGGCAAGTTTCGCGTCAACGCCAACCACAAGCTCCTCGACGCCTGGCTCCTGGCCTTGTGCGCCGGCTGCGGGGACACCACCAAACTCACCGTGCTGGAACGGACGCACGTACGTTCCGTACGACCCGAGTTCCTGGACCTGATGCACGACAACGACCCCCGCCTGGCGGCCGAACTGCTCCAGGACCCACTGCTCCTGCGCCGCAATCACGTTGCCCTGGACTGGGACAACGCCTGGCGACTCGACTGCGGCGAGCAGGGTGATCCGGAGCAGCCGGAGGGTGAGGCGATCGAGGTCCAGGTCCGCTTCGCGGCACGGGTGCCCGTGCGACCCGTGCGGCTGATCGCCGAAGGCTTCGGCTATGCGCGAGCCGAGGTGGAGAGGCTGCTGGCGGCGGGGAACCTCGTGTCGACGGTCCGTCTGAGCGGCAAACTCTCGGGCGACTTCACCTTCACGCTCAAACGCTGAGCGTTTCGACAGCCCGAAGGGCCTTGCCCGGCGGCATCCGATCGGATCTGCCGGGCAAGGCCCTCAGGGGGTGCTGCTCCTGGTCGGATGCTCCCGGGGTGGGGTGACGACGAAGTACCACCGGGGGTGGGTGTGCGCGGGCCCGGAAGGTGGCTGCGCGGCGGACATCAGTCGTCTCGACCCTGCCAGGTGGTCACGCAGGCCTCGTTGCCCTCCGGGTTGGCGAGCACCCAGAATGCCGGGGCGTGTGTCGCCGATACGAGTCGGCCTCCTGCCGCCAGCGCGGCCTCGATCCGCCGGGGGTGCCTCGTCGTCCGGTAACCGCCGCCTGGTCCACCAACTGCAGTGTGAGCACGAGCCGCCGGGGGCGGGCATCGACCTGCAGGTGCCGATCGGCGCTGCTGCCGCACACGGCGATCGCGCCCGCCGCCAAGCTGATGGCCTGGGCCAACGATTCGACCGGGACCGACGTTCGCAACGTGCCCAGCAGGAAGCGCCAGCCGTAATCGTGGACGGCTTCCGACGCTTCCTGTCGACTCAATACTTGCTCCAGGCCCGGATCCTCGCAGCCGACTGCGAGATCCGTCCGGTGGACATCGCAACACGCAGCCCGACGGTGGCCGCGGAGGCGGTAACGGGGGCCCGCGGTAACTTGCCGGGGTGCGCGAGGGTGATCGCGCCCCGCACCCAGGGGGCGAAACGTTGACCGGGGCCCGCGTCCTCGGACCAGTACCGCAGGACCGTTCCCCGGACGATGTCGAGCCGCGCCGCGGCGATGAGGCAGGAGACCGGCTCCGGACCGCCGGCATCGGCGTCGAAGGCGACCACGACGGGCGGCTCCTCACCGAGCTCACGCGTCAGTCTCACGAGCTCGTCACGGGACGGGGCTCTGAAGACCGGATCGTGGAAGCAGGACGGACAACTGACGAAGAGCACATCGTCGAAGACCAGCTCCAGGCCGTGGTGGTACGTCAGGTCGTGGCCGGCGGCGAGCCTGAGCCGTCCGCCCTCCCACGCGATGACGTCCCAATCCCACCAGGACCCTTCGGGTAGCCGGATCGCAGCGCGCGCTCCATCGCTATCCACCGGCGGAGGCCTCCTCATGCGTGCGGTTGCGGAGCTGCGGTGACCGCGGAATGGATTGCGCTCCGCGCTCCTCGTGACCCGCATCGCGGCGATCTTAACCATCGGAGTCGTGCGGGGCCGGGCGGCCCTGGTATCAGGCGAGGGCCGTCACCAGCAGGGTGAACGCGGCGATGATGACGGTGACGCGGAGGTAGTGGTAGCGGTGCCAGCGCTGCAACTGCTCCTTCCAGTCGGCGGGCCGGTTCTCGGGGGTCCAGGTCTTGTTCCGGTTGTTGATCGGGACGAGCAGCAGGATCGACATGATGACGCTGAGGATCAGCAGTCCGGCTGCGGTGACGACGAGTCCCGCGCCGCCGTGCTGCCATCCGGCGACGGCCCAGATCGCGCTGAGGACGACCGAGCCGATGTACCAGAACGGCATCACGGCGCCGAGCATGCGGCCGCCGTGGGCATGGCCGAGCTGGCCGCTGTCCTCGGGAAGCGCGTCCAGGATGCGGTTCATGATGAAGAGGACGGAGAACTCCACCCCCACCATGAGGCCGACGACGACGACGGTGAAGACCTGAAGAGCGTTGAGCATGACGATCCCTCCCGAACTAGCGTTGCTAGGTGATGAGGCAACGCTAGACCTACTGTCGCTCAGTTGTCTAGCGGTGCTAGAATTCCTGCATGTCGGCAAAAGAACGCAAGGAGCGCGAACGGGCGGAGCGAGAGCGCCTGATCGTGGCGACCGCCCGTGAACTCGCCGAGCAGCAGGGCTGGGACGCAGTCACCACCCGACGGCTCGCCGAACGCATCGAATACAGCCAGCCCGTCCTCTACAGCCACTTCCGCGGCAAGCGCGCGATCATCGGCGCCGTGGCCCTGGAAGGCGCCGTCGAACTGGCCGCGGAGGTGCGCGCCGCGGCCTCCAGAGGGGACGGCCCGCGTGAACGGGTCGCCGCCCTCGCTCGTGCCTACCTCGACTTCGCCGAGCGCAACCCGGCTGTCTACGACGCCTTGTTCCAGCTCGACGGCGGCCTGATGTACGCGCAGGAGGACACCCCCGAGCCGCTGAAGGACGCCTTCGCGGCCCTGCTGGAGAACCTCACCGAGGTCGCCGGCGACGGCGTCCACCCAGGGCTGTTCACCGAGGTGTTCTGGGCTTCCCTGCACGGACTGGCGACCCTGACCAGAGCGGGCCGGCTCCTGCCCGAGGACGCGGAGTCGAGACTGGAGCTGTTGGTGGACCGGCTCGCCACGGCCTGACGCGCCGTCCCGGAACGGGCGGGGGCACCCGTACGCGGCGGTCCGGGGTGTGTGGGTGAGCTGCCGGCGACTCCGTCCGTCCATCCATGCCTTGCGCGGCGAAGCGGGCGGGCGGCGCCCCACCGGGAAGGCCCCTGCGCGCCTGTGCTGCGGATTCGTGACGCCTGGGGGAGTCGGGCGTGCCGATGTGGAGGTCCGATGCGCCTCCGACCGCCGTGCAGGCCGAACCCCTCCTCGCTCCGGTGCTGCGGCGGCTACCGTGGCGGTACCACCTGCCTGGAGGAGCCCGTGAGCGCTCAACCCGTAGACCCCGCGATCGTCCCGCCGTACGCGCCCGCGCCCGGGGCCCCGGCCGAACTGCGTGCCCTGCTGCGTGCCGACCGTCGTGCGGACACGTGGGTGCCGGCTTTCGAGCGGGACTGGGCCAAGGCCTTGGAGGACGCCCGCGACTCCTTCAGCCTCACCCCACTGCACGAAGTGGTGCGCATCTGGCAGTTGCGCGTCGCCGCGGCCCCTGCAGTGGACGCCTTCGTGGGCTCCGGCCGAGACGAATCCGACTTCATCGACCTGGACGACGTCCTCGGTCGCCGCAGGTGACCGGTCAGCCCTGGGCGGCGCACCTGTCCCCGCAGGCCGCGAAGACCCTCTCCGATCTCCCCGACCCGGCGCGGAAGATGGTCCGAGACGTCCTGCACATCGTCTGGCTCGGGTAGCAACGCCTCGCCCTCGACGTGCGGTGTCAGGGCAGTGATGCGGACATCTCACGGCTGCAGGACCGATACGCGTGGAGCCGTGGAGCGTCGCGGCCGAACGCCGAGGACGACAGGCGCTTTGCCGGGGTCCCGGGCGTCGTGGTTGCCGGCAACAGAGTCTTCAAAAGGGTCTGTTGTCAGTGGCGTTGACTACGGTCGGCCCATGATCACCGGAGTGCGGGATACGCACGGCAAACACAGAGTCGGGTGGCCGTTGCGTTTGAACACCATGCCCTCAACGTTTGCGTTGCTCTCGGCGGGCCGGGTGGTCAGGAAGTCATCGGCAGGGTCGAACGGCCCAATGCCTCGTGCGACGCTCGACGCCGCACTTGGATCGCGCGGTCCGTGCGCCTGATCCGGTGGTTCCCCCGCCCGGGGAGCCCGGCCCGCGAACGGTACCCGAGCCGAATTCGACATGAAGGCAAGTCAGAATCACACCGGTATGAACGCAACAACCTCTCCCACAGCGTCTGCGGCGACCTCCACCGACCCTGTTCCGCCTCCCGTGGCCGCGGCCGATGGCCGCAAGAAGCCGATCCGGTCCCGAGTCCGGCACGGCAGTCCGTCCTGCGCCGACTACGGCTGTACCCGTCCCGAGTGCATAGCCGCGGCTCGCCGGGACCGAGTTCGGCGGACCAGGGAGTTGAAGGCGGGCAGACCCGCTCGGGTCTCCTCCGGCGCCGCTGCTTCCCATGCCTGTCGACTACGGGAGTCGGGCCTGTCGGCCGCGGACATTTCCGCGATTTCCGGAGTCGCCGTCACTCTCGTGCGGCGACTGCTCCGCCCGGCCGGAGAGCGGCCTGCCGGCATTCACCGCGTCACCTCCGATGCCGTTCTAGGAACTCCCCTGAACAGCGTCTTCAGGCGAGATCGGCTTCTACCGGGCCTGGTTGGGGCGGAACGGGCCGCCGCCGCTCTGCGGGACCTCGCCGAACGAGGATGGCCGACCAGCTTCCTGGCCGCCGAGCTGGACACCAGCACGCATACGCTCGCCGCGATCCGCAGCGCGCGACGCCGGCGCATCGCCCTGGTCCTCGACCAACGGATCCAACGCCTGGCCGTGGTTCTGCTCGCGAGCGAGCCTGCTTACCACGGCATCTCCGCGCACCGAAGCCGCCGCACGAAAACGGCGGCCCGGCAACGAACTCAGCGGCCACAGCCCGCGAACGGCTCCACCCGGCCTCAGCCAGGGCAGCCGGTCCCGGGGGCCGCCCGCTGCTTTCCGTGACGCCGTCCCGCACAGGTGCATCCCGCAGCCGATCGCATGTGGGCGCGGCCGACGACACCGTAAGGGGCGACACCTGTTCGCCATGGCCCGACGGGTGCCTCGGGCGGCCCGGCCAATGAGGGCGCGACCAGCCGCTGATCAGACGTCCGGCCCCACTTTCCGGATGCAGAATGGGATGCCCGGATTCGAGCAGGGGACCGAGCCGCAGCTTCGTGCCGAAGTCCCGGCCCGGCGACAGCCGAATGCTTCGCCGGAGTCGGCGGTCCCGCCCTCCTGGGCGGGGCGGGCGGACGGGCGGGGCGGGGAACCGAGTACGGCGATCGCCGGTTCCCCGCACCTGAAGCCGTTCACGCCCCGAGACCCGCAGTGGCTCAGGGCGTGGGGGCCGAGGGTTCGCCTCGGACTGGCTGAACCTAACAGCCAGGTGTGGCCGAATTTCAGTGGCTGATCAGCCGGAAGGAGCTGCCCGCCGGGTGCCCAACCTGGGTGATCCCTCCGAACCGGGTGGCGGTCGCCATGTTCCTTCCGGGTCCGGCGGGCCTACGGACACCAGGACGCGGAACGACCTACCGGATGCCGTTGCCGCTCTCGACGCGGCGCAGCTCGGCCTCCAGGTCGAGCGGGCCGAACGGTTGGCGTCCCTCCACCCAGGTCTCCCGCGGTGTGAGCCACATGACCTCGAATTCCAGGCCGTCGGGATCCTGTGCGTACAAGGACTTGGTGGCGCCGTGGTCGGTTCCTCCCAGGAAGGCGTCCACCGCTGTCAGACGCTCGCGAATCTCCACCAGCGAGGAAAGCGACTCGCACTGCCAAGCCGTGTGATACATGCCCGGACTTCCCGGTGTGACCTCTCGTGTCACCTCGGCCTGGAATAGTCCGAGATCATGATGATTGGGGCTTGTGGGGGAGCGGAGAAACGCCTTCTCGTTACCGTGTTGCTCGATCACCGATAGGCCCAGAACGAAACTGTAGAATTCGGCGGATCGATTCACGTCACGCACCCAGAGGACCACGTGGTTGACTCGTTCGACGCTCACAGGTACCTCCGGGGCCCGTTGGTTCATCCTTCTGATCAGTGCCGATTCTTCATGCTAGGCGCCTGTGTCCGTGTGCGGGGGAGGAGGGTGCGGACGATCCGAATTCATCCGTTCCGGGTCCGATCGTAGGAAGCGGATCGAGTGCCGGAGCGATGATGCTCGATCTCATCCATGACGGGAGGATTTCGATGCCGCACTACAGGAATGTGGGGTTCTATCCGCCGAAACGGCACATCTACTGGGACGGGCCGGAAGGAACGCCCCTGGTGGAGGAACTGCTCGGTGACGACGGATTCGACGGCGAATCCTCGCTGCTTTACCACCTGCACAACCCCGCAGGTGTCGAAGGACGTGTTGCGTGGGAACCACCGTCGACGGAATCCGATTCCTCGGGACTGCACGCCGCCCTGCATTTTCCCCGTCGGCCGGCGCCCGCCCCCGGTGCGGAGGCCGACGCGGTACGTCACCGCGTCATGCTGGTGGGTGGTGAAACGTTGCGCGTCTGGCGTGCCGTGGCCACCGCTGCTTCGCCCCTGTACCGCAACGCCGGCGCCGACGAGTGCGCCTACGTCGAGGCGGGGACGGCCCGGGTGCACACCTCGATGGGCAGCATGGAGGTCGGCCCGGGAGACTTCGTCGTCATCCCGGCCGGGGTGGTGCACGCCTGGCATCCCTCCACGGCGGGAGGGTCGGGAACGGTGCCCCCGGCGGACCCCGGCCGGCGCACACCACCGGCGGCCCACGATACGGCGCCCCCTCTGCGGCTGACCCTGTTCGAGTCGGCGGGCCGGATCGGCGCCCCGGCCCGGTACCTGTCCCCGCAAGGGCTGCTCCTGGAAGGGAGCCCCTACTGCGAACGTGACCTGCGGCATCCCGACCCGCCACAGCCCGTCGACGCACGCGGCACGACCGTCCTGACCCGGCACGGTCACCGCGGAACGGCGATCACCTACCGACACCATCCGTTCGACGTCGTCGGCTGGACCGGGACGCTCTATCCGTACGTGCTCAACATCGCGGACTGCGAGCCGGTCAGCGCCCGGCTGCACGCGCCACCGCCGGTCCACCAGATCTTCGCCATGCCGGGCGCCGACCTGATCTTCTTCACCCCGCGTCTGCTGGAGTACCACCCGCACGCCGTCAAAGTGCCCTACCAGCACGTCAACCTCGGCGGTGACGAACTTCTGCTCTTCGCCGACGGCGACTTCAGCTCCCGAACGGAGAGCGGCGTGCGCCAAGGGTCGGTGACCGTCTTCCCGCCGGGCGTCCCGCACGGCCCACCCCCAGGACTTGCCGAAGCGACACGAAGCCACGAGGAAACCTCCGAGTGGACCCTGCTGCTCGACGGACACGAGCGCCTCGAACCCGGACGCGAGGCACTGCCCATGCTGGACCCGGACTATCCGCTGACGTGGTAGCCCCTGACACACAGGACCCCTGCCGTGACCACGAAACCGCTCCCCCTCCTCCACGCGCGCGACCTCCCCACCACCGGGGAGGAACTGTGGTCGGCGACGTCCGCGGTCAACGCACTGGTAGCCGAGCTCGACACCCCACCACCGGCGACCGACCCCGGACGACTGAGGCAGCTACTGGCGCCGGACCACTACGACACCGCCGGGCCCCAGGAAACCCCCTCCCTGGAGGAGGCCTTCACCGAACACGACACCTTCTTCGGCGTGGCCAGGGCCCACGGCCCCGCCGAGTACTTCCTCCGCGCCCTCCTCGTCGCCGAGATCGACACCGCCCTCGACCTCGCGCGGACCGCCTCCTCACTCAGCCCGGCCGAGCGCTCCATGCTGGTGGGCGGCGGCTCGGCGCTGCTGCGCCGGCGGCGGACGTACCCCGGAGACGGAGGACTCGTACGCCCGCCGCGGGGCCACATACCGGCCCCCGCCGACGAGCACACGGCACAACTGCGCTGGACGTCCGGACACCGCCTCTTCTTCGCGCACCTCCAGGCCATCACCGTGACCTGCGGATGCGCCGTCAACGCACGCACGGCCGCGGAACAAGCCGCATACCTCGACTGGACCGTGCTGTTCTGCACGAGCGCCGCACTCGCCATGCGGCACGCCGCGGACTTCGCCCCCGAGCTCTACGTCCGCTCGATCCGACCGACCATGACCCCACCGCGTGTGGGCTCGGGATTCAGTGGCCTGCAAACCCGTGACCACTACTACCTGGTGCAGTCCCTGGACAGCCTCGGCACACGGCTCCTCCCGGCTGTCGCCGGGGGAGCGACCTACCGGAGTTTCGAGGACGCACTGGAGCGGCTCTACGCGGCACATGTCCATGTGTGCCGTCACTTCGGCGGCGACACCAACGTGAGCCTGCGCATGGAAGCGAGCAAGGAGGACAGCGGCACGACAGGCGCGGAACGTGCCCAGCAGTACGCCGGGCTGCGCCTGCGCAAGCTCGGCGGGCGACGGTCCGCGGCATGACCGACTCCGCCGACGTGCCCTGCTCCTCGACGTGGTTCTGCTCGAACATCGAACCCCACCCGCAAAAGTCCGCGGTACACAGTCTTGCGGGTTGAACTTCCTGTTCCGCCCATGGTCCATCGGGTCTTCTTGAGGGACAGACGAAGAGAACCGGCCCCACCGGTGCCTCGCCCCCATCTGCGGTACCCGCGCGCCTGCGCGAGCTCCGCGCCGAACACCCGGGGAAACCACCGATGAATCCGAATTCCGCCGTCCGCCGCGAGGGCAGGCGCCTGGGCGCCCTGTGCTTGGCCCTCCTCGCGACCTGCACCACGGTGAGCGCCGGCGGCGCGCAGGCCCAGGCGGACACCCGTCGTCCTTGGAGCGCGAGCCAGTGGAACACCAGCGACAGCACAGAAGGGTCGGGCTCCAACGGGACTGGCGCACTACCGGGTTCGAGGATCTGCGGCCGTCACCGCACCATGATCGTCAAGCTGTGGAGTCCGACCGGCGACATCAGTGGGCCCGCCCCCCGATTCCGGCACGGCCGGCTGGTGGCCGCCCCGAACGTCGCCGGTGACGACCGTCGCCATTCACCACGGCGCGGAGCTCCTCACGCAGGCCGCCGACACCGGGGACCACACCTCACGGGACCGCGGCACCAGACGTGGCGATGCGTCCCACGCCGGGCCGAGCATGTCCTCCACCCTGCGAAGTCGTCCGTTTCGGCCGGGTCGAACGCGGCATCGCCGACAGCCGCGGAGCCGGCGGAGATGGGGACGGGGACGCAGCCAGGGACGGCGTTCGGACCACCGTCAGGTCCGGGACGGACCGCCCGGGGCCGGCATGGCCGGGGCCGGGATGCGGTTCCGCTGCCCTGCTGTCCCGCTCGTCAGCGCTGACGTCGGGGGATCAGCCTTCGAGGCGGGCGCGGGTCTCCCTGGCCATCCTGCGCTTGAGCGCGCGCCGTTCGTCTTCGGTCAGGCCGCCGCACACACCCATGTCCTGGCCCCCTTCGAGGGCCCACTGGAGGCATTCGCTCAGAACCGGGCAGTTTCGGCACACCGCCTTCGCCTCCTCGATCTGGAGGAGGGCCGGGCCGCTGGTTCCGATGGGGAAGAACAGATCCGGGTCCGCCTGTCGGCAGGCGGCCTGGTGACGCCAGTCCATCGTCATGCCTCCGTTCACATTGCCGGATTGCTTCTCCCCCCGCCTGGCCGATATCACCGGCTCTATGCAGAACATGGGCACCAACTTTCTCCTCCTTTCCAACAGCCGGGCACGGATCCGTTTGGTGCCGGTATGTGGGGTAGGCGGGACGCATGTTCAGGCATCGACGTGTACGTACCGCTGTTGTACTCGTGATCAGTTGGGTGGTGTTGACAGGCGTCGAGCACTGGGGCGAGGGCGTGTCCTGGTCGAAGGCCGCGCTCAGCGGGCTGTTGTGGGCTGCCGTGGTCACCGGCGCCTGGTGGTTCGCCGAATGGACACAGGTGAGCCGGCGCCGTGGCACGCGCCGGTCGGACCTTTGCCGTGCGGAGTCGGATCAGGGGCGGTAGACCGTCCCCGAGCGACGACATGTGAGGGGGCGCCCGCGCCGGCGCGGGCGCCCCCTCACGATCAGCCCCGAATCCGGGCGAAGCTAGGGAACGTCACCGGCGCCGCCCTCCGAGGGCGCTGCGGTCCGCTGGTGCCCGCCGGGGCGCGGGGCCCGGGCCGTGTCGTCGATGCTGTCGCGGGCGGCCGCGGCGACCGCCTCGGCGGTGATGCCGAACTCGTCGTAGAGACGCTGGTAGTCGGCGGAAGCACCGTAGTGCTCCAGGCTGATGATGCGTCCGGCGTCGCCGACCACGTCGCGCCACCCCTGGCCGACGGCGGCCTCGACACTCACCCGTGCGCGCACGGCCGGCGGCAGGACGGTGTCCTGGTATTCCCGAGGTTGGGAGGCGAACCATTCGAGGCACGGCATGGACACCACGCGCACCGCCAAGCCGTCGGCGGCGAGCAGGTCGCGCGCCTCCAGGGCGATGTGGACCTCGGAACCGCTCGCGATCAGGATCACCTGGGGTGCGGTCCCGTCGGCCGCGTCCGCGAGGGTGTAGCCGCCGCGGGCCGCTTCCTGGGCAGGGGCGTACGTTCCGCGGTCGAGTACGGGCAGGTTCTGGCGGGACAGGATCAGACCCGCGGGTCGGTCGTCGTGCTCCAGGATGGTCCGCCAGCAGGTGGTGGTCTCGTTGGCATCGGCGGGCCGCACCACGTCGAGGCCGGGAACGGCGCGCAGCGCGGCGAGGTGCTCGACGGGCTGGTGGGTGGGACCGTCCTCGCCCAGACCGATGGAGTCGTGGGTCCAGACGTAGGTCACGGGCAGCCGCATCAGCGCGGCGAGACGCACGGCGGGCCGCATATAGTCGGAGAAGGTCAGGAAGGTGCCGCCGTAGGGGCGGGTGAGACCTTGGAGCGCGATGCCGTTGAGGACGGCGCCCATGGCGTGCTCGCGGATCCCGAAGTGCAAGGTGCGTCCGTACGGCCCGCCCTTCCAGTCCTTGGTCTGCCGGTCGGCCGGGATGAACGACGGTTCGCCGTCCATGGTGGTGTTGTTGCTCCCGGCGAGGTCGGCCGAGCCACCCCACAGTTCCGGCAGTACCGGGGCCAGGGCGGTGAGCACCGCACCCGAGGCGGCTCGCGTCGCCATCCCCTTGGCATCGGCGGGAAAGGTCGGCAGAACGTCGGTCCAGCCGTCCGGCAGCCGGCGGGCTCGGAGCCGGTCCAGCAGCGCGGCGCGTTCGGGCTGCGCACTGCGCCAGCGCGTGAAGGATTCGTCCCATTCGGCGCGTACGGCGAGGCCGCGCTCCGCGGCCCGCCTGGTGCGTGCCAGGACATCGTCCTCGACGACGAAGTGAGCTGCCGGGTCGAACCCCAGCAGTTGCTTGGTGGCGGCGATCTCGTCCTCGCCCAGGGCCGAGCCGTGCGCTTTGCCGGTGTTCTGCTTCGTGGGGGCCGGCCAGCCGATCAGCGTGCGCAGCATGATCAGCGAAGGCCGGCCGGTCTCGGCCCGGGCGGCCCGGGTCGCGGCGAGCAGCGCGTCGACGTCCTCGACGTACTCGCCGTCGGCGGTCCAATCGACGGTCTGCACGTGCCAGCCGTAGGCGGCGAAACGGGCGGGCACGTCCTCGCTGAAGGCGACGTCGGTGTCGTCCTCGATCGAGATGTGGTTCGAGTCGTAGAAGACGGTCAGGTCGCCCAGTTGCTGGTGGCCCGCCAGGGAAGCGGCCTCCGCGGTGACGCCCTCCATCAGGTCACCGTCGGAGGCGATGACATAGACGTGGTGGTCGAAGGGGCTCGTGCCGGGCTCCGCGTCCGGGTCCAGCAGTCCGCGTTCGCGGCGGGCGGCCATCGCCATGCCGACCGCGCCGGCCAGACCCTGCCCCAGCGGTCCGGTGGTGATCTCCACTCCGCGGGTGTGATGGTGCTCGGGGTGGCCCGGCGTGGCCGAGGCCCAGGTCCGGTACGCCTCCAGGTCGGAGAGCCGCAGGTCGTAGCCGGCCAGGTACAGCTGGATGTACAGGGTCAGACTGGAGTGGCCGCAGGAGAGCACGAACCGGTCCCGTCCGGGCCACTGGTCGTCGTTCGGATCGTGCCGCATGACGTTCTGGAACAGCAGATACGCCAGCGGGGCCAGGCTCATCGCTGTCCCCGGGTGGCCGTTGCCGACCTTCTGCACCGCGTCGGCGGCCAGCAGACGCACGGTGTCCACCGCGCGTACGTCGACCGCGTCCCACCCCGCGCGTTCGGCTGTGGGGAGCGCCACGGACCTGTGACCCCCTACTGCGTCGGACTGCTCGCTCGTCATGCTGCTGTCCCTTCGTCGAGTGGACGGACCGGCGCTGTGGGCGGCCCGTCGGCGCGTGCACCCTCGCCGCCTTGCCGGGCGACGCACGCTGATGTCTCGTGGTCGTCCGTCACCGAGCGGCTTGCGGCCGGAATCCCATCGTCCGAGCTGCGGCGGCGGAGCGCAGCCGTCCTGCACCGAGCTCCGTCGTTCGGCTCGTGCCGGCAGCACGTCCAGGCCTTCGGCGAAGGGCGGTTCGTCGCCGGGCACGTTCGGGCGGGGTGGTTCTCTCCCCGCCTGCCCGGATCCTCGGTCGGGATGCCGCTCGGTCACGCGGAATCCGGACCCGCGCACCTCCGTGCGATGGGACCGGGCTGATCCCTCGCGCTCGCGCCCGCCGCCATCGCGGCCGCTGCCCCGCTCATCAGGGCGAACGGGTCGAGGCGGCGCGCACCCTGATCCCGGCCGCCGGCGCCCGTCATCCTCACGGGAGGTGACTTCACCACCTCGCCGCTACGGCGTCGACCGGCCGTGCGGGGCCCGGTGCCGGACTTCGCCGGCACCGGGCGCATCACCGCGACCGGTGACGGCGACGTCTATACGGGGGTGTCGGGCAGGCTGGTGAAGCCGGGTGCGCATGCGGTGCGCAGGTTGGAGGGGGTGAAGGGAACGTTGTCGGTGGTCGTGCAGGTGGCCTGGTGGAGGGTGCCGTCGTCGGCGAGGAGGGTGACGAACAGATGCCCCGGGCTTTCCTCCGTGACGGCGAGGGTGGTGTCGTAGACGCAGCTGGGGGCGTTGGGGACGAGCGCGAGGTTGATCCAGACGCCGGGGTTGCGGCTGTCGTTGAGGAACGCGTGGCCCTGGTTGTCCGTGGCGGATCGGAAGACCGTCTCGAAGAGCCCGGTGCCTGCGTAGTCCACCACCGCGGAGCTGACGTCACGGGAGGTTCGACAGCTGTTGTCGGAGCTCTGCTCGCCCGCACCCTGCTCCGCGGCCGGTTCGGGCAGGGCCGGAGCCGGCTTGGGAGCCTGCTTCACAGGCGGCTTCGCTGCGGGCTGCTTCTTCGCGGCCTGCTTCTTCGGAGCCTTGGGATCGGGCCCCTGGTGCGCCGACGCTGCGGGCGCGAGGAGCGTCCCGGCGAGTGCCACGCCCGAGAGGACCGCCACGCTTCGTGCTGCCCAGGTAAGTGTTCGCATGTCTGCTCCGTCGTCACTGAGGGCCTACCCACGCGGGGGCGGCTCGCGGTTGTGCGGGGATGGGGGCGGAGGTGACGGCCTGAGGCCTGGCGCGATCGTGCGCCGGGTGGGGTCCGGGGCGGGTGGCCGGCAGGGTCCTGAGGCCGTCTCGTCACCGTGGGCGAACATCGCACAAGAGTTCCGATCGGAGTCGGGTGCCGTTCCGTGATGTCACCCGTCCGGGTTCCCGCGCGGGCTCCGAATGGCCGCGCGCCGGGGGCCGGTGCCTGTCCCGGGCCGATGGGACCATCCGTCCATCGACGCCTCGGCCGGCACTACGACCCGAGCGAGGATCCGAGCAAGGCCCGGCCAGGCCCCGCTGTTTCGGGGATCCGAGACGGCCATCGCGGACGACGGCTACTCCTCCCGGACCTTCCGCGCCCGCCTCCGGCGGCTCGGTGCCCCGGTCACCCTGCGGATGGTGACCGTCCCTGGATGCCGGACGATCTCTTGTCGAAGTGAATCGAGGGTGATGGGTGACGCCGGTGCTGCCGGATCGTTTCAGCCGATGTGAACGAACGACCTCGCCTCCTGGAGCCGGCTTCATGCCGGTCGATCCTGAGCGCCGCCTCTTCCCACGGGCCCTCGCCGGACACGGCCGCCCGCCGCCCATCCACCGCCGTCCGGGAGGCGATGTGAGCGACCTGTCGTTCTATTGGTGCAGCTCGTGCCGGCGTCCTCTCTACGCCACGAGTTCGACCACTGACGATGCCGACCGCGACTGGGAGATCGATCACCAGCAGCCGGGCGAATGCGGAAACGAACACCTGATGCCACTGACCGGCACCGCCCCGGCGCCCGAGAACCTGCGTGGCGCCCTTCGGGTTCTGCGACTGTTCGGATCCTGAGCCCGGGCCTCCCGCCACTTGCGGCGCGTCCACGGCGATCTCTCGACGGTGTTGAGCGCGTTGTGGCTGCGGGAGGCGGGAGGCGGGAGGCGGGAGGCGGGAGGCGGCCTGGGCACGCCTCGTGACCAACGGGGCCGGGGGCGGCGGCCCTGACCCATGACGGTTGCTCACCGATGGCCGACCGAAGGCCTGTCGCCGTCGCTCGCGATGGCCGCTCAGGGACGGTGACGGGGCAGCCCCCACGGGCGGTGACGTCCTTCGGGGCGGGCCGGGGCGTGGTACGGCCGATTGGGGAATCGCCGTGAACACCTCACCGTCCACCTGTGCGTACCTCCTCCACGCACTGCTCGTGTCGATCGGGCCCACCGTGTGCAACGTCCTCGGCCTGGCGACACCGGACCCGGGACGACCCCGGCGCTCGCCGACCGGTTCACGACGTGGTGACGGCAAGGGGACGGCGTAGGGAGGGGGAGAACGGCCCGGAACCAGCCCCACCACCCGCACCCGAGCCTCGCCGGCGGGTCTACAGCGGTACTCACCGCCTGGTGCGTGACCGCTGCCAGGAGGTGGCTACGCTGCTCGACGTCCCGCACCTCGGACAGCGGGCCCCGAAGGAGCATCACCGGAATGCACCACCCCGCCAGCCCACTGGCGCCGTACGCGGTTCCCGTCGAGGGACGCGCCCCGTTCGGCCTTCGATACGCACTCGTCGACGGGCTCGGAGATCTCGTGCGACCGCCGGACCTTACCGAGGTGGGGCCATGGCACACCGACGGTCGTGGCGGCTTCACGGCTCCGGCCGCAGACCTGGCGGGCACGTGGGGGTACCTGGACGGGCAGGGGCGTTGGCTGGCCGAACCGGCCTTGCAGTACGCCACCGGGTTCGACGAAGGCTGCTCGCGGTTCATGACCGGCGGGAAGTGGGGCTACGCCGACGCCTCGGGGACGACGGTCCTCGCCGCTCGCTTCCTGGAGGCCGGTCCGTTCACCCACGGCTGCGCCGTCGTACGCGAGGAGAGCGGCACCGGCCACATCGATCCGAGCGGTACGTACGTGACCGAGCCCGTCCACCGGGCCGCCGGCCCGTTCGGACCGAACGGCCTGGCCGGCGTCCGGACGGTCGACGGCGCGTGCGGCTACGTCGACCGCGAGGGCCGCCTCGTGATCGCCGCCCGCTTCGACCGGGCACTGCCCTTCAACGGGGCCGGTACGGCGCCCGTTCTGCTCGGGGAGGAGTGGGGGCTGATCGACGCCACCGGCGCGTGGGTCGTCGAGCCGTGCTTCCGTCGTCTCGACGCCTTCGACGAGAACGGCCTGGCCTACGCCGTCGGCGGGGCCGCGGACGCCCTGTACATCGGGTTCGTCGACCCGCACGGGCAGGTTGTCGTCCGCCGGGAGGGCGAGATGGACAGCGTTCTGCGATGTGGTCTGCTGAAGGTCGGTGACGAGTACGCGCGAGGCTTCCGCGACGCGACCGGCGCATGGGCGATCGAGGACGAGTACGAGTGGACGGACCGCTTCGACGCCGGGGGCGCGGCCGTCGCCAGGCCGCTGGACCCACCGGTGTGGGGGGTGCTGCGCAGCGACGGTTCCTTCACCGCCGTCGCGCACCCCGAGCCCCTCACCGATTCCGAACGCTGGATCACCGGTTTCGACGGCGGGCACGGTACGGCGCCCTTCCTCACTCCCGACGGAGGTATCGTCCATGTCGGCCGGGACGGCCGCGACGTGTGTCGGGTCGAGGTCGACGCGCCCGACCGCAGCGCGATGGCCCTGCGGAACGCGGCGGGCACCACCGTGTGGCGTGGAACCGCAGCTCCCGGCACGTTCGAACACCACCGCCCGTTCCTGGCCGAGGATGTCAGGGCGTTCATCGACCACACCACCGCCTGGGAGGGCGACCTGGGTGGTGTCGTGAGGGAACTCGTGGCCCTGCCGCCCCGCGACTTCTACCCCACGTCCCTGGTCTTCGACGGCAATGAGGACCCGTACGACCTCACGGACCTGGACGAGTACGACCGGGCCAATACGGAGCGAGGCGCCATGCTCGTGCTCGCGAGCACGTGGCTGGCGGCGGAGTGGCTCGTCGAGTACCCGTGGTTGGAGGACGGTGTGCAGGACTGCTTCACCGAGATCCTGGAGACGTACGAGAAGCACCTGTGCAAGCTGTTCGGCGAGCCGTCGGCCGCGCTGGTGAACTGCCTGCGCAGCGGCGACGGCGAATGGCAGGCCACCTGGGAGCTCGAAGGAGGCCGCCACCTGGTCCTCCAGTACTTCCTGCTCATCGGCGACGGCGACCGCGAACTGCAAGTCTGGCTGGCCGTCCTCGAAGCGTGACCAGGTGACCGCCGCAGCCGCCACCTTGATTCCGGTGGTGGCCGGGGCCGAGGACGTGAACGCCGTGCCCGGCGCTCGCACGGAGCCGTGGAGCCGCACTTCACGCCGTCCGTCACGGGGCGGACATGCCCGTGACGGCTACGGCAACCCCTCGTCGGTGACCCCTGGAATCCGGCGGACGTCCGCGCGCTGTTACCGTCGGGCGCCATGAGCTGGCTCCCCGATGACTTCGTCCACCCCGTCCTGGTACCGCTGCCCGGCCATGGCCATCACCTGCGGCCGATCCGGGAGGCGGACACCCCGCTCGACTATCCGGCCGTGATGGGTTCGCGCGAGCGGCTGTGGACCATCTTCGGCCCGGCCTGGGGCTGGCCCGCAGCCACCATGACCTACGAGGCCGACGAAGCGGACCTGTTGCGGCACGAGAAGGAGATCGCCGCACACCAGTCCTTCAACTACGCGCTGTTCGACGAGGCGGAGACAGCTCTGCTCGGCTGCGTCTACATCGACCCACCGGCGAAGGTCGGCGCGGACGGCGAGATCTCCTGGTGGGTGGTGGACGCGCTGGTGGACAGCAAGGTCGAGCAGGCCCTCGACGAACTGGTCCCGCGGTGGATCGCCGAGGACTGGCCGTTCGAGCAGCCGCGCCTCCTCGGCCGAGACATCTCCTGGTCGGACTGGCTCGCCCTGCCGGAGCACCCCGACGCGTGATCAGCTTTTGTCGCACTGCTGTGCGCGCCGGGTTCCGCCCCCTTCCGGGGCGGAACCCCCTGGGATGGCCGGGGCGGCCGTGGAGGGGAGGGGAAAACTAATTCACGCGCTCGATGCGTGCTCGCCGGATCAGGTTTTTGCCCGGTTCTCGGACTTTTTCGAAGGCTGTGGTGTTGAGGAGGACGCAGCTGCCTGATGGGCCGGTCACGGTCACGGTTGTCGCTCGGCCGTTGTCGAGGTTGGTTACTTTCAGTTTCGTCCCGGTCGGGAATGTTCCGCTGCTCGCTGCGGGCGGGCCGGCTTCGGCCGAGAACGTCACCGTCGACCCCGGGCATACGACGTCCGTCGTGCCGGGAGTGGCCTGACCACCGGGGGGAGGGGCGGGAGCGGCCGGACCGCCTGTGGGAGCCGCGGGCGTGGAAGTGTCACTGCCCACGCGCTCGATGCGTGCTCGCCGGATCAGGTTTTTGCCCGGTTCTCGGACTTTTTCGAAGGCTGTGGTGTTGAGGAGGACGCAGCTGCCTGATGGGCCGGTCACGGTCACGGTTGTTGCTCGGCCGTTGTCGAGGTTGGTTACTTTCAGTTTCGTCCCGGTCGGGAATGTTCCGCTGCTCGCTGCGGGCGGGCCGGCTTCGGCCGAGAACGTCACCGTCGACCCCGGGCAAACGGCCTCGGGAACAGCGGCATTGCCAGGTGCCATCGTCGCGACGAATCCTCCTGCTGCCAAAGCTCCCGCGACCACGGTGAGCACGAGCTTCTTCTTGGAACTCATAGTCCGTTTTCGGGACATGGACACTCCTCGATCCGATGGACGCTGTGCCCCCTCTCCTTCTTACGGGGAGGAATCCGTATCGAGCGCACTCTTGTCACTGTCTTATAAATTCTCTCTTGAGCCGTGAGGACGCTGTGCCCCCGGCACCGGGACCCGCAGCACGAAACATCCTCCCGTCCACGCCGGCACCGGCGCACACCGGCGCACACCGACGCACACCGACCACGGGCCACTGGCAGGGAGTTGGCTCCTCGGCACACCACCCCGCGCCCTGGAAACGAGGCCATGGGGCCCTTCGGCGGCCCCCCGTTGCGGCCGGAGGACGGACGGTGCATGGAACGGGGACCGCCGGATATACGGACGGTAGCTCAACCGGCCCGAATGCAGGCCCGGTTCACATCGAGGGTCAGTTCATTCGCCGGCCCGTACGCACACCGAGGAAGTGGGACGACATGCCGCTGACATTCCGCAAGAGTTTCCGGATCCTGCCCGGTGTCCGGCTCAACATCAACCGCAAGTCGTGGTCGATCACCACGGGCGGAGGCAAGTACGGGCCTCGCCACACCCACAGCAGCACCGGGCGCCGAACCACCTCGGTCGACCTGCCCGGCCCCTTCGGCTGGCGCAAGACCCGCCGCGGCTGATCCGCGAGCGGCCCACCGCTTCCAGCCCCGTGGGCGGGACGGGCCGGAAGCGCGGGCCACGGCGTGGCGCCGCCGTGCTGCGACGGTTTGATGAGGACGTGAGGCAGCCCCGAACCCGTAGGGTTCGGGGCTGCCTCACGTGTCAGCGCAAGCGGCGGGCCCGCAGTACGACGTCGGCGGTGTGGTGTGCCCCGGCACCGCCCTCGGGCGCAACGCGGGGGCGTTCCTCGTTCACCTCCACCCGCCAGTCGTCACCGAGGAGCGCGGCGACCATCGAGGGCCAGACGTAGTCGGCGGGGTCGAAGGCGTTGTCCTGCGAGGAGTGGTTCTCGTCCATGCCCGCGTGGTGGACCAGCAGGAGCAAGCCGCCGGGTGCGACGGCCGCCAGCAGCGCGTGCTCGGCCGTCGAGCCCGGTGTGCGGAGCAGCGCCGGGTACTGCGCGGAGACCAGGTCGAAGGACGCGGGCGGGAGCGCCGCCTCGGTCAGGCCGGCGTGCACCCAACGGACGCCGACCCCGGCGTCCTGAGCGTGGGAGGCAGCCCGCGCCAGCGCCACCCCCGAGACCTCCAAGCCGGTGACGTCCCAGCCGGCGCCGGCCAGCCAGATGGCGTCCGCACCCTCACCACAGCCGACGTCGAGCACACGACCGGGTGAGAGGCCGGCGACTTCTTCGACGAGCGCCCCGTTGGGCTGCCCGCTCCAAAGCTGCCGACGTTCGGAGTAGCGATTGTCCCACTCGTCGCGCACGGTGGGGTCACCGACGTAACCGTCGGCATACGGAGGGAGGCTCTCTGCGGGAATGTGGTGGGTCATGGCCACACCGTCGCCCACTCCCTCCTCGGCAGGCCAGCCTTGTTGCCGAAACGGCAAAAGGAGGCCGCCGATAGGCTCGATGGCCACAGCGTTCGAACATATGATCGGTAGCGACAGTGGTAGCCCCGCACCGCTCGAAGCGTGCAGCCGGGGACACTGAGAGGGCCGTGCCCGACCGGCTACGGGTCGGCGGTGGGATTTCCCGGTCCGGTAGGTCTCACCATCGTTGTCGACACCGTAGGAGGAGAAAGTGACCCAGCTGCTGAGAGTCCAGAACTTCAACGTCTCGCGTGACGGAATCGGTGCGGGTGAGGACCAGACCCTGGAGAGGCCGTTCGGTCATGTCGATCCCGGGAGGCTGTTCGCGTGGGCGGGCGCCACGGCGAGCTGGCCCATGCGTACCGAGCCGGGAGGGAGTCGGGGCCTGGACGACTACCTCACACGCGACTACGCCCGCAACATCGGCGCCGAGATCATGGGCCGCAACAAGTTCGGTCCTCAACGCGGTCCCTGGCTCGATGACCAATGGCAGGGGTGGTGGGGGGATGAGCCCCCGTTCCACACTCCGGTGTTCGTCCTCACCCACCACGAGCGTCCTTCGCTCACCCTCTCCGACACCACCTTCCACTTCGTCGCCGGCGACCCTGCCGCGGTTCTCCAACAGGCCCGGGAGGCCGCGAGGGGCAAGGACGTCCGGCTCGGTGGCGGGGCCACGACCATCCGACAGTTCCTCGACGCCGACCTCGTCGACACCCTGCACGTGGCGGTCTCCCCGATGGACCTCGGGTCCGGTGTCCGCCTCTGGGACTCTCCTGATGAGCTGCTCGACCGCTTCCACCTGGAGGTCGTTCCCAGCCCGAGCGGGGTGGCGCACCACCTGTTCTGGCGCAAATGACCGGCCTTCAGATCTGAGCGCCCTCGAATCGACGGAGGCGCGGGTGGTTTGGTGCAGCGGACGTCCGGAGCCGAACGGGCCGGCCATGCGTCGCGGACGGGGACCGGGCCGGAGCCGGTGAGCAGTCACGTTTCTGCGGTGAATCCTTGCCTCCGAGCGGGTGACCGTGCCGGTGGATTCCGGTCACCCCTTCGGGCGGCGCGTTAGAAACCGCGCGTGATCAGGAATCCGTCGCGGAGCTTCTTCACGCTCCTCCTCGCGCTCATGTCCCTCCTCCCCACCACCGCGTTCGCGGTCGATGGCCCGCACCGGGCCGCCGGCCCCGACCCGGTCGTCCTCGTCCACGGTTGGAACTCCGACGGCTCCACCTGGCGGACCATGGCCGACCGCTTCCGTGCTGACGGGTGGCCCGCCGGATACGTCGACCAGTGGACCTACGACTCCAACCAGTCCAACGCCACCACCGCACAGCAACTCGCCGGGGAGATCGAACGCGTCCTGGACGCCACCGGTGCCACCAAGGTAGACGTCGTCACCCATTCAATGGGTGCTCTGCCCTCGCGCCACTACCTCAAGAACCTCGGCGGCACCTCGAAGGTCGACGCGTGGGTCTCCCTTGCCGGGCCCAACCACGGTACCGAGACGGCACGCTGGTGCGGCGGCGCCGCCTGTGTCGAGATGCGACCGGGATCCGATTTCTTGAGCAACCTCAACTCCGTTGACGAGACCCCCGGATCCGCCCGCTACGCCACCTGGGCGTCTCCCTGCGACATCATCATCAACCCCGCGTCGAGCGTCGCCCTCAACGGAGCCGCCAACCACACCACGACCTGCCTCGACCACAGCGGGCTGCGCACCGACCGAACGGTCTACGAGCAGGTCAAGGCGCATGTCCTCCTCCAGGGTCGGTCCGGGTGACGTCTCAGCCCGAGGACGGCGCAAGTTGGTCATGGACCGGGTGAGCACCGGTACCGATCGATCGGCCTGCTCGCGCGCGGGGTGTGCGGCGTCATGTCTGGCATGTGGCTTTTCCCGCTGGACTTCCGCTCGATCCGTGGCATCTCTTTGCTCGTCGGATCTTGCTGATCCTCGAAGGCTCGGGATCAAATTGAGACAGGACCTACCAGGTGCACGCGTCTTACGAAAGCGGTCCGACATGATCCACCGCACTTACCCGATCGGTCAGCGGCCACAAACCGCGCGACGCGACCAGCCCGTCCGTACGGCACCCGCGCACAACGCTCCGGGCGACGTCCTGCTGTCCCTGCAGCGGGTGTTGCTGAACGTTCACGGTGGCGATTTTTCGGACGCGCGTGTCCGTCGACATGAACGGCGCAACGCGCTGCACACGTTACGTGGATTGATCCAGCTCGCCCGCCACGCGGCGGAGCGGCCCGAGCTGGCGGCCGCGTGGCCGGGCATTCCGCTGGCGGGCATCTCCGAACTCGTCGGCCGCGTCGAGGATCCGCTGGTACGGGCCCATCTGGTCGGCAAGATGCTCGCCACCACCGAGCGTGGGGTGCGGCTCGGCATCAGCCCCCGCTCCCAACTGCCCGCCCGCCCGGACCTGGCCGGGGCGTTGATCACGGTTCTCGGCAACCTCGTCGACAACGCGATGGACGCCGTGCTGGACGGCTGTGGCACCGACCCGTGGATCGAGGTCTCCGTCCGTCAGGAATCGCTCTCCGATCCCGAGTCCGGCAGCGCGGGTGCCGTCGAGCTCCGTGTGGCGGACAACGGGCCGGGCGTCGCCGTCGAGCTTCGGAGCCGGATATTCACCCGGGGGTTCTCCACCAAACCGGTCGCGTCGGACCAGCGCCGGGGCCTGGGACTCGCACTCGTGAGGACCATCGCGGAGGAACACGGCGGCTCGGTCGCGGTCACGGACCGCGTGGGTGGCGGCTGCCTGTTCACCGTACGCATACCGACGCCGATACCGACACCGAACCCCCGAGGTTCGTCCGCCTCCGGCCCGCGCGACGGAGACGCCCCGTGATCGACGTGCTCGTCGTCGACGACGACTTCTACGTTGCGAAGATCAACGCCCACTACGTGTCCGAGGTCCCCGGGTTCCGGGTCGCCGGGATCGCGCACAGCGCGGCCCCGGCGCTCGCCGCCGTCGAGAGGGGAGGCGTGGATCTGGTCCTGCTCGACCAGCACCTGCCGATCGAGACCGGGCTGGCCCTCACCCGCAGGTTCCGGGCGCTGCAGCTCGACGTCGACGTCATCATGGTCACGGCCGACCGGCGACCCGCCTCCGTGCGAGCCGCCCTGCGCGCGGGAGTCCTGCACTACCTGGTCAAACCGTTCACCATCGAAGCCCTGCGCGACAAGCTTGAGGCGTATGCCCAACTGCGCGCGACGATGGCCCAGGGCGAGGAGTTGGACCAGGCGCGCATCGATCGGGCGCTCGGGGCCCTGCGCGGTTCCGTCGCGGCCCGCGCCATGCCCAAGGGGTACTCGGAGCGCACCGCCGAGCTGATCACCCGCATCGTGTCGGACGAGGGTCGGCAGGTGTCCGCACACGAGGTTTCCGAACGGGCGCGCATCAGCCGGTCGACCGCCCAGCGCTACCTGAAGTTCCTGTCGGAGGCCGGCACGGTGCAACTGACCCTTCGGTACGGGGACAGCGGCCGGCCCGAGCACATGTACTCCGGTTCCTGAACGGGGCATGGCGCCGGCGCGGTGTCCGCGATGTCGACCCGGTCCTGTCGGAGGGAATTCGGCCGGCAGCACGACGGCCGTTGGATCAATGGGAATTACCCGCTTTCCGCAGTCAAACTGGTTTGTCGTCACAAACCGGGTGCCGCCGTGATCATGTCCTAGCCTCCAGGGACCATCAGACCCAGGACCGCGGCCGGAAATCCAGTTCGGACTTCGGCGCCATGACGCGACAGGAAGTCGATCGGTGCTGAACCGCCTCCTCCCCCCGCCCGGTCCGGCTCGCATGCTCACCGTCATCACCATGGTGATGAGCCTCGGCCAAGGTCTGTGGATGGCGATCAGCGTGCTCTACGCCGTGACGATCGTCCGCCTCACTCCGGGCGAGTTGGGGATCAGTCTCGGGATCTCGGCCGCGCTCGTCCTCGTGTCCAGCATCCCCCTCGGTCACCTGGCCGACCGGGCCGGGCCGCGTACGGTCCAGATGTGGTCGTTCCTCGCGCTGGCCCCGCTCACCGCGGTACTGCTCCTCGTCCACGGCTTCTGGGCCTACATGATCGTCACCTCCGTGCAGGGGCTCTTCTACCGCGCCGGCAACAACGCCCGCAAAGCGATGATCGCGGCCAACGTGCCGCGGGCCGACCGGGTGCGCGTCACGGCGCGGATCCGCGCCGCCCTCAACGCCTCGGTCGCGGTCGGAGCCGGTATATCCGGCCTCGTCATCGCATGGGGCACGCCCGTCGGATACGCGGGGGCGATCCTCCTCACGGCGGCCTGCTTCCTCGCCACGGGACTCCTCAGCGCCAAGGAGCCGCCGGTGCCTCCGGTTCCGGCCGCCGCCGGTGCCGCTTTCGCGGTGCTCCGGGACATCCCCTTCCTGCTGTTCACCGCACTGGACGGACTGCTGCTCACCCACGCGCTGCTCATCGACATCGTGCTGCCGCTGTGGGTCATCCAGCACACGAACGCTCCGCGATGGATGGGCGCGGTGATCCTCATCATCAATACCGCCATCGTCGTCACGCTCCAGACGAAGGCGGTGCGGGGCACCGACGATCCCAGGTCGGCCTCATGGGCCGGCGTCCAGGGCGCGGGTTGCGTGGCGGCGGCCTGCGCGCTCTTCGCGCTGACCGACGGAGCCGGAGCGGTGGCCGCCTGTGTGTTGCTCGTCCTGGGCGCTCTGGTCCACGGGCTGGGCGAGATCCGGCAGGCCGCGGCGAGCTGGACCATCGTGTTCGGCCTGGCACCCGACCACGCGCAGGGCCAGTACCAGGGCACCTACAAGATGGGTGGCGACCTGGGGAGGATCCTGGCGCCGGCGGCCTTCACCTGGTTGGTCATCGGGCAGGGCGTCATCGGCTGGATCGTACTGGCCGCGTCGTACGTCGTCCTGGCCGCGGCCATGCCGGTGGTCGTCGCCAAGGGGGTCCGCGCCCGCGCTCCCGAGGCCACGGCGGCGGCGAACACCTGAGGTCAACGCGCACCCACGGGAGGGCCAGAATGCTGAATGTCGAATTCCGGAAGGATAAATGAGAAGAACGCTTCTTTCGCGACTCAGAAGTGTCTAGGGAGTCTTTGGCGCAAAGGGGCCTCCGTGGAAACGCGTTGTTAGCGTGACCGGGTCCCGTCACCGAGGTATTCGGATTGCCATGAGCACAGCATTGAACCCGCGTTTGGGCTCCGGTCTGCTCCGCCATGCGAGTGGGCGTCCCGACAGCGTCGCCCTGACCCTCGGCCGCCGCGACTACACCTACGAGGAATCCGCGCTCATCGCCCGACGGTGGGCCGCCCCGCTCGTCGAGGCGACCCGTGGCCGCCCCCGCAGGGTCGGCGTGTTCGCCCAGCGCAGCGAGGCCTCCTACCTGGGTGTGGCCGCGGCGCTGTTCGCGGGCGCCGCCTTCGTACCGCTCAACCGGAAGTTCCCCGTCGAGCGAACCCGGTCCATGATCGAACACGCCGACCTCGATGCCCTGATCGTCGACTCGGCGTCCCTGCCGAATCTCGCCGAACTGCTGCGCGGCCTGGCGCGCAAGCCGGTCGTCCTCCTGCCCGACACCCTGCGCGGCGCGGCAGGGGATCTCGGCGACGTACGGGTGCTGGACGCGGTGGACCTCGCCACGGCCACCCCACTGGAACCGGACCAGCTGCCGCCGGTGTCGTCCGAGGATCTCGCGTACCTGCTCTTCACCTCGGGCAGCACCGGCGTGCCCAAGGGGGTTCCGGTCACCCACGGCAACGTGCGGGCCTTCATCGGGGCCAACCAGCAGCGCTACGGACTGACGCCCGACGACCGGCTTACCCAGACGTTCGACCAGACCTTCGACCTCTCCGTCTTCGACCTCTTCATGGCCTGGGAGAACGGAGCGCGGCTCTGCGCCATGGACCCCCTGGAAATCCTGGCGCCGTTCAAGTACCTGGAGCGCAACGGGATCACCGTCTGGTTCTCGGTGCCCTCCGTGGCCGCGATGCTGCGCAAACGCGGTGTGCTGGGACCCGGCACCATGCCCACGTTGCGGTGGAGCCTGTTCTGCGGTGAGGCGCTGCCGCGGGCCTCCGCCGAGGCCTGGCAGGCGGCGGCTCCGGGGTCGATCGTGGAGAACCTGTACGGCCCGACCGAACTCACCATCGCCTGCACCGTGCACCGTTGGGATCCCACGACCGGTCCGGACGCCTGCGTCCACGACAACGTGCCCATCGGCCGCCCCTACCCGGGCCTGAGCACCCTCGTGGTGGACGAGCACCTCGTGCCGGTCCCCGACGGCACGATCGGGGAACTCTGCGTGGCCGGCCCGCAGACCACTCCCGGCTACTGGCGGGCGCCCCGGATCACCGCCCAACGGTACTTCGCCCACGAAGGCCGCACCTACTACCGCACCGGGGACCTCGTACGGCTCCGAGCCGGCGAGTACGTGTGCCTCGGCCGCAACGACCAGCAGGTCAAGGTCGGCGGTCACCGCGTCGAACTGGGCGAGATCGAAGCCGTGCTGCGCCGCGCCGGCGCCGTGGAGGCCGTCGCGCTGCTCTGGCCGGACCCGGAGACCATCACCGCCGTGGTGACCGGCGAGGTCGGACCGGGTGCGCTGACCGACGCCTGCAACGCGGCGCTGCCCCCCTACATGGTGCCGCGCTCGGTGCGCGCCGTCGAGGAACTGCCGGTCAACGGCAACGGCAAGGTCGACCGTGCGGCACTGCGCCGGCGGCTCGACGGGACGGCACCCGCAGGTACCTGACACGCGGACGGCACCCGAAACGCCCTCGGGCGCCTGACATGACCGATGACCGCACAGGAAGGCAACGCGAGCGACGTGAGCAACGTGGAGCGACTCATAGCGCAGATTCTCGGCATTTCCGAGGACCGTGTCACGGAAGGACTCGAATACCAGTCGATCAGGGAGTGGGACTCGCTCGGACACGTCTCGCTGATGGTCGCCATCGAGGGGGAGTACGGCGTCGAGGTCGACGACGAACTCATCCTGACGTTGCGTTCGGTGGCGGCCATCCGTGAGTTCGTCGCCGGCCGGGACCTCGCGGGCGGGGCCCCCGCGACGCACCCTTCCGGCCGCGAGGAGGAAGCCACGGGCACCGGCCGGGACGCGCGGTCCACCGTGCACCGCGGCCTGGAGGGGGTGGTGTTCGACGAAACCGCCATCACCCGCATCGACGGCGCCGCGGGAGTCCTGGAATACCGCGGCTACAGCATCCACGACCTCGCCGACCGTGCCTCGTTCGAGGAGGTGGCCCACCTCCTCGTGCACGGCGAGTTGCCGGACGCCGCGGCCCTGGAGGTCTTCCGCAAGCAGTTGGCCGCCGCCCGGACGTTGCCGCCTCCCGTCCTCGACCTGGTCCGCGCCCTGACGCACGCCCACCCCATGGAGGTCCTGCGCACCTGCGTCTCGGCCCTCGGTGCCTTCGGGCCGCGCAGGCCCGCAGGAACGGATGAGACCTACGTCGAGGCACGCGCCGCCGGGATCGAGCTGATCGCGCGGATCCCGATGATCGTCGCCGCCCACCACGCCCTCCGTGAGGGGCGGGAGCCGCTCCAGCCCGCCGAGGACGCCTCGCACGCCGAAGCCTTCCTCACCGTGCTGCTCGGCGAACGGCCCTCCCCGGCCGCGGTCCGCTTCATCGACAAGGGCTTCATCGTCCACGCCGACCACAGTTCCAACGCCTCGGCCTTCACCGCCCGTGTCGCCATCGGTTGCCGGGCCGGCATGACGGCCGCGCTCACCGCCGCCATCGCAGCCTTCGCGGGATCCGTGCACGGCGGCGCCGCCGAGCGCGTCGTCGGCCTCATCGACGACGTGGGTCGCGCCGACAACGCCGCAGCGCACGTGGCCGCGCTCCAGGGCCGCGGCGAGCCGGTGATGGGGTTCGGCCACCGGGTCTACCGCACGGAGGACCCCCGCGTGCGCCACCTGCGGGACACGGTGGTGGAGCTGAGCGAGGAGCGCGGCGACAGCGTCGGCCTCGACATCCTCGACGCGGTGGCCCGTGCCATGCGGCCCTACGGCCGACACGGCGTCGCGGCCAACGTGGACCTCTACGCCGGGCTCGCCTACCGGCTGCTCGGCCTGCCCGACGACCTGGCAGTGGCGCTGTTCGTCGTGGGGCGCACGCCGGGCTGGGTTGCCCAGGCCTTGGAGCAGCAGGCGAACAACGTGCTGATCCGTCCGCTGTTGGCCTATGCGGGACCGCGCGGTCGGGCGTACCGGAACGTGGAGGAACGATGACGGACAGGGCCTGCGAACCGCCCGTGCGGAAGGCACCTACCGGCGGGGACGCCGCGGTCGACCTGCCGGCTTTCGCCGTGGACCACGGCCTCGACCTCGGCGCCGTCCCCTACAGCGGACGCGTACTCCTCGAATCGCTGCTGCGTTCCGGCGATCCGGAACGGGCCGCCCTGCTCGGGAAGCGACTGGCCCGCGGCGAGGTTCCCGACCTGGAAATGCCCTTCCGACCCGCACGCATCCTCGTGCAGGACTACACGGGCATCCCGCTCCTCGTGGACCTGGCGGTCCTGCGGGACCGGGTGGCCGAACCCACCCGGGTCAACCCGGCCCTCCCCATCGACGTCGTCGTCGACCACTCCGTCCAGACGGACTGGGCGGGCCGCCCGGACGCGCTCGCCCTGAACGAGGCACTGGAGATGTCGCGGAACCAGGAGCGCTACGCGTTCCTCAAATGGGCGGAACGTTCCTTCGAAGGGCTGAGCGTCACACCACCGGGCCGCGGCATCGTCCACCAGGTCAACCTGGAGCGGCTGGCCACCGTCGTCGCGGAAGGCCGGGACGGCACCCTCTTCCCGGACACCGTCATCGGTACCGACAGCCACACGACGATGGTCAACGGCCTCGGCGTGCTGGGCTGGGGCGTCGGGGGCCTGGAGGCGGAGGCACAGATGCTGGGCCTGGCCCAGCCGCTGCGCGTACCGGAGATCGTGGGCGTCCGGCTCACGGGCTCGGTCAGCCCCGGAACCTCCTCCACCGACGTGGTGCTGACCCTGACGCGCAGGCTCCGCGAGGAGAACGTACGCGCCCTGATGCTGGAGTTCACGGGACCGGGCATCAGCGAGCTCACGGCGGCCGACCGGTGCACGATCGCCAACATGGCGCCGGAGTACGGAGCCATGTCCGCCTTCTTCCCGGTCGACGAGGAAACCCTGGACTACCTGCGGCGCACCGGCCGCTCGGCTGCCGAAGTGGCCCGCGTACGGGACTACTGCCACCGGCAGCGGCTGCTCCGTGACGGGCCGGATCCGGTGTTCGGCCGGACCATCGACTTCGACCTCGCCGCGGTCGGCCCGAGCCTCGCCGGGCCCAGCAGGCCCGACCAGCGGATCTCCCTCGGGGAACTACCCGCCTCCTTCGCCGCGGTTCACCCCGGAGAGGTGCGTACCGAGGGAGCGGTGAGCGACGGCCACCTGGTGATCGCCTCCATCACCTCGTGCACGAGCACGTCCAACCCCAAGTCGATGTTGGCAGCCGGGCTGCTGGCACGCCGTGCGGTGGAGCGCGGTCTCACCGTGCCGGCGCACGTCAAGACGAGCCTGTCGCCCGGCTCCCGCGCGGTGACCCGCTACCTCCGGGACTCGGGACTCCTGGCGGATCTGGAAACCCTGGGCTTCCACGTCACCGGATATGGTTGCATGACGTGCAACGGCGGCAGCGGCCCCCTCAACCCCGGTGTCGGGGAAGCCGTCGACCGGGCAGGGCTGACGGTGGCCGCCGTCCTCAGCGGCAACCGCAACTTCGAGTCCCGCGTGCACCCCCAGGTGCGCGCCGGCTACCTGGCCTCGCCGGCCCTCGTCGTCGCCCTGGCGCTCGCCGGCAGCGTCCACGCCGACCTGGAGAACGAACCTCTCGGCACCGACCCCGACGGAAACCCGTTCCACCTGCGCGACCTGTGGCCCCACAGCAGCGAACTACAACAGCTGGAGGACGCCTTCGTCACCCCCGAGGTGTTCGCGCGGGACGAGGAGCCCGGCTCCTCCTGGGACGCGGTCCCGGTACCGGAGGGCACGGTGTTCCCCTGGGACGCGGACTCCACCTACATCAAGGCCCCCGCCTACGTCGACCCGGCCCCGGCCCTCGGCTCGCTGACCGGCGCCCGCGCCCTCCTCGCCCTCGGCGACGACGTCAGCACCGACCACATCTCCCCGGTCGGCGCCATCCCGACCGACTCGCCCGCCGGACGTCACCTCACGCGGCACGGAGTCCGCGACTTCAACTCCTACGGATCCCGCCGCGGCAACCACGAAGTGATGGCCCGGGGCACGTTCAGCAATCCCAGGCTCCGCAACCATCTCGTCGGCGACGGCGACGGGGGCGGTACGACACTGCACCTGCCGGACGGCGAGCGGTTGCCCGTGTTCGAGGCCGCCGAACGCTACGCCGGGACCGGAACCCCGCTGATCGTCCTGGCCGGCCGCAGTTACGGAATGGGCTCCTCACGCGACTGGGCCGCCAAGGGACCCTGGCTGCTGGGCGTGCGGGCCGTACTCGCCGAAAGCTTCGAACGCATCCACCGGGCCAACCTGTGCGCGATGGGGATCCTCCCGCTGCTGCTGCCCGAGGGACGGAGCTGGAGCGGCCTCGGTCTCACCGGGCGCGAGGAGTTCGCGCTGGACCTGGACCGGATGCGGGAGACCGGCGAGGTACGGGTCACCGCGGACACGACGACCTTCACGGCACGCGCCGATGTGCAGTCGGCGGGGGAGTGGGAGGTCCTCCTGGCCGGCGGAACCCTCCCGTACCTGCTGCGACGGATGCGGGCCGAGGAAGGCGAGCGGTGAGCGTCCACATCCTCGACCGGCTCGGCCTGCGCGGCGCGATGGACACCGACGCCCTCGCCGCCCGGACGAAGACCTTCCAACCGGTCCACGTCGGGACCCGGGACGTGCCCATCGGCACCCTGCTGGACGCCCTGGACGAGGACCCGACCCTGCTGCCCCCGCGGACCGGACACCTCGGCAACTGGCAGGACATCGTGGCGGGACGCTCCGGCCCGATGGACTTCAACACGGCCGTCTGCGGCGGCGGGTACGGCTATCCGATGGTCTACGGATTCACCCGGACCGAGGCGGACACCCCGGGCGGCGACGAGGCCTACCAGCCCGGCTCGCTCATCGACCGGGGCCGCCGGCACCTGCTGCCCCTGTTCACCTGGGACGGCGCCGGCTTCGCCCGCCGCGACCGCTCCGTGCCACTGTTCTGCCCGTTGGTGCAGACGGAGGTGGACGGGCAGCTCGTGCCCCTGGCCGAAGTGCAATGGCGAAGGATGCTCGCCGCACCGGGCTACCGGTTCGTCCAGTGGGCCGACGTCATCACCAGGAACGGCCCCCTCGTCACGGACATGCTCACCCTGCTCGTCGAGCAGGCCGGTACGCAGGGCCGCAACCAGGCGCTCGTCGAACTGATCGGCCACGCCGTACGCCTCGACGGTCACGTGGACCGCAGCGACCTGCGGGCCGACGGCCACGGGTTCGTTCTCGACGGGTTCCGCTACCCCTCGGCGCGGGCCCTCGCCGAAGCGACGATGCTGACGGTACGTGCCCTGGTGGAGCCGCGCGAGTTCTTCGCCCGGATGCCCGACCTGCCGCCCGTGCTTCCGGTGATGTCGCTCCAACTGACCAACGTGCTCTTCGGGCTCCTCGACACACACCGACCGGACGCCGGCGCGGGCACCTCGGAGCGCCCCTTCATCACCCATCTGCATTGGGGCGCGCGGGCCATGGCGGGCTGCCCGCCGCGCAGGAGCGGCTACCTGACCCGGCGCAGCATGGTGCGCTCACTGAGGGCCATCACCGATCCGCTGGTACGCCACTTCGACGTGGTGAACCCGACCGCCTTCGTCCTGCTCCCCGCACAGGTCTTCATGCTCTGCCCGCCGAGTACGTCCGAGGGCGACGTCGAACGTCTGGCCGGACTGTTCCGCGCCGTGTCGGCGGCGGGCCCCGAGGACGCCCAGGCGACCACGGCGGCCTGGCTCGACGAGCACCGCGACGGCCTGTCGCCCTACCTGATCAGCAGGTTCCGCAGTTGGGGAGGGGTCCCCGCCGATGGCGACGCACGCGAACCGTCCGTGCCCGTCCAGCCCGAGGGCTTCCGCTCGCTGACTTTCCGGCAGGCGTGCGGCGCGGTGGCGGCGTTCGAGGAGGTGCTCGGATGAGGCTCGCCCACCACGAGGTCTTCATCACGCTCAAGGAACCCTTCGTCAGCAACACCGGGTCCACCACGCGGGTGCGTCAGAGCGTCGTGACCCTGACCTGGGAGGGGCTGGTCGGCCTCGGGACCGCCCGCGGCGCCGCTCCGGCGGACCTGGACGCCTGCGCGCCCGCCTTGGCCGGAGCCTCCCCCTTCGCCCTTCGCGACGTGCTGGCCCGGCTGGGGCACGTGGGCCCGGCTGCCCTGTCCGCCGTCGACATGGCGCTCCACGACCTGTTGGGCAAGGCCTGCGGGCAGCCGCTCCACTGCCTCCTCGGTCTGGACGGACTGCCGGCGGAGCCCACCGCCCTGTCCATCGGAGCATGTACGGACGACGAACTCGTCCGCAGGGCCGAGCGGCTGGCGCACTGGCCGATCCTCAAGCTCAAGCTCACCCCCGAGGACACAGGACGCCGGGTGGGAGTGCTCCGCTCGGTGTACACCGGGCGCATCCGTGTCGACGGCAACGGTTCGTGGAGTCCCGTCCGGGCCCTGAGGGTCGCGGAGGAGATCTCCCGGTACGACGTCGAGCTCCTGGAGCAGCCGATCGCTCCCGGCGCGCCGGACGACCTGCGTCATGTGCACGAGCGTTCCCCGGTACCGGTGTTCGCGGACGAGGACTGCCGGGGAACCGAGGACGTCCTCGGGCTGAGCGGTCGGGTCGCGGGAATCAACATCAAGCTCCTCCAGTGCGGTGGTCTGGCCCGGGCCCGGGACATGATCACGCTGGCTCGCGGCTGCGGGCTCAAGGTCATGCTCGGCTGCAAGGTGGAGAGCGTGCTGGGTACGACCGCCATGGCACAACTGGCCGGTCTCGTCGATCACCTCGACCTGGACGCACCCCTCCTGCTGAGCGACGACCCGTACACCGGCGTACGCATCGACCGAGGCCGGCTCACCCTGCCCACGGCGCCGGGCATCGGCGTCGCACCCCTTGAATCCCCCAACCGAGAGGACCGACATGCGGCTGCGCTGCGCAGTGCTCGATGACTTCCAGGACGTCGCCACCACGATGGCCGACTGGAGCCCCGTCCTGGACCGCGTGGAGGTCACCGGTTTCCCGCGGCACTTCGAAACCGAGGACGAACTGGTCGCGGCCGTCGCCGACTTCGACATCATCGTGACCCTGCGCGAACGGGTCGCGTTCCCGGCCACCCTGATCGCACGGCTACCGAAGCTGCAACTGCTGATCGCCTCGGGAATGCGCAACTCCGTGATCGACTACGTGGCCGCGGAGCGTCACGGCGTCACCGTGTGCGGCACGGGCAGTGCCTCCACCCCGCCGGTGGAGCTGACCTGGGCGCTGCTGCTGGGCCTCGCCCGGGGCATCGTCACCGAGAACAACAACCTGCGCGAAGGCGGCCCCTGGCAGTCCACCGTCGGCGCCGACCTGCACGGCCGCCGCCTCGGCCTGCTCGGACTCGGAAAGATCGGCAGCAAGGTCGCACAGGTCGGCCTGGCCTTCGGCATGGAGGTGACCGCCTGGAGCCAGAACCTCACCAAGGAACGCGCCGAAGAGGTCGGAGTCCGGGCAGCCGCCTCCAAGGAGGAACTCCTCTCCACCAGCGACTTCGTCTCCCTGCACCTCGTGCTCGGCGACCGCACCCGCGGCCTGCTCGGAGCCCCCGAGCTGGCCCTCCTGAAGCCGACGGCCCACCTCGTCAACACCTCGCGCGCCGGCCTCGTCGACCAGGACGCCCTGCTCGACGCGCTGCACGCCGGGCGCATCGCCGGAGCCGGCATCGACGTCTTCGACATCGAACCGCTGCCCGCCGACCACCCGATGCGCACCGCTCCGCGGCTGTTGGCCACACCGCACCTGGGCTACGTGTCCCGATCCAACTACCGCACCTACTACGGCCACGCGGTCGAGGACATCGAAGCCCACCTGGCCGGCACGCCGGTCCGTCGCCTCGGCTGACGGCACCCCCTCCCGCCCTGCCCCGCCCAGCCCCGCCCGTTCCCTTGGAGAACCACCGGTGAGCAGCACACCCCGCCGCATGATGAAGCTCGGTGCCTTCCTGCCCGCGCCCGGCCACCACGTCGCGGCCTGGCGCCATCCCGACGCCCGCCCCGACGGCGGTCTCGACTTCGATTACTACCGCTCGCTCGTGCGGACCGCCGAACGCGGAAAGTTCGACATGGTGTTCCTGTCCGACGGTGCGGGTGTCCGCACCAAGTACAAGGACGCGGACGAACTCAGCCGTCAGGGCCGCATGGTCCACTTCGAACCGATGACGCTGCTCTCCGCGCTCGCCGTCCACACCACCCACATAGGTCTGACGGCGACCTCGTCGACCACCTACAACGAGCCGTTCACCGTCGCCCGACAGTTCGCCTCCCTGGACCACCTCAGCGCCGGCCGCGCGGGTTGGAACGTCGTCACCTCCGCCACCGACGCCGAAGCCAGGAACTACAACCTGGACCGCCAGCCCGAGCACGCGGCGCGCTACCACCGCGCGCGCGAGTTCATGGAGGTCGTCACGGGTCTGTGGGACAGCTGGGAGGACGACGCCTTCCTCTACGACAAGGAATCCGGGCGCTTCTTCGACCCGGAGAAGCTGCACATCCTCGGCCACGAGGGCGAACACTTCTCGGTCAAGGGCCCGCTCAACCTGGCCCGCCCGCCGCAGGGTTATCCCGTCATCGTCCAGGCGGGCTCGTCCCCGGACGGCCAGGACTTCGCCGCCCGCTGGGCCGAAGTGGTCTTCACGGTCCAACAGACGCTCGAATCGGCGCAGTCGTACTACCGCGGTCTGAAGGACCGGGTCGCCGGCTACGGCAGGAACCCGGACGACGTGAAGGTGCTGCCCGGCGTGTTCATCGTCGTGGGCCGCACCCTCGCCGAAGCGGAGGAGAAGTACGAGACCCTGCAGGCGCTGGTCGACCCGGTGGTGGGTCTGGGCATGCTCTCGTACCAGCTCGGCATGGTCGACCTCTCGGGCCACCCGCTGGACGGACCGCTGCCGGAACTCCCCGCGATCGAGGGAAGCACGAGCAAGCAGCAGACGATCTACGAGCAGGCCAGGCGCCAGGGCCTCAGCATCCGCGAGCTGTACCTGGCCGTGGCGGCGGGGCGCGGCCACCGCTTCCTGCTGGGTACCCCCGAAACCGTCGCCGACCAGTTGGAGGACTGGTTCGTGAACGGAGCGGCCGACGGCTTCAACATCATGCCGGACTACCACCCCGGAGGGCTCGACGCGATCGTCGACCTCCTCGTGCCGGAGCTCCGGCGTCGCGGGCTGGTGCGCACCGAGTACGAGGGCACCACGCTCAGGGAGAACCTGGGACTGCCCCGGCCGTCCCTCGGCGCGGCCGCGAGGACCGGTCGGTGACCGGGACCGAGGGACCCCTCGGTGTTCCCGCGTCCCGTCACCCACTCATCCCCACGAGGACCTGAACCATGCCGAAAGTGCTACTGCTCTCCCGCCAGCCGCTCGCCACGCGTCCGTTGCAGGACTGGCTGGACCGGACCCGGGACGACATCGTGCTGGTGACGATGCCCAAGGCGGTGACCGGCGCCGAGGACGCCCTGGCCGAGCACTTCCCCCAGCACCTGATCGTCGACGACTACCACTCCTGGTCCGCCGAGCAGGCGGCGGAGGAAGCCGCGCGCGGGTACGGGGTGGACCTCGTCGCGAGCAGCAGTGAGAACGACGTGCTGCGGGCCGCGCGGCTGAGGGAACGCCTGGGACTGCCCGGCCAGGGAGTCGCATCGGCGACCGCCTACCGGGACAAGGTCGTCATGAAGCAGCTGGTGCGGGCGGCGGGCATCGCGGTGCCCGCGTTCGCCCCGCTCGACAGCCCCGCCGACCTGCTGGACTTCGTCGAGGCCGAGGGATACCCGGCGGTGGTGAAGCCCCGCTTCGGAGCCGGCGCCGCCGGTGTGACGGTCCTGCGCGGCCCCCGGGACGTCACGGCGTTCCTGGCCGGGGAACGCAGCTCTGACGTCCCCTACCTGCCGGGGCAATGGATGGCCGAGTCCTTCGTCAGCGGGGAGTTCTTCCACGTCGACGGCATCATGCGGGACGGGCGGGTGGTGCACGCCTGGCCCTCCCAGTACACCAGCGGCTGCGCCGAGCGCATCCACGACGAACTGCACCTCGGCAGTGTGATGTTGGCGGCCGACGACGACCGCACCGGTCGACTGGTCCGCATGGCGGCCGAGGTCGTGGCCGCGCTACCTGCGGCACCCCATCCGCTCGCGTTCCACCTGGAGGCATGGATCGACGGCGACGACACACTCGTGATGTGCGAGATCGCGAGCCGGGCGGGCGGCGCGCTGATCGCGCAAGCCTACGAGCGGTCCTTCGGCGTGCAACTTGCCCGCGAGGGCCTGCGCGGGCAGTGCGGCGCGGAACTGATCCTGACGGACCAGCCCGCGACACCGGCCGCCCTGGTCGGCTGGGCCATGCTCCCCCCGGGACACGGAGAGTTCGTTCCCCCCGCCGGGACGTGCCCGGTTCCGGGAACCCGGTTCGAACTGTTGATGGAGGCCGGGGCCGAAGGGAAAGGCGTGACCCACCTCCTGGACTCGGCCGCCTCCTTGTTCGTCGAGGGACCCACCGCCGACTCCGCGCGCCGGCGCCTGATGGCCGCGATCGACTGGTGGAACGAGAACACGACCTGGAAGTAGCCGACCTGCCCGCCCACCCGAGAGGAACAAGGACCACCTCCATGTCTTCGTCCGAACACGTACTGATCGTCGGCGCAGGCCGCGACTTCCCCGCCCGCATCCGCGACGCCCGGCCGGGCGCCAGGACCACGGTCATCTGTCAACTGGACTCGATCGCCAAGATCCGCCGACCGGGGGACAACGCCCGGGTGCTGTGCCTGCGCGGTGACGCGCCCGACCAGGAATGGATCGATCTCGCCGCCGCCGCGCACGCCCACGACCCGTTCACCCGCATCGGTACCTTCGGGGAGCGCGACCAGGACCGCTACGCCGCGATCTCCGACGCCCTCGGCCTGGGAGGGCACACCGCCGAAACGGTGACCCTCGTCCACGACAAACACGCGATGCGGGCGCGACTGCGCGAAGAGGGCATCGACACCACCGCGTGCGCGCGGGTGGCGGACCAGGACGAACTGCGTGCCTTCGTGGAGGCGTACGGCACGCCGTGCGTCGTCAAACCGATCTCCAGCGCGGGCAGTGCGGGCGTCACGAAGGTGACGCACGAGGACGGGCTGGACGGAGCCTTCGAGCGGGCCCTCGCCAACCACCTCGGCATGGGCGGCACGGGCGTCATGGTCGAGGAGTTCCTGGAGGGTCCGCAGTTCAGCGTCGAGGCGTTCTCCGAGGCGGGCGAACACGTCCTGGTGGCCGTCACGCGGAAGTACTCGGATCCGGGGACGTTCGTCGAACTCGGCCATGTCTGCCCGGCATCGCTGCCGCCGGACGACGTCTCGGCGATCGAGGCGTACGTGTTCTCCGTGCTGGACGCGCTCGCCGTGGGGTTCGGTCCGACGCACACGGAGATCGTGCTCACCCCCAAGGGGCCACGGCTGATCGAGACGCACGTCCGCATGGGTGGCGACATGATCCCCACGCTGACCCTGGAAGCGACCGGGGTGGACACGGACGACTGCACGGCGCGCCAGACCCTCGGTGAGTCGGTCCTGCCCGGCATTCGCGCGCAACTCGCCGAACCGACCGCGGAGGCCCGTAGCTCCGCGATCTGGTTCGCCTCGGTGGACGTCGGCGGGACGTTGGAGGAGATCCTCGGACTGGAACGGGCCCGAGCGCTCCCCGGCGTGACGCAGGTGGACGGCATGGTCGGGCCCGGCGCACGGGTGGGGGCGCTGGAGAGCTCACTGTCGCGGGTGGCCTACGCACGAGCCCTCGGACCTACCGAGGAGGAAGCGGTGAGGGCGGCGAGGGACGCGGTGAAGAGCCTGGAATTCCGCGTCAGGTCAGCGGCCCGGGACACCGACACGGTGTAGCGGCGACGGCCCCGACGGACGGCGGATGTCGCGTTCCATCATTGCCGCGGGTCGACAGGCCACGCCCGGGAGTTCCTGCGCCAACCACTGCCCCCCCACCTACGCCTGGCGACGAGTGCGGGACGCGATCCGACGGGATGGCACGTCCGGCGAATGGACGGGCGCGCACCCGCCTCACCGGCGCGGGACGGCCGGGACGCCCGCCAGGACGTCGTTGCCGTCCCGGACGTCCCGCCGGGAGCGGGAGGTCAGGCGTGCGCTCCGACGTTGACGGAACCGATGGTCAGGGTCGGGCGGGCGTGCAGGATCTCCGCGACGCGTTCGACCTGTTCGTGGAGTTGCCTGAGCCGACGCGCGGCGAGGTCCGCCGGCGGCTCGACGGTGATCGCCACCTTGGAGCCCGACTTCCTCTGATGCCCTACGCCGCTGACGGCCTCGTCGATGAGAAGGACGGGGAAGTTGCCGGCCTGCCCCCTCGCCAAAGCCCGGTCCCGGGCCGCGCCGGGGGAAGAGCAACTCCCTGGGCTGGGAGGCGACGGTGAAGGCATCGAAGCAGGGCAGCAGCCGGACGCCCGCAGGTGACATGCCCGGTTCGATGTCTCCGTCGGCGGTCCACGCCCGTTCGCCGTCGACCAGGACCTCGGTCAGGTCGGCGCTGTCGAACCGGGCCTTCGCCCAGCCGGCGGTGGTGGCCGGCCAACGGGCGTAGTGCTGCGGCGTCGCCGGTGGGCCCCCCGTTCCCGTCTCGGAATGGAGCGGGTGCGTCAGCCCATCGAGCAGACAAACGCCGCTAAACACCCATCGCTTCGCCCACTTCGAAGATCGTTCACCCTCTCTATTGAAAATGACTGTCATAATCGTATAGAAGTACGGGGTGCTCATCTCACGACAAGTGCTGGAGCGCCCGGCGGCCGTACTCCGGCCCTTCGCGCTCACCGCACTCCGACATCCCATCGTTTCCACGCTCCTGGCGGATCACCGAGCCCTCCTGGCCGACCTCCTGGACGGCCTGGGCTCCCCCCTGCACGTCGTGCTGCCCCAGGTCTTCGAGGAGAACGTCGGCAGGCTCCGGCAGGCGTTCGCCGAGTCGGCCGTCGACGCCGAAATCCTCTTCGCCAAGAAGGCCAACAAGGCGGACTGCTACGTCGGTTCGGCCGCCTCGCTGGGTATCGGGGTCGACGTCGCCGGCGCACCCGAACTGATCAAGGCGCTCGCCGGCGGAGTGCCCGGACACCGGATCGGAGTATCCGGGCCGGAGAAGGACGACACGCTGCACGCCCTCGCCGTTCAGCACGGTTGTCTGATCGCCGTCGACTCGATCAGCGAACTCCGGCGGCTCGCCGCGACCGCCCGGCTCGCGGGACGACAGGCCGCCGTGCTGCTGCGGTCCCGGACCACCGGTCAACCTGCAAGCCGCTTCGGCATGTCCGCCGCCGAGCGGGGGGCCGCCGTCGGTCTGTGCGCGGAACTCGCGGAACACATCAGCCTTCGAGGCTTCTCCTTCCACCTCAACGGCTATTCCGGCGAGGAACGCGCGACGGCGGCGAACGAGATGATCGAGCACTGCCTCGACGCCCGGCGGCGCGGCTCGACGGCCGCGGAGCTGGTCGACATCGGCGGCGGACTCCCGGTCCGCTACGTCGATCCGCAACTGTGGGGCGATTTCCTCGCGCAGAACGAACCGGCCCACTACCACGCGGCCAAGAACTTCGAGGCCTTCTATCCGTACGGCGGCCAGTGCGCCGACCAGGCCGTCCGCGCGATCATGACGCATCCCGTCGACAGCGGCGAAAGCCTCGCCGCGAAGGCACGGCGCCACGGCATCCGGTTCGTCGTGGAACCCGGCCGGGCCCTGCTGGACCAGGCGGGATTCACGCTGTTCCGGGTACAGCAGGTCGACGACCGCCGGGCGTCCGACGGGTACGCGATCGTCACCGTCGCCGGGAGCAGCTTCAGCCTCTCCGAACAGTGGTTCAACAGCGACTACCTCCCCGACCCGCTGCTGATGTCCGACCGGTCGGCCGCCGACGAGACGTTCCCGGCCTGTGTCGCGGGAGCGACCTGCCTGGAAGGAGATCTGCTGACCTGGCGGAAGGTCGGCTTCCCCCGACCCGTGCGGCGCGGGGACCACCTCGCCTATCTCAACACCGCCGGATACCAGATGGACTCCAATGAGTCCCCCTTCCACGACGCACCCCTGCCGTCGAAGGTCGTCGTCCGGCTGGGCGGCGACGGGACCGCTCCGCGTTGGCGGCTGGACGGCACCCGATGAGACCTCGAAACCGATCCGAACACACCCCACGAAGGAGAACCCCCGCATGTCCACGAGCTACGCCCCGCCCGGCCAGTTGTGGCTGTTGCCCCAAGCGCAGCAGGAAGGGCTGGACATCGACCACCGGCAGGTGATCGCGGTCGTCGAGCGGGCCTACCGAGCGCTGCGCGAGGACGGCTCGAACAACCCGGTCAAGACCATCATCGACGATCCCGATCACCGCTCGCTCGGCTACTCGATGGTGGCGAGGGACGGCGGTAGCGGAACCGTCTGCTTCAAGGCCGTCTACGAGTTCGACCCGCGCCGCAGCCGGGACGGATACCGCTTCCACTCGTTCGTCTTCCTCGTCGACGACACCACCGGGAACCCCATCGCGCTCATGGACGTGGTGAAGCTCGGCCCCCTGCGTTCCTCGGCCACCACCGCTCTGCTCGCCCGCGCCGCGTGCCCCGACGCACGGACCGCCCTCGTCGTGGGCAGCGGCGTCCAGGCGAAGGCGGCCCTGCCGATGTTGGTGGCGGCCCTGCCGGAGCTTGAACGGTTGCAGGTGTTCGGCACATACCCCGAGGGCCTGCGCGCCGTGAGGGACAGCGTCGACGGTCGCGAAGTCGAGATCGTCGAGGACCTGCGCCGGGCGGCTGCCGGCGCGGACATCGTGATCGGCGCCGCCGGCCTGTCCGCCACACAAGAGGTCCGGCGGAACTGGATGAAGCCGGGCTCGGTGGCCGTTCTCCTCGGATACGGCGTGCACGCCGACGTCTGCCACGGCGCGGACCACCGGATCGCCACCGACACCGCCCAGATGTACGCGACCTGCGACGACCTGCGCGGCGAGGACGGCAGCCTGCCGCCGGTCGACGCCCAGCTGCCGGAGATCCTGCTCGGCCTGGCACCCGCCCGGCGCACCGCGGACGACGTGGTCTTCGCCTACAACAGCGGCATGGCGGTCACCGACGCCGCGCTGGGCCGGTACGTGGCCGACCTCGCGCGAGCGGCCGGACGCGGGGAAAAGGTCAACTTCTGGTGATCACCGATACGACCGACACCGCCGGTTCGAAGCCCAAGGGGGCGCCCGCGACGGCCTGGTGGGTCAAGAACTCGCGTGCGCTGCTGGGGCTCGCCCTCCCGCTGATCCTGACCAACTTCGCCCACGTCGCGCTGACCACGGTCGACATCGTCATGCTGGGCAGACTCGGCACGGTCGAGATAGCCGCCGCAGGTCTTGCCCTCGCGCTGTTCAACCAACTGCGCACCACCGGCACGGGACTGGTCACCGGGGTCGGCAACCTGGTGGCGGAAGCGAAGGCGCGGGGCGACCGGCGGCGCATCGCGGCCCTGCTGTTCGCGGGCTTCTTCTGGGCGACCGTGTGCGGCGTGGTGTTCTGCGCGGCCCTGCTGCTGGTCGGACCACTGCTCGTCCTGCTGGGCCAGGATCCCGCGGTCGTCGACCGGGCCGGTGACTTCCTGACGGTCCTGGCGCCGGGCATGCTGCCCTGCCTCTGGTTCCAGAACCTGCGGCACTTCACCACCGGCCTCAAGCGGCCCGGCCCACTGCTGGGCATCACGATCGTCTCCGTCGGCCTGACCATCGGCCTGAACCACGTGCTGATCCACGGGAAGTTCGGCCTGCCCGCGTTCGGTTTCGTCGGCGTCGCCATCGCCACCGTCACCGTGTTCACATTGTCGTTCCTGGCGTTCCTCGTGGTGATCCTGCGCGACAGCGGCCTCCGCCCCTACCTCACCTCGCCCCACGCGAGGCGCTGGAACGGGGACGCCGTCCGGTCGGTCCGGCGCATGGGCCTGCCCATCTCCGGAACCTACGCCTCGGAGGCCGGGTTCTTCAGCGTGCTCACCCTGGTCATCGGTTCCTTGGGCGTCGAGGCCCTGGCCGCGCAAACGGTGCTCAACCAGATCGTCTACATCGTCTTCATGGTCTCCGCCGGCATCTCCCACGCCGCGTCCATCCTCATCAGCGAGGCCGACGGCGGACGCGACCACCGGGAAGCCCGCAGGACGGGGCTGCTCGGCATCACCTGGGGCGTCATCGTGACGCTGCTGATCGCCGTCGTGTACGTGCTGGTGCCGGACACGATCGTGTCGCTGTTCCTCCCGGCCGAGCACGCCCACGACGCGGACATCATCGCGCTGACGGCGACCGGACTGCTGATCGCCGCCCTCATGCAGGTCTTCGACGCGACCCAGAACATCGGCAACGGCATCCTGCGGGGCATCGGCGACACCGCGGGCCCCTTCCGGATCTCCCTCGTCGGCTACTGGCTGGTCGGTCTCCCCGCCGGCTACCTGCTCGGGGTCACCGCCGACTGGGGCGTCGAGGGCGTCTGGACCGGCCAGACCATCGGCCTCGCGGCCACCGCCGCCCTCCTCCTGGTCGCCTTCCTACGCCGCCTCGACCGCCTCGAACGTCTCGACCGCCTCGGCCGGGAGAAGTCCGGCGCACCCGTCACGAAACCGGAGCCGTCATGAATCCCCTCCTCACACCGCCCCCCTCCACCTCCCTGATACGCAAGGAGGTCGCGGGACTACCCCGCTACGATCCCGGCGCCCACCCCGATGAGGTGGCCACCCTCAGCGGCTCCGGCCGCGTCATCAAACTCTCCAACAACGAGAGCCCGTTCGAGGTCTCCCCGGCAGTCGCCCGAGCGGTACGGAAGGCCGTGAGCGACGGCATCTCCCGGTACCCCGACCCCACCGGTCGGCGTCTCGCCGAGGCCATCGGCATGAGTCTCGACGTGCCACCCGACCGGGTCGTGCTCGGAAACGGGTCGGAGAACCTCCTGGAGCTGCTCTGCCGGGCCGTCCTCGACCCCGCTGATCTGGTCGTCACCCAGGCGCCCGGATTCAGCCTGCACGAGACCTTCCCCCGCGTCATGGGCGCCCGGGTCCGGAAAGTCCCCGTCACCGATGGGTTCGGGTTCGACGCGGCCGCCTGGCGCGACGCCCTCGCCGAGGGCCCCAAGCTCGTCTTCCTCGCCAACCCCTGCAACCCGACCGGGTCCGTGCTCGACGCCGACCAGTTGGCGCAGATCGTCGACGCCCTCCCGGAGTCGGCCCTGCTGGTGCTCGACGAGGCGTACGGCGAGTTCGCCCGTTCCCACCCCGGCTACCCCGACGGGCTGGAGGCCCTGCGCGAGAGGGCCCGGCCGTGGATCGTGCTGCGCACCTTCTCCAAGGCCTACGGCCTGGCCGGCGTGCGCGTCGGGTACGGCATCGCCTCGGACCGGGCCCTGGTCCAGGCCCTGGACCGGGTCCGTACCCCGTACAACGTGAACCACCCGGCGCAGGAGGCCGCCATCGCCGCGCTGGGGGACCACACACACCTGGCGGAGACGATTCACCGAACCGCTGTGGAGATCACCAGGGTCACCGACCGGTTGGGCGAAGCGGGGCTGCGCGTGGTCCCGTCCTCGACCAACTTCCTCTTCATCGACACCGGCCACCGCGCCGACCGTGTCGCCCGTGAGCTGCACCGTGCCGGAATCATCGTCAAGGCGTGGCGCGAGCCGGGATACGAGACCTACATCCGAGCCTCGCTGTCGACCCCCGGGGACAACGACGTCTTCGTCCGGTGTCTGACCGAGATCTGCGCGAAGGACAAGCCGTGATCACAAGCAGGATCTCCGACCTGATCGGCCGAACGCCCCTGCTCAAGCTGCCCGTCGCCGAAGGCGGGGCAGACGTCCTGCTGAAGCTGGAGCAGTTCAACCCCACCGGAACGGCCAAGATCCGGATGGCCAGGAACATGGTCGACGAGGCGGAGGAGGCCGGGCTCCTGGCCCCAGGGGGACGGCTGGTGGAGTCCACCTCCGGCAACACCGGGCTCGGCCTCGCGCTCATCGCCGCCGAACGCGGCTACAAGTTCACCGCCGTGGTGGACAACCACTCCAGCGCGGACAAGCTGCGAGGCATGCTCGCCTACGGCGCCGACATCCTCAACGTCGCGGGGGAGGAGGGGGGCCTCGCCACCGCCGAACGCGACACGACCGCCGAGCGCCTCGCCGCCGAACACGGTGCCCATTGGACCGCGCAACACCGCAACCCGGGAAACCCCAACGGCTACCGCCCGCTCGCCCGCGAACTCCACGACGACCTGGGCGACGACATCGACTACCTGTACGGCGCCGTCGGCACCGGCGGCTCGCTGTGCGGTACCGGCCGTTTCCTGCGGGAACGCATCCCCGACCTGAAGATCATCGGTGTCGAGCCGGTGGGATCCGTCGTCTTCGGCGGCGAGGGGGCGCCCTACCACCAGTCCGGCACCGGTACACCGGAGGGTTCGGAGATCGGCGGTGTCGTCGACTACGCGGTCTTCGACCAGGGGATCAAGGTCAGCGACGCGGAAGCCTTCGAGACCTGCCGCTACCTCGCCAGGAACTTCGGGCTCCTGATCGGAGGTTCGGCGGGCGGCGTGGTGTACAAGGCCCTCGAACGGGCCCGGAGCGCGGACCCCGGGGCCACCATCGTCGTGCTGGTCTGCGACGGCGGTGACAAGTACCTCGACACCGTGTTCAACGACGACTGGATGGCCGCCCACGGCCTGTTCGACGAACAGGTCGTCCGCCGGCTGGCCGCGATGCTGCGGTAGCCGGACGCACCCGCCCCAGGCCGCCCCCGGGCCGATTCCCCGCGTCGAACGACCTGTTCCGCGGCCCGACGTGCCACCCCTGCCGGTCGCGTCATGCGACCGGTGTCATCCCCTCTGCCACTTCGAACGATTTGGGCCCCTCAGATGATCAAAACGAAAACGATTCCCATGTTGGCCGCGGCTCTGTTGATGTGCGCGGTCACGGGATGCGGCGCCGATCCCTCCTCCGGTGCCGACGGCAAGACGGAGGCAACGGCGAAGAACGCCGCGACCCACCCGTTCACCCTCAAGAACTGCGGCACGGACGTCACCTACAAGGCCGCGCCCCGGAAAGTCGTGACGCTCAACCAGACCGCCGCCGAAATCCTCATCCACCTCGGGGTGGGAGACCGGATCGCCGGAACGGGCTACGAGATCGAGAAGACACCGCCCGCGATCGCCGAGCAGTACGGGAAGATCCCGCTCCTGTCGGCGCCCGGTGCGGAGATCAAGCACGAGAAGTTGCTGGAAGCCCAGCCCGACTTCGTCTACGGCTCCTTCGCGAGCATGTTCACCGAGGAGCAGTCCGGCGAACGCAAGCAACTCCATGACCTCGGCGTGCCGACCTACCTGACCGAGTTCGACTGCACCTACCACCAGAACGTGGCGAACGCGGACTTCGCGATGCTGTTCGAGGAGTACCGCCGGCTGGGCAGGATCATGGGCGTGCCCGAAGCCGGGGAGAAGCTGGCGACCGAGCAGAAAGCCGTCGTGGACCAGGCCGTGGGTACGCTCAAGAAGCGGGACGAGCCGCTGAAGGTGATGTGGTTCTACTCCACCTACGAGGGCACTCCATGGGCCGCCGGTCCCGGCGGTCTGCCCCAACACATCTCCGAGCTCGTCGGGGTCGAGAACATCTTCGCCGACGCCAGGACCAAGTGGGCAGAGGTCGGCTGGGACCAGGTCGCGGCCCGCGACCCCGACGTCATCATCCTGGCCGACCTGACCCGGGGCGACCCCAACGACACCGCCGAGGAGAAGATCGCCCTCCTCAAGAAGGACCCCCTCACCAGCAAACTCGCCGCCGTGAAGGGCGACCGGTTCATCACCGTCCCCGGCAGCCACATGGATCCCGGCTACGGCAGCGCGTCCGTCGTTCCCACGCTGGCCGACGGCCTGAACAAGCTCGGGTGACCCGTCCACCATCATGACGACGAACTCACAGAAACCCGCCGCGCGCACCCACACGCCGGCCGGAGCCCCGACCGCCGGCGGTGCGCGAGCTCCGATGCACCGTCGCAAGGCCCCCACCGCCGCGCTTCTGATCCTGGCCGCGACCGCGCTCCTGGTGTCGGTCATCGCCGCGTCCCTGTTCGGGAGCGCCGACATCCGCCCCCTGGACGTGGTCTCCACCATCCTCCGACACCTCGGTCTCGGCGACCTCGCCCCCACCCCGCCCCTGCCGCGCCTCCTGGACGCACTGATCTGGGAGTCGCGATTCCCGCGGGTCCTGCTGGCCGCCGTCGTCGGCATGGCCCTGGCCGTCTCGGGCGCGGTCCTGCAGGCCGTCACCAGGAACCCACTGGCCGACCCCTACCTGCTGGGAGTCTCCTCGGGCGCCTCCACCGGCGCGGTCGCCGTGCTCCTGCTGGGCATCGGCGGCAGCGTCTCGCTCTCCGCCGGAGCGTTCGCCGGCGGCCTGCTCTCCTTCGGCCTGCTGTTGCTCCTACTCGGCGGCGGAAGGGTCGCCACCCCGTCCCGGGTGGTGCTGACCGGTGTGCTGGTGTCCCAGTTCTTCGCGGCGGTCACATCGGTCATCCTCATGGTCGGCGGCGACGCGAACTCCACCCGCGGCTTCACCTACTGGCTGCTCGGCACCCTCGGGGGCGCCCGGTGGGAAGGCGTGACGATCACCATCGTGATCATCCTGGCCGGTGTGATCGCCGTGCAGTTCTTCGCACCCGCCCTCGACGCCTTCACCTTCGGGTGGGACTCCGCGGCCGCTCTGGGGATCAACGTCACCACGGCCCGTGTCCGGCTCATGGTGCTGACCTCCATCATCACGGCGGCCGCCGTGGCGGCCTCCGGCGCGATCGGCTTCATCGGCCTGCTCGTCCCGCATGCCGTCCGCGTCCTTGCCGGCCCGACGCACCGCGCCCTTCTCCCCTTGTCCGCGATCACCGGCGCCGTCTTCCTCATCTGGGTCGACGTGTTCGCGCGCAGCGCGTTCTCGCCGCACGAACTGCCCGCGGGCGTCATCACCGCCCTCCTCGGTGCACCCGCCTTCGCGCTGATCCTCAAGCGTCTGGAGTCCTGATGGGCCACATCACCACCACCCACCTCTCCTGGTCGGTCAAGGGACAACGGCTGCTCGACGAAATCGACATGGCGGCTCACGGCGGAAAGGTCACCGGTCTCCTCGGCCCGAACGGCTCCGGCAAGTCGACGCTGCTGCGCCTGCTCGCCGGACTGCGCCGCCCCGACTCCGGAACCGTCCGCTACGACGACACCGACCTCCGGGAGCTCGGCCGCCCAGTGCTGGCCCGTCGCCTCGCGGTCGTCGAACAGGACGTCTCCGCCCACCACCGCGTCACCGTCCGCCAGGTCGTGGAGCTCGGACGCACACCGTTCCGCGGCCGTTTCGACGCACTCGACGGGGACGACAGGCGGATCGTCGACGCCGCGCTGGAGCGGACCGACCTCACCGACCGGCAGGACCGGAGCTGGCACGTCCTCTCGGGGGGCGAGAAGCAGCGCGCCCAACTCGCCCGCGCCCTCGCGCAGGAGCCCCGGGAGATCCTGCTCGACGAACCCACCAACCATCTGGACATCCGTCACCAGCTGGAACTCCTGGACCTGCTGACCTCGCTGGACGTCACCTGCGTCGTCGCCCTGCACGACCTGAACCTCGCCGCCCGGTACTGCGACCACCTCGTCCTCCTCCGATCCGGGCAGGTGGTCGCGTCCGGTGCCCCGGAGACCGTGCTCACCCCGGACATGATCAACTCGGTCTACGGTGTCGAGGTGCTCGTCGACCGAGAACCCGCCACCGGCACCCTCCGCATCACCTACCTCACCACCGCCACGCGAGCAGGTGCCGCGCGGGCCACTCGGTCCGGTACCGGGTAGGGCCGGTCGGCGGACGATGCCACGGCCGCGACCACCACCCAGCCGAAGCCCCGGTCCATCGGAGCGCCGTCCGGGCAGCCCGCGCGGAACGTTCTCACGGCGGTCCAGGTGTGGTCGCCGCTCTCGCGCCGCCGGGGGCCCGCCTGCGCCGCTCCGGGTCCTGCCCGCCGGGTTCCGGGTCCGGAGCCGCAGGTGAGGGGCTGTGCGGCAGCGGCCGCGCTGCGCTGCCGATATCGCGAGCGGATACTTGGCCGAGAGATCGGCGCCCTCGATCGCACCGCGGACAACACGGCGCCACGGAGGTTTCCATGCACCGTCAACGGATCGCCCGCCGTGCCGGGCTCTTGATCGCCGCCGGAACCGCTCTGATGCTCACAACGGTCCTGCCGACCTCGGCCTCGGCGGCCGTCGGCGACATCCAGGTCGTGCTGGGTGGGCCGGGTGCGGATGGGCCGATCATCGGCGCGCCGCGCAAACTCGTCCAGAGCCCCATGGACGGACACTGCTACACGGTCAAGGAGGTCTTCCCCGACGCCCCGGAGGGCAGCTACTTCCGGTCGGTGGCCAACCAGACCAACACGTCGGTGTTCATCTACGAGGCCGACGCATGCCAGGGCGCTCCGCGCGACCGAACGCCCATGGAACCGGGCAAGGTCATCATCAACCTCCCCCTGCTCTCGTTCAAGGTCGTCCCGGGGCCCAGCCTCGAACCCTTCAAGACCCCGCCCCCGGCCGGCTAGACTCCCGGGCCCGCATCCGATGCCCCCGGGTGCCGTGTCGACGTCTCGGGACAACCCGACGGGGGAGTACCGCCACCGGCACCGGAGGCTCGGGAGGACCGGACCCCACGGGCCGGGGCCCATCACCGATTCCGATGCATTCAGGCATGCCCCGGGGGCGCCAGTCCCGTCCCGCCCTTCCGAGGCCGTGGCGGCCTCCCTGCCGAACGGCTCCCGTGCCCTGTTGCGGCACGACCGACCGCTGCCCGGGGAAACCTGCCCCCGGGCGTGCCCGACACCGGCTCGCGTCAGCCCGACGGGCCGTCCGACCAGGCCATGACGCCCGATCGGTGGACGACCGAGGCGGGGGATGCGCACGGCGCTCCGCCGTGCGCATCCCCCGCCTCGTCCTCCGAAGGCAGGACGACCGGGGGCGTGTCCAACTGGTGGGCTGGGGTCGACGGGGAACCCGACCATGACCACACCCCAGGACCCGCCCCGGGCCCGACCCGTCCCCTCGGCACGGACGGCCCCCACGCGAGCCCTACAGGGACTCCGTGACCGGGGGAAACCCGCCTCACCGGTGGCACCCGTTCGACGGCCGAGAACGACGCCCCGCGCACCCGCACCCGCCCCCACCCCCTGCACGGTTCCGGAGGACCACATGCATCGCGGATTGCCCCTTCCCCTGGGCCGGACCGCGTCCCGGTCCGGCATCGGAGCCGCAGTCCGTGGGGCCATTGCCCTCGCCGTGCCGCTGGCGTTGGGGCTGGCCGCCCACCGGCCCGAGTACGGGGCCCTCGCCTCCCTGGGCGGCCTCTTCGGCGTGCTGGCCGCGACGGCGCCCGACCGCCGCGATCGCCTGCGCGGTGTCTGCGCCTGCCTGCTGTTGGGCGCCGGCGGCGCGCTGCTCGGCGGCCTCTCCGCCGGCCACGGGTGGGTGACCTGGGCGGTCGTGACTGCGCTGGCTCTGCTCTCGGGCATGCTGTCCGTGCTCGGCCGTACCGCTTCCCTGGCGGCCTTGATGTTCCTGCTGAATGCCGTCCTCGCGACCGGCGCGGTCCCGTCCGGGCCGGTGTGGGCGCCGCCCCTGCTCGTGGCGGGCGGCGGTCTGCTCGTCCTTGCCCTCTGCGTACCCGCACGCTCCCGAGCCGCACCGTCCACCGCGACACGGCAGGTGCGCCGCCGCACCCTGCGGGAGTTCCTTTCCAAGCCCGCACCGTGGTGCTACGGCCTGCGGCTCGGTCTGTGCGTGGGGGCGGCGCAGGCACTGGTCCTCCTGGTCCCGCACGAACGGGCCTACTGGGTGCCGATCACCGTGGTCTTCGTCCTGAAGCCCGACCTCGGTCCGGTGTCGTCCCGCGCCCTGGCGCGGGTGGTCGGCACCGCTGCCGGAATCCTCGTGTCCGTCGTGGTCTTCGCCGTCGTGCCGCGCGGCGGATGGGAGGTGCCGATCGTCCTCCTGCTGGGAGCGGTGCTGCCGCCGCTCTGCGCCCGCGGCTACGGCTTCCAGACCGCCGGCATCACCCCGCTCATCCTGCTCCTGTCGGACATCAGCAACCTGGAGGGCATGGAACTCGCCGGCCAACTGATGGCGGACAGCCTCATCGGTTGCGCCATCGCCTTCCTGGTGGGACACGCCCTGTGGACCCACGCCGGCGCCCGGTGGTCATCCGATCGGACGGTGGCCGGGACAACGGGTACCCACCCTCCCGGAGGGACGCTCGTCATCCGCCGGACGGGGCGGTCGACCGATGCCGAGGTCGATCCGGCACGGGCAGGGTGGACGTGTAAGCAAGCGTGACCGAACCGCCGCCACGAAGGAACGGGACCATGATCCGCACGGAGAGCTCCGCGCAGTACCAGATCCACCCGATGGCCGACCGTTACGAGGTGCGGACCCGGGAGGGGCGGGTGCGGGGCGAGTACCTCTCCCTGGACGCCGCCGAGTGGGCGGTCCGCCACCACTTCACCCCGGTCCCGGCGTCGGACTTCACCTCGGTCCGCGCGTCGGATTTCACCCCGGCCCCCACCTTCGACTTCACCCCGGTCCCCGCCGTGGACGGCGCCGCCCCCGTGGGGCCGTGACGCCCTGACCGTGACCCCCACCCGGTACCGGTGCCCGACCGACCGGTCACGGGGTGGACGGAACGCGAGGGCCGCGGCGCCGTGAACGCGCCGTGGTCCGGTGGGTCCGGCAGGGACGCTGCCCCAGGACCTATGGTTCCTGCATGTTCGGTGCCCCCGTCCTCATTGCGCGGCGGGTCCGCTTCGCCGCCGCTGCCTGCGTCGTCGGCGTGGGAGCCGGGGTGTGCGGCGGCCTGCTGCTCCTGCTGTTGCGCACCGTGCAGCACCTGGCGTTCGGGTACGAGCAGGGGTCCTTCCTGGACGGCGTGGAAGCCGCTTCGGCGCTGCGTCGCGTCGTGGTCACGGTGTCGGCGGGCGTGGTGGCCGGCGTGGGCTGGTGGATGCTGAGCCGCTACGGGCGTCCCCGTGTGGAGATCCGGCAGGCCCTGACGATGCGGTGGCCCCGGATGCCCGCGGTGACGACCTCCGTCCACGCGGTGCTCCAGGTGGTGACCGTCGCTCTGGGCTCTCCGCTCGGCCGGGAGGTCGCGCCCCGCGAGGCAGCGGCCCTCGTGGCCACCGGCGTCACCCGCAGGGCCGGACTCGACCCGTCCCAGAGCCGTGTCCTCGTCGCGTGCGCGGCGGGCGCCGGCCTGGCGGCGGTGTACGACGTTCCCCTGGGCGGCGCCCTCTTCACCTTGGAGGTGCTCCTGGGGACCTGGGCCCTCGGCACGGTGGTACCGGCTGTGCTGACGGCCGCGTTGGCGACCATGGTCGTGCGCGTGGCGATGCCCGACGAGCCGACGTACCAATTGCCGGAACTGCCCTTCAGCGGCTCGCTGCTGCTGTGGTCGGCACTCGTCGGTCCGCTGGTGGGCGCGTGCGCGTACGGGTTCTCCCGGCTCACGACCGCCGCCCGCGACCGGGCGCCGCGCGGCAACGCGCTCCTGGTGACCGCACCCGCCGCCTTCCTGTGCCTGGGACTGCTCTCGGTGCCGTTCCCGCAACTCCTCGGCAACGGCAAGGGACCCGCCGAGGTCGCCTTCACCGCCGATCCCTCCCTCGCCCTGGCGGCCGTACTCCTCGTCCTGCGCACGGCGGTCGTCGCCCTGTGCCTGCGCTCCGGGGCGCACGGCGGCCTGCTGACGCCGTCCTTCGCCAACGGTGCGCTGCTCGGCATCGTCGCGGGCCGACTGTGGGAGTTCCTGTGGCCGGGGACCGTCCTCGGGGCCTACGCCGTCGTCGCGGCCGGGGCCTTCCTGGCGGTGTCGCAGCGGATGCCCCTGACGGCGATCGTCCTCGCCCTGGAATTCACCGGAGCGCCCCGAGAAGCGGTCGTGCCGTTGCTCCTCGCGGTGGCGGGGGCCTCGGCGACGGGCGCGCTGCTGCGGGGCGCTTCCTCCCGCCGGGCGTCGGGTGCGGCGGAAGGTTAGCCCGGGAACGGGCTGCGAACGCGACCGCCGCGTCCCGGTGCTGCGGGAGCCGGGATCAAGGCGTCCCTCGGCGTTACGCCTCGTCCTTCTTGTCGTCCCAGCGGGGATCCTCCTGCCAGGTCCTGTTGCGGTCGGCCACGGTCTCCATGGCCGAGGCCGCCTTCTCGCGGGTCGGGTAGGGGCCGAGGCGATCGGGGCCGGGCCCGTCCACGACGGTGTGGGTGACGGTGTCGAAATACCATGCGCCGGACTCGGACGCGTTGTTGCTGTTCATGCTGATCATGGTGCTCCGGATCGGGGCGCCCAAACCCGGGGCAGTGGGGCGGGAACGGGCGGCGCCGGGCGCCCGCCCGAAGGAGCCTGTCGGGTCCGTCAGGACGGGGCGTCCGTCTCCGCCTGCCGGACGGCGTCGGTGAGGGTGCGCAACAGGGTCCGGGCGGCGGCGATGTCGGCTTCGGGGATCAGGTGCGTGATGCGCCGGTGTGACGCGTGCGCCTGTTCGGTGATGGCCTCCAGGACCTGGTGGCCGGAGGCGGTGAGCGTGAGCAGGGGCGAGGTCCGATGGTCGGGGTTCGGCGTGAACGCGGCCAGCCCGTCCTTCGCGAGGTCGTTCGCGATGCGCTGGACGTTCTGGCGGGCCACCCCCAGCCGGCGGGCCGCGGCGGGGACGCTCAGGGCCTGCTCGGAGACCACGCTGAGGACCTGCCAGCGGGCCTGGGTCTGGCCCTGCGTCGCGGCGACGGCCTCGCCGGACCGTCGCAGGGCTCCGGCCGCCTCGTAGATGTCGGCGACCAGCAGAGCCATCTCGTCGGCCATGCCGACACCTCCAGTTTGACAACATGATGTCTAGATGGGACGTTATTGTCATCTTAGCAAGGCTGTCCGGTCGGGCAGGCGGGGGCACATACCTCAAGGAGCGCGAGATGAGTACCGGTATCGAGAACCTGAAGGCCGCCCGCGAGCGTGCCGCCGCCGTCCGTCCCCGGGTGGGCGGGTTTCCGTACCTCGCCGAGGCCCTGCGCCAGGGGGGTGTGAAGACGTACCGCTGCGTCGTCCCCGCCGGAACGAGCGTCTACGTCACCGCCACGGGCCCCGTCGTCACGCAGGCCGCGCCGGTCGTGGACGAAGGAAGCGCGGAGGACGTCCCCGGTTGGAACGAGGCTGCCCTCATCGCGGCGCTCCGGACGGACCAGGCGGGGGAGAGCACCTACCCCGAGTTCGTGCACGGCTGCTGGACCGCGGGCGTCCTGCACTACGAGGTGGACCTCGCGGCCCGCACCTGTGTCTATTACGGAGCCCTGGGCGAGTCGTACACCGAGTCCTACCCGCACGTCGACATCTGAGCGACGGAGCCCCCTCCGTGGCTGCCTCCCCCCGAGGGGGCGGAGTGGAGGGGCTCCCGCGCCCGAGTCGGCGTTCGGATCCGGGAGTCTCGGACGTACGCGGGCAGGCCGTATGCCGGTTCACGGGACGTACGCAGGTTCAGATGTCGAGGAAGCGGACGTCCTTGGCGTTGCGCTGGATGAAGGAGCGTCGGGCCTCGACGTCCTCCCCCATGAGCACCGAGAAGAGTTCGTCGGCCAGTGCGGCGTCGTCCAGGGTGACCTGGCCGAGCACGCGGTGATCGACGTCCATGGTGGTGACGCGCAGCTCCTCGGCGTTCATCTCGCCCAGACCCTTGAAGCGCTGAATGGTGTCGTCGCGCAGCCGCTTTCCGGTGCCGGCTCCGCGGGCGATCAGGGCGTCGCGCTCGCGGTCCGAGTACGCGTACTCGAAGTCGTCGCGGCCCCACTTGATCTTGTAGAGCGGCGGGCGCGAGAGGTACACGTGCC